>JABFFZ010000011.1 GCA_013112725.1 Chloroflexota bacterium
AACGGCCGCCTGGTCGGAAACAGCCCAAGAGGCGGTAGACACGGCCGTTGCCACTTCCACTGCCGCTCGTGACGCAGCGGCGGCCGAGGCTGCGGCCTGGGGTGAAACGGCGCAAGAGGTTTTAGACACGGCCGTCGCCGAAGCGGCAGCGCTGCGGCAGAAAGCGGGGGAACAAATTAAATTTGCCGTCACTTTTACGCCCATTAGCGAAGCCATGGATGAAATGGGTACGGCCGTGCCGGAGAAGTGGACAGAAGTGGTGTATGAAGCTGTACCGGACGTCAAATATCCCATCCAGTTCGACCTGACGGAAACAAACGGCCCGGAGAACGGCAAACCGGCTGCCCCATCGGACACGGCCGTATCGGATACGGCCGTAGATGACGCCGTCAATCGTTTGTTAGAAAAAGGTGTACTGGTAGCCGATGATACCATCAAGCAGACACTGGCCAAGGCGACCCAGGAAGAAGGAAGTTAACGGAGACCCCCAAATGACAGAGGAAAAAAAAGAAGCCGTAATCCAGACAGATGAGAGCGCCAATGGCAAGGGTACGGCCGTGCGTAAAAAGCGCCCCCCCCCAGCCACCGCTCAGGCAGCCACAACCAACCAGACAGAACCAACACCAGTAGAGCAGATAGAAGAAACATCCTTGCAAGGACTCTTTGAAGAAACTCAAGCCATGGACGATAAAGGGCCAACCACCCGGCCTCATGCCTTTGTGGTGATGCCCTTTGGCAAAAAGAAAGGGTTTGAAGGCCAGATACTCGATTTTAATGCCATCTACACCGAGCTTATTAAACCTGCTCTGGAAGATGCCGGCTTTGAGGCGTTCCGCGCCGACGAAGAGACGGTCAGCGGTGACATTCTCACCGACATGTTTCAAGAGCTGCTGCTGGCCGACCTGGTCATTGCCGACATGAGCATTGACAACGCCAACGTCTTTTACGAATTGGGGGTGCGCCATGCCTTTCGCAAACGGGGCGTGGTACATATCCAATCAGGCCGCGCCTACATGCCATTCGACATATTCAACGTGCGCACCATTCCTTACCACACCAGTCCCGATGGTGTACCCGACCCTGCATTTTTGGAAAAAGACCGGCAGGCCATTGCCCGCGTCTGCCGTGATACCTATGCCTCAGATGCAGAGGCCATTCACAGCCCCATCTTCAATTTACTCACCGGCCTGGTGGAAGCCGACCGTAAAACCCTGCGCACGCCGCTGGCGACCGGCTTTTGGCGTGAATATAACGAGTGGCGAGAGCGCGTGACCATTGCCCAACGGCAAAAGCGCATTGGCGACATTCTGGTACTCACTGAAGAGATCAGCAATCCGCTCATCAAAGAAGAGGCGGTGGCAGAAGCCGGGCGCGCCCTGCGCAGCATGGGCCGGGATGAACTGGCCCTGCAACAATACCGCCAGGGATTGGAAATCAACAGCAAAAATGCCGATTTTCGGCGGCAAGAAGCGTATTTCCTGAACCGGCTGGGGCGGGTGGATGAAGCCATTGTGAAACTGGAAACATTATTGGCAGACGATCCTCACGACACGGAAGCCATTGCTTACCTGGGGCGCATTTACAAAGATATGTGGATGGAGTCGTGGATTAACATGGCAGACGACGAGAAACGGCTGCAAGAAGCGTTTGAAAGTTACCACTGGCTGTTGATGTCTTACCATACGTATCTGAATGGCTATTACCAGAATTTGAACGAGTATTATCCGGCGGTCAATGTCTACACCCTGGCGACGATTTTGGTGAAACTGGCTGATATGTATGACGATAAGGAGGATCCAGACCCGGAGATCACGGCCGTGCGCGAAACACTACCCAGCCTGGAAGGCGCGCTCATCTTTTCCCTGGAAGCCAGAATCCAGAACGAAAACAGTGATTTCTGGACGTTGGTTTCGCTGGCAAACCTGCGGGTGATGACAGCCGAACGACCGCGCCAGGTCACCCGCGCCTACCGCAAGGCGCTCACCGCCACCCGCCAAAATGCTTTCTTTTTAGAATCGGAACTGCAACAACTAAAGATTCTGAAATCATTGAACATGCGCGAAACCTACGTGGACGCGGCTATGAAGATATTGCAGGCCGAACTGGCGCGTATTCGTAAGGACGACATGGGCGGTGATGAGGGCAAAACGGCCGTGACGACGGCCGGGCGTTCCTTCGTCTTTGCCGGGCATATGCTAGACCGTCCCGACCGCGCCATCACCCGTTTCCCCACCACTCTGGAAACCGAAGTTCGCAAACAGATACAGGAAGCATTAGACAAAGCAAAGGCGGATACAAATGACCATGCTTTTGTGGGCGGTGCTGCCTGTGGCGGCGACATTATCTTTATCGAATGTTGCCTGGAACATGGTTTGCAAGTGAGCGTCTACCTGCCTTATGCCGAGCCACTCTATATCAAACAGTTCATCAGTTATGGCGGCGAACGTTGGGTGGAGCGTTATTATGCCCTGCGCAACAATCCTCAGGTGAACATCCGTTTCCAACCCGAACGCCTGGGCAAGGTGAAAAAAGGGGACAATTTGTACGAACGGAACAACCGGTGGGCGCTTTACTCGTCGCTATTTCTGGGCATTGACCGGGTGCGCATGATTGCCCTGTGGGACGGCAACAGCAGCGCCCAACAAGATATGGATGGACTGCTGGTAAGCCACATGATCAGCCAGATGCGGCAGATGGGTGGGGTAATAGAACATCTCAACATCACCAAATTTTGATCCCTCCCGGCCCCACAATGGTGTAAACAAAAGGCCCGGCTGACTGCCGGGCCTTTTTATTTTCATTTTTGGTTTGAATTGGCTACTTTAGCGGGCAAACCGGTCAGAGCCGCGGCAACGAACCAGCGGTTATTCCCAAATATCCACCGGTATCAGACTGGTATCTGCTTTATCTTTGGGATAAGGCCATATTTCGCCTTTGATGCCCCGCGCCAGGTAAAAATCACCGGCGCGGACGGTTACCACACCTTCCAGCGTATGGATAACGACCTGTTGATTGGGATCGCCGGTCACATCTACCAATGGCGCCAGATAAGTCAACGGCCGTTTCACATAACTGCCCGCCTGTATTTCCAGATAACTCGCCTCAAAAATCTCCCGGTCTACCGGCCAACGATCTTTGGGCGCATTCATCTCGCTGACAATATAGTCCCCATATTTGCACAACAGCGTTTCACCCCAGGGCGTCTGGATATTGGTCGTTTGCGGCTCATTTGGCCCTGGCAAAAATTGCACCGCTCGCCGCTCGATTGAATTTCGATAAGGTTTGAAGGGAAGATTTTGCAAAATATCATCTCCCGCTCTAATTTCCATCATTGTCGTCATAAACATACATAACCTCATTAAATGACTAGAAATAAGTCAGAGGGGGATAATAAGGAAGCGCGGCTTTTTTGTCAATAAGAAATCCGTGAAGAGATAGACCATTTGTACTGCTCTGCCGCGGCCATTTTGCAACCCGCGGGGATGCTCTCCCGGACCCTGCCACGCCATCTTCGCCCATCAGACCCTCAGGCAAGCCGTCAACTGTCACCACGCCGTTGGGCACGGCCGTACCCCCACATATTCACCCCCTACGCCAGGTCCAAACCGGCTGACAGAGCAGACCCTACTCTATGTTTTCGCGCTGGCCGGTGAAGTCACGGCCGTTGCCGGTTTGGGTGGGGGCACTGCCAGGGAGATACCGGGGGCGGCTGCCCGCCACCGGGTTGTTGCTGCTGTTCATCAGCAGGCCGGCGCTGCCCAGCTTGTCCTGAGCCCAGCTTGTCCTGAGCCCGCCGAAGGATGTTCGCTGTAAATGTAAAACAGCCTGTTGTTGCCGCTGATGGGGTCATTGGTCACGCGGGTGGCAATGGTTTGCCCGGCCCTGCTCCGGCGAGATCTTCCGCTGTAGCTGCGGCCGCCTCTCAGCCCGATAGGGATGCTGTCCCCACCGTGCTGCCCCACCTTGGCTTCTCGCTCTAACTGCCGCTGCTTTCAAAGCCATAGTTGGGTGCCAGGTTCGTGCCTGTCCCCACCTTGATGAAGCTGACGTCATCAAAGGCGACCCAGCCGGAATTCAGGTAGTTGTGCAGATCAATGCGTACCGAGGCAGTGTTGGACGGGGTGGTGAAACGGCCGCCCTCCTGTTGCCAGCCGGTACTCAGTGTTCCCGGATTGCCGGAATCAACATCCAACGACCCCAGGCTGCCGCTGCTGCTGTTGTAGAACAACACCCGCATAATCCATTCGCTAACACCGGTATCCACGCCCGGGTCAAGCTTACCCCGCACCCAGGCGTACAGGTCGTATTGGGCGTTGGCGGTGACGGCGATGGCGTCTGACCGCAGCAAGCCATAGGCCAGGTGGCTGGTGATGTGGTTGTTGGCGTCTTTGATGTTGGTCAGGGCCATCAGGTTACGGCCGTCAACGGCACAAAACTGGCGACGCGACATGGGCGCTTCCTCCTGGTTTGGGGTAATTGGTAGCCGGTTATCGGTGGTTGGTCAACCGATACGCCATAACTGTTTACTGATTACCGTTTACTGATTACTGTTGTGATTGGTGGCTCCGGTTGGCTGACCGGTGGCTCCACACAACTTGAGCGGGATTGTAGCGGGGTGGGGTACGGCCATCAACGATGAATTTTGCATAAAATGAAAAGCAGCAAAACCTGATCCCCAATCGCTAACTTCTAATCCACCAGCGCCGCGAGCAACGCGGCTATATCCGGTGGTAGGGGGGCGGTGATAACACACGGCCGTCCCACCCCTGGATGCGCAAATTCCACACGGGCACAGTGGAGGGCTTGCCGGGTAATTGGTTCGTGGGACAATGGTTGGCGCGTGGCAAACCAGGCCAGGTATTCGGCATCGGGCAACGTGTACAGCACATCCCCCAGAATGGTATGGCCGATAGCCTGCAAATGGACGCGCAGTTGGTGGGTGCGGCCCGTTTGCGGAAAGAGGCGCAGCAGGGCGTATCGGTCGCCAAAGGTTTGCGCCGTTTCGTAATGAGTCACGGCCGTTTTCCCCCCTTCTACCACACCAAACCGATACACGCCCGGCAGGCTGTCCAGCCGGTCAATGGGCAAATCAATCACCCCTGAGGGCGGCGAAGGCACACCACGCACCACCGCCAGATATTCCTTTTTCACCTGCTGCCCGGCAAATAGCTGCTGCATCTGCCGCAATGTCTGGCTGTCTCGCGCCGCCACTATCACGCCGGAGGTGTCCTTGTCCAGCCGGTTCGCCAGCCGCGCTTCCGGGTACGGCGGCTCGTGCCGCACACGCAGGTGGTAGATCAGGTTGGCCTGGGCAAACTGGCGTTTGTCATGCACCAGCAGATTCGCGGGTTTGTTAATGCCCAACAGCCAGGCATCTTCATAGATAATCTGGTAGTTGAAGTCAAACTTCTCCAGTAGTGCCACATCAGGCAGGTCACAGGCCACCACGTCCCCCTGGGTGACGATGGTGTCCGGGGTGCAAGGACGGCCGTTACAAGAGACACGGCCGTCCGCCACCAACCGTTTCCACTCCACCCGCGACCGGTAAGTAAACCGGCCCGCCAGATAATCGAGTACGGGGGTGTGTTTGTAGACGGCCGTGACTTTTGAAGAAACTTGCATTTGTCCTCGTTTGTAGTAGGCGATTCATCGCCTTCTGCGCTGCTAAAGGGCGATAAATCGCCCACTACGAACCTGCCTCCTTTTTAACAGGAAAGCTGGTAGAATCAAGGGTGCAACTTTACGGCCGTTGCCCGCGTACAATGGCGTGATACCTCTATTCAGACCTGACAGGTTTCCCAAAACCTGTCAGGTCTTGTGAAACAAACTATGTCTGATGAAACAAACGAAATAACTGCCCCCCTCATTGTCATTACCGATCCTGACGCTGACCGCTACCACACCTTTGGCTACATTAGCTGGTGGCAGCAAGAAGTGGTGCGCAACGCCACCGTCCTGGTGGTGGGCGCGGGCGCATTGGGTAATGAAGTCCTCAAAAATCTGGCCCTCATGGGCATTGGCAATCTGCTCATCGCCGACTTCGACACCATCGAAGAGAGTAACCTCAGCCGCTCCGTCCTCTTCCGCGAAGGCGACCGGGGGCGGCGCAAAGTGGACGCCGCCGCCGAGCGTGTCAAAGAACTCAACCCCGACGTCAACGTCAAAATATGGCACGGCAACATCAACTTTGAGATGGGGCTGGGTGTCTACCGCCATGTAGACGCCATCATCGGCTGCCTGGACAACCGCGAAGCCCGCCTCTCTATCAACCGCGCCAGTTGGGCGGTCAACCGTCCCTGGGTAGATGGCGCGATTCAGGAACTGATGGGCATTGCCCGCGTCTTCTGGCCGGGCCAGGGGGCATGTTATGAATGTACGCTCACCGACCTGGATTACCAGATCATCAATCTGCGTTACTCCTGCCCGCTGCTGGCGCGAGAGAACATATTGCAGGGCAAGGTGCCCACCACCCCCACCAGCGCCTCCATTGTAGCCGCCTTCCAGACGCAGGAGGCGCTCAAGCTCATTCACAATATGGAAGTGCAGCCAGGCAAGGCGATTATGATTAACGGCCTGACGAATGACATCTACATCACCGAGTATCCGGTGAAGGAGATGTGCATGAGCCATTCCATGCTGGAACCGATTATCGAACTGCCGCAAGCCACAACAGAAGGAACCAGGCTGGCTGAGTTATTGGAAATAGCGCGCAAAGAGGTGGGGGACACGGCCGTACTCGAATTCGACGGCGAACTGGTGACAACCATGACCTGCTTCCGCTGTAACCAAACCGAACCCATCTTCAAAAAAATGGCCCGCCTGTATGAAAACGAAGCCGTCTGCCCCACCTGCGGCGGTCGGCGCGAAATGAACCTGACCCACCGCATCAGCGGCGATGAGGATTTCCTGGATCGCACCCTGGCTGAAATAGACATCCCCCCGCTCAGCATCATCCGCGCCCGCAATGGCAGCCAGCGCGTGTATTATGAACTGACCGGAGATAAAGAGAGTTTTTTGGTGTTTGGGTAAGTGAGTAATTGGGTAATTGGGTAATTACGCAATTACTTAATTACCCAATTACCTCCTCTTCCCGCAACCCAAAATCCGTCTTATCGTATAAAATAGCGTTACCCGCTAGTTAAGAAAATAAATGGAGGCTTAAACAAAATGGCTACTAGCATCAAAGTGATTATCTATGACCCCACCGGCTCCAAGAAGACCCCGGTCGAACTACCCGCCGATGTGCCCATGCGCCGCCTGATTCCGGCGCTGGTGAGCAAAATGGGGCTGCCCACCAACCAGGGCGCCAACCCCATCACCTACCGGCTGGATCATCGTTCGTCTGGCAAACGGCTGGGTGATGATGAGTCGTTGAAGGATGCGGGCGTGCAAGATGACGACATCTTGAGCCTGTTCCCAGAAGTGACTGCTGGCTAAAGAGAAATCGGGTTTTTGACAAAAACCCGGTTTCTGACTGAGGAAAACATGGCCTTTGACATCCGCGAGACCAGACTGCGCAACGAATATCAGCGGGTGCGTGATCTGGTGAATCGCAGCGAATTTATCCATATTCTGACCACGGAAGGCGACCCCGCCGAACGGTACCTGATCCGCTTCACCTGTAAGGGGGTGGAAAAGATTGATACGGTCGGCAAACCTATCCTCCGTGAGAACCATGAGGTAAGCGTTTACCTTCATGCCGAGTACCCACTCAAACAGCCGCAGTTGAAGTGGCTGACGCCGATTTTTCATCCTAACATTCACGTCACCGGCGCGGTGTGCATTGGCGCCTGGTGGCCGGCGAAAACGCTAGACGAGCTACTACTGACGTTGGGGGAAATGATTCAGTATAAGAATTATGACCCCAAAGACCCCATGAACTCGAAGGCGGCAGCCTGGGCCCTGCGCAACAAAGGACTTTTTCCGGTTGACGGCCGTGACCTGAAAGGTCAATCGCTGGCAGACCTGATCGTCCTGGGGGCGGAGGAAGTAGATGACATCGGCATCAACATACTCTGAGCCAACCCCCGCCCCGGCCCCACCCCCGGCCAATCCCCTACCGGAAGAAGTGCTGAATTTGCCCAAACGGCCGTCACCGCTGCCGGTGGAAACATGTATTTTGCATGGGCAACGGCCGTCCGCCGGGCAGGTGGTAGTGGCGAACAGCCAGCACGCCCTGGCCCAAATTGCCGACCACAGCGAAAGCAATCTGCGCTCGGAGTTGGGCGGCGTCCTGCTGGGCCACGTTTCCCGCGACGGCGAAACGCTGCTGGTAGACATCAAGGCCGCCCTGCCCGTCAACAGCAGCGACCGGGGGCCGGTGCATTTCACCTTCAACGCCGACGCCTGGAGCCAGATTCACCGCGACCGCAGCGCCCGCTATCCGCATCTGGATATTGTGGGCTGGTTTCACACCCATCCGGGGTTGGGTGTTTTTTATTCCAGCGATGATGTGGTTGTCCATTCGGCGGCGTTTACGCTGCCCTGGCACGTGGGGCTGGTGGTAGACCCGGTGCGGCAAGAAGCCGTTTACTTCGGCTGGCAAAAAGGGGTACTGGCCCCCATTAACGGCTATTACGAATTGACCGATGTGCAGCCAGGCACGGCCGTACCCTGGAAAGTGGTGCGTACATCTGTTTACAACCTGCCCGAATCAGACCTGGCCAGCGGCGTCTATGACCCGGCGGTGCAGTCAACCCGGCTGGCCGAAGCGGCTTATGGCAGCCACAGCCAGGGCATGACGTTTTCCCCCTCTTCGCGCCATCTGGGGCTGATCGTGGGCAGCGTGGCCCTGGCGTTGGCGCTGTTCATGCTGCTTTTCTGGATTGTGCCGCTGAACCGCCAGACCAGCCAGATGCAAACAGTGGTCTTGAACATGGCCAATAGCAGCGCCTATCCCAATGCCGCCGCCTGCCCCGACCCCCGCCTGCGGTTGATTGCGCCCTTGAATGGCAGCGCAGCGCGGATGGGCAGCCAGGTAGAATTGTTGGGCACGGCCGTGTACCCCGCTGCCTTCCGTTACCAGATTGACGTGCGCTTGAGTGGGCAGCAGGAGTGGCAAAAAGTGGACGACCGCCGCCGCCCGGCCGAACTGGATGTGCTGGGAAGCTGGAACACCGGCGAACGCGCCCCCGGCCTGTATGATGTGCGGCTGACGGCCGTAGACCGCAACGCCATCCGCCTGCCGAACAGCCCTGACTGTGTCATTCAAATGCAACTCATACCGTAATTGGGTAATTAGGTAATTAGGTAATTGGCCCAATTACTCAATTACTCAATTACCCAATTACCTCTTCCACTATGAACGACGAAACCACACCACCCTTTGTCGCCATTATCAACCTGACGCTGCCCGGTTTGGGTGAACGGTTCAGCGCCAATGTGACGCTGCTGCCGCAGGATATGATTCCAACGGACGGCCGTGCCAAACCCCTGCAAGACTGTACCCTGGCCGATCTGCAAGCATATGCCAGCCACCTTGAAGCAGAGGTATGGGAAACGTACCAGGAAATCAAGCTGGTAGAAATCGCCAGTGATGAAAACATTCAGCTAGACATTACCATTCACGATGCCGATGGCGACCCGATTGCGCCGGACGAGGAATGGCTAAAAACGATGGTCGTCTCGTTCCCAGAACCGGTGGCTGATGCCGCTCGTTCTGTGACGGAAACGCCAACTGTTGCCGGGGAGATAGCCGCCGACACGGCCGTACCCGAACCAACCACGCCGCCTGAACCGCAGCCGGAACCGGCGTCGGTCGCTGAAGAAGTCGCCGAACCGCGCATTATTGTGGCCGAGACGGAATCCGTGCATGAAGAGACAGCAGCAGAAGAGCCAAGGGCCGTGTCCGAAACACCGACCATCGCCCCCAGCCGCGCCCGCGTGCGCATTGCCGGCAAACGGCGCCCGATTGGCGACCCCACCTGGGCGGCGGTAGATATTTTCATTGAAGAACCGGCGCTGCGCGCATCCCAGGCGCACGCCCTCAGCAGCCTGAACCGGGAAGTGGCCGGGGTGCTGGTTGGCCCCCGCCCGGAGAAACAGCCAGACGGCCGTTACATCGTCCACATTCACGATACTATCATTGCCAAATATACCGTTATGCACGGGGCCAGCGTCACCTACACGCCGGAAAGCTGGCGTTATATGAATGATGTATTGCACGAACGGTATCCAGACGACACGGCCGTGATGGTCGGCTGGTACCATACCCATCCCGGCTTTGGCATCTTCCTGTCCGGCATGGATTTATTCATTCACCAGAATTTCTTCACCCAAATCTGGCACGTCGCGTTTGTACTCGACCCCCGCGCCCACACCAGCGGCTTTTTCTGCTGGAATCGCCACCTCACGGAAGTGAAACCGGTAGATTTCCCCTGGCCGGCCTGGGCGGCAGGGTCGTGGTAATTGAGTAATTGCGGAATTGGGTAATTAAAGAGTGGGTAATTGTTGTATAATGCCCACAATTACGCAATTGCCAAATTACCCAATTACTTCTTAAGATGGCCGAACAAGAATTACCACCCATCACCATTACGGATAATGACATCAACGAAGTAAACCAGCTCAGTTTGCATTGTCCTATTTGCGCCAACCCGGTAGAAAACCATATGACCGAGCGGGCGTTGCAGCCGGTTGTGTGCCGCCAATGTGGTACGCTGTATCACAAAGTGTGCTGGGAACAGGGTGGCGGCAAATGCGCTGTGTTGGGCTGTGCCCACACGGAATACCGCGTCTACGGCACCCAAATGCGCCCGGTGTTGAAGGTAGAGTATAAAGATATACCCAAACCGCCATTGAACGGCCGTCCCCCCATCTCCCCCACCACCAAACAACTCAAAGAACAACAACGTCGCCAGGTGGAACAACTCCGCCGCCCCGGCCTGCTGCAGCGCCTCTGGCAATGGCTGCTCGACCAGATCAAGATCGGGTAGCACGTGGCAAGTAGCAGGTGGCAGGTAATCACCGCGTTGCCTTCATCGCTCACCCCTTCACCTGCTCACCTCATCACCCCATCATGCTTCTCCCCATCACCGTTGACAAGCAATCCCCCTTTCTGGGCGAGGAGTGCGCCCTGTGCAAAGACCCGCTGACACCGGGTGATGTGGTCATCGTCTGCCCCGAAGATGGCAGCCGTCACCATGATCGCTGCTGGATAGCCAACGGCAACAAATGCGCCGCCTACGGCTGCCGGGGTCACGGCGAAATCACCCTGGCGTCCGCGCCGCCGGCATCCGCGCCGCCGGCACCTGCTCACCCTCTCACCCCCTCACCTGCTCATACTCGTCCCCCTGCTCACTACACCCTCGCCAACAGCTGCCTCATCCTGGCTATCGCCATCGCCATTATCCTCTGCGCTGTGGGCTGTTTTGGGTTGTGGGCCATTGCCGACTATCTGATGCTGCACGTCTGGAATCTACCCTACCGCGCCCCCTTCTCCGGTTTTATCTTGCCTTGAAAATAGGGACTGGTGGCTGGTGCCAGCAACCAACCACGGCCACCATCTTACTCCCGCCGCACCACCCCTTCCCGCCAGGCGTAAACGGCCGCTTGCGTCCGATCCGCCAGGTGTAATTTGCTCAGGATATTGCTCACGTGGCTTTTGACCGTTTTCTCACTGATGGTCAACCGTTCGGCGATGTCACTGTTGCTCAATCCGGCCGCAATCAGCCGCAGCGTTTCCATTTCCCGCTCGCTTAACTCGGTAAAGGGGTTGATGGCGCCCGTGTGGGCGCTGGTGCGCGCCCCGTGCAGTTCTTGCACCACACGGGCCGCCACACGGGGATGGAGAACGGCCTCGCCCACCGCCGCTTTACGTACCGTATCGGCCAATTCCTCTGGGCCAATGTCCTTGAGTACATAGGAAAGCGCCCCGGCGCGTATGGCCGGGAAGATATGCTCATCCTGATGGTAGGAGGTAAGGACGATAACCTGGGTGCGTGGACTGGTTTGTTTTACGCGGCGAGTCGCTTCCACGCCATCCATGCCCGGCATAATCAAATCCATCAACACAATATCGGGGGCGAATTGGCTAACCAGGGCAACGGCCGTCTCCCCCGATTCCGCCTCGCCCACTACCTCAATGTCCGGCTGGGTGTCCAGAAATGCCCGCACCCCCTGCCGCACCAGATGATGATCGTCTACCAGCAGCACTGTAATTGGTTCATTCATAGTTCGGCCCTAACTGTTGTCCCTTTTCCCGGTTGGCTGGTCAATTGCAGCCGCCCGCCCAAACCAGCCAGCCGCTCCCGCATCCCCAGGATGCCCATCCCCTGGATGCCCAAGCCGCCGGTCACGGCTTGGGTATCAAAACCCCGGCCATTATCGGCGATGGTCAGGGTGACGCCGGCTACTTCCCAGACCAGGTGTATGTTGACCTGGCTGGCGCCACTGTGGCGGGCCACATTGGCTAACGCTTCCTGCCCCACGCGGAAAAGGGCCTGCTCGGCCGGCAGGGGCAACGGCCGTTGTCCCTGCACATTAAATTCAACCGGGATATTGTTCTGGCGTGACCAGGTGGCGGCGTAATCGCGCAAGGCAGCGACCAATCCCTGGTCATCTAAAGCCGCCGGACGCAGTTCTTGAATCAGCGTGGTCAACTCTTGCTGCGCCTGCCGGGCCAACGCTTCTGCCTCCACCAGCCGGTCAGCGGCGGCAGCCGGGTTTTCGGCCAACACCGTCCTGGCTGCGCCAATTTGCATGGCGGTGGCAAAAATTTGCTGCTTGACGGCGTCGTGCAAATCGCGGGCCAGCCGGTTGCGCTCTTCCAGGGCGGCCAACTCCTGGCGGGTGTGCAGCAAATTTTGCAGTTGCTCGGCCATCTGATTCAGGCGACGGCTGAGCTGGCCCAGCTCATCCTGGGAGGCATCGTGGGCAACGGCCGTGAAATCCCCCCTGCTCCATTGATCGGCCGCCTGGGCCACTGTGCCAATACGCCGGGTCAGTTGGCGGGCTGTGAGAAAGCCGAAAACCGTGCCAATAAAACCGGCCATCAGCGCCAGCGGTATCAGGCTGTACAAGAGCATGGTCAGCAGCGGCCCGACCGTTTCACTGTTCAGGGCGGGCAAGGGCAGGGTGATCAT
This sequence comes from Chloroflexota bacterium, assembly GCA_013112725.1. GTDB lineage: Bacteria > Chloroflexota > Anaerolineae > Promineifilales > Promineifilaceae > CAADGU01. The sequence continues at coordinate 13,083 of JABFFZ010000011.1, forward strand.
GAGGACGCCCAGCAAACGGCCGTCGTCGCCGACCAGCGGAAACAGGTTAACCAGTTGTCCACCCGGCAGGGTATAGCGCAGGTTGTCCAGGTCTCGCTCCCCCTGCTGCACGGCAGTAAACGACTCCATCAGGCGGGGCCAGGAATCGAAAGCAAACGGCCGTTCACCGGCAATGAAATCTGGCGGCGGCCGATTTTGCGCCAGCAAATAACCGGCGGCGTCAAGAACGTAGACCGGCTGTTCCCCGCCGAAACTGAAACGCCAATTCCCGGCGCTGTTTTGCTCACCCAGATTGCGGGCAATGGTGAAGCCGGTGTCGGCAGCCGATGTTTCTGGGGTACGGTCTTCGGCACGGCCGTCAAACGTCCGCTGCACCCAATTATTCAATCCTTCCAGATCGGGTGGTTCCGTTTGTAGATATTGCTGTACCTCCACCGCATAGAGTTCATGCAAGGCGTTGCCCATCGCATGGATGAGAAAATTGGAGCGAACGAAGACCAGCAGCGCCACCAACAGCAGCAGTTCCACCATCAGCAAGGCGGCTACCGTCACCACCGTGTAGGAGAAGGTAAGCCGCCATTGCAACCGTTTTTTGTGCAGCCGCATGAATGAGAAAAAAAAGAAGGTCAGGCCAAAAAAAGCAGAAAGCGCCATTGCCCATAACCAATCTACCCGTTGATTGACCAGATAGCTGATGGCTACCGCGCCGACAAAAACGGCAGCGGTACCACCAAGAATAGGCAAAAATGTGCGATCTTTCATAACGATAACCTTATCGTGAGGCGTGATGCGTGAAACCTCTTATCACGCATCACGCCTCACGCATCACGTCTGATCCCACGAAATCCCGTAGAGCCTTTAGCGTTATCCACCCAAATCCTGACGGCGGAAGATGGCGATGGAGAGGGCGATAAAAGCGACACTGTAGAGGGCGATGCCGAGGGCTGCCGCGCCAGGCTCCAGATATTGTATAGGTGGCGCAGCCTGCCCGCCAACTTCGACGGTCGTGGTTGTGCCGATGGATAACATGCCCTGGGCTAATCCGGCGGGGATATAACGGCCAATTTCTGCCCATATGCCCCCGGCAAAAGTGAGAAGTTGGACGGCAATGCCTTCCAGCAGCAAGATGTAGGCCAACCCGCCACCCACCGCCACAATGACGGAACGGGTAGCCACAGCCAGGAAGAAAGCCAGCCCGGCATAAGGCAGCAAGGAATAGGCTGTGGCCAGGGTGGTGGCCACCAGGCGACCCCATTCAACCGTATCCACCGGAATATGGCCGAGGAGAATCTGGCTGAACACGGCCGTGACCAGCCCACCCAGTAACAGCGGCGTCAATACCAACAGCAAGGCGGGCAGCAGCAGGGCAGCAAATTTAGCCGCCAGGAATGTACCACGCGGCACCCCCCGGCTGAGCCACAATTGCAGCGTGCGCCAGGTATATTCCTGAGCTACTACCGCCCCCACCAGAATGACAATCAAGATGCCACCCAAACTGGGGCCGGCTGCCAACCCCACCGACTGCACCAACCCCATCGGCCAGACCAACGTCTGCTCCAGTTGGGCCGCTGCCGGATTACTGCCATCCATCCGGCTGATGGCAAAAAACAGGGTGTTCAAAACCAGCACACCCACACCAATGATGATCAATTCCACGCGCAAAATGGTGCGCTTCAACAGTTTTTGTTGTTCAATGCGTAACATATTCCAGAACATCATACACTCTCCGTCATTTCTAAAAATAGACTTTCCAGGTCTACCCGTTGGGTGATAACTTCGCCGGGGTAGATGTCGTGTTGGACCAGGTGGCGGACGATGTCTTCGCCGCTGACGCCGCTGACTTCCAGGTAACGGCCGTTTGCCGATAACCGCTCCACACCGGCTAATGATTGCAGCGCCGCCTGCGCCTGCGCGGGGGAGGTCACACCCACTTTTACCGTCATCTTCTGCTGGCCGAGCAGGTCACTGACCTTGCCCTGGGCCACAATTTGGCCCCGGTTCAAAACGGCCACCCGGTCACAGATTTGCTCCACTTCGTAGAGCAGATGGCTGCTCAAAAAGATGGTCACGCCATCGGCCACCAGGTCACGCAGCAGTTGGCGCATTTCGCGCATACCTTTAGGGTCAAGCCCATTGGTGGGTTCATCGAGGATGATCAGGTCAGGACGGTGCAGCAGGGCAGCCGCCAGCCCGATGCGCTGCTTCATGCCGGTGGAATAACTGGACACTTTGCGGTAGGCGGCGTCGCTCATGCCCACACGCTCAATGACTTCGGCAATACGGCCGTCAGACACATCATCAGACAGCCTGGCCAGCAGCCGCAGGTTGTCCCGCCCCGACAGGTAAGGCAGCAAGGCAGGCGCGCCCACCAGGGAACCGACGCGGCGCAACGGCCGTGTCTGGTTGGGGCTGACGGGCTGCCCAAACAGTTCAACCTGCCCGGCGCTGGGGGACACCAGCCCCAACACCATGCCAATGGTCGTCGTTTTGCCGGCGCCGTTTGGCCCCAAAAAACCAAACAGCTCGCCGGTGTGAAGCTGTAAATTGACCTGGTTTACGGCCGTGACCGGGCCAAATGTTTTACTCAGGTTATGGGTCTGCAAAATGGTGTTGCTCATAAGTAAATCTCCTTATGACCCGCAGTATAGAGAATGTGACGGCCGTTCACATGGGTCTGGAGGATGAACCGGCATGGGGCTGGGGGCTGATTTGACGGGCTGGCTTAACGGCCGTCACCACACGCCGTGTTTTTATTATCCATAACCTTGCCGAAGGACAGGCCTGCTTGTATTTGAAATGGCAGATTGTCTGTTTATGCCTGTTTGCTGGAGGTTGATATAATTAAGTCAAGTCAAGTGCGACGCACTTCAGAAGTGCGTCGCACTTGAGGGACTTACAGCGCTGCTCGTGGCCGTGTCCAGGCGCAAACAGTGGAATGATGTGAATGAGTAATTACCCAATTACCCAATTACCCAATTACCCAATTACCCAATTACTCAATCACCAGTTTAGGAGAGGAGAATTATGAAAACCAAACCCCGCCCCAAAAGTCGAAAACCCTGGGTGCGCATTTTATTGATCTGGGCCATCGAATCCCTGGCGTTATTTTTGATGTCCCTCCTATTGGATGGATTTCAACTCAATGGTTTTGGCGCGGCCGTCATAGCGGCGGCGCTTATTGGCCTGCTGAATGCCCTGCTCTGGCCCATTCTCAGCTACATCATCCTGCCCTTTGCCGTGCTGACCCTGGGCATTGCCGCGCTGATACTGAATGGCGTCATTATTTACCTGGCCGGGGAACTGGCGGCCAGCTTCGAGGTAGCCAGTGTGGGTACCGCCATCTGGATAGCGTTGGGGCTGACGGCCGTGAACACCATTGCCAGTTCCCTGCTCACCATTGATGATGACAATTCCTACTACCGCAACGTGGTTAAACGGCGCGCCAAAAAGATTGCCAAACCGGAAGAAACCGATGTGCCCAGCATCATCTTCCTGGAAATTGACGGCCTCGCTAAACCGGTATTGGAAAAAGCAATGGCCGCCGGTTATGCCCCCACCATGAAGCGATGGCTGGAATCTGGCAAGTATGAACTGGTGGAGTGGGAAACGGACATGTCCTCACAAACCTCGGCCAGCCAGCTAGGCATCCTGCATGGTTCTAATAAAGACATCCCTGCCTTCCGCTGGTATGACCGCAAACGCAAACAGATCATCGCCTCCAGCAACCCGGACGAAGTGGCCCGGCTGGAAAAAGAACATTCCGATGGCAATGGGCTGTTGGTGCATCATGGCGCCAGCCGGGGCCATTTGGTCTCCGGCGATGCACCCATTGTCAGCGTCACCGCCAGCGTGATGAAAGATTTTTCCCGGCTGCATATGACCGATTATTACGCCTATTTTGCCAATCCCTACAACATCACCCGCACTATTTTGCTGATGGGCTGGGACATCATTTTGGAAAAGTGACAGTTCCGCCAGGCGCGCAAGAATAACGTGGTGCCCATCATGGACAAACATCATCGCGGCGGCAAATATCCGCTGCTGCGGGTGTTCACCGCCGTGATCATGCGCGAATTGAATGTGTACACGCTCATTGGCGATATGTTTGGCGGCGTCAAGTCGGCCTATGCTACCTTTGTGGGTTATGACGAAGTGACACACCATTCGGGCGTGGAGTCGTTGGATGCGCTGGATATTTTGCGCAAGCTGGATGAGCAGTTTGTGCGGTTAGAGAGTGTGGCGGCGGATGCAGCACGGCCGTATCACCTGGTTGTACTCTCTGATCATGGGCAGAGCGGCGGCCCGACCTTCAAACAGCGGTATGGCCTGGATTTACAGGAGTTGGTACAGCAACATGCCCGGCAATTCCTGGTACAGGGTTTCATGGAAACCAACGAATCGTGGGGTAATGTGAATGTGGTGGTCAATGACGTGATGCAAAATGACAAAAAGTCCGGCAAATGGATCAAACGCGCGGCCGGGAACAATGTGCAGGACGGCGAGGTGCAGGTTGGCGAGGAAGAACTGGCCGATGATTTGAAACCGGAGGCCGGCATCATTGTGCTGGCATCTGGGAATCTAGGCCTGGTTTATGGCACAAAACGGGATACACGTGTCACCCTGGAAGAAATTGACGGACTGTTCCCCGGCCTGCTAGAAAATCTGGTGCAGCATGAAGGCATTGGCTGGGTGATGGTGCAATCCTCGGCACATGAGGGGGTGGTGATCGGCAAAAACGGCCGTTACTACCTGAACGATGATCGCATTGAAGGCGAGAACCCATTGACCGGTTTTGGCCCCAACGCCGCCCGCCACCTGAAACGGTACAACCAGTTCCCGGACGCACCCGATTTGTACATCAACAGTTTCTACAACGTGGAAACCAATGAAGTGGCGGCGTTTGAAGAGTTGATCGGCTGTCATGGCGGCATGGGCGGGTATCAGACACGGCCGTTTATCCTCCACCCCAAAGTGTTACCCATCACCGAACCGGAACTGGTCGGCGCGGCCTCCGTCTACCGCCAGTTCAAACATTGGCTGGCCGAACTCCAGGGCAGCCCCCTGCCCGCCCCCGCTGGTGATTGATGGAAAGGCAACGGTATGGTGTAGCCTGCTCTGGCTACATCATACCATCTATTCCAGTAAGGTGATGTCGTCGAGGGTGACGGCCGTGAGTATCTGATCGCTCAATTCGTCTAGTACGGCCGTGTCGTCAATCGCCTCTAGTCGCTGCACAAAGGATCCCGGCAATGGGCCAAACTTGCGCTGCAACTGACGCAATAATATCTCCATCTTCCCCTTGATTTCGCCTTCTAGCTCACCTTCTAGTTTACCTTCCAGTTTGCCTTCTAGCTTATGTCTTTCACCCCAGGTCAATTCAGTATCCAGTAATGCTTGCATAATTTGTTCTCCTGCATCCGGTAATTTCTCGTGTGGTAGATATGTTTCGATAACGTCTATTAAAAAGAGCTTGTCTCCTTCTGTCAAGTCACTCTTGATCACGCCCTGCAAACCGGCTAATTTCACCTCTGCCAGATGCAAATGGGTTGGCTGCATCAAGGCGGCCAACGCGGCTGCCACCGGATTATCACCCAGGTAATCTTCACTGTGCAAATCGCGCAGTCCCACCTGCCCATAATAAAACTCCACCAGTCGGCGGCCCAGTACTGTCTCCTGGTAAACTTGCCAGCCCACGCCACCGACCTGGGGCAGCAGCACCAACGCCAGCGGCAGCACCCGTTTCTGCCGTAAGATACGGAGCAGGCTGTAATACTCAAACATGCGTTGTGGTAAACTGCGCCGGTCACGGCCTTCCACTTCCACATGAACAATGATGACTTCCCCTTCACCTGCCAGGGTAGCAACTTCGGCGACTACATCGGTGATCCGCAAGGTCTGTTCCGGCAAGTTGATAATCAACTCCTGGTCAAGAAAGGTCAGATTGGCTAAATCTAATCGCGCAGCCTCGTCGGGGAAAAATAGTCGGAGAAAGTCTGGCAAGAAACGGTGTAAAAATTCCTTGAATATGCGATCATGCAGCGTGCGGCCGGGGCCGTCAGACATGTCAACTGTCATTGTGTACCTCCTGGGAACTGAATGGCTCTATTATAACAGGCAATTACACACCACCCTATTACCACCCTATTTCAGAAAGCAAGTTAATTATGGCCGCCTGGAAATGGCCGCCAACGAACCTTCCCAATCACTTATCCGTTCTTGATCTGTTGCCTCTTGACAAAACTAGAAACTTAGTTAATAATTTCCCGTATTCTAAACTATTAACTTGTTTACTAATTAAATTTATGTCTGTACGTAACGCCATTTTAGGATTGCTGGCCCACCGCCCCCGGCACGGCTATGAACTGCACGATGCCTTTGAAGCCATGGTCGGCGGCGAGCAAAATTGGGACATCAAACCGGCGCAGGTTTACTCCACCCTCAATCGGCTGGAACAGAGCGGATTGGTGGTGGAAGACGGCGTGGCCCAGGACGGCGGCCCGGAAAAGCGCATTTACATGGTCACGGATGCCGGGCTGGCCGAACTGCGGCAATGGTTCAACGAACCATCGCTGAGTGACCGGCGGCGGGATGAGTTTTTTCTCAAGCTCATGCTCAGCCTGGTGGTGGCCGATGGCGACCCGCGCCGCCTCATTTACACGCAGCGCGCCGGTCTGTACCGGGAACTGCACGCCCTGACTGCGCAGCGCAGCCAGGTGAACCCGGCTTCACAACTGGCCTACATCCTGCTGCTGGATCAGGCGATCATGCACCTGGAAGCGGATTTGCGCTGGCTGGAAATGGTAGAAGCGCGGCTGGACGAGATCAGCCGCCAACCTATCCCCGAACCGGCAGAACGGCCGCGCGGCCGGCCGCCGATGGATGGGAATCGGTAATCCGTGAACCGTAATCCGTAATCCGATTACGGTTCACGGATTACGGATTACGAAGTACGTTTATTGAAAGGGCAGCTACCCGCTGCCCCATTTGGAGATATGAAATGAGCATTGTTAAAACAGAACAGTTAACCAAGGTGTATGGGCAGGGGGCTACGGCCGTGACCGCCCTGAACCGTATCAATATGACCATCCAACCCGGCGAATTTGTGGCCGTGATGGGGCCAAGCGGCTGTGGCAAATCTACCCTGCTGCACCTGGTCGGTGGGCTGGATCAGCCCACATCGGGGCAGGTGCTGCTAGATGACCGGTCATTATCCGGCCTGAAAGATGACGACCTGACCACCCTACGCCGCCGCCAGATTGGGTTTGTCTTTCAATTTTTCAACCTGATTCCCGTACTCACGGCCGTCGAAAACACCGCCCTGCCCCTCATCCTGGATGGCATGAAACAGGCCGACGCCCACAATCAGGCCGAAGTCTGGCTGACGCGCATGGGATTAGGCGACCGCCTGAGCCACCGCCCCGACGAATTGTCCGGCGGGCAGCAGCAGCGCGTGGCCATTGCCCGCGCTCTGGTGGCCGAGCCAACCTTGCTGCTGGCTGACGAACCCACCGGCAACCTGGATTCCCGCGCCGCCGATGAGATTGCCGCCTTGCTGCGGCAAATCAGCCATGAATGGCATCGCACCGTGCTCATGGTGACGCATGACCCGCGCATTGCCGCCCATGCTAACCGCATCGTTTTCCTCAAGGATGGCACCATTGTAGACGACACCCGCCTGTCTGATGATGGGCAGTATGAAGAACGTGTTGTGCGGGAGAAGATGGCGGTGATGGCGTAGGGAGTGGCAGGTGACGAGTGGCAGGTGACGAGTGACGAGTGACGAGTGACGAGTGACGAGTGACGAGTGACGAGTGACGAGTGACGAGTGACGAGTGACGAGTGACGAGTGACGAGTGACGAGTGACGAGTGATCACCCTCTAACGGAGATATAAAATCATGTTTCACATTAAACTGGCCCTCCGCTATTTGCGCGGGCGGAAATTACGGACGACGCTCACCCTGATTGCCATCGTGTTTGGGGTGATGATTATTGTGGGCTTTAATGCCATTTTGCCGGCCATCAGCCAGGCCATACAGGGCAATCTCTCGGCCATGGCGGACGAAGTAGACCTGACTGTTTCCAGCGAGACGCGCGGCCCGTTTGCCATGGCCGTAGCCGACCAGGTGCGCCAGGTTCCCGGCGTCGCCGCCGTATCACCCCAGTTGGTACGGCCGATGGCCCTGCCCGCCTCACAGGCCCTCGTCAATAAGGACGGCACGGCCGTTACCCTCCTGATTGTGCGCGGCGTAGACCCGGCTACCGTTACCGAGGTCGAGCAAATATCGCTGGCTGACGGCCGTCTACTCACCGCCGCCGATCAAAACGCCATCCTCATCGCCAACAGCCTGGCCCAAAACACCGGCCTGGGCGTGGGCGACCGGCTCACACTGCCGGCGGCGACCGGCGTGATGGATTTCGAGATCGTGGGCATTACCAGTGGACGGCCGTTGCAAGGCAGCGAAGAGGTCTTCATCCCCCTGGCGACAGCGCAAACGGTCTTCAATTTTCCGGGACAAATCAACACCATCGAGGCCCGTTTTGCGGCCAACAGTAATGCCGATACCGTGCGCGCCGCCGTGCTGGCAGCGCTAGGCAGTGGCTACAAAGTGGGCGGTACCACCACCGGTTCCGAATTCGCCGCGGCCATGGAAGCGGCCAATTACATCTACAACATGTTTGGCGTCATCGCCATTGCCCTGGGTGGCTTCATCATCTTCATCACCTTTCGCACAGTGGTGGTGGAGCGCCGCCGCGACATCGGCATGTTGCGGGCCATTGGCGCATCGCGCAAAACCATTCTGGGCTTGATCCTGGCGGAGGCGCTGATTCTGGGGGTGATTGGCACGGCCGTCGGCATCCTGCTCGGCTATCTCATGGCTACCGGGCTGCTAACGGGGATGCAATCCTTATTGGAGGAGTTCATGCGCACCAGCGTCGGCAGCCCCACCCTGGAACCCTGGGTCTTTGGGCTGGCCATTGGTCTGGGCGTGGGCATTACCCTGTTGGCCGGGTTATTCCCGGCGCTGGCAGCGATGCGCGTCTCCCCGTTGGAGGCGTTACGGCCGTCATTGGCCGAAGTGGAGCGCCGCCGCGCCGGGCGTGGGGCCATGGTGGGCGCAATCTTGATCGTGGTCGCCTTCCTGACGCTGCTGCCGGGAACGGTAGGGCTGGCGGCCCTGGGTATCTTGCTCTTGATTGTTGGGCTGGCGCTGGTGCTGCCCGCGCTCATCTACCCGCTGGCACGCATCTTTGGCCGCCTGCTGAGTATCATTTTTGCCCGCGAAGGGCAAATTGCCCAGGGCAACCTGACGCGGCAGCCGGGCCGGGCGGCCATTACCGCCTCCGCCATCACCATTGGCCTGTCGCTGCTGGTGGCCATGGGCAGCCTGATTCTCTCCATGCAAGGCGGCATGATGGAGTGGGTAAATACCACGTTGGGCAGCGATTACCTGTTTATGCCCCCTTCACTGGTATTAGGTGGCGGCAACATTGGCGCCAATGAGCAGATGGCGGCCGATATTGCGGCCCTGCCCGGTGTGGAACAAGTGACCTCGCTGCGTCTGGCTACCAGCCAGATTGACGGCACCGATTTGCAGGTGATCGGTATTGATCCGGTAACCTACCCGCAGATTGCCGGGCTGATCTTTTCCAAAGGGGATGAGAAGACGGTGTATGCGGCATTGGGCAACGGCCGTGCCATCATCGTCAACGGCATCTTCGCCGCCCAAAACGGGGTGACGGTCGGCGACACGCTCACCCTGCAAACGCCGAACGGCGCTCAAACCTACCAGGTGGTAGCCGTAGGCGGCGATTTTCTGAACTTCAAACTGGCCACCGGTTACATTTCCCAGGCCAACCTGGCCCAGGACTTTAACGAGACAACGGATATGCTGGTGATGGTTGACCGCGCCGCCAATGCTGACGCCGCCCAGGTCGCCGCTGGTTTGCAGCAAATCGCCGCCGGGTATCCGGCCTTTACCTTCTACTCATTGGCCGAGTGGCAAACGCAGATGGAACGGACATTGGCCGCCTTCAACGGCATGTATGTCTTGCTCATTATCCTGGCGATACCGTCGCTGATTGCCCTTATCAATACCCTGGCGATCAACGTGTTGGAACGCACCCGCGAGATTGGCACACTGCGGGCGGTGGGCGCTACCCGCCGCCAGGTGCGGCGCATGATCACTGCCGAGAGCCTGCTGCTGGCGGCCACCGGGACTCTGTTTGGCCTGCTGACAGGCCTGTGGCTGAGCTACATCATGGTCGGCGCCATGAGTATGGTCGGGCTAATCCTGCCCTTCTCCTTCTCCTATGCCGGTATTTTGCTGGCGATTGCCGTAGGGCTGGGTTTTGGCATCCTGGGTGCGCTCATTCCGGCGCGCCAAGCGGCGAAACTGGACATTGTGCGGGCGTTGGCGTATGAATAGTGAAACGTGATGCGTGAAACGTGATGCGTGAAACGTGATGCGTGACGAGTGATGCGTGACCGGAATAACCTCACTCGTCACTCGTCACTCATCACTCATCACTCGTCACTCGTCACTCGTCACTCGTCACTCGTCACTCGTCACTCGTCACGCATCACGCGATTACCCCCAACCGCCGCGCCTCATTGACAGCCTGGCGACGGCCGTGAACCCCCAACTTCTGATACAAATTATAGATGTGCCGTTTCACCGTCACCACGGAGATGCACAACTCCTGGGCGATCTCCTTGTTGGTCAGCCTTTTTTCCATGAGGGTCAGCACATCCATTTCCCGGTTGGTCAACGGCTCGATCAGGGGCAAGTTGCCGGGCGAGGCGCCGGGGGAGTGGCCATTGGTGGGCAGGGTGGCGCCTGCATGAGCCGGTGCCGCCGGGAAACCGGGAACTACCTGAATGCGCGCCAGATAATCCGGCATGAACCACTGCCGGGTCAATTGCTCCCACAAGGGACGCAATGGGGCTGCATAATCGGCCAGGGGGCGTACCAGGTGTGCCGGGGCGGCCAGGGTGATGGCCTGTTTGAGGGTAGCTACGGCCGTGTCCTGTTTGCCCTGCCCCAGACAGAGCCAGGGGCGCTGCGCCAGCGTTTCCACCAGAAAACGGCTATTGTGCGTGGCTTCCACGAAGGGTTGGACGCGATTAAGATATGCTTCCCCTTCGGCCCATTTGCCCTGCGCCAGCAAGGAGGCGCGTGGCAGCAACGGATCGTGGCGGGTGGCAATGACCAGGTGCATGAGCCGGGGTGGATGGTGCAGCAGGGCGGCCATCAAATTGTGAATGTCTCGATTGGAAATGAGGTAATAATCGTCCAATACCAGCACAAAATCCTGGCTGATGGCATCCAGATCGTTAATCAGGTTGGCCACGAGGACGGCCGTTGGCGGCAGCACCAGCCCATCCAGCAGCGCCTGGGTGGCGGCGCCCATTTCCGGAACTACACGGCGAATGGCTGCCAGCACATACCCCAGAAAGTGGCGCAAGTCATTGTCGCTTTTGTCCAGGGACAACCAGGCGATGGGTTGCGACCACTGCTGCAACCAGGCGCTCAGCAGTGTAGATTTGCCAAAACCGGCGGGGGCGCTGATCAGGGTTAACGGCCGTGTGCCTGCTTCATTCAGCCGTTCGATCAGCCGGGGATGCGGTATCAGATTTTCCGGCACTGGCGGCCGGTAAAACTTGGTGCGCACCAACGGCGCTGTCACGCTACTTTTTCTCCGCAATACGATCACCTTCTCTGGCTACGACCATATCTCAGCCCCACAGGAATGCACTTCAGACCGCGCCACCTTACCGTTACCAGACCCCATTATCTTGAATATAGCACTTTTTTACAACTTTTGGGCGCTCGGTTATCTCCTGACGAGCCAGTATGCTTTATACAGGGTTGGCTTCTTGAAATTCAAGGGTCAATCAGACCGTGACGTGTGACGTGTGACGTTCTCTCTGGTCACGCATCACGCATCACCGATTACCGATTACCGATACGGATTACCTCTCACCATTGCCGAGAAAGAATGATGAGGTAAACACATGCACCAGCACGAACAGTTTCTGCGGTTACACACCCCCGCCACCTATTGCCTGCGCCTGCAAGGAGTCCTGGACAAGATCTGGCCGGAGTAAATGAGTGGCATGACGATTTCTGTTACCGGGGCAGAGGAAAGCGCGCCGGTCACCACATTAACCGGCCGTCTGGTAGACCAGGCGGCCCTGTTGGGCGTTCTAAACAGCGTCTATAGCCTGGGCATGCCCTTATTATCAGTGGACTGTCTGGACGCGGAACAAAAGACCTGACAGGTTTTCAAAAACCTGTCAGGTCTGAATAAAAGGAGGATAACACCATGACCAAAACAGAAGAAAAAGAAAATTCAACTTCCCCACCGCTTATACCGTCTTATTCATCCTGCTCATCCTGGTGGTCATTGCCACCTGGCTCATTCCCGCCGGGCAGCATGACAAAAACGAAGCGGGGGAACCCATTCCCGGCAGCTACCACCAGGTGGAAGCCAATCCATAGCGCATCATTCGGGATGGGCTGATGGCCCCGGTCAACGGCATGTACGGCCTGGAAGCCGAAGACGGCTCTGTTAGTGTCTACAACGTGGGTGAATTGTATGGGGCGATTGATGTGGCCTTGTTTGTGCTGGTGATCGGCGGCTTTTTGAGCATGACCATGGCTACCGGAGCGATTGACACCGGCATCGGCAAGATCACCGTTGCCCTCCAGGGGCGGGAAAAGTGGATGATTGCCGTACTCATGTGCGTGTTTGCCTTGGGCGGCACCAGCTACGGCATGGCGGAGGAGTCGCTGGCCTTTTACGGCCTCATCATCGCCGTGATGATCGCCGCCGGGTATGACGCCCTGACAGGCATGGCCGTCATTATGATTGGCGCGGGTATTGGCGTGCTGGCTTTCACGGTGAATCCGTTTGCCACCGGCGTGGCCTCCGGTTTTGCCGGGATTTCCATTGCCGATGGGTTGGTGTCACGGATTATCATCTTGGTGGTGGGCACGGCCGTAGGCATCATCTTTGTCTCCCGCTATGCCGAAAAAGTCAAAAAAGACCCCACCAAATCCCTGGTTTACGAGCTAAAAGAAGAAAACGAAAAACGGTTCCTGCGCAGCAGCGCCGACACTATGCCCGAATTCACCAGCAAACGCAAAGCCATCCTCGGTTTATTTGGCCTGGCCTTCCTCATTATGATTTTCAGCGTCATCCCCTGGCAAAACCTGGGCATTGGCCTGCCCCAGTTCAACTGGTGGTTTGGCGAATTTGTGGCCCTGTTCCTCGGTTTTGCCATCTTGATTGGCATCATCGGCGGTCTGGGCGAGGCCGGCATCTCGAAGACCTTCATCAGCGGGGCGCGGGATATGCTCGGTGTGGCGTTGGTCATTGGTCTGGCGCGGGGCATCAGCGTCATTATGAACAACGGCCTGATCATTGATACCATCCTCTATTGGGCCGGGCCGAAAGCGCCGTCGCCGGTTTGGGCGGCGTGGCCTTCATTAACCTGATGTCGCTACTATATCTGCCGCTCGATTTTCTCATCCCTTCCTCCTCCAGCCTGGCGACCGTCACCATGCCCATCATGTCACCGCTGGCCGATATTGCCAGCGTAAACCGCAGTCTAATTGTCACCGCTTACCAGTCGGCCAGCGGGCTGCTCAATATCGTCAACCCCACCTTTGCGGTGGTCATGGGTGGCCTGACCTTGTGGGCCGGGTGCGGTATGACAGATGGCTGCGTTTTACGCTGCCGCTGCTGGTTGTCCTGTTTCTGATTTATACCCTTATCTTGAGCATCGGTGTATTCTTTCCTGGTCAAATATTCTAGTTTTGGTTTGTAGTAACGACTTTAGTCGTTTAACTAACCGCTAAAGCGGTTACTACAAACACAAGGAGATTCAAAAATGGCTTTTAATTTACGCAACCGCAACTTTCTGAAAGAGTTGGACTTCACCCCCGAAGAACTCAAATTCCTGCTCAAACTATCCGCCGACCTGAAGGCGGCCAAGTATGGCGGGTACGAACAGCAGCGGCTCAAAGGCAAAAACATCGCCCTGATCTTTGAGAAGACCTCCACCCGCACCCGCTGCGCCTTTGAAGTGGCCGCCTATGACCAGGGTGCGCACGTCACCTACCTGGGGCCTTCTGGCTCCCAGATTGGGCACAAAGAATCCATGAAAGACACCGCCCGCGTCCTGGGGCGAATGTATGACGGCATTGAGTATCGTGGTTTTGGGCAGGAGTTGGTGGAAGTGTTGGGCCAATATGCCGGTGTGCCGGTTTGGAATGGGCTGACGGATGATTTCCACCCTACGCAAACATTGTGCGACGTGCTGACGATGACGGAGCATACCGACAAACACCTGAACGAAATCGCCTACTGCTACCTGGGCGACGCCCGCAACAACATGGGCAATTCGCTGATGGTGATGGGCTGTAAACTGGGCATGGATGTGCGCCTGTGCGCCCCCAAACATTTGTGGCCGGAGGAAAGTCTGGTAGCCACCTGCCGCGAGATTGCCACCCAAACCGAGGCGCGCCTAACGCTGACGGAAAGTGTGGATGAAGGCGTGAAGGGGGCCGACTTCCTGTATACCGATGTGTGGGTCTCCATGGGAGAACCGAAAGAGGTGTGGGATGAGCGGATTGGGCTGCTCAAGCCCTATCAGGTGAACATGGATGCGGTCAAAAAGACAGGCAACCCCCACGTCAAGTTCATGCACTGCCTGCCCGCCTTCCATAACCGCGAAACGAAAGTGGGCGAAGAAATCTACCAGAAGAACGGCCTGGATGGGCTGGAAGTGACCGAAGAGGTGTTTGAATCCGAACACTCCATCGTCTTTGCCCAGGCGGAAAACCGGATGCATACCATTAAGGCGATTATGGTGGCGACGTTGGGGGACTGAGGTAATCGGTGGACGGTGATCGGTTTACTGATTACCGTTCACCGATAACTGGCTGTCAGATGCAACCCAACCACTTTCCCACCATCTCTGGTAGACGCGTACATCCCTCGTTGATTGATCTATGTAGATAACGAGAAAACCAATGATAAATGCCATTTTTTGGAGTACGCTGGCCACAACAACTTTGCTGCGGCAGGGGTATCGCCCGGAGCGTACCATCCTCTTTGGCCTGGGGCACGATGAAGAAACGGGCGGCACACATGGCGCCAAAGTGATGGGTGAACTGCTCAAGGAGCGGGGTGTGCGGCTGGCGGGCATTGTGGATGAAGGCGGCGGCATCAGCGATGGCCTGGCGGCGGGCGTGCGCGGCGCGGTCGGGCTGATTGGTGCGAGCGAAAAGGGGTATCTGACGGTGGAGTTTACCGTGCGCGGCCAGCCAGGACACTCTTCCACACCGCCGCCACAAACGGCGATTGGTATTCTGGCTCGTGCCCTGTCCCGGCTGGAGAGCCGCCCCATGTCTACGCGAATGCGCCGGCTGCGCCCGCTGTATCACGGCATTGGCCGGGCGGCACAGACTGTCAGCACTTCGTCCCCGTCTGTGATGATATTTTTCGCTTCACCTCACTCGTCATGGATAAAAGTTTCCGGGGGCTGGAGCACGGCATTGACGAGCGCATCTCCGTGGCGGGCATGGCCCTTATGGTTACGTTTTATGCCCAACTCATGCAAGTGTGGGGCACAAAAGAAATAGTCTAATCCCTCAAAACCTGACAGGTTTTAAAAACCTGTCAGGTCTGAATAAAGGAGATTGATATGAGAATAGTAGTCGCATTAGGCGGTAACGCCTTATTAAAACGAGGGGAACCGATGACGGCTGACGTGCAGCGCGCCAATGTCAAAGTGGCCGCGCAAGCCTTGGCCCCCGTCGCCGAAAAACACCAACTGGTCTTGTCCCATGGCAATGGGCCGCAGGTGGGTCTGTTAGCTTTGCAGGCCGCCGCCTACAAAGATGTCGAAGCCTATCCCCTGGATGTACTCGGCGCGCAAACCGAAGGCATGATTGGGTACATGATCGAACAAGAATTGGGCAATTTGCTGCCCTTTGAAGTCCCTTTCGCCACCTTGTTGACAATGGTAGAAGTAAACCCCAATGACCCGGCATTCCAGAACCCCACCAAATTCGTCGGCCCTGTTTACGAAAAAGACGAGGCGGACAAACTGGCGGCCGACAAAGGATGGGCTTTCAAGCCTGATGGCAACAAATGGCGGCGGGTGGTGCCCTCGCCATTACCCAAACGCATTTTTGAAATACGGCCGATCAAATGGCTGCTGGAACATCACACCGTTGTCATCTGTGGCGGCGGCGGCGGCATTCCCACCATGTATCTGCCCGATGAAACGCGCACCCTGGTGGGCGTGGAAGCGGTCATTGACAAAGACCTGGTCAGCGAACTGCTGGCGCGTGAACTGAACGCCGACCTGTTTGTGATGGCCACCGACGTGGATGGCGTCTACCTGGATTGGGGCCAACCGACACAACGGAAATTGGAACAGGTGACGGCCGTCGAACTAAAAGCCCAAAACTTCGCCGCAGGTTCGATGGGGCCAAAGGTCAGCGCCGCCATCCAATTCGTGGAAAACACCGGCAAACGGGCGGCTATTGGCGCACTGCAAGATATTGAGCAAATTGTAGAGGGCACGGCGGGTACCAATATCATCAAATAACAAACCAACCGTTCGTAGTAGGCGATTTATCGCCTGCAAACGGCGATAAATCGCCTACTACGAACAAGGAGAACCAAACCATGAGCGAATATGGCGTTTATTCAGAAGCAGGTAAGTTACGGACATCGGCCAGGGCTGGAAATGCAGCGGTTGACCCCTAGCAACCGCCAGAAACTGCTCTTTGACGATGTCATCTGGACACGCAAAGCGCGGCAAGACCACGATGCTTTTGTGGATTTGATGCGCGAAGAAGCAGGCGTCAAGGTCATGCGCGTCCACGAGTTACTGGAGGAAGTGGTCGCCGATCCGGAAGGCAAAGCCTACATTCTCGACCGCAAAATCACGGCCAACGAAGTGGGCGTAGGTGTGGCGCCGGAACTACGGGCATGGCTGGACAGCCTGGAACCCGCCAAACTGGTGGCGCATCTGATTGGCGGTGTGACCATTGCCGAACTGCCCGGTGAATTGGGCGCTTTTGCCCAAAAAGCATGGAGCGGTGCGAATTCGTGGTCGCCCCGCTGCCCAACCAGTTGTTCACCCGCGACAGCTCTTGCTGAATATACGGCGGGGTGACGGTGAACCCCATGTACTGGCCCGCCCGCCGCAAAGAGACGCTGCATCTAACCGCCATTTACAAATATCACCCGGAATTCAAAGGCGGTGACTTCAAAATCTGGTGGGGCGCCCCGGACGAGGATCACGGTAACGCCATCATTGAAGGCGGCGACGTGATGCCGGTGGGCAACGGCGTGGTGCTGGTGGGCATGGGCGAACGGACGACCTACCAGGCGGTAGAACAGGTGGCGCAGGCGTTATTCAAAGAGGGCGCGGCGACCCGCGTCATTGCCGCCAAGATGCTGCGTGATCGGGCCAGTATGCATCTGGACACCATCTTCACCTTCTGTGACCGGGATTTGGTGACGATTTACGAAACGGCCGTGAACAGCATCCAACCCATCAGCTATCGCCCCGGTAACAAAAAAGGTACAATGGATGTCACCGTCGAAGAAAAAGGGTGGTTGGCCATTGTGCAAGAAGCATTGGGGCTGAAAAAGCTGCGGGTGGTGCCAACCGGCGGCGATGCGTTTGAGCAGGAACGGGAGCAGTGGGACGATGGCAATAACGTCGTGGCGCTGCAACCCGGCGTGGTGGTGGCCTATGACCGCAATGAGTGGACCAATGCCCGGCTGCGCAAAGCGGGCATTACCGTGCTGACGATTCCCGGTTCGGAACTGGGGCGCGGCGGCGGCCATTGTATGACCTGCCCCGTGCTGCGTGATCCGGTCGAGTACGCATAATCCGATTCCACGCTCCGCGTGGAATCATGTGTCAGACGCTCCGCGTCTACTGTGAGACGCAGAGCGTGGGAACAAGTAATGGAGAAAAAAATGGCTAAAGAAAAGGGCAAAGACAAAAAGGCGAAAAAGGGCAAAAAAGAGAAGGCTAAGCAGGATGAGGAGAAGGTATTGACCCCAGATTCTGCCCCGGTCGGGGAAACGCCGTCTCCTATGAGCCGCAAAGAGTTCGAGAGCGAAATGGAGAAACTCCAGGCCGAGCTGGTCAAAATGCAGGAGTGGGTGAAATACACCGGGGCTAAAATCTGCATTCTGTTTGAAGGGCGCGATACGGCCGGGAAAGGCGGCGTCATCAAACGCATTACCGAACGCACCAGCCCGCGTGTCTTTAAGGTGGTGGCCCTCTCCGCGCCGACGGAGCGGGAAAAGTCGCAGATGTATTTCCAGCGCTACATGCCTTATTTACCGGCCGCCGGCGAAGTGGTGATCTTCGACCGCAGTTGGTACAACCGGGCCGGCGTAGAGCGGGTGATGGGGTTTGCCACGCCGGAACAGGTAGACTATTTTTTGAAATATACACCGGCGGTAGAACGGGCCATCGTCAACTCTGGGGTCATCCTGATCAAGTATTGGCTGGAGGTGAGCATGGACATCCAATCCGAACGGCTAAGAGCGCGTGACGAAGATATGCGCAAAATCTGGAAACTCACCCTCATGGATTTGAAGAGCTACAGCCATTGGTATGACTATTCACGGGCGCGTAACGCCATGTTTGCGGCTACCGATACGGATGATTGTCCCTGGTATGTGGTGGATGGCAACAACAAACGCCGGGCGCGCCTGAACTGCATTTCGCACCTGCTCAGTGTGATACCCTATGAAGAAGTGCCGCGCGAACCGGTGAAGTTCCCCAAGCGGCAGCCCAAAGGCGACTACGTAGAACCAAACCATCCGTTTCGGTATGTGCCGGAGGTCTACTGATACTGGTGTCGGAGGGGAGGCTTTAGCCGAAACGATGTCGGCTAAAGCCTCCCCTCCGACAATTTACTTCTCATCGGGGTATCTATGCTTTCGGCGATGTGATGGGGCGGACTGGCGGCGGCTTGTTTGCTGGTGGGGTACCTGCTGGCGAATCGTGGCCTTTCCAACCGCACAATTGGCATGATCATGGGCATTGGCGCGGGGGCGTTGATCAGCGCCATTGCCTATGAACTGGCGCCGGAATCGGTGCTGGCAGGCCGGGATATGGCGCTGGCTTTTATGCTGGGCGCATTGGCTTTTTTCGTGGGCGATTGGCTGGTAGACCACCGGGGCGGCGGGGATCGGAAGGATATTGCCGGCGAGCAGTCCGGTTCCGGCGCGGCCATTTTTATCGGCACGCTGCTGGATAACGTGCCGGAATCGCTCATTTTGGGCATTGGGCTGGCGCTGGGCGGGGCGGGGCGGTGAATGTGGCGTTTATCACGGCCGTGTTCATATCAAACCTGCCCGAAGGCGTTGCCGGCACCCTTAATCTGGAAGCCGCCGGCTATACGCGCCAGCGCGTTTTCTGGATGTGGTCACTGCTCGTTCTGATTTCGGCTGCTTCGGCTGGTCTGGGTTACCTGCTTATCCACCGGCGACCGGAACTGGATGGACTGTATGCCCAGGCTTTTGCCGCGGGGGCCATGTTGACTATGCTGGCCGATGCCATGATGCCGGAAGCGTTTGAACATGGCGGCAAACTGGTAGGGCTTTTTACGGTGATGGGTTTTCTGGCAGCAGCGATATTGTCCGTCGCCCAGTAAATTGGGGAGATCAGAGATTAGAGTTTGGAGATTGACACATCTCTAACAATCAATCTCCAATCTCCAATCTCTAGTTATTTGTTAGAGGAGAAAATAATTATGATACATCAACTGATAGTCAGCCTAAGTGGTACAGCCTGACGCCGGAGGCAGTGGCCCAACAACTGAAAGTTGACCCGGCAAAAGGACTGAGTACGGCCGAGGCACAGCAGCGTTTACAACAATATGGCTCGAATAAGCTGGCGGGCAAAAAGAAAGAACCGGGCTGGCAGGCGTTTTTACGCCAGTATAAAGATTTTATGCAAATCCTCCTGCTGGGCACGGCCGTGATCAATCAGGTGATCGTGGGCGAATGGGGTACCACCCTGGTGCTTGTAGGCCTGACCATCCTCAATGCGGTCATGGGGCTGAACCAGGAATCAAAGGCGGAAGCCAGCCTGTCGGCGCTGGAAAAGATGATGAAAAACATCGCCCGTGTGCGCCACGACGGGCAGGCCATTGAAATTGACGCCGAAGAGCTGGTGCCGGGGGACATTGTGCTGATGGAGGCGGGCAATCGGGTGCCGGCCGACGGCCGTCCCTTTGTCACCGCCACCCTGGAAATTGAAGAAGCGGCGCTCACCGGCGAAAGCGTGGCTTCGTCCAAAGATTCGGAAACAATTACCAAAGACGAAGTGCCGTTGGGCGACCGGCACAATATGGCCTATATGAACACGGCCGTGACCCGTGGCCGCGGCGAAATGATGGTCACCACCGGCATGGCTACCGAAATGGGGCACATCGCCGACCTGCTCAATAAAACCGAAGCGGACAAAACTCCCCTGCAAAAGCAGTTAGATCGGCTGGTCATCATCATTGCCAGCATGGCCGGCATCACCTTCGTACTCATGATCATCCTGGGTTTGTCCCAGGGGCAGGAATTTGACGCCATTTTCCTGGCCGGTATCGCCCTGGCCATCTCCGCCATCCCCACTGGTATGCCCGCCGTTGTCACCACCATGTATTCGATGGGTACGCGCGTCCTGGCCGGGCAAAACGCCATCGTCAAACGGCTGCCCTCGGTGGAGACGCTGGGTTCCGTTTCCGCCATTTGCTCCGACAAAACCGGCACGCTGACGCTGAACAAAATGACGGCCGTTGAATTTTCCATTCCCGGCCAAAATCGCTACCGCGTCACCGGCGAAGGGTACGGCACAGCCGGTGAACTGCAACTGACACGCGGTCTTCCGGCGGGGCAACCCTGGCAAAAAGGCACCACCCCCTACACCACCGAAGGGCAGATCAAGAGCGCCGGCGGCGCCAAAATTGACCTGGAACAGGTGATGCTGGCCATGGCCCTGTGCGCCGACGCCCGGCTGGATGGGGAAGCCCTCATCGGCGACCCTACCGAAGGCGCGTTGATTGTGCTGGCCGAGAAAGGCGGCGTCAGCGTGGATGACGCCCGCCAGATGTTCCCGCGTGTGGCTGAACTTCCCTTTGACTCTGATTACAAGTTTATGGCCACCTTCCACAACATGAAAAATGAACAGGGCCAGCCGGTGGTGCGCGCCTTTATCAAAGGCGCGCCCGATGTGTTGATTGACCGCGGCGGCTACTTCTGGCTGCCGGAAGGGGACGCAGTGGCCGTAACCGACGATAACCGCCACCTGGCGCTCCTGGAAAACGACCGCATGGCCGCCTCCGGCGAGCGGGTGATGGTGGGGGCGCGCAAAGATTTTGACCCGCAGACCTTTGACGCCAAAGCCAATCTGATTGAACTGATTAACGGCCTGACGCTGATGGCCATGGTGGGTATTGTGGACCCGCCACGCGCCGAGGCGAGAGATGCCATTGCCAAATGCCACAGCGCCGGCATCCAGGTACGTATGATTACCGGCGACCACGCAGTTACGGCCGCCGCTATCGGACACCAACTGGGTATCGAAGGCACAGCCCTTACCGGCGCGCAGTTTAAGGCCATGAGCGACGAACAGTTAATGAATGATTTGCCCAACATTGGCGTCATCACCCGTGTGGCCCCGGAAGACAAAATTCGGCTGGTGGATTTGCTGCAACGCAAACAAAACATCGTGGCCATGACCGGCGATGGCGTGAACGACGCCCCCGCCTTGAAGAAGGCCGACATCGGCGTGGCCATGGGCATCACCGGCACGGAAGTGTCCAAAGAAGCGGCGGTGATGATATTGACGAACGATAACTTTGCTACGATTGTGAAGGCGGTGGAGTACGGCCGTGCCATCTACGACAATCTGGCAAAATATATCCGCTTCCAAATGGGCATGCTCTCGGCCTTCATCATCAGCTATTTGGGCGCTTCACTGTTCTTCATTTTGGGCGGCGTCCCTTTTGCCACGCTGGTGGTGTTGTACGTTAACTTCCTCGTCCAGGTGCCCATTGCTATCGACTTGGGTTTTGACAAACCATCGCCGGGATTGATGGATCGCAAGCCACGGCCGTTGAGCCAGCCCGTCCTCTCTCGCTCCCAATGGATTCGCCTCATCCTGACCGGCGTTTTAATCGCCATTGGCACCCTGGCCGTGGAAATGACCTTTGAGGCCACCGACGCGGCGCTGGCAGCCACTATGGGCTTTGTGGTGTTTGGCCTGTTCAATATCTTCTTTGGCCTTAGCGCCCGCTCCGAATTTGGCACCGTCTTCATCCGCGAAACCTTAGCCGACCGACGGCAGTTGCAGTTGTACGGTTTGTCCCTGCTGTTTATCCTGTTGGCGACAGAGTTGAACTTCTTGCAGCGCATCCTGGGCACCATTTCCCTCAACGGCGAGCAATGGCTCATCTGCATCGCGGTGGCGCTGGCCTTGCTGTTGATTGACGAAGCGGTCAAGTTTATCTTACGCCGCCGGCATCAATCGTGATGTGTGATGCGTGACCCATGATTGATTGGGGCACGCATCACGCATCATCACCAACTTAAAAACGAACTCTACAAATCCGAACGAGGTAATAACCTGTGACCAACAACCCCCAAGAAAAAACGGCAAGCTGGGCCGTCATCACCATGCTGGCGGCGGCGCAATTCATTATGGTTCTGGACACAACGGTGATGAATGTGTCCATCACGCAGGTCGCGGCCGACCTGAATACGACCGTCGTCGGTTTGCAGACGGCCATCACCATGTACACACTGGTCATGGCCGCCTTCATGCTGCTTGGCGGCAAGCTCGGCGACCGCTGGGGCGCTAAGCGCGCCTACATGGTCGGCCTGCTGGTCTATGGCGCAGGTTCGTTGACCACGGCGCTTTCGCCCACACTCGCCGTGCTGCTGGTGGGCTGGTCGTTTGTGGAAGGGTTTGGGGCTATCCTGGTCATCCCGGCCATTGCCGCCCTGACCGCCGCCACCTATTCGGGCCGCCAACGCGCCCTGGCCTATGGCATTCTGGGCGGGGTCAGCGGTGCGTCGGCGGCGCTTGGCCCGCTGATCGGCGGCTGGGTCACCGCCAACTACACCTGGCGCATCGTCTTTGCCGGGGAAACGGTGGTGGTGCTGACGCTCATGCTGTTCTTGCGGCTGATTCCCACCACGCCAGGCCGCCAGGGGAAACTGGACACAACCGGCGCGGTTCTGTCGGCGGCCGGTCTGGGGATGGCCGTGTTTGGCATCCTCCGCTCCAGCCAATGGGGTTGGATTGCGCCCAGCGCCTCAGCGCCATTCACGCCGTTGGGGTTGTCGCCCGTTTTTTGGCTGATTACCGTCGGCCTGGTACTGCTTGGCTTCTTTATGCGTCACGAGCAAGCCTTGATCGCGGCTGAAAAAGAGCCGCTGCTCGACGTGCGACTCTTGCAAATCCCGCCCCTGCGGGCCGGCCTGACAACCCTACTCTGCCAGCAGTTCATCATCATGAGTACCTTTTTTGTGCTCCCCCTCTATCTGCAAACGGTCTTGGGTTACGATTCGCTGGAAACCGGCATTATTTTGCTTCCCTTATCCACATCGCTGTTCATATTTGCCCTGGGCGGGGCGCGGCTGTCGGCGCGTTACGCACCCCGGCGTATCGTGCTGGCCGGCCTGCTGGCCATGCTCAGCGGCGAAGTCTTGTTGATTGGGTTTACCGGCCCCAATCTGCGTTCGGCCGGTTTTGCCGTTGCCCTGGTGTTGGTTGGCGCCGGTTTGGGGCTGCTGGCCTCTCAATTGGGGAATGTGATCATGTCTTCTGTTCCCGCGCAGCGGGGCAGCGAAGCAGGTGGCCTGCAAGGGACGGCGCAAAATCTAGGGCCTCGTTGGGCACGGCGCTCATTGGCTCGATCCTGATCGCCTCATTGGTTACCAACTTCCAGAAGGCAGTCATAACCGATCCGGCGCTGGCGGCCATTGCGCCAGAACTGGCGGCCCAGGCGGAGCATAACGCCAACTTTGTGAGCGTGGCGGAAGTGACGCTGGCGGCCGAGGCAGCCGGGTTGAGTGATGCGGAGGTGGCGGCTATCACTACACAATATGCCGAGGCGCAGATCACGGCGCTGAAATCGGCGTTTGCGGCCATTGCTTTGTTTGCCCTGCTGGCGCTGTGGTATGTGCAAAAGCTGCCGGCTATGGCCGTGGGCGAGCCGCCAGAGGCCACTGTTTCCCACCCGGCAGCCAGCGGATAATGCGTTTTCAGAAGCTCAACTTTTGGGAAAAGTTGAGCTTCTAATCTCCCGGCCGGTATTCCCGTTCCAGGTGGGCGCGGATGTCGGCTTCGGTCAGCCAGACAGGTTTGAGTTGGCGGTTGGCAAAGAGGGGGGCCTGGTCGGCGTAATGGGGCGATTCAGGGTGGGAGGTGGCGCTGCCAAACTGGTGGATGCTCTGGGAGGTGAGACGGCCGTCCCCATCCCACTGCACCAGCATCACATAAGAATCGCCGACAAAACCGTGTAAACGGCCGTCCTCTTGCAACTGCCCATATACCGCATGAATAATATCCGGGCCGCCACCCATGCCCACGTCCACACTGCCGCGCACCAGCCGGTTCACCTCCTGCCAGGGCACAGCTACCCGGCCAAAATGTGTCACCAGCCAATCCACCGCCTGCAAAAAAGCGTCCTGGGCCACAGCCAATGGAATCTCCGTGCCCACCAGCCGTGATGGGTTCAAATCCACCGCGTCGGATTGGTTGAGATAGTAGAAGGTCATCACGATGACGGCCGTCGCCTCACTCTCCGGCGTCGCTTGCAAATCCCAATCGGCTAACAGGTCGGCGGCAGCGGCCACGTTTTCATCGCCCGCCGGCGGATTGGCCGCCAACATTTCCGCCACCCGCGCCACATCTGATTCGGGATGGTAGCCCATGTTGTACTTGATGGTGTTGAATTCTTCCGGCGTAATCGCCTGGTCAGCCGTAAATAAATCCAGCAGTTGCAGCGCCCGGTTGGTCATAAAATTCTCAATGCCAAATACCGGCGAATAATCGACCGCTGCCGGATTTTCCGGGCCGATAGTTGTTTGAAAGGGGGTGCTGTTGGCGTTTTGCACAAAACCGGACGCCGGGTTCAACACCTGCGGCAGGTCGTCAAAGGGTAGATACGCTGTCCATAGCGTTTCCGACGTATTGCCGGGCAAAATGCCCCGCCAATCATACCCCTCCGCGCGCAGTGGTAGTCTGGCGTTGTAAACGTAATAGATATTGCCGTCTGCGTCGGCATAACCGGTGTTGAACATGGGCAGGCCGCCCTCACGCATAGCTGTCTGCCATTCGGCAAAATTCGTCGCCTTGTTCATATGGCGGAACTGGGTGAGCAGGTTCACATCACCCATGCTGGCGTAACGCAAGGCATACGTGCCATGATCCTGTCGCACGGTTGGCCCATACACCGACCACAACGTCTCCTGCCGCACGGGGATGACTAGCCGCCCCACAATTTGCACCCACAGCGTCACCTGGCGCACGTCCAAATCCAACCATTCGCCATCAAAGCGGTACTGGTCGGGGTTGTCCGGGTTGATTTCCAGCCGGTAGGTATCTACCAAATCCGGGTGATTGACGGTGAATGACCAGCCGAGATGCTCGTTGTGCCCCAAAATGACCAGCGGCGAACCGGGAAATAGGCCGCCGATCACGTTCAGCCCCTCTTGGCTGTGGAGATGGGCTTCGTACCAGGCGGCGGGGCCGCTCCAGGGTTGATGGGAGTTGATGGCCAGGAGCGTTTCGCCATTGGCCGAACGCGCCGGGCTGATGGCAAAAACGTTGGAGCCGTAGGCCGTGTCTACACAAACGGGTGGCAGCAGACAACTGGACGACCCACTTGGGGCATCTTCTGGTGGCCCGGCAAAGAGGTTGCCAACGGCCGTGTCCAGCCCAAAAAAGACCGGCACCACCAGCATATTGGCCGCCGCTATATCTTCGCCGGTCAGGGGGAACAGGTCGGCCGTCAGCACTTCCGCCTCGTGCAAAGAGGCGTAATGGTTAATACCGTCGGCGTAGGCCTGCAAAATGGCGCGGTCTTCGGGGGCAATGGTGGCATAATGGGCGTTTACGGTGTCCCAAATGCGCAGCAGGTGGACGAAGTAGTCAATGGGGGCAGCGTCACGGCCGTGAACCCGCCCCGCCAGTTGGTTTGCCGCCAGCAGCGTGTCCTGAATCGTCACAAAATCATCTTCGGCGTGGGCATAGGCCAGGCCGTAAGCGGCATCGGCGTCCGTCTGGCCGAAGATGTGGGGCACGCCCCACTCGTCGCGCAAGATGGTGGCGTCATACGCGCCCGGCGGCGGCGCGATGTCGTCCAGGTTGATCACAAACGGCCACACGCCCTGCGGCCAAAAAATGTATGCCGCCGCCACCACCAGCACCCCCACCACCCCCACCAATCCCTTTTGCCACCATTTCCATCCCTTCATAACATCCTCCTCGTTTGTGTTCGTAGTAGGCGATTTATCGCCTTTTGACGGCGATAAATCGGCTACTACAAACATTATACTAGATTACGATATTCACCAGCCGCCCCGGCACGACGATGATGTTATGGGGGATACGGCCGTTCACGTACCGCTGTGCCTGATTCACCGCCAGTTGCCGGATTTCCGCCTCGGCCATATCGGCAGGGATGGTGATGTGGTCGCGCACTTTGCCGTTAATTTGTACAGCCAGGCGCACGGCCACGGCCGTGGTCAGCGCCTCGTCATAGCTGGGCCAGCTTTGCCGGTGGATGGAGTCCGTGTACCCCCACACCGTTTGCCAGGCTTCTTCGGTGATGAAGGGGGCGAAGGGGGCCAGCAGGATGGCAAAACTCTCCAGTGCCGCCTGCCATTGGCCGGCGGGCACATCCCGGTGATCGTGCAGGTAATTCAGGTATTCCATCAGGGCAGCTACGGCCGTGTTAAACCGATACCCTTCTATATCGGCCGTCACCCGCTTAATCACCCGATGCCTTTCTCTCTCAAACTCTTCACTCTCTTTGCCACTTTGCGCCTTTGCGTCAAAACCAGAGTGTGCCAGCCGCCAGAAGCGATCCAGGAAGCGCGTTATACCCCGAATACCCACATCGTCCCAGATCACATCGGCGTCAAACGGCCCTAGGAAAACCACATACAGCCGCAGCGCGTCCGTGCCATGCCGGGCAATCACCTCATCTGGCGTGACCACATTGCCCTTTGATTTAGACATCTTCTGCCTATCCACCGCCGAGTGCAGCATCCCCTGGTTTTTCAGTTCGCTGAACGGCTCCACAAAATCAATCAGACCGGCGTCGGCCATCACCTTCGTCCAGAAGCGGGCATACAGCAGGTGCATAACGGCTTGTTCCGCGCCGCCGATGTAGGTGTCTACGGGCAGCCAGCGGGCCGCTGCTTCCGGGTCAAACGGCCGTGCCGCCTCATGCGGGCTGGCAAAACGCAGAAAGTACCAGGAGGAGCAGGCAAAACCGTCCATCGTATCCGTTTCCCGCTGCGCCGCGCCGCCGCACTGCGGGCAGGTGGTATTCACCCATTCAGACACACGCGCCAGAGGGGAACGGCCGTCGCCCGCCGGGGCAAAATCAGCCATCTCCGGCAGCCGCACGGGCAGGTCAGCTGCGGGCGCCGCCACCGGCCCACAGGTTGAGCAATGGATGATGGGAATAGGCGCACCCCAATACCGCTGCCGGGAAATCAGCCAGTCGCGCAGCCGGTACGTCACCTGTGGCCGCCCCTTGCCCTGCGCGGACAGGTCGGCCGTGATGGCCGTTATGGCCGCAGCCGAATCCATGCCGGTGTAGGGGCCGGAATTGACCAGACGGCCGTAACCCGTGAAACACGCTGTCTCATCCGGCCCCGTTTCATCTGGATTAACCACATTCACTATGCGCAGGTTGTAGGTTTGAGCAAAGGCAAAGTCGCGCTCGTCGTGCGCCGGGACGCCCATGACCGCGCCGCTGCCATAGCCCGGCAGCACGTAATCGGCCACCCAAATGGGGATTGGCTCGTCGGTGAAGGGGTGGCGCGCATATAGGCCGGTGAAGACGCCGGTTTTGGCGCGTTCGGTGGACTGGCGTTCGATCTCACTCAGGCGGCGGGTGGATTGGATGTAGTTGGCGACGCCTGCACTGAGCGCAGCCGAAGTGGCCGTGCGCTGCGCCTCTGTCCCAATCTCCCTTACAAGTGGATGCTCCGGGGCCAGCGCCAGGAAGGTCACGCCAAACAGGGTATCGGGCCGGGTAGTGAAGGTGATAATCTCGTAGACATCCGATGTCTTGGGGACATCGGAGGTCTCGACGGTGAACAATACCTCCGCCCCTTCGGAACGGCCGATCCAATTGCGCTGCATCGTTTTGATGCGCTCCGGCCAATTCACCGTGTCCAGGTCGGCAATCAGCCGGTCAGCGTAGGCGGTGATTTTGAAGTGCCACTGCATCAGGTCCCGTTTGCTCACCGGGGAATCACAGCGCCAGCAACGGCCGTGTTCCACCTGCTCATTCGCCAGAATCGTCTGGCATTGGTCGCACCACCACTGGCTGCTCATAGCCTGGTAAGCCAGCCCACGCTTGAACAGCAGCAGGAAAAACCATTGCGTCCAGCGGTAATAGTCAGGGTCGGTGGAGTTAATCTCCCGTGACCAGTCGTAGGAACACTCGACCAGTTGCATTTGCCGTTTGTAATTGGCGGCAAATTGGGCCGTACTTTCGCGGGGGTGGATGTGATGGGCAATGGCGTAGTTTTCGGCCGGCAGGCCAAAGGCGTCCCAGCCCATGGGGTGCAGCACGTTATAGCCGGTCATGCGCTTGTAGCGGGCGGCAATGCAAGAGGGCACATAGTTGCGGCAGTGGCCGACGGACAGCCCTTCGCCAGAGGGATAGGGGAAATAATCCAGAATGGTGTAGTTGGGTTTTTGGGGGTCTTCGCCTGTTTTGTACAGGTCAATGGCCTGCCAATAGGGTCGCCATTTGTTTTCAATGGTGTGAAAGTCGTATTTTTTGTTCATGTCAGGTTCCTCGTCTTTTATCGGTAATCAGTAAACGGTAATCGGTAATCGGTAGTTGAGAGCGCCCGACGCCGGACGGCCGTAACCAACGGCCGTCCCCGCCGGGCGATCTAAGACGAGAAATTGCGCAGTTGAAATCAGATACCACATGATATGTGATTGAGAGATTGGGAGATTAGGAGACTGAATAATCTCTCAGTCACTTAATCTCTCAATCTCCAAATAAAAAAGCCACAGGGCCGGAGCGCCTGTGGCTTATTAAACGAGTGAAAAAGGAGTATATTAAGCCGACCTGGGTGAATTGCTCCAGCAGCTGCGCCAGCAGCCGTTATCTGTGCCGGGTAATAAGAGGCCAGATAAGAAAAGGGATTTGTGGTCAGCTAACAATTGTTTCATGATAATTAACCGAATCTGCAACCATGCCTGATTGCCAACGTAGCAGGAGGGTAGCACAGAGAAATTGGAGCGTCAAGCCCCATTTCCGGCTAAAATCCAACAAGGTGATATTCTTATGACAGAAGAAACAGAAACAAAAACGGCCGTCACCCCCACCCCACCCACAGAAAATGCCAGCGCCTCAGCCACCCCGCCGCCTGCGTCCACCCCCACGCGATCGCCATCTCGCCCGGCAGCGGCGGCCCCAACTACACCGGCGCGTGACCCGGTGTTGGAAGAACGTGCCATCCGGCGTGGTTGTTTTTCCATCATTTTTGGCGCGGCTTTGGGGGCCATAGTGGGGGCGGCGTTGACGCTGGCGCTGCTGGCCTGGATGAATAATGGCCTGCTCACCTACAATGACGCCAACGTGACCCTGCGGATGCAGCTTGACGGAGAAATTGCCACCCGCGAGGCGTTGGCCGCCGAGCAAGCCACAGCTATCTATGCCATGGATGAGGCCAGCAACCGGATGAACGAGACGATGGCTACGGCCGAAGCGGATATGGCGGCGCTGCGGGTAACGGCCGTCTACCTGGAAACCCGCATCGCCAGCGCCGGTAACGCCTCCGATACGCTAAATGAGTTTATCAGTGGATTGAGTACCGTTCTCCTGAGCCTGACACCCGCCCCCACCACCTTGCCAGAGGCCACGCCAACGCCATAAAAGTAGCAAGTGGCGGGTAGTAAATGGCAAGTCAATCACCTGCTACTTGCTACCTGCCACCTGCTTTAATGTCTGCCACACCTGGTATTCTACGGCCGTATCCTCAAAAGCAAAATAAATCGTGCGCCCTTTGCCCTTGTTGTTTTCTTTGACGCCGCCACCCACCACATAAGTGACCACATCGTCGGCATGGTCTGGCCCCCAGGTGGGCAGGAAAGTAATCGCCAAAGCGCGCAACGGCCGTCGGCCAAAAATCAGCCAGCCCGCCTGCACCGCCTGTAATGTCTCTGCCCGGAAAAACTGGTACAGGAATTTTTTTTCATACTCGTTCACTATGACGCCATGTTCACCATTGCCGGAGAGCCAGTATTCGGCCGGGCGCAGCAGCACTGATTGTTCCCGGTCGGCCACGGCAAAGACGCCGGTAGCATAGAGCGGCACGTGCTGGCTGGGCGGCAGAGCGGAGGTGTCAGGGGGGAGAACGGCCGTGTCATCGGCCACAAAACGACAATAACCCAACCGGGCCGCCCGCCAGTATGAGAAATAAATCCAGACGACTAGCAGCAGGGTCAAAGTGAGAGCTGGCTGTCCCCACCGCAATACTAATGCCGTTAGAAACAGCATCACGGCCGTAAATTTAACCCAGCTACTGATGGTATACCCTAAAAACCGCCGCCGCGTGGTGCGGTACGTGGTGGCAAATGCCCACCCTAAATAAGCATAATACAGTCGTTTTGGTAATGATAAATTGTGCATAGGGGTTAATTGTATGGGCGACGCGCCAGACCAACCAGATGTAATTTGCGCGAAGTGGGCAAACGCTCTTCTAGCAAACAGATCAGCCGAAACATGGCAGGGTTAAAGGCCAGATAGGTGGGGTCAGGAATCAGGTGCAAAGTTTCCAGTATCAGACCACTTTGTTGACTTAATTCGTTAATTTGAACAGGTGTATTGGCGCGGTAAAAGGTGGGAAAGGTGTCATCAGGAGCCCGGCCGTACAGCCAATCCACCAACCGCCCCTGTACCTGCCCTGCCCGCCCCAGGGCGCGATTGAAGGCCGTCAGCGGGTGACGGCCGTTGGGCGTAATAAAGACAAACGCGCCGCCGGGTTTGAGGATGCGGCACACGGCCGTGAACATCCGCGCCGGTTCCGCCAGATGCTCCAACACCCAACTGGCAAAAACCAGATCAAAAGAGCCTCCTTGAAAAGGCAGCCATTCACTCTGGGCGGCAACGCGAGGCAAATTCAGGCGATGCTCATGGAGAGAAAGCCAGTCCGGGTCCACCCCCACCATTTGCGAAAGTGGATGATCCAACTGCTCCACCAGCCCCCCACGCCCACAGCCAAGATCAAGCAGAAAGGTAGACGGCCGTAGCTCCTCCCGCACCAACGCCGCGTACACCTCCGTCGCCGGCCGCCACGCTGGCCGCCGTTTTCTGTATTGCTCACGCCAGGCATTTTGCTCGTCTAAAGACAACATCGGCTTACGGTCTACGGGTCACGGCTTACGGGAATGGATGGGAGTCGAACCCACCGCCGCTTGCTCGGCGCAACCGGCCGCCAGTTTTGAAGACTGGGGCGTCCACCGGGACACAACCACTCCCGCCAGTTAGTTTATCCCCTTCCGGCGGCGGTGCAAGACTTGACAGCCCCTATCCGTTTGGATAGAATCCCCTTCGTCATTAACAACCTGGGCTGGCCGGGATAGCTCAGTTGGTAGAGCACTGCACTGAAAATGCAGGTGTCCCCAGTTCGAGTCTGGGTCCTGGCATTGGGGTTATCTTTACCCACCATAGGCGGGCGTAGTTCAGTGGTAGAACGTCTCCTTGCCAAGGAGAAGGCCACGAGTTCGAATCTCGTCGCCCGCTCTCGCACAACCCGGCAGGCGCCCAGCCTGCCGGTTGCATTTACGGCGACGTGGCCAAGTGGTAAGGCAGAGGTCTGCAAAACCTTCATCACCGGTTCGAATCCGGTCGTCGCCTTCTTAAACCCGCCCTTGCCTGAGCAAGGGCATTTTTGTATCTGGTTGCAACGCGATTTGACAAATCGCGTTCCATTTTAGGAGCAATCGCATGACTTTACCCACCCTTCCCACTTCCATTGAAAGTATAGACCCCCATCGTTGGGACTCATTTGCCCCCTATTTCACCGCCCTGCAAGAATACCCGCTCGCACAACAAAATGTTCACGAATGGCTAACCTACTGGTCTGATCTCAGCCGCCTAGTGTGGGAAACGGTCACCTGGGTCTACATTGAAAAATCGCTAGACACCGCCGACACGGAAAAAGAACAAACCTTCCTTGACCTGATCAACCACGTCATGCCTCCGGCACAAATGGCGGATCAAGCATTAAAAGAGCAGCTGCTGGCATTGAAACCGGCCGATATTGGCATACCAGGTATGGATCTGATCTTGCGCAATTTGCGCAATGAGGCCGATCTTTACCGCGAAGAAAATATCCCCCTGCAAACCGAGGTGAGCAAGCTGGACAATGAATACGACAAGATTACGGGGGCCATGCAGGCCAATTGGGATGGTGAAGAGAAAAATCTGAGCCAACTGGCTGTTTTTTTGAAAGACAAAAACCGGGACACACGGCAGCGCGCCTGGGATGTGATATCGGCGTTGTGGTTGGGGCAACGGGAAAACTTGAATCATCTTTATGTCAAAATGCTCAAGTTACGGCAGCAAATTGCGGCCAATGCCGGGCTGCCTGATTACCAGGCCTACGCTTTCCGGGCACGAGGGCGCTTTGACTATACACCGGAAGATTGTGCCATCTTTCACAACGCGATTGAAGCAGTGGCTGTGCCGGCAACGCAGCGAATCCTGGCCAAACGACGGGAACGGCTGGGGTATGCAAGTATACGGCCGTATGACTGGATTCCTGAACGCAATTTACTGGTAGATACAGTTGATGGCACAGCACTCCACCCTTACAAAAATCAAGATGAGCTAATTCAAGGCGGGTTGAATATGTTCAAACGGCTGGATGTAGAGCTAGGCCGCTATTTTGCGACGATGGCTGAAGAGGGGTTGTTAGACCTGGATACCCGCCCCGGCAAGGCATTGGGAGGCTATTGTAGCACACTGCCGGTGCGGCGACGGCCGTTCATCTTTATGAACGGTACCGGAATGCATGATGATGTGCAGACGCTGTTACACGAGGCCGGACATGCCTTCCACGCATTTGAGACAGTGCAATTGCCGCTGGTCTGGCAGATGGACGCGCCGATGGAATTTTGCGAAGTCGCCTCCATGTCTATGGAACTACTGGCAGCGCCCAATTTAACACAGGCAAACGGCGGTTTTTACACGGAGACGGATGCCGCCCGCGCTCGCCTGGAACATCTGGAAAATATCATCACCTTTTTGCCTTACATGGCGGTGGTGGATGCGTTTCAACATTGGGTTTATACCCATCTGGAAGAAGCGCTTGACCCGGCAAATTGTGATGCGGTCTGGGATGCACAATGGCAGCGGTTTATCCCGAATATGGATTGGACGGGGTATGAAGAAGTGCGCCGGAGTGGCTGGCATCGTAAACCCCATATTTTTGGGACGCCGTTTTACTATATTGAGTATGGTATGGCTTCGGTGGGGGCGATGCAGGTATGGCGGAACGGCCGTCGAAACCACCACGCTGCCCTGGCAGCTTATCGGCATGCCCTCTCATTAGGTGGCACGCAGACTTTACCGGCTTTATTCGCCGCCGCTGGCGCTGAATTCCGGTTTGATACGCCCATGCTTACAGAATTGATTGGACTGGTGGAACAGGAGATTGAGACGATAGAGACAGCGTTAGCATGAACCGATTACGGATTACCGATTACCATTCCCGTTAGCAAACCCCGGCAAAATAGGATATTATCAAAAAAATAATAAAAATCCGGGAGTAACCATCATGCAACCGAGCGCCGCGATGCGCGAATACCTGGCCGAAATTTATCGTCTGGAAG
Source organism: Chloroflexota bacterium (assembly GCA_013112725.1). GTDB lineage: Bacteria > Chloroflexota > Anaerolineae > Promineifilales > Promineifilaceae > CAADGU01. Next base: position 47,241 of record JABFFZ010000011.1, read on the forward strand.
AGGAAACAACCACCGTCAGCACCACCAGTCTGGCAGACAGGCTAAACGTTTCTGCCCCAGCCGTGCCCCGCATGTTGAAGCGGCTGCGCAATGCGGGTTATGTCAAGCATGTTCCCTATCAGGGCTTTGAACTGACGGAATTGGGCCGCCAGGAAGCATTAAAAGAAATTCGCCGTCATCGCATCCTGGAAGTTTTCCTGGTTAACGTGATGGGGTTTAGTTGGGACGAAACGCATGAACTGGCCGATGAGATGAGCAAAGGGCTGAATGATGCCATCACGCAGCGCATGGCCGCCATGACCAACTACCCCAGTCGCTGCCCCCACGGTGAACCAATTCCCGATGACAACGGACTGCTGCCCCCTATTGTGGATAGCTGCATTATGAATCTGGCTGTGGGCAGTAAAGGGTACGTCAGCCGGGTCCGCACCCATGAGCCAGAGCGGCTACAATACTTTGCCACACTCGGCCTGGTACCTGGCGCAAAATATGAAATTCTAGGCCGCGCGCCGTTTAATGGCCCCATGCGCCTGCGCGTAGAACGGGAAGATGTAGTGATCGGGGTGGAACTGACGAAGTCTTTGTGGGTGACAAATGAAGAGGTTTAGGGAAACAGCCGCCGCGTTTTGACCTCAGCGACGGCGTCTTCTCGATATTTGTAGAGCATGGCCGGTCGCCCTTCCCCTTCTTGCCGCTTTTGGCCGGTTTCTTCCAGAATGGCTGCCGACAGGATTTTGCGGCGGAAGTTGCGTTTATCTAATTTCTCTTGCAGGATGATTTCATACGCCTTTTGCAGTTCGGTGAGGGTGAACACATCGGGCAGTAGCTGAAAACCAACGGCCGTGTACTCCAATTTATACCGCAACCGCGTCAGCGCATACTCCAAAATCTCGTGATGATCAAAAGCCAATGGAGGCAAGTGAAACATTGAAAACCAGCCGGTTTCTGACGTTTCCCGCCCAGGCGCATGGCGCACCGCATCGTAGGGAACCAGGGCAAAATAAGCGACGGTAATCACCCGCATACGTGGGTCACGGTTTGGGTCGCCAAAGGTATATAACTGTTCAGTATAAACATCTTCCACACCTGTCTCTTCCACCAGGGCGCGAGTAGCAGCCGCTGCCAATGATTCATCCAGGCGCACAAATGCGCCAGGAATCGCCCACATTTCGGAAAACGGCGGCGTTTTGCGCCTGACCAGCAACACTTTTAGATCGTCGGCGACCAATGAAAAAACAACAACATCAACGGTGACGGACGGCCGTTCGTATTTAGTAGGATCATATGGTTCTACCGAATTCATCATTGAATCCCCCTGCTCGCACAGAAATAAAAAGTCCCCAGCCTGTGCAGCCAGAGACCTTCAATCAAACTGTGCTACCAGATGATAACCCTACCCACCGCCTTCTGGCAGGGCGCGCGTCGGCTCAAGGATCGGATCAAAAAGATCGATTTCCGGTCGGGGTTCTGGCAGGCCAATGATTCCCTGATCTACCATTTGCAACAGGCTGACGCTGGTGGTAACAAAAACTGTTTGATCACCTGGGGAACGCAAGACCAGATCGATATCCACATTGCGTTCGCGGGCATACTTCAACACCAGCGCGTCCTGAACCGACATGCTCAAGATGACCATACCTGGGGTTTCCTCCAGACGCGAAGGAATAGGCGTAGGGGTAATGACCGGCGCTGGTTCACCACCCTCATTGATGGCCTGGGCAGTAGCGTCTGCAGCTAATCTGGCTGCTTCTTGTTCGCGTTCCAACCGGCGAGGGTCAACCCACTGGCCCACATAAAGCACGTTGGCCTGTTGAATGGTCAATTGGGTAACGCGCTTAGGTACCGGGTTCCCCGGCAGCCAATCAGGATTAACCGTGGGGTCATCAAACTGATTCGGTATGATTATGCCTACCTGGTTGATGGCGTCTATGAATTCGAGACGGCCGTATAAAATTTTGGGGAACAGAAAATCATCCCCCTTAAGCAAGGCGTCCACATCCACCAATTCCAGGTAATTCCGCAGACCCGATTGAAAATCAGGATCCACCGGTACGGAGCGTAGCGTCATAATGACATCCACGCGGTCACCCGGACGCATAGCCAGGGCTGCGCCGGAAAACTGGTCTATAGGAAAGGCCACGGCTACCTGGTTTGCCGGTACATACAGAGCCAGGTCTGAGCCAAATGCGGCCACATCAGTGGGATTAAGGGCCAACATGGGCTGCAAAATCTCCTGCCCACGGGACACATCCGTTCTCAAGATGCGTCCTATTAATTGTTGGGTACTGGTGAACGTATACCCACCCACAAGCGCCACATTGGTAATAGGCCGAAATTCTATGTCCAGCACATCCGGAGAAAGAATTTCACCCACAGGCAGCGATACTTTGGCTACAACAACGGGCTGCAAAGCGGGCGTAGCGGTGGGCGTAGGTACAGGTGTATCCTGGATGACGGAAACTTCTGGCTGCTGTTGTGTTTGTCCTGGCAAGATATTACCGAGCAGCGCACTGCCAGAGTCGGTAACAAGAGCCACAACGAGTATGGTGGCACAGGCAAATACAACTAGCACAAGAAGAAGGAGTATGAATGTTCTGGGTCGCATAATTGAGTCCCTACTATACCTGCCTCAAGTTTAGCTCTCGCCACTAATAAATGATGATTCATCCGGCGTTGGGGTGGGCGTAATTTGGTAATACTGCGTATCCAATGTGTAGCCAAAGTTGGGCGGTATTTCAATGTTAAAGCGTTCCAACAAGAAGTTGAGGTCAACATTTTGCACGGGATACAATTGACCGTCATTGATGCCGCGTAAAGCAAAGTCCACATCCGCGCCAACTTCAAGGGCATAACGCAGCAGCAATTGCTGTTGCGGTTGCAAAGCAACTACCAATACTTCTGGTGGCATGGGAGTGACAGTTGGCGCGGCGACCGGCTCTGGCGAAGGCGTGGGGGCGCCTTCTGGCAATGGCGTAGGCGTGACGGTAGACAGCTGGGCCGCAGCAGACTCTGGCAGGGTATATTGGCCCACCTGGATAACTTTTGCGTTCTGGATGACCAGGCCAACGATATACGGCCGTTGAAATTCACGCGGTCGGATATGCACCGTATCACCGGTGGGCAGTTCTTCAAAGTAACCAAAGGGGTCTATTTCCAGGAACCGTATTTCATCTGTTTCTTCTGATTTAACGGTGATAAAAAGCGCCAGATCATTCGGCAAGAGGGTTTGAAACTCTTCATCAATTTGGCGCATATCAAACAGGAGCAAAATATCCACATAATCCCCTTCGCTAATGCCATAACCGACGCTAGAAATGGTGCCACGGGGATCAAGGCGGAAGGTGGAAAGGGGAACAGCCTGGGCCACAAAACCGGGGGGGATTAAGGAAGAGGGACCATATTCTGAGGTCACAATTTCCCTGATGTCCATTGCGAGTTTGTCTTTGGTTAATGTTTGCCCCTGATAAATATCGGTGCGGGCAAACATACCAACCACGTCCTTTGTGTCCGTAATGACATTGCTATCAACACTGCCAACCGGGCGTCTATCAATGGCCAAAATATCCTCGGTCATAATGTGGCCGCGCGGGACAGTCTGCAAAGAAACGACAACGCCAATGGTATCCGTTGGCATGGGAGTACCAATTGTTTCCGGTTGTAAAGCGCCCCCGCCGTTATCTGGGGGGGGGGCGCCTTCGGTTCCTTCGATGGTTGTTTCTTCTGTGGGGGTTACTGTAGTTGGCTGGTCTTGTCCTAAAATCAAGAAGACACCAACGAGAGTGAGCAATCCCAGGCCTATGATTAGTATTAGTATGGCGATTGTTCGACGGCTCATACTCTTATCCCTTCTGGTATGTATGTGTTGGGTAAAATTTATCCGGCAAACAAGGGTATGTGACAATAAAAATGGCCGTACCATCTGTCACAACATTATGTCGCCCATAATATGTAAACTACCAACGCCGCTATGTTATCATATGTAAAGTTGAATAGCAAGTATTGAACATTATGTCACTAGAGAAAGGTAGTACCAGCGACCTATCAAACGTGGCTTTACTGGCTCCAGACAGTAAATTAGGTAAACACCTCGTCGCCAAGAAACAGCGTTGCCACCAGTTCATGGAGAGAAGGTCGCCTGCTGCTGCGCCTGATGCAGCGGCAAGATGAAGGTAAAGGTGGTACCCTGATTCGGTGCAGTCTCGAACCAGATACGGCCGTTATACGCCTCCACCAACATATGCACCACCGATAATCCCATACCGATGCTCTGCGTACGAACCTGCTCTTCTCGCCATTCCGGGCGGAAAAAATCCTCAAAGATATGGCTTTGATCCTCAGGGGAAATGCCGATTCCCTGGTCGGCTACACTGATCACGGCAAACTCTTCAGATTCCAACACGGCCGTTACCCGCACCTCACCCCCGGCACGGCCGTATTTGATGCCGTTCGATACCAACTCCTCCACAATCATTGTGACATGAATGGGATCTGCCTCCACCCAATGCAATCGGCTGTCCAGATCAAGCCGGATAACCTGTTGACTTTTGGCCGCTACAGGCGTCATTTCTCGGGCAATTTGCTGCACAATTTGGGGGATGTTGGCCTGACCCGTTTTCGCTTCCATGCGCCCCCCTTTGACGGAGGCGGCAAACAGCAAACTGTTGATGATCTGCACCATCCGGGAAACGTTACGCTGGATGGTTTGTAAAAAGGCCTGCTGCGTCTCATTGAGTGCCCCGCCAGTACCAGATTGCAGCAGTTCGGTATAGCCTTTCACGGCCGTAAGCGGTGTGCGCAGTTCATGGGAAATGGTGGTGAGAAAAGCGTCGCGTGACTGTTCGGCCTGGTATGCCTGGGTAATGTCACGTAAGATGACGACGGCGCCTTCGGCCACCCCCTCCTGGTTATAAATGATATTCATCTGCCCTTCCACCATACGGCCGTGAATATCAAACCGCCGCTCCGTCTGACCCTGGGTAACATCATCCAGCGCCGGGAAATGGGCCAGAATCGCCGTAATCGGCCGCCCCACCAGCGCATTTTCCCCCATGTTCAGAATAATGGCCGCGGCCTGATTTACTGAGTAAATCAAGCCACTGGGGCCACATATCAATACACCATCTACCAGACATCCCAAAATCGGCTGGTCAGTTAACACCATTTCAGCCGTAATATGGCCGTCGGTGGTCACGGGGCGGAGGGTGTGTGCTATTGGCGTGGCGGCAAAAATGGGGAAAGCGGTGCGCTGGCGCAAATCGGCGATGGCCGCAAAAGGCAGCGCCATCACAAAACCCCAGGTAAGTAAATCAAGGACGGGAAAAAAGGGAAACAGCGTGGCAACAACGCCTATCACTAACAATCCCCACGTATAGCGCCAATCCAGATCCAGGCCCCACAAAAGCACGGCCCAGGCCACCAGTTGCAGCGCCAATACCAGCCATATGCCCGGCGTTCTCAGCAGCGCCAGATAAACAGCCGCAGCCCCCGCCACCTGTAAACCCATTAAATAATAGAGCGCGTGGGCAAATTGGCTGCGCTCCCGTCCCTGGCGCTTCAACCACACGGCCGTAACCATCAACACTCCCAACGTGATGAGGTAATACTGCCAGAGGTTCATGGTCACCATTTGATGGCGGTTCGAGAAATGGCGTAATGCGTGACACGTAATGCCTGATAGCATCAAGCATCATGCCTGATTGAAATTCTATAGGCCAGACCTGATCAAGGCGCGGGTTGAGGAGCGTCAGTTAACAAGCGCCACCATGCCTGCCACGGCCGTGCCCGTGCAGCCGGGTCTGGCGTGGGTGGCGGCGGGGGGGGCGGCAGCGGCGTTACTTCAATAGTCAGAGGGACCACTCGCTTTTCACCGGGTAACAGATAGCCACCTTCATCACGGGCATAAGCCGCTACGTAATCCTCGCTTTGCACATACTCCAGCGTGGCTTGCAGTTCCACCTGGCGAGTCACTTCCAGGTCCAGTTCTGCCTGCAAAACGGCCTCGCCAGCGCCCACCTGCCGCCCGGCCTGTGCCCGCCGGTTCAAATTCAACGCGGCAAAAAGAGCCACCAACATGACAATCAGAATCAATATCTGAGGAAAAGTGAGTAACGGCCGTTGCCGGAACAATTTCTCGCGCATGGCTACACATGTTAGCCGTTCTCATGGTGATATGCAATACGAATTCCCCGGCAGACCCGAAAGGGTTGGGGAAACCTTTCGGGTCTGCGCCGCATCTTGCCTGTTTGGGTTGGGTTTAAGTTGGATGTAAAATGGAAAAGGAGATTGAGAGATGATTGAATCTCCAATCTCCCAATCTCTATTTTTGGAGGATTTATGGACAAACAACGAGTTGTCATTACCGGCATGGGCATCATCAGCCCGCTGGGGAATGATTTGGAAAGTACCTGGCAAGGGATTAGCAGCGGTGAAAATGGCATTCACCGCATCACCGCCTTTGACCCGGAACCATACCGCTGCCAGATGGCCGGTGAGGTGAAAGGGTTTGACGCCGAAGCCCTATTCGGCCGCAAAGATGCGCGGCGCATGTCGCGCCAGACGCAGTTTGCTATGGCCGCCGCCGGGCAAGCCATTGCCGCCGCCGGGTTAAACTTTGACCACGAAAACCGGGATCGTGTGGGTGTACTGGTGGGCAGTGGCATGAGCGCCCTTGAACCGGTTTTTGACTCCTGGCAAGTAATGGAAACAAAGGGGCCAAACCGCGTTAGCCCCTTTCTCATTCCCATCATGCTGCCGGACACACCAGGGGCGGCTATTTCTATTGCCTATGGCTTGCACGGGCCAAACTTTACCCTGGCGACGGCCTGCGCCACGGGCAATGACTCTATCGGGCAGGCGTACCGGATGATTCAGTGGGGGCTGCAAGACGTGATCCTGGCGGGGGCGACGGAAGCGGCCATCATCCCCATCACCATCGCCGGTTTTGCAGCCATGACGGCGCTGTCTAACCGGAATGAGGAACCGGAGCGGGCGTCACGGCCGTTTGACCTGCATCGGGATGGGTTTGTGCCCGGCGAAGGGGCAGCTATCCTGGTGCTGGAATCATTGGCCCATGCCCAGGCGCGGGGGGCGACCATTGTGGGGGAAGTATTGGGCTATGGCATGACCTCAGACGCTTACCATGTGTCCGCCCCGGCGGAAGATGGCGCGGGGGCAATGAAGGCGATGAAGCTGGCAATGCAGGAGGCGGGGGTCACGGCCGTAGACATTGACTATATCAACGCGCACGGCACCAGCACACCGCTAAACGACAAAGTGGAATCAATGGCCGTCAAGGGGGCGTTGGGCGACCGCGCTTACCAAATTCCCATGAGTTCCACCAAATCTATGACCGGCCATTTATTGGGCGCTACCGGCGCGTTGGAAGCGGTCTTTTGCCTGAAAGCGATGGAAACGGGGGTCATCCCGCCCACCATCAATTATGAAACACCAGACCCGGCATGTGACCTGGATTACGTGCCCAACGAACCACGCCAGGCGCAGGTAAACATTGCCATGACCAACGCTTTTGGCTTCGGCGGGCATAATTCTGTTTTGATCTTGGGAAAATTTGATTCGTAAATTGTATGCGTAGGGGCGAGGCAGTTGGGTATTGCCTTGTCTTGCAAGACTGCTATGCTCCCAACTGCCTCGCCCCTACCCCTACCCATTGCGCTGTTCAATTCTCACCGCTGCTTCTTGTTCAGATACCTGCATCCCGCCATCCACATGCGGCAGGATAAGCCAGGCGAGCATGAAACCAAAGAGAGCGCCGGTAGCAAAACGGAGCCAGGGCGGGCTTTCGCGTAGGGGGAAAATGGCGCCTAATAGTTGTTGGATGGATGACGGTTCACCGCCGCCAATGGGCACGGCATAGTAGCCAAAAAGCTGGCTGAAGCCGTCCAGAGCAATCGGCCCCATGCCAATGATAAGGAAGATGAGGACGGGCAACGGCCGTATCACCACCCGTTTACGCAACAGGCCATACAACAATCCGCCAATCAACACAAAGCCATAAATGGCGATGTCTCGCTCACAAAGCGCCATTTTGTAACCCAACTGTTCATTGCCTACAAAACGGCGCGCCGCCAGGAAGAAGTTGGCCCAATTATCGGGGCTGGCCCCTTCAAATTCTTCGATCTCATCGGTGTAGGCTTCCAGCGGCTTGTAGCTCGTGCCCGCCAGTTCACGCGGGTAGACGGGCTGCTCGCCAAACAGGAAAAAGCTGCGCGAGGCCATCTGGTGGCACATAGGACTATAAACGGTGTAAATGATCCGCCCCGGCCCGGTCAACCCGGCGTGCATCAATATGGGGGCCAGAATGGGCAGGAAAACGTAAATGGCGACGACGGTATTAAACACCAGCAACCAGTGACGGCTAAACCAATGGGTAAATTTATCCGCGCCCAGGGCAATGTTTTGTGACGTGTTGTTTCTTGGGGGTACATCCATAGCCGCAAGTATAAAGAAAACAATGCCTAATGCACAGTCATGATACTGCTAACAATTATAAACGAGCGTTCCGTTCACGGTCGGCTCTGCGCCGGGCAGCCGTTGTTCATGGAGTGCTTTTTATAGTCTCCGCCAGATACGCCTCAATTTGGGAGGCAGCTAACATGCCACGATGGATAGCGGTAATTTCCCCCGCGCCATTGATGAAAAAGCTGGAAGGAAAGAAGCGGTTCACGCCATATAGTTCGGCCACCACCCCCTCACTATCCAGCAGAGGCGTAAAAGTCAGCCCCATTTCATCCACAAAAAATTTGCGCACAAGTTGGGGGGATTCTTCCTGGTTGAGCGCCAGAATAACCAGGCCATCATCCTGGTATTGGCTGTAGGCGGCTTGCAGTTCGGGCATTTCCAGGCGGCAGGGGGCGCACCAGGTGGCCCAAAAGTTGAGAATGACAGGACGGCCGTGAAAATCCGCCAACTGCACCACATTCCCATCTAAATCTAACAGGGCAAAGTCATACGCCGGGTCGCCGGTGGTCAGGCGGTCGCTGGGGAGCTGCGCCAGCCCTGTCCGGGAACCGGTATTGGCGGGTACTTGTTCCAGTATGGAGGATTGGGGTTGGGACACGGCCGCGTTCCCCCACCCACTGCCAAAGATAAACAGAGCAAACGCCAGGCCCAGCAAAAAAAAGCCGGCTATGAGGAAAAGGGGTCGGTGAGTACGGCCATGGCCCTGAACTGGTTCATGGTCTTGTGGGAGGGACATAGGAACAGATGTAATTGGGTAATTGGGTAATTACCCGGTAATTACCCGGTTACATAATGACCAATCTTCTACGGCGTAAAAAAGTTCACAATCAATTCTTCAAACTCAATCAGCTTTTCCGCCACCCACGAATCCACCAGCAGCCCGTTAATGAGCGTCAGCGAACCGTTGAGCATGAGCAGGGCAATGAGGATAAACAACGCGCCACTAATCAATTGTGTACTGTGCAAATGCACCGTCATCCGCTGGCTGCCCGTGCTGGTAAACGTCCATAATGCCGCGCCTGCCACCGTCAGCAGCAACAGCCCCACTTCCATCGCCAGCGTCATTTCACGTCCCGCCAAAACCGGGTAGGCGCGGAACAGATATTCCACCACTGCCACCAGGATGCGCCAGATAGCCAGCGCCCAAATCAGGGCTACCACAAACGTATGCGTATCCCATTCCCACCCCTTACCGCGCAGCACTTTCCAAAAGGTACTTTGGCGGCTGATACGCCCAAAAAAGGTGGAGACGATAAGCAGCGGCAGCCCTAACCCTAAGGTGTAGATGAACAGCAGCGACATGCCCCGCCAGACCGTATCCGTGTAATAAGCCAGCGTCGTCACTGCCCCCAAAATGGGGCCAATGCAAGCCGTCCAGCCTACGGCAAAGGTCAACCCAAAAACGTAGGACCCGGCCAACGTGGCGCTGCGTGGTTCCGCCCCCCCACCACCGCTGGTATCCACGCCGGTAAACCCTTTACCGAGCAGGCTCAACACCCCCATCACCATAATGACCGAGCCACCCACAATCATCAAGATAGCCTGGTTTTGACCCAACACTCGCCCCAGAGCAAAACCGACCGCGCCGAAAAGGGTAAACGTGGTAGTCAGCCCCAGGATGAAAGCCAAAGTATTAGCGGCAATTTGGGAACGGCCGCTCTGAAAAGCAAAGGCAAAATAAGCGGTCAACACCGGCAGCGTACAGGGCGACAAAAAACTGAGCAGCCCCCCGCCAAAGGCCAACACGGCCAACACAAGATATGGTTGGGTTTGCAGGCCAAATTGAATGCGGTTGGGATCGTTGCTCTGGTTAAAAGCGCCAAAGATAAGCAGGATGATCACGGCCGTGACCAACCCGATCACCAATTTCTGTCCACTCGACAGCGCCTGCCAGCGCCCCGGTAAAGTTGTCGTTTTCTGCATAAAGGTATCTCTCCGTCAAACCAAAATCTACCTCTTAGACATACTGCCTGCCGCTCATCTTACAACAGGAAAGAGATTAGGGGATTGAGTGGCGACCACACATCCGATTTCTCAAAGAAATCGGATGTATGACACGAACGAGTGGAAATATCATTTCCCAGAGAGATTAAATCCCCTAATCCCCAATCTCCTCCTCTTCCAACAACTGCGCCATCAACTGCAAATCTTTCTGCAAATTCCGCTGCCGTACCGCCAGCGTCACAATATACCCCAACGAAATCAGCCCCATCACCGCATACCCCAACAGCAAATAATCATTAAACCGGTTAGGGTTGCTAATTTGCAGCCAGGGCAACCCAAACATCCACAAAGCCATCATTCTTATCCTCCTTGCAAACGGGCCGCCACCCGCATTTTTAGCGTCGTCACCTGATCCTTCAATAGTTGCAGCCGAATACGGTTCATCAGCCAGGCCACGTAAATGAGCGAAAAGGAGACCACATTCACCGTCAGCGTAATCCCCATGCGCATCGAGGCCAGACCAGGGGCAATGTCCTGTAACCCTTGCTCCGCCCCTTGCGCCGATTCCAACGTGCCGCCAAAGACCACCGGATGAATATCGCGCCAGATGCGGATGCTGACATAGGCCAGAATAATGGAGACAAACGACACAATGACGTACACGGCCGCAAACCGGCCCCGCTTCTCCTCATCCTCAATGGCGCCGCGCAGCATGAAGTAAGCGGCATACACCAGCCAGGCAATGGTAATCAACGTCAGGCGCGGACTCCATTCCCACCAGGTATTCCAGGCCGGTTTACCCCACACCGACCCCGCCGCCGTCGTCACCGTTAGAAAAACCAGCCCCACTTCCACCGAAGAGAGAGCAATGGTGTCCCAACGGCGCTGTGGCCGCCACAGGTACAAAATGCCAGCGACCAGGGCCACAAAAAAAGCGATGGACCCCACCCAGGCTGTGCCTACATGAAAATAGAAAATGCGCTGCACATTGCCCATCGAACGTTCTACCGGTGCATACAAAAAGATAAAGCCAATGCTCACCAACAGCGACAAAAAGGCCAGCACATTCAAAACGGCCACAGTCCGGTTCAAGCGCGTCATGTTCATAAGCCTCACTCCTTTTCAAACCCTAAGGGATTTTGAAAACCTGAGGGTCTTCAACCTTACGACTCCACCAAAAACGGATAACTAAAAAATCCAACGGCTAAAATGGCCAGATCATACGCCGCAATAAGGGAAATACTGCTATTGACGGTATCCATCTGCGGCTGCAAAGAGACAATTTCGGCGGTGGCGATGGCCGCCGGCAAGATCAACGGCAGCACAATGGGCAGCAGCAAAATGGGCAGCAGCACTTCCCGCGAACGGGTCTGGATAGTCATGGAAGTGACCAACACCCCGGCAGCCACATAACCAATAGTGCCCAAAAACAGAACCAGCAGAGCCGCCGGTTGCCAAAACGGTTTATTAAAGAAGATGGTAAAGATGAAAACCAACGCGACTTCCAACAGCAGCGTAAAAATGGTGACACTGATCACCTTGGCCAGGTAAATACCGCGCCGATCCACCGGGGCGATCAACAGCGCGTCAATCGTCTGGTTCTCACGCTCAATGGACAGCGAACGATTCAGCCCCAACGTGCCTGCCAGGATGATGGTGGCCCACAAAAGGCCCGTAGATACCTGGCGGGCAGCGTCCAGATCGGTACTCAGGGCAAAGTTGAACATGACGACGACGACGAGCGAGAACATGAGCATGACGCTCAAGGTCTGGCGGGTGTGCTGCTCGATGCGTAAATCTTTCCAAACGATAGACCACACGGCCGTCCAGAACGATGAGGTGGTCGCCTGGGGGCGCGCCACCGGTATTCCCTGACTTTGCTCAGCCACTTGCCACCTGCCCCTCTTCGGCAAGCTCAGGGCCAGCTTGGCCACCTGACACCTGACACTCGACACTCAACACCCGACATCTGCTACTTGCCACCTGCCGCCTCTTTCCGCCCCGTATGGGCGGCATACAGCTCTAAAAAGTCAGACGACGTCACTTCGTGGCTGTTTAAGGAAGCGACAATTTTGCCCCGGTTGAGGATGGCCATGCGGTCACACAAATCCAGACCATGCACCAGATCGTGGGTGATGAGGAGGATCGTACGGCCGTCCGCCTGCTCCCGCAGCAGCAAATCATCCAACAACTGCGCCGCATCCTGGTCTAGCCCGGTGTACGGTTCGTCCAGCAGCAGCACTTCCGGCTCATGCAGCGTGGCTCTGGCAATCGTCAGGCGCTGCATCATGCCCCGCGAAAAGGTGCGCACCGGGTCGCGCTGCCGCGCCGCCAGCCCCACCTGCTTCAAAGCGCGGCCAATACGCACCTCGGCATCGGGCACACTGTACAGCCGGGCATAAAAATGCAGATTTTCCGCCGCCGTCAGGTCGCCATATAACAATGTCTGATGGGAAACTAGACCAATGTAGCGCCGCACCCGGTCGCCATGCTGCGGCAGCGCCCAGCCGCCGATCTTCACTTCGCCCGCTGTAGGCTTGAGCAACGTCGCCACAATGCGCATCAGCGTAGATTTGCCGGCGCCATTAGGCCCAACCAGGGTCACAAACTCACCGGCGGCCACGTGCAACTGCACCCCACGTAAAACCGGCGTAACACCGTAATTTTTGACCAGCCCGGCGATTTGAATCATGCGCCTATTTTAGAGTGTTACCGGGGGCGGGCAAGTGACATTCATCAACGATGCAGGCGACATCTACCATTTGCCATATTCCCTGTTAAACTTAGCTTACGAGGAGACAACCAATCAATCACCACAAATTCGTGTAATTCGTGGCAATCAAAAGAGGTGAAACCCGATGGCGCGAAAGAAAGTGACCGTCTTAGATTTGCAGAAACGCAAAGAGCAAAAAATCCCCATCACCATGCTCACTGCCTACGACTATTCCGGCGGGGTGCTGGTAGATCAGGCCGAGATTGACATCATCCTGGTGGGCGACTCGCTGGCCATGGTTATGCTGGGGCATGAAAACACCGTCGCTGTGACCATGGACGAGATGCTGCACCATTGCCGCGCCGTTGCCCGCGGCGCAAAACACCCATTTCTGGTGGGCGACATGCCCTTTATGTCTTACCAGATTGAACTGGCGGAAACGGTGCGCAACGCTGGCCGTTTCCTCAAAGAAGCGGGCATGGATGCCATCAAGCTGGAAGGCGGGCGCGATGTGGCCCCAACGGTGCAGGCCATCGTCCGGGCGGGCATTCCCGTCATGGGGCACATTGGCCTGACGCCGCAAACCATCTCGCAGTTGGGTGGCTTCAAAGCGCAGGGCAAAACGGCCGTCGCCGCCCACCGCCTGCTGCAAGACGCCCTCATCCTGGAAGAAGCGGGCTGTTTTGCCATCGTCCTGGAAGCCGTGCCCGCCCCCGTCGCCGCCGCCATCAGCCAACGGCTGCGCATCCCCACCATTGGCATTGGCGCGGGCGCGGGCTGCGACGGGCAGGTATTGGTCTACCACGACCTGCTTGGCCTGTTCGACCGTTTCACCCCCAAATTTGTGAAACAATACGCCCGCCTGAACGAAGTCATCGTCAGCGCCCTGAACACTTACCGGGACGATGTGGTCAACGGCCGTTTCCCCACCGACGAACACACCTACCCCATGTCGGAAGCGGAAGTGGCAGCGTTCCAGCAAATGTTAGCAGGTGATCAGTAATCGGTTATCGGTGAAGAAAACCGATTACCGATTACCGTTTACCGATTACCGGCAATGAAGATCGCCATCATTGGCATTGGCGCCATGGGTAGTTTGTTTGGCGCACATCTGCACCCGTTGGCAGATGTGACCCTGCTCGGTGAATGGCCAGAGCAGTTAACCGCACTGCGCGAAAATGGGCTGTTGGTGGAAATGAGTGACGGCCGTACCTTTCGCACCCCTCTCCGCGCCACCAACATTATCGCCGACGTCGCCCCCGCCGACCTGGCCCTCATCCTCGTCAAAAGCCACAAAACAGCCGCCGCCGCCAACGTTGCCCGGCAGGTGTTGGCCGAAGACGGGCTGACACTGACGCTGCAAAACGGCCTGGGCAACCTGGAAACACTCGCCCATGAACTGACGCCGCACCCGGCTGCTTTGGGCGTTACCTCGGCCGGGGCCGCTATGGCCGGGCCGGGGCACGTGCGCGTGGCCGGGATGGGGCACACCTACCTGGCCCCACCCACCGGGCCAGGCGCGCGCGTCACATTGGCCGAAGTAGCCGCCTTGTTCCAACAGGCCGGTTTCCCCACCGACCTGACGGACAACCCCATCAGCCTGGTGTGGGGCAAGCTGGCCATCAACGCCGGCATCAACCCGCTGACGGCGTTGCTGCGTGTGCCCAACGGCTACCTGGCCAAAAACCCGGCAGCGCGGGCGATTATGTTTCAGGCCGCTAATGAAACAGCGGCGGTGGCGCACGCGCAAGGCATCGTGCTGCCCTACGCCGACGCCGCCCAACGCGCCCTCGACGTGGCGCGGGATACCGCCACCAACCAATCTTCCATGCTGCAAGACGTGTTACGCGGGGCGCGGACGGAGATTGAGGCGATTTGTGGGGCGGTGGTGAGTTACGGCCGTCGCTACCACGTGCCTACCCCGGTCAATGAGGTGTTGTTGGCCGAGATTAAGAGATTGGAAATTGGGGGATTGGAGATGGGGAGATTGAAGATTGATCAGGCAGCCATCATCTCTCATCTCCAATCTCAAATCTCCACACAGGAAAATTTGTAGCGCGATTTAGCGAATCGCGTTACGGTTCGAAAGGCGTAGTCATGATAGTTACCGGAGATATTGTCGAAGTTCGGCAAATACGATGGGCTGACCCGACGGGCCATTGGGGGCTGGTACCGACGATGGGCTATTTGCACGAGGGGCATTTGTCGTTGGTGCGGCGGGCGAAAGAGGAGAATGGGTACACGGCCGTGACCATCTTCGTCAACCCCACCCAATTTGCCCCCACCGAAGACCTGAGCAGTTACCCACGCAACCTGGAGCGTGACCTGGCGCTGCTGGCGGCAGAGGAAGTAGACCTGGTGTTTACACCCGCCGATGCCATTATGTACCCGCCAGATTTCCAGACCACCGTCACCGTCGGTCAGGTCTCCAAACCATTGGAAGGCACGTCCCGTCCTACCCATTTTCAAGGCGTGGCTACGGTGGTTGCCAAATTGTTCAACATCATCCAGCCCACCCGCGCTTACTTTGGGCAGAAGGACGCGCAGCAAACGGTGGTGCTGCGCCAGATGGTGCGCGACCTGAACTTCAACGTGGAAATGATCATTTGCCCCACCGTGCGTGAAGCCGATGGGCTGGCGATGAGTTCGCGCAATGCGTACCTGACGCCGGAGCAGCGGCAGGCCGCGACTGTTTTGTACCGGGCGCTCACGGCTGCCTCTAATGCCTATGCGCAAGGAGAACGCAGCGGCGGCCGCCTGCGTCAGATCATGTCCACCACCGTTGCCACCGAACCGCTGGCCCGGCTGGATTACGCCAGCGCCGCCGATCCGCTGACACTACAAGAACTGGAACAAGTGGAATCCGGCGTTCTGTTTTCGCTGGCGGTCTTTTTTGGCAAGACGCGGCTGATTGACAATATGGTAATTGCGTAATTGGGTAATTACGTAATTACGTAATTACCCAATTACTTTAATTAGCCCCTCTTCAAGAGTCACGGCCGTACCCCACCCAATGCGCTCCCTTGTATGCACGGCATTTGCCGCCTGCACCTCCACCTCGCCCGGACGAGAAGGGAGTGCGCCGGGCAACGGCCGTCCGCCCCGTCCCACCAACCGGTATACCAGTTGCACCACATCCAGCAGGCTGGTGGCCTGCCCACTGCCCAGTTCCACCGTCTCCCCTGGTTTGAGAGCCGCCATGAGCATGGCCGACAAACCGGCAACCACGTCCGTCACATAAATCCAGTCGCGCCGCTGCGTGCCTACCGTCATAGGAAAATCTTGTCCGGCGCGGGCAGCGGCCACGGCCGCCGGGACGAGGTTGCGCGGCGACTGCCCCGGCCCATAAGCCTGAAAGACCATCGCCCCGTGAATGGGCCATTGTTGGGTACGGCCGTATAGCTGGCAAAAGTTCCAGGCTGCTGCTTTACTGGCGGCGTAGACGTTCATGCTGGCTAATTCGCCGGGTGAACGGGCCACGATCATCTGTTGGCAGATGGTTGTCTTTTCAAAACAGGCACGCAGCAAGTTGATAGTGCCGTTGACGTTGTGGCGCACGGCCGTATCCACCGGCAAAAACGGTTCGGCCACCCCCACCGCCGCCAGATGAATGACGGCATCCGGTTGGGCGGCACGCACGGCACGCACCGTCAGTTGCCAGTTGCGTAAATCAGCATAGACGACCTCAATTTGGGAGCGCACGGCCTTGATCTCCGGCGGCCAACTCTGGAAGCCCGTTTCGGCATACGCCTCGCGCACCAGCGCCGTCACCGCATAGCCCTGCTGCACCAGATACGGCGTCAACAGCCGCCCAATAAACCCGGTCGCCCCCGTCACCAGAATTCGTGTGTGGGCCAAATCACCTCCATATTCGTGTTTGTAGTAGGCGATTGATCGCCTTCTTACGGCGATCAATCGCCTACTACGAACGTTTGAATGTTTCTGCCAGATCATTGTCAGGCATTTGCCAGAAAAATGCACGTGTAGCCATGCTGTGGTTGTTTATAATGCCACACAGTTCCAGCAAATCAAGGCTGAAGACCCGAAGGGTTTTTGAAAGCCTTCGGGTCTCAGGTTTAGCGCAGATGGGATGTCCTGTCCCGGATGCCAAATGGAGATATCCTTATGTGCCTGACAGATTCTTTGGTCTGGCGGCAGCGCTGGGAGGCGCTGGCGCAAATTTTAACCACGTTGTCCACCCACTATGAAGAGGCGTCCCTTCAGGACCCCTGGCTGCACACTATGCACGCACTGGCCGGGTGTTTGCAGGCGTTTGCCCAGAGCCAGTTTGAATTTTTCTATACCGGTTTCAGCAATGGCAAACTACTGCCAAGCATGGTTTACCCGGAAGAGCATGTCATCCGGGCGACGTTAGACCAGGTGGCGTATGACACGGCCGTCATTCAGGCCGCTGCCTCCCAACGACAGATAGCCGTACACCGACCGGTCTTGGAAAAAGCCGATAGATTAGCACAGTTGGCGCTGGATGTGGCCGTCCATAGTGGGTTACTGGCCGAACAATGCACGGCCGTGACCTACTTCCACAAGTCACCTCACATCCGGGTGATCCCTTATGCACCGGTGGCGCTGATTGGCATTCCCCCCACCTGCCTGACCACGGCCCGCGACTTGCTGGCAATCCCCCACGAGGTCGGCCATTTTGTTTACCATCATGCGCCGGGATTGGCCGCAGACCTGCACGGATTCATCCCCCTTGATCCCCCCTGGATAAACCATTGGGTTGAAGAGGTGTTCGCCGATGTGTATGGCTGCCTGGTGGCGGGACCAGTCATTGGCCTTAGCTGCCAGGATTTGATCTATGACAATGCCTACCCCAGTCTGGTGGCAGATGATGGGGAACATCCGGTGGACGCCATACGGCCGTTTGCCTACAGCACGGCGCTGGCAGAACTGAATTATGAGCAGGCGGCCCCGGCCCTTACCACCTGCTGGCAAACACGGCTGCGCGTCCGCCACAACCCCACCAATTTTATTCCCTTTGGCGCCAACACACCGGTGAGCCTGCCAGAAGCGTTGACGGCCGTGAACAACGCCACCATCCGCTTTGTGAACTATCTGGAAAACACACGGCGCGTACAACAACCCGGCCCCTGGTCAAACGACGCCGCCAGCCTGAGTGATCTGTACGCTCAATTTGAAGAATGGGTGACAACGCCGCCGGAAACGGCCGTATACACCCTGCGCGATCTGGAAAATGGCAAGGTGGGGCTGGTACACAACGGCAGCGCCCCCGTCAGTATCCGCCGCAAGGGGCGCACTAAAACGTGGCGCGACTGGTTCAAAGCCGAAGCCGCCAACCACGATGGCCCCATTGCCTGGAACGGCTGGCTGCCCATCTTTACCAGCGGCTTCTGGCCCACCAAAGGGCCAGACGATAACAGCGACGGCGGCAACCCATAAACCCCAGAAACCCGGTTTTTAGCCAAAAACCGGGTTTCTTCTTAGCCATCTAAACGGGCGGTGACATCCCGAATCCAGTCTGGCAACTGGAGTTCCTGGGCTAAGGCCAACGCGCGCTGCCAGTGGTGACAGGCGTCCGGCTGGTTGCCCAACGCGGCCAGACAATCCCCCACATGGTAACAAACAAACATGATGTTTTGTTTGTACCCTAACTCCTCGAATACAGGTAAACAAAGCGCGGCCTGAGCCAGGGCATCCTGGTATGCCCCGGCTGCCTTATCAATCAGCAGGTATTGAAATTGCACCAATGCCTGTGACTTACGGTCGCCTATCTTTTTTAACAAGGCCATGCTGAAATCGGCCGATTGCCGGGCAGCAGCCAGATCGCCGTTGCGCCAATGAATCTGGACCATGCCCCGGTAGGCCATAGCCAGTTCGTTAATGTCATTGAGTTCTTCAGCCAAGGCGAGGGCACGGCTGTTCACCATTCTCGCCACTTCCAAATCCTGTCGGGCAATGGCGATGAAGGCTTGCAGGCGCAAGGTACGCACCAGCCCGCGCCGGTCGCCGACCTGGTCTTGCATTTCCACCGCCTGCTGCGCCAGTTCCCAGGCAATCTCGTTTTGTCCCTGGCGATGATGCCGGCGGGCCTGCAAATACAGCAGTTCGGCGGTGATGGCGTCGTCTGCCAAAATTGTCTGGCTGATGTGCAGGCTTTCAGCCAGCAGCGCCTGCACCTCGTCGTAACCGGCGCGGTCCAGGGCAATGCGGGCCAGGTTGCGCTGCACGGCCGTCACCCCCTGATGGTGCTTGAGTTCCCGGTATTGGGCCAGACTTTGCGTCAACTTTTGCCAGGCTTCGTCAAAGTCGCCCTGCTCCATGCTGGCAATACCGCTGTATAACCAGGCGTTGGCTACGGCCGTGTTGTCTTCTAGCATCATGGCGGCCTGCGCCGCCCAGGCAAACGCCTGCCGGGCAAAGGTATAGTGCCCGCGCGCAAACCAGGCCGGTTGCAAAACGGCCGTGTAATCCAACACCATCGCCCACAACTGCCGTTGATAGGCCGCCGCCAACCCGGCATCCAGATTGGCCCATTCCGGGCGTAGGGCGGCATAATCCTGGCGGTGGGCGGCGGCAAAGGAAAGGAAGTAGGCAGCCATACGGCCGTCGGCCGCCTGACGCGCCCCGGCATCCCCCAACTGTTCGCGGGCAAAATCGGCCAACAACGCGTGCTGGCGATACCGTGACCATTCTCCACCGCCCGGCAAGGAGGTCAGCAGCGAGAGACGCACCAGTTCATCCAGTCGATCTAGTGTGGGGTACAGGGCCATTTCGGTAATGGCGGCAGCGGCTTCCGGGGTGAAGGCACGGCCATTGAATACCCCCAAATGTCTAAACACGTGCCGCTGTACTTCATCCAAACCCTGCCAGCTAATGGACAGGGTGGCCCGCACTTCCCGGTTTTCATGATCCAGACTGAGGCGGCCGGTTTCCTGGCGCAGTTGGGCGACAAAGGTTGTCAGGGGGCGGTGAGGGCGGTAGTTCAGGTAGCCACCCGCCAGGGCCACCGCCAGCGGCAAATTTTGCAGCAGGTCGCAAATATCGGCGACGGCGGGCGCGTTGGCAGCGGCCCGCTCTGCGCCAATGTGGTGAGTCAGTAGTTGACGGCCGTCGTCCGGTTCCAGTTCGGACAGAGGCATCAGGGTGGCCCCCAGGCTGCGCAGAGTATCTTCACGGCGACCGGTGAGCAGAATAGCGCAGGCGCCGCTTTCCGGCAGCAGCAGCTTGATGGGGGCAGCCAGGGTCACATCGTCCACCACCAGTAGTGCCTTCTTTTCGGCCAGCATGGCGCGCAGAGCGGCGCCGCGCTCGGCCAGCGTGCCCTGCCCGGCAAAATCATACCCCAGGGCAGCAGCCCATGTTTCGGCGATCTGCATTGGGTCATCGCTAACGGCCGTAGCCCACAAGACGCCATCGGGGAAATAGGGGCGCAGCCGGTGAGCCAGATGTATGGCCAGTGTCGTTTTGCCCACCCCACCCATGCCCACAATCCCCCAACGGGGCGGCGTCTGGCTGCCTGCGCCAGCGACAGGCGCTCGCAGCGCCGCTTCCAGGCCGGTTAATGTCTGGCTGCGGCCCACAAAATGGGGGGCGCGCGGCGGCGCTTGAAACGGTGGGTTGGTTGTTTCGGTGGGTAAAAAGGGGGATGGCCAGGGTAACGGCCGTGTGCTGGTGTGGGGCGCGGATTTGATGGCTTCGTAGACGGCCGTTGTTTCCTCTTCTGGCTCTGCCCCCAATTGCAGCAGCAGCCATTCGCGGCACTTTTCATATTGTTCCAGCGCCGCCTGCCGCTGCCCACTGCGCGCCAACAGCCACATCAACTGCCGGTGCGTTGGTTCACGCAAGGGGTCAATGGTCAATTGCCGGCTGGCATAGGTGATGCCCTCGGCATATTGCCCGGCGGCAGACAGGCGATTTACCAATTCATCCAACGCCGTCAGCGCCAATTCCCGCCAATGTTGGCGCTGGACGACGACCCAATCGTCAAAATCAAGCGTATCGCCCAACGTAAAACCATCCAGGAAATCACCCCGATACAGGTCTGCCGCCTGCCGCAGTAAATGGGCATCACCGGCATCATCGCCGCGACGGTAGCGCGCCAGCAGGCGATCAAACGCTTCGGCGTCACACCAATAGGCAGAATCCAGATCAAAGGAGAGGGTATTGTTGGTGATGACCAGATAAGGCTCCAGCCCGGCGCTCCTGAGGAGATTAATGGCCACGCGCAAGCTGCCCTGTGCCAGCTTTTCCGATTTGTCACCCCAAAATTTGCCGGCCAGGTCACGCCGGTAGTGGGTATGGGTGTTCAGCGCCAGATAACAAAGGATGGCCTGGGCTTTTTTGGATCGGGCAAGATCAGGCGTCAGATCGCCCAAACGGCCGTGCCTGATTTGTAACCCACCCAGCAGAAAAAGCTTTAGTTCGTCGCTTTCCAAACTATTCCTCTTCCATTTAACGATCCCTTAACGCTGGCAGGCTATTGTGTTTGTTGTCAACGATTATAGTGCAGCCTGTACTTGTGTCCAGACAGGGGAAATGATGGCAGATGAGTATATGACTTATGTGGTGCGGATATGGCCGAGTGGGCAGAATCGGCCACTGCCTAAAATTGTGGTGGAAGATCCACATACGGGCATCAAACTGAGTTTTAACAATTGGGACAAGCTGGCTCTGTTTTTGCAGGGCAAAAGTGACAGTTTTAGGGGAGGGGCAAATGATAATGACCCTGACTTTGCCGAGGGTTTAGGGTCTGGGTGAGGTGTACGGCACTGCTGGGCCGGCGGCAACAAGAGGAGAAATGGGTAAAAACCTGTTGATCTGGCAGTACCCGGTTGTCGCAAGTTAGCGGCTGTCGGTCGCGCGTTTTGGAAAACGGCCGTTCTGAGGCATCAGACGGCTGTTTTCCCCACTTTGAGGGAAGCAATTGGGTCATTACGCTATTACCAATTCAAACTCTGCCCCGGCCAACGTCTGTCCATTCACCTGAATGTCTACCCGGTGAACACCGGGGTAATAACGGCGGGTGGTGATGGGTTTGAAGGGGTGTTGTTTACGGATGGGAAGAGCTTGACGGCCGTCCAATGAAACATTGCGCAGTTTGAATACTTTGGGGGCGGTACGGCCGTTGGCCTTCACAAAATGAATCACATAATCCACTACCAACTCCTGCCGATCATCTGACTCGCTTTGCAGGGTAAACGTTATCTCCAACGAATTGCCAAAAGTCACTACCAGCGGTGAAAGGGTGATCGGCGGTACGCGAACCTGCGCCTGCCCAAAACCAAGCAGCCGCAGCGCTGCCGGGTCACCCGCCTTCACCAGCGAGCGCAGTGCATGGCGGGTAATCCACTGCCGTTCCGGGATGACGTTTTTCTGCCAACGGGCCAGCGTCTCCAAGACCAACTGCGGATTGTCTTTGGTGATGTCGTTCAGGTGGTTGGCCACGGAACGGCGCACATACTCGGAGGGATCGTCTTTTAGCTTTTCTAGCAGGGCCAGCGTGGGGGTGGGGTCGGCGATGAACTGGTGCAGCCGCATTCCCCAGGGCAGGCGGGGGCGTGTGCCTTCGCTCACCAGGCGACGCACGTGATGGTTTTCGTCCTGCGTCCATTGGTGCAACACAGCCAGGGTGCGGTCGGGGTAGCGGATGAGAAACGGCCGTATGGCAAATTCAGCTGTGTGGCGTCTGGTAATTTCGTGCATGGCTTGCACCGCCGCCTCGAAATCTTCCAGTCCATACAGTTCAATCAACTGCGCCATCGGCCAATAATGCCAGCCGCCATCCAACACCACGTCTGTTGGCTCGGCATCCAACGCAGCTCGCAGCACCGCCCAGGCCGCCGGGAAACCGGATGGCAGATGGTCGTGCAAGGCGTGGGTAAAGATGAGGGTACGCGCTTTCATCTCTTGCCCGTCTAGCTGCGGCGTAATCTGGGCCACGAAGGCAGCGGCATCAAAGGCGGGGTATACGGCCGTGATCCGTGCTGCCATCCGTTCGGCCAGTCCCACGTTGTAGTACTCTTTGAAGAGGGTGGATTCGGTCATAGGAATTATGAATTAGGAATTATGAATTAGGAAGCTCTCCATCATCGCCGCCGGGCCAGGAGGAGGAAGCCGGCGCCGGCCAGGAAGAGCAGGCCAATGGCAGCCAGGGCATAGGGCATGATGGCGTTAAAATCAAACGGGGCGGCGGTGGGCGCGGCTGAGCCTGTCACGGGGGCGGCGACCGGCGTGGGGATGCTGGTGGGCGTCATGGCGCTGGCGATGGTTTGCACGGTAGCGGTGGGTTGGGGTGTCATGGTGGCGGCAGCGGGGTAAGCGGCCTGGGTGGGTGTGTGGCTGGGGGCGATGGTCGGTTCCATGGTGGCGTCGGTGAGAGAGGGGGCGGCGTCACGGCCGTCTACCGAAGAACCGCCTACTTCTTGCGGCTGTGGTTTATGGCCGACAATGACTTCCTGGTTCACCTGCAATAACGTATCCTCTGCCAGTCCACTGACCGTCAACAGTTCTGCCAACGTCAACCCATAAATGGCGGCAATGCCAAACATGGTATCACCACTTTGCACGATGTGAATGATTGTCCCGTCCGGCTTCTGCCGCGCCTGGGGAAAGCCGGGCAGCAGGGTGGAGCCATCGGGCAACACGCTGTAACCGAGCATGATTTCCTGCCCCACCGACAGCAGCGAATCGGCCGTCAAGTTATTGAAGGCATACAGGTCAGCCACCGGTACGCCAAAGCGGTCGGCGATGAGGAGTAGGGTATCGCCGGGTTGGATGATGTAGAGGATACGGCCGTCGGCTACGGCCGTGGGTGAAGCAATAGGCGTTTGTGTGGCGGTAGGCGGCGGTGTATAGGTCGGCGACGTTGTGGGCGCTGGCGAAGTCGTTTGTGTGGGTGTGGGCGATGGGCCTGGCGTCACTGTGGCCGGCGCTGTGGTCGGCGTGACATTGGGATCAACGGTAGGGTCACCGGCAGGTAATGGATAAGTAGGCAAAGAACCGGCTCTGTAGGCGGCGATCAATTCGGCCGTCAACTGCAAATAGAATTCCCCATGTTCCACACTTGGCTCAATGTTGCTGCCTTCGCGCCACTCATTAAATGAGGTGATGATCAGCATATCTGGGGCGCTGGCAGCCGCGCCGCCAAAACTAGAACGGTAATAATTGCCGTCGGCCCGGTTGCGCACAAAAGCGGCATCCCCCCGCCCCACCAGCGTATCATCCCAGCCGGGCATGGCGGTGGCGACCCAGTATTTGTAACCGCCGTAGGTGGCAGCCGCGGCGCGGGTATTGGCGGCCCAGGTCACGGCCGTGCCCGCCGGATTGCTTGACCAGGCCGTGTTATACAAATGCAGCCCGTCAAATGTATTCAGGTAACTGGTATTTCCACCCTCGGCAATCCAGATCATGGTGCGGTCTGGGTCTACGGCGCTGCGAATTGTTACCCAATCGGCGGGGGTGAGTACCCAATTGGCCCAGAAGAAGACAACGGGTTTGCCGTCAACGCGCAAATAAGCGGGGTGATTGGCATGGGTATCACGCAAGGCGCGCAGGGCGTTAATGCGGTCATCATTGCTGGCAAAGAAGGGGCCGGCCGTTTCAAAATCTACGGCCGCTTTGAAGCCGCTGCCCGCGGCGATATTGAGCAATGTTTGAAAGTTGGTTTCGGTCTGGTTATTGGTCGTTTGTGGGCCGTACCAGCTTTGCACAAAACCGTTGATACCGGCGGCCTGCGCCTGGCTCACCTGGCGTTGGATGACGCCCGCGTCGCTGGAATAATAAGGCGCGGGTGGCTGCCAGGGGGTGATGCCGGGACCAAAGGAGCCAGGGCTGTACCAGGCATAATAGAAGGCCAGCACCAGCCCGGTTTGCCCCTGCGCTGCTGCCGGGGCTGCGGACGGCCGTGACAGTAGTGTGGTAAAGAGCGCCGCAAATACCAGCAGTGCCACAAAACGGCGACCATGTCGAAATGCTTTCTTAAAACCCATACGCATGATTCACAAAGAGGTAATTGATTTCAATTGGCGCCTGGCCCGATGTAACGATATTCGATTCGCGGCGCCATCAATGACGTCACCAATTCCATCGTTCGCTCAGCTTCGCTCTTGCTCACACTGGCGGAGAAGCCCGCCAGGAAGTCCCGCAAACCGGGCACATGTTCGTATTCCACAATACGCGGTTCACCAGAGATGCCGCCTAACGCAGCCGCTTTGGCGATGGCGTCTTGAAAGTCGCCCAATTCGTCTACCAGGCCGAGGGCCAATGCCTGGCTGCCGCTGTAGATACGGCCGTCGGCCAACGCCCGCACCTCCTCTTCCGGCAGGTGACGGCCGTCTACAATCACCTGCACAAAACCATCATACGCCTCGTCGGCAATGGATTGCAAAATGGCCTCCTGCTCAGCCGTCAGCGGCTCCCAGGGGTTGCCGATGGTCTTGTTGGGGCCGCTGGTAAGGCTGGTGACATCCACACCCACTTTGTCCATCAGTTTGGTCACATTATAAAGCGTCAGCACCACGCCCAGGCTTCCGGTGGTAGTATCGGCGCGGGCAAAGATGTAGTCAGCTGGGGCGCTGACGTAATAACCACCCGATGCAGCCGTACCGGCCATACTGACCACCACCGGCTTTTCCATTTGCGCCAGGGCGTCATGGATTTGGGCGGAGCCGGTAACGGTGCCGCCGGGGCTGTCTACGCGCAGCACAATCGCCTTGACGGTATCGTCAGCGGCGGCGGTACGCAGATCATTGATCACGGTACCGCTGACGGCGCCAAGGGAACTCTGGGTATCATCGCTGTGGGTAATGGCCCCTTCCACGCGCACGATGGCCACCGCATCGCCAAAACCGGCGGAACCGGCCGTGGAACCAAAACCACCGGACAGCGCCAGGCTAAAAAAGAATGTAACCATCATCACACCACAGGCGCACACTGGCAGCAAAAAGCCCAGGCTGACACCGGCCAACACCCAGGCGGAGGTGCGGCCGTTGCCGTCGCTTTTTACATGAATAACAGTGGGGACAGGTGGGGGTGGGGACAGGGGACACGGCCGTGTCAGCCACAATTGGAATTGGGTCGCTGATTTCTTCGTTCATAGAGCCTCGGAAATGTTTGGGAATCAAAGGGCAACCACTAAGCCGCTCTGGCTGCGGCCAGAACATTAGTAGTTACCACAAAGGGCAATTATACGGCGACGGCCGTGCCTGTTAAAAAATACTCATCTTGTACTTGTGAAAAAAATAATTTGTGCTATTATCCGCCCCCGTTGCACAGCAAACAACTTTATATTCTGCTGCTTTCCGCTCTTATAGTCACCAAGAGGGCAAAAAGGGCAAAGCTCGCTAGAGTAATTCCAAGGAAAGGAGGTATGCAACGTGCGTGAGTACGAGGTAACCATTATTGTTCAGCCCAATTTAGAAGAGGCCGCTCGCAACGAGTTGATCGAGCGTATATCCACCTGGTTGACCCATGGCGAGGGCGAAGAGGCCAAACCTGTAGCCAACCATTGGGGCATGCGGCAGCTCGCCTATCCCATCAGAAAATTCAAGCAGGGTTATTACGTCTTCTTTGAAGCCAACCTGGACCCCGCTCGTGTGGCCGAGAGTGAGCGAAACATGCGTTACGTAGAAGATTTGCTACGTTTCCTGGTTATTCGCAAAGAAGACTAATTGAAGTAAAGGCCCCAAGGGTTTCTGAAAATCCTTGGGGTCTCATTGCCATAATCTGGGAGAACGCCATGAACAAAGGGCTAAATAAGGTCATGCTAATTGGTTGGGTGGATGGGCAACCCGAAGTGCGACAAACACCCACTGGTCGAGCCGTAGCCACCTTTACACTGGCAACCTCCCGCAGTTGGACTTCATCTGAAGGGGAACACCACGAGGAAACCGAGTGGTTTAATGTAGTCGCCTGGGGCAGTCTGGCCGAAATTTGCGAGAAGTGCATGGGACATGAGCAGTATGTCTACGTGGAAGGTCGCTTGCAAACACGAAGCTGGGAAGATAACCAGGGCCGCAAACATTTCCGCACGGAAGTGGTGGCGCATGATTTAATTGTTTTGACCGATACTGGAGGTTTATATGAATGAACAAAAAGTGCGTAAGAAGAGTTGTGCTTTCTGCGCCGATAAAAACAGAGTCATTGATTACAAGCAGGCTGATTTGATGCTGCGCTATGTAAATGAATTTGGCCGTATGCGGCCCCGTCGTCAGACGGGTGTGTGCGCCAAACACCAACGCGCGTTGGCTCAGGCGATCAAACGCGCCCGCCATATTGCCCTGGTACCCTTTGTCCAGGAATAAGGCCTACCGCGCACTATGACCAAGAAGCAAAGAAAAACGGTTGGCGAAGACCAACAACGTCAGTCACGCAAAGAAGTGCTGATCGCTCGTAAGGAACGGCAACAAAAACGAACCATTTATATGGCAACGGCCGTCGTCGGCGGTATTTTGTTGTTGGTGCTGCTGATCGCCATTATCAATGAGTTTTTCATCTCCCCCAACCGGGCCGTGGCTGAGGTTCGCGGCGAAACCATCAGCCTGCGTGAATGGCAAGATCGGGTACGCCTGGAACGGGCGCAGCGTATTTTGTTGCTGGAAAATCAGCTAGAATCGTTTGGTGATGTGGGTTTGATCCAGCAGTTTTACGGCCAGTTGATCAACGAACTGCTGCAAACAGAACAGATGGGGCAGACAATTTTGAATCAAATGGCGGAAGATGTGATTGTGATGCAGGCGGCCCGTGATCGGGGCATCACCGTCACAGATGCTGAGGTAGATGAATCCATTGGGGAGTCGTTTAACTATTTTGGCGGTCAATCACCTACGCCATTACCGGCGCCAACGGAAACGATCATGCCGACGCCATCTATTACACCCATTCCCACGGCCGTGATTACCGAACTGCTGCCCACCAACACCCCCTTCCCCACGCCGACCCTGGGGCCAACCGCCACGCCAGCACCAACGGCCACACCTGTGTCCGAAACCGCTTTCCGCGAGCAGCTAAACGATTTGTTAGCCCAGTACCGGGATTTGGGTATTTCTGAAGCCCAATACCGCGAATATGTCCGGTTGCAGCTTTACCGGGAAAAACTGGCCGATGCGCTGGCGATTGAGTTTAATGTGCCCACTACAGCGCCACACGCCAGTTTTTTCTTTATGGCCTTTGATACGGAAGAAGCAGCCAACGAAGCAGCGGCCCTGGTTGAGGCGAATGGCTATCTGCAAACCTGGAATGAACTGCGCAGCCAACCATTTGACCCGGAAGCCACGTCTACGCCCATTGTGTCGGAGATATTGTGGCGCACGCAGTCAGATCTTGAGCAAACGTTTGGCGCGGACGCAGCGGCGGCTATCTTTGCGCAACCGTTGAATGAACCAACGGCCGTCCTGGTGCATCAGGTAGATGAGGAAACCAGCCGGTATTACCTCGTCATGGTGACAGGACGGGAAACACGACGGTTGAGTGAGTCTGCCATAAACCAGGCCAAACAACAGCAGTTGACCAGTTTTATTGACGGCCGTCTCACCGGCAATCTCATCTTTACCGAGTTTGATCGCGGCCGCACGCCGGAAACGCCGCGCCTCGACCCCATCTTCTACACCGCCCCCACCGCCACCCCGGTGATACCGGCCACGGCGGCGCCGTAAATAAAGAAGAGATTGGGAGATTGGGAGATTGAGAGATTGCTCAATCTCCCAATCTCTCAATCTCCCCCTTACAACACCCCATCCGGAATACACCCCGACAGCATACCGGCAGCAAGTTCGCCAGCAGCATGATAAGCCTGGGTGATCCGCAAATTTCGCAAAATCAGGTTAGGCATACGAATAATCTGGTCAATTTCCGTTCGGGTCAACCTCGGATAATCCTTTAGCGTTGAATAGTCGGTAGAAAAATATGATGTGTCAGCGTGGGCACAGGCGTTGGCGATGGTGTGGGCGTCGGCGGTTCGGTCGGCGCTGAGTTGTACTCGGCCGCGCCCATGTCGCAGCGGGCCACGCCACTGCCGCCATCCACATGCCGGGGATACGCACGCTGATCGGTTGTCAACATGCCGCCCACGCTGTCACCCGCGCAGCCGGCCGGGTTGCCGGCATCAATCACCGGGCTAAGACTGCCAGGCAGGCGCGTGCGGGTGGGACCGCCGTTGTCCAGCAGGTTACTGAGCAGCGGATCTATGTTGGTCAGGTTGCCGGTGGTCACGCCGGTCAGGTCACACCCGCTCAGCGTCTTAACCAGATTGTAGCCGCCAGAGATGATCGTCCCGGCACAGTCGCTGTTAACCGGGTTGGTAAAAAAGCGCAGCCGGTTGTTGGCCACAATACTGTTGTGCATATAAACGGTGGGTATATGGCCGTAGAAGGTGGAAACAGCAATGCCACCACCCACGCCGGTATCGTTTTGGTCGGAATCGGCAATGTTGTCCATGACCGTCACGTTGTACAGGTAAACGGCCGTCGGGTAGTTAGCCACTGATTGGGTGATGTAGATACCGCCGCCATGCAACGTAGCCTGGTTATTTACAATGGTGGAGTTCATAATCGTGATGGTGCCATTACTGGCGTCCACACCGCCGCCATTGCTGAAGCCGGATGAATTGTTGTTGTTGATGGTACTGTTGCGTATGGTCAGTGTGCCACCACCCGTGTTAGTGAGAGCCACAAAACCGCCAGTATGATTGGCGTAAGTGACGGCATTCAGTTCAGCGACGCCGCTATTGAGCAAACCGCCTTCTTGATTGCTGAGTAACCGGGCATATTCCAGTGTCAGAGAGCCACGATTCAGAATACCACCGGAAGTGCCGGAAATGCCGGCTGTGGCCTCATGGATGCCATTACGCACGGTCAGATGGGACATATGGACGTAAACGCCGCTGAAAATGTCAAAGACACGGCCGTTGGTCACATCCCGGTTGCCATCAATAATCGTTTCGGCCGCGCCCGCGCCAACGATGGTCACACTGTCGGTCACGTCGAGGTCACCATCGAGCGCATAATTCTCGGCCGTGCTGGGAATAGTCAGGTAATAGGTACCGGCGGGAATGACGATGGTGTCCATGCCGGGGGAAGCGTTGGCTTCCATGACGGCGGCGCGCAGCGTGCAGGCATTATTGCCAGGGGCCGTCTCGCAAATGCCGTTGCCCGGATTGACGTCTACGGCATCGGCCAGGCTGGTATTGACGGTCAGGGTCAACGCGGCAGGCGCAGCGTTGGTGAACCGCGTCATAGCAAAACAAGCAGCCACCAGCGTCAAGAGTAAAGGGAGAACAAATTTTAATTTCATCATGGCTACACTCGCAATTATTTTTGGATAAAAGGCAGGTAGACCTGCTCCTGCTCTGGCGGCGACACGGGGGCGGGTTCATAGGCCAGCAGCAGGTCGCCGTGGTTGGCGTCGTAGTAGGCAATGTGGATACGGCCGTCAATCACCACCGCATCCAGCGCACTGCCCACACTCACAAAACCACCACCGCGCGCGCCATCGTCTACCACCGCACAGTAATAGTTGTTATTTGATCCGCAGTTTCCGTCTGCCTGGGGATAGGCTATTTTGACCATACTGTTGGCCTGGTCGTTCAAATCCTGGTAAACAATGACCGGCTGCGACCCTACCATCACCAGGGAAATGCCCAGAGAACCGTAATTAGCCGTCTGGCCCACACTGTCAATGACTGAGCAGCGCCAGTTTGTGTTATTGGGGCAGTTGCCCTGGCCGCCCCCTACATACACCGCATGTTTAATCTGCTGACCCACATAGTCATAGTAGGCGATCTGGGTAGGCGCACTGCACGGTGGAAATAAGCAGCGAGTCATGTATAAAGAGGTGCCATAGGCAGAGGCGGTATCCAGGCTATCACATTGCCACTTGCCTCCGCCACAGTTACCGCCGCTATTCACCGGGTGCGCATACCCCAAAAAACCGCCGATACCGTTATAGGCAATGCCAATAGCGCCAAACAAGGAAGTGTCTATGGAAATGTTACCGGCATAGTTTTGCACGACAGAACAACTCCAGGTCAGGCTACAGTTCCCACCAGCACCAATACGATTGGCATACCCAAAATCTTCAGGGCCAGAGACATTCCGGTTGTAGGCAACATGAGGCGTGTTGGCAAGGTCATATGTCAGGGCATTGAAGAGGCCCACCGTAGCCCCAGGCACATATTCGATCACTTCACCATGGATGCCCGCTACCGGGCTGGTAAACCGGTTGACGCCATTGGCCGCGTCAAAATAGACTACGCCATAACCGCCATCCCCACGATATGCCAGCGAGATGTACTGTCCAACATCGGCGCTGGAGGTGCTGTCCAGAATGGTGCAGTTCCATTCCTGGTTGGGGCCGCAGTTGCCGGGGATTTGCTGCACCAATTTCAGGTCGCCGGCCGTGGCGTCGTAATAGGCAATAGTGGGTATGCCATTGGTCTGATCAACCGCCATGGAAAGATAACTGCCTACATCATTCTGGTCATCCAAAATCACAATTTCCCAGGGACCGTAATCACTCGCCTGGGACGCAGCAGCAGGCGGCCATGGTTCGTCCGTTTCTTGCGCTTTCGCCAAACCGGAAACTACCAGTAAAATAAGTATGAAAAAAGGGGTATATATCCATGTACGCTTCATAAGCAAGTAGGTTATCCTTTGACCAATTGATTGGTGAACGGCCGTATCCTACCAGACGGCCGTCCTCAGCCTGTCCTGCCAGCGTCCGAAAACTGTCCATTTGCAACTGGCAACCAGCCCTCAGCGTATAAAAGGCCACTCAATACCTCTGGAGGATTTCAACCTATGCTGCCTGAACCAACCCGATACCCCCAATTCACCTGGCGGCCGCTAACCACGGCCGACGCCCATGCCATGCACCAGTCGGCCGTGGCCGACATCACCGCCGATGGCGCTGACTCAGCGCAAACGGTGGAAGAAATACAACCCCTGCTGGAATTTCTGCAAAAGGAACTGCCCTATGACTCCCTGGCTGCCTTTACGCCCGACGGCACATTGGCAGCCCAGGCGATGCTCTTTTTGCCACCGGCGGCTGAAGGTGAAAGCCTGCGCTTTAATGCCAGCGGCACGGTGCATCACGCCCACCGCGGTCAGGGCATTGGCGCCTTTCTGATGACTTGGATGGAAGCCCGCGCCCGTCAGAAAGCAGATGGCCGTGCCGCCCTCATCCAAACGAACTGCCGTGACCACAACCAGGATCGGATTGACCTGTTTACACAGCAGGGTTTCCAGCCAACCCGTTACTTTTACCGGATGCAGCGCGATCTGCACCAGCCCATTCCTGATGTGCCCTTACCAGAAGGATTGCAGTTACGGCCGTGGCAGCCCGAACTGGATAACGCTACCCGGCTGGCTTTCAACGATTCCTTTCAGGATCATTTTGGTTTCTTCCCCGTGAATGAAGAAATCTGGCACGTAGGTTTCAGCGGCAAACCGGAATTTCGCGGCGATCTGACCCGCCTCGCGCTGGATGATGCCGACAATGTCATCGGCTTTTGCCTTTGCTCTGTTAACCCTGGCCGCAATGCCCAAACCGGTTGGAAGGAGGGCATTCTGGAAGATATTGGCGTCATTCGGGGCTGGCGCAAGAAGGGGATCGCCTCGGCGCTGATTGTGGCCGCCATGCGCGCTCTTAAAGAGGCCGAGCTGGACAAGGCCGCCCTGGGCGTAGACACAGAAAATCCCACCGGGGCGCTGCGTCTGTATGAAAATTTAGGCTTTTATGCCATGCGTCGCAGC
Organism: Chloroflexota bacterium; assembly: GCA_013112725.1. Lineage (GTDB taxonomy): Bacteria > Chloroflexota > Anaerolineae > Promineifilales > Promineifilaceae > CAADGU01. Next base: position 80,103 of record JABFFZ010000011.1, read on the forward strand.
GTTACCTTTACAAAGACACTGTAGAGTGTCGGAGTTTTGCAAAACCCGACACTCTACAGCCTAGCGCAGCCCCTTCACCACCGCGTCCACATTGGCCCGGAACATGCCGATGTAGCTGTCTGCACCGCTGCCAGGCGCACCGAGGGCGTCGGTATATAGCTGGCTCACCTGCACACCCCCGGCGCACGTTTTCAATTCCGCCGCTACCGCCGCCGCCAGATTGGTATTACTGGTGTTTTCGGCAAAAATGGTGCAGATGCCATGCTCGGCCATAAGGCTGACCAGCGCCGCCAGACTGGTAGCGGAACTTTCGGCCAACGTGCTGCCGCCCGGTATGATGGTACCTAGGATTTCAAAATCATAGGCGTGGGCAAAATAGGCCAGGGCGTCGTGGTTGGTGATCAAGACGCGATTTTCGGCGGGAATAGCAGCCAACTGCGTCTGGGCATACGCTTCCAGTTCGGCCAGTGCGGCCAGGTAGGCAGTGGCGTTTTGCTGGTACACGGCTGTATTCGCCGGGTCTAACGCACTCAATGTTTGCTGCACATTATTCACCCATTGCATCACATTGGTTACCGCCTGCCAGACGTGTGGGTCTGCGCCTTCATGCTCATGCCCTTCCTCGTGTTCATCTTCGTTCGCATCTGCCTCATCGTGCCCAGCCGCGCCAAAAACAAGCGGTTGGATATTGGCGGAAATGGGCACAATGATGGCCTTTTCACCCACGCTTTCCAGGTTCTGTACCAGTGATTCCTCCAAATCCCAGCCATTGATAAAGATGACATCGGCGTTGGCGACGGCCGTAAGCTGGCGCGCCCCCGGTTGGTAACTGTGTGGGTCTTGCCCTGGCTCCATCAGTGTGGTCAGGGCAATGGCTTCCCCACCCACCTGCACCACCACGTCACCAATGATGCTGGTGGTAGCGACGACGTTGAGCGGTTCACCAGGGCGGGCAACGGCCGTTAACGCGGGCAACGACAGCACCCCCACTCCAGTAGTCGGGTTGGTGGTGGGCACGGCCGTTGCCTTTGGCGCATCCCCACCACAACCAACAGCCAGCAGGCCCAAAAGCAGCAGCCCAACCAGCAGCGTCCACCGACGTTTCATCCCGATCATCATTTTCATTCTCCTTATTGATACTTTATATCGTTGGTATTTTATATCAATTATACTGAATGAAAGGCGAAAGGCAAATTTGAAGGGGGGGAGATAAAAAAACATCCGATTTCTTGAAGAAATCGGATGTCTAGCGGCAATCAATATCTCAGAAAATAATTACCGCAAACGGTAGACGCGCGCTTCATAGGGGCGCAGGTTGAGCAGGCGAATGTCGTCATCCGGGCTGACCGCATAGTTGGCGATGAGCAGTTCGTGGTGAGCAAAGGTGAGGTGGGGGGGAAGTGTGAACACGGCCGTGTCCGCCGAAAAGTTCAACATCACCAGCAGCCGCTCCGCGTCCAGCGTCCGGGTAAAAGCATAAATCTGCTCGTGGGCATCCAACATCAGGTCATATGTACCATAGACGATAACCGGGTATTGTTTCCGCAGCCGGATCAACTGCTGGTAGTAGTAAAAAATGGAGTTGGGATCGGCCAACGCCTGCTCCACGTTAATATCCGGGTAATTGGGATTGACCTTAATCCAGGGATCGCCGCCGGTGAAGCCGCCATGTGGCCTGTTGTTCCACTGCATCGGCGTACGGGCGTTGTCCCGGCCTTTGGCATGAATGATGGGCATGACGACTGCGGGATCCATTCCTTTTTCTTCCGTCAACTCCCGGTATAGATTCAGCGTTTCGATGTCCCGGTAATCGGCTATGGTCTCGAAGGCAACATTGGTCATGCCGATCTCTTCCCCCTGGTAGATGTAGGGGGTGCCTTGCAGCATATGGGTGAAGGTTGCCAGCAGTTTGGCCGACTCGACGCGGTAACGGCCGTCGTTGCCAAAACGCGAAACGGCGCGGGGCTGGTCGTGGTTGCTCAGGTAAATGCTGTTCCAGCCGTCGTTTTCCAAATCTTTTTGCCACCGGCTCATAATCTGCTTGAGTTCCAGCAGGCTCCAGGCTTTCACGCTGCGCCGGGCCGCGTCGCCGCCCTTTTCCGCGTCCAAATCCATATGCTCAAACTGGAACAGCATATTCAGCGCACCGGTTTCTTCATGGGTAATCTCCATGCCGTTTTCGGTGGAAACCAGCGGTGTCTCGCCCACAGTGAGAATGTCGTAATGGGACAAGACGTTTTCTTTCATCTCGTGCAGAAATTCCATTAGGCGGGGGCCGTTGATGAAGTGAGCACCACCAAACTGGTAGCGGTCCGGACTGGCAGCGGGCACATCAGGCAAACCGGGGACTTTGGAAATCATGTTGATGACATCCATGCGGAAACCGTCAATGCCTTTTTTCAGCCACCAATGCATCATTTCGTACACGGCCGTGCGCACCTGCGGATTTTCCCAATTGAGGTCGGGCTGTTTGCGTGAGAACAGGTGCAGGTAATACTCACCGGTCAGCTCGTCATACTGCCAGGCAGAGCCGCTGAAGAAGGAGGCCCAGTTGTTGGGTTCACGGCCGTCCTTCGCGGGCCGCCAGATGTACCAGTCCCGGTACGGATTGTCTTTGGATTGGCGCGACGCCTGGAACCAGGAGTGTTCGTCGGAGGTGTGGTTGACCACCAGGTCCATCACCAGTTTAATGCCCCGCCGGTGCATTCCATCCAGCATCTCCTCCCAATCGGCCAGTGTGCCGAACTCGGCCATAATCGCCTGATAATCGCTGATATCATAGCCATTATCATCGTTTGGTGACCGGTAAACCGGCGAAAGCCAGACGACGTTGATGCCCAACTCTTGCAGGTAATCTAGTTTCTGGATAATTCCCCGCAGGTCGCCAATGCCATCGCCGTTGCTATCATAAAAACTGCGTGGGTAAATCTGATACACCACGCTCTCTTTCCACCATACACGCTTCATGTCCCATTCTCCTCGTATCAATCATTTACAGATGAGGCAAGTTTAACCCTGAAATTATAGGTTTGCCCAACGGCCGTGCCCAACCCCGCTCATCTTTTTGTATGGAATTGAGTATGATACACTTCGTCCGAAACGAAATGAGATCATTGAGCCATTGAGTATGGAAGCGCCCCATGGCACAATGATGTGAAACAGTATGAACCACACCTCTCTCACCAACATGATGGCCCAGGCCAACGAAGCCAGACGGACGCATGATACGGCCAGGGCAATTGAACTGTACACGGCCGTGCTGGAAGAAACCAACGCCAGAACCAACGATCCGGCCCTTGTGGAGATGCGCTTGCTGGCGCTGCGCCAGCGGGGGTTGTTGCAGCGCCGCCTGGGGCATCAAGAAGCAGCCATGAGCAGCTACCGGCAGTTCCGGCAGGAGGCGCGCACCAGCCAGCAAACGGCATTAGGCACGGAGTTGGTGGCGCAGCAACACAGCAGCATGGGTGAACATGACAAGGCGATGGGGCTGCACCGGGAGGCGCTGCAACTGGCGGAAACGATTAATTTTACTTACGGCCGTGCCCTCACCCTGCAAGGTCTGGCAGCCACCCATTTTTATCGGGGCCGGCATGAAGAAGCATTGTCCCACATCGAAAAGGCGCTGTCGCTGTTCCGCCAGTTGGATGACGTGGAAGAAAAAATGCGCACCTGGAACTGGATGGGCATGATTCACCAGCGGCAGGGGCGGCTTGATAAAAGTATTGTGGCTTTCAAAGCGGCTTTAGAGGATGGGCGGCAGGTGGGGGAAATGGAAACGGCCGTGATCCTCACCAACCTCGGCGAAAGTTACCAGCTTCTCTACGACATGCAGCAGGCCCTGGTTTACCACCGCGAAGCCCTCACCCTGGCCGAAAAAATTAACTTGCCTTCCATGGAAGTAGACATGAAGCGCAATCTGGGCGTAGAGCTGGCCTATTTGGGAGAAATGGAAGAAGGTATTGAAAAGTTGCGCCAATCGTTGCGGCTAAGCGAAGTGGTCGGCCAGCCATTTTTGACCTATCAGGCCATCTACTCCCTGGCACTGGCCGAATATGCTGGCGGCCATATTGCCAAAGCTGCCGAATATGGTCAGCAGTTGTATGACCTGGCCGAGCAAAGCAACGCCCGCGACTTCCGCGCCCAGGCCATGCACATCCTGGGTTTATGCGCCCAGGCAGAAGGCGACCCGGTACGCGCCGAACAGTGGTGGCAGCAAGCCCTCTTCCTGGCGCATGAAACGGGCCAGCAAACGCTCCTCTGGCAGCTTCACGCCGCCCTGGCCGAAATCGCGCCCAACCCAGCGCTGGCGGGCACCCATTACCGCATTGCCGCCGAAGTGCTGGAACAAATCATCTACCCCATTGAAGACGAAGCCTTACGCCAGACCTTCCTGGCCGCACCGCCGGTGAAGGCTGTATTTGATCATCTATCGTGAGGATAATGAGATATTGCACAAATATCTCATTATCTCTTATGGAAATGATATTTCCACTCGTTCGTGCCAGACATCCGATTTCTTTGAGAAATCAGATGTCTGGTCGTCACTCAATCCCATCTCCATGAATCATAAAATCTATTTACCGGGTGTAAAACGTGTCATTGTCGTTGCCAGCGGCAAGGGGGGCGTGGGCAAAACGACGGTGACGGTCAATCTGGCGCTGGCCATGCAGCGCAGCGGGGCCAATGTGGGCATTTTTGACGCCGACATTTACGGCCCCAATGTACCCCTGATGTTGGGCGTTCATCGCCGCAAAGCCAGCCAGGGGTACATGGCCATGGCCCGTCGTAAGGAGGCGCTGCCCTATATCCAACCTCTCACCCGCTTTGGGCTGAAGGTGATGTCTATTGGATTATTGGTAGGCGAGGACGAGGTGATTGACCCGGCGCGCAGCCCAGATGCGGTAGGGCAGTTGGTAGTGCAAACGTTGAAGGATGTGGTCTGGGGAGAACTGGATTACCTGTTCATTGATTTGCCGCCCTCGGCCGGGCAGCCGCAGGCGTCTTTGGTGGCGCATGTGCCCATTGATGGCGTGGTGATTGTGACCACGCCGCAGGATTTGAGCTTATTGGACGCCGGCCGTTCGCTGCGCCTCTTTCAGCAGGGGGACATTCCCATTTTGGGGATTGTGGAGAACATGAGTTACTTTATCTGCCCGGACTGTGGCCAGCGGCACGAGATTTTTCAACGGTCAGACAAATGGCGGCCGCCCAATCTGGAAGAGACGCCGATTTTGGGTCGTATTCCGCTCACATCGGTTATCTCGAAAGGGATCAATAAGGCTGATCCACTCATGCATGAACACCCGAATGATCCGGTGGCGGCGGCGTTTGGGGAGATCACGGCCGTGATCCAAAAATCACTTATGCGTACTTAACAAGCTGCCCAAGGCGTTCGAGCAGGGCACGGCCGTCCATCACCTGCGCCGCCTGCACACTCCCCCCTTCCGGCCCATAACGAAACACCACCATCCCCTTGTCCTCCAACACCGTTTCCAGGTGTACCGGCCGATTCCAGATGGTATACAGATTGATCAATGTTGCTTCCAGGTACGGCCGATCCAGGTCAATACCCTCGTAATGGTGGCGCAAATATAACTCGCCCCGATTCTCATAATTCGCATCCACCACATCCACAATCGGCTGCCCAAAATTGGTTAGCTGGAACAGCAGCTTTTGTTTCACCGCCTGAAAGTCACGGCTGGAAATTTCATACTCATTGATATGCTCGTTGTACTCAAACACAAACAACTTGTGCTTGCGGGCAAATTCTTCGGTGAGAAAGGCGTCAATAAAACCGACGTCGTTGTAAATGCGGCGCACCGAAAACACTTTTTCCATGCCCTGTCCCAATTTTTTGTCCCATTGGCTGCGGGCCACCCGGTCGGTACAATTGTCATACTCCGGCCCAAACGCGCCCCGGTTCCAGCGGTCTTCAATGTCCAGGAACAGCTCATACCCCAACCGGTACGGATTTAACCGGCCGGGATGGGCCGCCACCGTGCCCGAATGATGTTCGGCGTAATCAATCAACTCACTCGACTGTAATAGATGGTTGGTCATCAGGCGCGTGTGCCAGAAGACGGCCCACCCTTCGTTCATAATTTTGGTCTGGCGCTGCGGCGCGAAGTAATAGGCTTCTTCACGCACAATGCCCAATACGTCCCGCTGCCAGTTTTCCAGTGGTGCATACTCCTGCAAAAAGAGCAACACATCCCGTTCTGATTCGGCCGGGAATTTTTTCATTTGTTCCCGTTCGGCCGTTAACCGCCGCTGCTGTTCGGCCAAAAATTCGGGTGGATTGATGTAGCTGTCCATGTAATCTTTGGCCTTCATCTTTTTAACGATCTGCGGCGTTTCGTCTTCTTTAACGACGATGGCCCGGCGTTGCACACCGGGAGCATGAATGTCAATCAAGTTATCCAGAGAGAGGCAGGCATCCAGAAAGTTTTCCACCGTTTCCTGACCAAATCGATCCATATAGTTGCGAATACGGGCAGCGTGGTTGGCAACTTCGTCTAGCATTTTGCGGTTGGTATGGGCAAACCACAGGTTATTGGCGAAAAAGTCGGCATGGCCACACACATGGGCCATCACCAGTTTCTGGTCTACCATCAGGTTGCTTTGCAGCAGGTAGGCGTAAATCGGCTCGGTGTTGATCACCATTTCGTAAATGCGGTGCAGGCCGTAGGCGTAACTTTTGGAGAGGCGTTCATACTCCATGCCAAAACGCCAGTGCGGGTAACGGATAGGAAAACCGTCGTAAGCCGCCAATAGGTTGACGGTTTTATAGTCCACCATCTCATAACGCACTTCAGGAAAGGTCAGCCCATAGTCACGGGCAATCTTTTCAATCTCTTTTTGCAGCGCCGCCAGTTCGCCTGTGATTAACATGGTGTTTGAATCCTCTCAGGAGGTAATTAAGTAATTGAGTAATTGAGCAATTTCAGTTCAATCACTCAATTACTCAATTACTGTAGACAATCACAAACCTTTACCCAAAAACTCTTTTATGGCATCAAAAATCGCGTCGCGGTCGCTGATTTTGACGCCGACCAGTTTTTCATCTTCAATTTGGGTGATAGTTTCCATGAACATACGGCCGTAGCCCCCCGGCACCTGTCCATACCCAAACAAATTCATCACCGGCAGCAGTCGCTCTTCCAGCAGTTCCGCGCACAACTTATCATCCTGCCCGCCAAAATTCTCGCCATCCGAAAAATGGAAGGCATACATATTCCACTCCGCCGGGTCATACTCCTCGGCAATCAGGCGGCTGCACAGGTGGTAAGCGGAAGAAATCTTCGTACCGCCGCTTTCCCGCAAATGGTAAAACGTATGTTGGTCTACTTCTTTAGCGGCGGCGTCGTGCACAATGTAGCGCACCGTCAGGCTTTTGTAATTGTGGCGCAGCCAGGTATCAATCCAAAACGCCGTCAGCCGCACCAGCTCCTTCTTTTGCCGGGTCATACTGCCAGACACATCCATCATGTAAAAAATCACGGCGCTGTTTTGCGGCTGTGGGTAGACATTCCAGGAGCGGTAGCGCACATCATCTCGAATAGGTATTACCACCGGCCTGTCTGGATTGTACAACCCCGCCGACATCTGCCGCTTCAATGCCGCGCGATAGGTACGCCGGAACGAACGCAAACTTTCCGGCCCCACCCGGCGAATGCCGGTGTAGCGCACCTTGCCCCCTTCCACATTTTTTTTGCCTTTGGGTTCAATGCGCGGCAATGCCAATTCTTCGCCCAGAATTTCGGCCAGTTCTTCCAGGCTCATCTCCACTTCCAGAATGTGCGCGCCCGGCTGGTCGCCCGCGCCCTGGCTGCCGTCCTGGTCGCCCGGCCCCAGCGGCGTGCCCACGTCGCCATCCCCCTGTCCCACGCCGCCCGCCTGTTTGCCGCCAAAACGGAGGCGCGGCAGGTCAATTTGAGGTATAGGGATGCTCACCAGGTCTTTGCCCTGGCGGCCGATCAATTCGCCATTGGAAACATATTTGCGCAAATTCTGGCGCACATGCCCCTGCACAATCTGGCGAAAACGTTTCGCGTCTTGGTCAATGCGGTGAGCGGTGGTCTGACTCATAGCTTACCCTCTTCTTAAGAAAAGTGAGCCGTTAGCGGTGAACGGTTAGCAGTCAACCGCTCACTGCTTACTGCTTACGGTTCACTAACTCCGCTGCTGCGTATCGCCCCGCGCAAAGATGCTGGCAACATAGTTCAGCACGTCGGTGGCGCAAATTTCGCAGTAGCCCATATTCTTGATCATGCGGCTCTTGACAACTTCAATTTTTTCCTGAGTTTCCTGGTCAATCACATTGGAAACCAGGCTGGTGAGCTTGATGGAATCTTTCTGATCTTCAAAGAGTTTGAGTTCCAGGGCGCGGCGCAGCCGTTCGTTGGAATCCCAGGTGAACTGTTTGCCGTCAATAGCCAGCGCGCCGATGTAATTCATGATCTCGCGGCGGAAATCGTCTTTGCGGCTTTCGGGGATTTCGATTTTTTCCTCGATAGCCCGCATCAGCCGCTCGTCGGGCGGTTCGTCCTGCCCGGTGTAGGGATTGCGCACTTTTTGTTTCTGGGTATACGCTTTGACGTTGTCAATGTAGTTGGCGGAGAGGCGCTTGATGGCTTCTTCGTCGGCGGTGATGGCTCGCTGTACCTCATTTTTGACAATCTCGTCATATTCGGCGCGGACAACGGAGAGCAGATCACGGAACTGTTTGCGTTGCTCTTTGCTGGTGATGAGGGAATGATGGCGTAGCCCGCTTTCCAATTCACGCATGATCATGAAGGGATTGAGGCAGCTACGGCTGCTGTCGCCGACGAGGGCATTGGAGATTTTGTCCTGGATGTAGCGTGGGGAAATGCCAAACATGCCTTCATGGGCGGATTCTTCTTGCAGTTCGATGACGGTGTCTTCAGTGAAGCCGGGCAGGGAACGGCCGTCATATAACCGCAACTTCTGTACCAGCGAAATACCGGCCCGTTTTGGCTCTTCCAGCCGCGTCAGAATGGCCCAAAACGCGGCCAGTTGCAGGGTGTGGGGAGCAATGTGTTTGCCAATCACCTTCTCCTGGCTGAAGTCGCGCTGGTAAATTTTTACTTCATCCTGAAAACGGATGTTGTAGGGGATGTCAATTTTGATGGTGCGGTCGCGCAGCGCCTCCATATATTCGTTGTTGAGCAAACGGCGGTATTCTGCCTCGTTGGTATGACCTAAGATGACCTCATCAATGTCGGTGTGGGCAAATTTCTTGGGCTTGATTTTGTGTTCCTGCGAAGCAGTGAGCAGGTCGTAGAGGAAAGCCACGTCCAGCTTGAGGATTTCGATGAACTCCACCAATCCCCGGTTGGCAATGTTCAGTTCGCCATCAAAGTTGAAAGCGCGGGGGTCGGAATCGGAGCCATATTCGGCGATTTTGCGGTAGTTGATGTCACCGGTTAATTCCGTTGAGTCCTGGTTCTTTTCGTCTTTCGGTTGGAAGGTGCCAATACCCACGCGGTCTTTTTCGGAGAGGAGGATACGTTTGACTTTTACCTGGTTAATCACGGCCGCCCAATCCCCATCCGCCTGCTCCAACAATTGATTAAAGATAAAGCGGCAGGCCGGGCAAAGGTCACCCTCAATGGTGATGCGCTCCATACCGGTACGGCCGTCGTTCAACTCCTCCAGCGCCGCCTCCCGGAACTGAGGTGGTATCAGGTGCAAGGGGTCTTCGTGCATGGGACAGTCCATCGGTTCACCATCAGTTGGTTCCCAGCGAAAACTGTAGAGACGGCCGTCGTCCAACCGCGTGTAATGCTCCAGCCCCTTTTTCAGCAGGCGCACGATGGTACTCTTGGCTGTACCCACCGGGCCATGCAGCAAAATCACCCGTCGTTCCGTGCCATACCGGTGCGCGGCCGAACGGAAAATTTGCACCAGGTCCATCAATTGTTTATCAATGCCAAAAACAGCATCTTTGCCATTTTCAAAGGGATCATCAAAAAAGTAATAATGAATCAGTTTTTCGCGGTTGCGGCTGTACTCCTCAGAACCATAGGAAATGATCATGTCATATAACCGCTGGTAAGCCGTCCGCGCCACGCGCGGGTCTGCCCGCACAATATCCAGATACTCAGCAAAAGAGCCTTCCCAGTGGAGATTGCGAAAATTTGTCAGGTCTTGTAGACTGGCAATCCTGGCCATGATGTCATTTTTTTTCATCTTAAATACCTCCGCATAAACACAAAGAGGGTCAATCCAGATCAAAAAGACCTGGCGACCCTCTTCCTTCCGAATTCAGCTAAACTGTATATGTTCAAAATAGCCCACAGCATTGTCCACTGTAAACTACCGCTGATGAAGCGCGCGGTGAACCGCGTTTGGCAAACTTCGGCTTCATCTCTCTCCTGACAGTTTCGGCGTTGTGGAGCAATGATATCCATTACCCACAACTGTCGGGAAGTATGGCCGCCTTATAGCAGTTTGTAGATAAGATGAAAAAATGGGGGATTTCTTACAAAGTTGGAGGTGTTACTTTTGACCTGATTCAGGGCCGCTTTTTTGTGTATCTTGGCAAACAGCTGATCTGGCCTTTGTCACCCTAGCAGGTAGGAAGGCCTGGTCTCCAGGGATTAGTCGCCGATAGGCACGGCCGTGTCCGCCGCCGTATCCGACGACCAGTTTTCCGCCAAATCCGCTTTAACGACGAATAATAAGCCCTGGTAAATTTCCTCACAGTCCGGGCATTGATGCAAGTGGGCAGTAAGCACGGCCGTATACCCCAGACGCTCGCCCGTCACCTCGGCCTCTACAAAGGCAGGCAAATAGTTTTGAAACTGTTTGCAATCAATCTCGTGTTCTTGTGTTTCAAAAAGTGTTTCGATCCAGCGGGTAAAAATCTTCTGTTCCAAGTTTTCCTTCCCAGACACCAGGTTTGCATAGATAGGATGTAAAAAAATCGTATATTCTTACCACATGGCGTCAAATAAGCCCAATATGTCACCGGCGCTGTAGTGCTGGTTTAATAAACTGGCTTTAATTTTCTTGCGGGCGTCGTGCAGCATCTTGTATAAGGTATTTGGCGTTGTTTCCAAAATTTCGGCCATCTCCTGCATGGAGCGCCCCTGAAAATAAACGCCTAACAAGGCCAATCGCTGCCGCTCGTTCAAATCATTTTCCAAAATCTGCCACAACAATTGCAGAAATTCTTCTCGTTCCGCCTTCACATCAGGGTCGCCGCCAGTACCGGGATCAAGCAGCGACGCGAAGACGGCCGTTTCCTGCCCGGCCACATCTTCCCAGGAAAAATCGCGATGCTGCCGCCGCCGCAAATCGGTCGCCGCTTCATTGATGGCAAACCGATAAGCCCAGGTAGTAAACTGGGCGTCGCCGCGAAATTTGTCCAGATTATCCTGAATTGCCAGCAGCGCATTCTGGGCATAATCTTCGGCCATTTCATATAGTGTGTCGGTGGACAGAAGCAGCAAATCGGAACGGCCGTCGCGCAAATAGACAAACGCCGTCCGCACCAGATAGTCGCGCAAATCCAGCAGAGCCTCTTGTTGGCTCTGCCCCGCCCCCTGGAGCGCATCCAACCATGCCTCATTGCTTCGTTTCACCATGCATCGAGTATGGCACAAGTAAGTTAAAATGACATTAAGGAAGCGTTCCAAAAGGTGGGAGATTGGAGATTGTTGAATCTCTAATCGCTAATCTCTATTCAGCCGTTCCTGCCACCAACTCTGCAACTTTCGCATACCGGCGGCGTCCAATTTATGGCCGGTATCATATTCGCGGTATTCCAGGAAGGCGCCCATTGCCCGCACGGCAGCGGCGCTGTTTTGGGCAACGATCAATGGCACCCGGTCATCTTGCGTTCCGGCGGCCATGAAGACGGGCACATCACGCAAGACCGCCCGGTTGATCGCCTCGTCCACTTGCCGCGGCACAAAGCCAACCAGACTGGCGATACCCTGCACCAAACCAGGGTTTTGCAGCGCCACCGCAAAGGCTACGGCCGCACCCTGGCTAAAACCCATCAAATATACCTGGTTCAGGTCAACCGGATACAACGTGGGCAAAGAGTGGATGAAATGGGTCACGGCCGTGACCGCCTCATCAAACTGCGCTAATACCGGCCACTCATTCTCCAGACGTGGCTGCCAGGTAAAACTTTTCTGACCAACCGGCACAATGGCCCTGGGCGCAACCAGGACACAGGTGGAGGGTACGGTCTGGGCAAAAACCCACATCACATCTTCATTACCCAAATGACCATGCAGCATCACCACGACCGGATGAGGGCTGGTCATTTCCGGATTGGCCGTTTCCGGCTGCCATACCCGATGCACCAACCCGGCCACTTCCAAAGCCGAACCATTGTCAATCAGTTGGGGAGATTTATTCATAGGGGGCAAATAGATAAAAAAATGAGGTGGCAGACTAACGGGCGCTAGTCCGACCACCTCTGGGGGGGGAGCCAATTAGAGTATATCACCCTTCCCGTATAGCGTCAACAAATTCGCAAAAATTCGTGCCATCAATTTTCAAAGACTGGCTATCAGGCGGTTTTGGGATCAATGCCCGCCGCCTTCAGCGCCTTGTTATATTCGGACTTCAGCTTGGAGTTTTGAATACGGGCCTTACGCACTTCATCCGGGGACATATCATCGGTAATTTCGATGTAGTTTGGTTCCGGTACAGCCGAAGCTACTGCTGCCGGCGCAGTCACAGGGGCGGCCACAACTTCCGCTTCCTCAACTGCCGCTGCTGCGGGCACAGCCATCACTGGCGCGCCGCCAGGAATGACCACCTGGCCATCCACAATTTCCACATCTTTAGGGTCAATACCGGCTGCTTTGAGCGCCTTGTTAAAGGCCGAGGTCGCTTTAGAGTTGGCAATGCGCGCTTTGCGCACATCGTCCGGAGACATACCGTCGGTGATTTCAATGAGTTGGGGTGGCTCAATGGCCACGGCCGTAGCCGCTGGCGCTGCTGCCGCCACAGGCTGGGGCGCCCCCGGTTCAGCGGACAAGGCTGCTGCCGGGGTGCCTGCAGCTTTGGCTGCTTTAGCTGCCGCCGACTTGGCTTTGGCATTGGCAATGCGCGCCTTGCGGATTTCTTCAGGCGACATAC
>JABFFZ010000012.1 GCA_013112725.1 Chloroflexota bacterium
CAGCGCTTCAAACCGCACCGGCGGGACAAGAAACAGCATAAAAACCGACCCAAACCGGCCTGATTTGTTGCCTTCATTCGATTGTTAATGTTCAGTCAGACGCTGAGTTGCTCTCAGCGCGTTTTCATTTTTCTAAATGCGAATTCCTTTACTCTGGCTTGAAAGGATTTCTGGCATAAATTTGCCGGTGGAATGTTGATGGTTGCCATACGGCCGTACCTTATGCTACATTTCCCCCAATTATCCATTTACCCAATTACCCAATGACACAATGACCTATGATCCCCGAAAAAATCAACCGTTACGAAATTAAACGAGAACTGGGCCGGGGTGGTATGGCTTCGGTCTATGAAGCATATGACCCCCAATTCCAGCGCCCCGTTGCCGTGAAACTGCTGCCGCGTGAATTTTTGCATGACCCCGAATTCCGCGCCCGTTTCACCCGTGAAGCCCGCACCATTGCCGCTTTGGAGCATCCGGCCATTGTACCCGTCTATGACTTTGGCGAAGAAGATGGGCAGCCTTTCCTGGTGATGCGCCTGATGACCGGCGGCTCGCTCAATGACCGGTTGGCAAACGGCCCCATTTCCATTGACGAGGCTGCCGAAATCTTGAAGCGGATTGGCTCGGCGCTCGATCGGGCGCACAGCCAGGGTATTATTCACCGTGATTTGAAGCCGGGTAATATCCTGTTTGATCATTATGGCGACGCCTTCCTGGCCGATTTTGGCATTGCCCGCATCACCACCGCCGGTTCGCAGCTAACAGCCAGTGGCAGCCTGGTGGGCACCCCCACCTACATGAGTCCCGAACAGGTGTATGGCAACAAGGAGCTAGACGGCCGTTCCGACGTCTATGCCCTGGGTGTCATCCTCTACCAGATGCTCACCGGCGAAATCCCCTTCGATGCCGATACCCCGGCGCGTATGATGATGGCCCATGTGATGAACCCGGTGCCGCACCTGGTAGACAAACGGCCCGACCTGGCCTCCTGTGACCTGGTGATCAGCAAAGCCATGGCCAAAGAGCGTGATGATCGTTTCTCTACCGCCTCTGACATGACCAGCGAACTGACGGCCATCACCCAAAAGATGAAGCAGCCGGATTTGACGGCCGTTCCCCCCCCCCCCCCGCCGACCCTGCCCATTACCCCGCCGGAATCAGCGCCAACAGAAACAGTAACGGCCACGGCCGTGCCCCAGCCCACCCCATCACCCGAACCACCACCGCCGCCGCCCCGCCCCATCTCCCAGGCGGTTGCCGCCTATGCCGAGCCGGCCTTCAGCGAAGAATTGGCTGCCACCGGTGGTAGTGCCAAAACGCCTACCTGGCTGCTGGTATTGCTGGGCGTGTTGGCGCTGTTTTGCCTGGGTGGCACGGTCGTTGGGGGGTATGCGGTTTATAACGTCTTCACCGGCGGCGAAGAGACTGCTATGCCGACGGCCGTCGCCAGTCAGGACAACGACAATAACGGCACATCTGTCTTTACCACCCTGGCTACCAATACACCCATCCCACCCGACACACCCATCCCACCCGACACACCCGCGCCCACAGACACGGCCGTGCCCGAAGCCACGCCAATGCCCACCAATACGGCCGTGCCCGCCGTAGATGACGCCCTGGCCACCCGCCAAAGCCTGGAAGCCACCCGCGCCGCCGGCAGCCAGACCGACGACGGCAACAACGGCAGCGCCAGCGCCCTGGCCACCCGCCAAAGTTTAGAAGCCACCCGCGCCGCACTCATCGCCAGCCAGCCCGTCAGCCTTTTTGGCGAACTGAGCAACCAGAATGCCCTGCTGCGCCCCACCAGCGGCGAACTGCCCCATGACCCCGGCGATAACACCATTGAAATGTATTACCCCGGCATCAGCGCCGCTGATTTTGTCCTGAATGTCCACTTTTTCAACCCCTACCCTACCCAGGCTGGCAGTTGGGACTTCGGCGTCACTTTCCGCCAGGAAGAGCCGGACGAAGAATTGCGATTGGTGGTACGTTCCGACGGCCTGTGGAATCTCAACAACCGCAGTCTGGACGGCGATGAATTTATCCAGGAAGGCAACGTCTCTGGCATCCTGGATGTGCAGCCGAACCAGGCCAACCAGTTGACCCTGATCGTCCTCGGCGATGCCGGCGTCTTTTTCCTCAATGAAGAGTTTATCGCCACCCTGGATTTATCGGCGCGGCAAGATGAGGGCGAAATTGCATTAGGCACCGGCTTTTACACCAGCAACGAACGGCAAGGCGCTGCGACCGAATATGAGGATTTTGCCATCTGGTCGCTGGAACCAGAGTTTGGATCGGCCAATGGTGAATTAGATCATGCCCTGGATGATTTGATCAAGCTGGAGGATTCCGGCGTCAGGCTGCGCAATCTCATCGCCGCCGCCACCTTCATGAACCCATTTGCCGCCGCCGTTAATGATTTCGACTTCGGCTTCTCCTTCCGCGATGATAACGACGGCACCAAATACTGGCTGGTCATCGCTTCCGAAGGGGAATGGGAGTTAGTTGGTCGCTACGGCGACGCCGACAGCGACACAACCCTGCAAAGCGGGCGGATCCGCAATTTGAATTTGGGCGCGAATGAGAGCAACGATCTGGCCTTGATAGTGTGGGGAGAAACCGGTTTCTTTTTTGTCAATGGCGAGTTCATCGAGCAGCTAGACCTGTTTGACATTACTCACGCCGGGGACGTGGAAATTTTCACCGCCTTCTACTTTGACCACGAAATTGAAGGCGAAAGCACCGATTACGAGGAATTTACCATCTGGCCGCTGCCGTAGGACAATTTTGAAAATTGTCCTACGAACCTAATACGGCCGTCCATCCCATCCACATGCAGCCAATCAGCCCCCGCCGCCACCGCTTCCCGCGCCTGGCTCTCCAGCCGGGCAAAATCGGCTGCCAAAATGGAGGGGCTATCTTATTGTTTTGGGTTCTCGACAAAGTTTCTCTGTAACATTACCAGATACGTCCCGGCTGACATTCTATTGTTAACCCTCGGTCCAAATCAAGCGCAGGTGTTTGCTCCAGCCGCAAGATCATCACGCCGGTTTGATCTGGTGTGGGAATCAAACCATGCTCATCCCGACCGGCCAGAGGGCCGCGCCAGACTTCCCAACCCAACCGGCTATAAAATGCCGTTCGCTCCGTCTCTAAACAGGCAATGACATACTCATCACCAATTTCGCTTGCCAGCCGACGCAGGAGGGCGCTCCCATAACCGTACCCTTGAGAGGCCGGTAGCGTAGCCACAGCATCCACATAGGCTGTTTTCAAGATCGGATGACCTTCCGGTTGCAGCCAACGGGTTGTCACCAGAGCATGACCCATCAACAGATCATCTCGATAAGCAAGGAAATGCAAGCCGCCCGAAGGGACATAAGAAAACAGGTGTTGGAAATCTTCTTGCTGATGCGCGGCGATACAAAGCTGGATAATCGCTGTTCGGGTAGTCGGATTTAAGTCTTCCGTCCGGGCAGAAGTTATGATGAACGACTCGGTACTCATTTCTCAACGTATCAATGATAACGCCGCATGGGACACTGCTTCAGCCGTCAGCCCCAACTTTTCATAAATGGTTTTGTACGGGGCCGAGGCGCCAAAGCGATTCAGGCCGATGGCTTTGCCGTTGTCGCCGATATGCCGTTCCCAGCCCAGGGTGACGCCCGCTTCAATGGAAACCCGCGCCTTGATGTGCGGCGGCAGCACTGTGTTTCGGTAAACATCGGGCTGGGCGGCAAACAGTTCCCAGGAGGGCATGGACACCACCTGCGCGCTCACCCTTTGTTCGGCCAGCAGCTTTTCCGCTTCCAGGGCAATCGCCACTTCCGATCCCGTCGCCAGGAGTAATACCTGCGGCTGGCGGGTGGGCCGCTTGATCACATACGCTCCTTGCGCCACGCTGCCGGTGATTTGTGACTGCACATGGTTGAGCGTGGGCACAGGCTGGCGTGTCAGGATGAGGGCGGTGGGGCCGCTCTTGTTTTCCAGGGCGATTTGCCAGGCTTCGGCCGCTTCCACGGCGTCACACGGCCGTATCACCATCAGCCCCGGTATCGCCCGCAAACTCATCAACTGCTCAATGGGCTGGTGTGTGGGGCCGTCTTCGCCCAGACCAATGCTGTCATGGGTAAAAACATAGATAACGGGCAGCCCCATCAGCGCCGCCAGCCGGACAGAGCCACGCATGTAGTCCGAAAAAACGAGGAAGGTGCCGCCATACGGCCGTACCCCCCCATGCAGCGCCATGCCATTCATCATCCCGCCCATCCCATGTTCGCGGATGCCAAAATGGATGTAACGCCCGGAAAAATCATCCTGTGACAGGGGCGTTTCCCCCTTGAGCGCGGTGTTGTTCGAGCCGGTCAGGTCGGCCGAACCACCCAGCAAATAAGGCACATGCGGCGCAATCGCATTTAGCACCATGCCGGAGGAAGCGCGCGTGGCCAGCGCCTTGCCCACTTCAAAGGTAGGCATGATCTCGCTCCAATTGGTGGGCAAGTCACCGTTAAGCGCCTGTTGGAACGCCGCCGCCAGTTCCGGGTACACCTCCTGGTAACGCCCCCACAATGCCTCCCAGGCCGCCTGCGCTGCACCATTACCGGCCAAAAACACGGGGACTTCATCTGGCACATAAAAGAGCGGCTCCAACGGCCAGCCCAATGCCTCTTTGGTCAGGCGGATTTCTTCTTCGCCCAGCGGTTCGCCATGTGCTTTGGCGGTGTCTTGCCGGTTGGGGCTGCCATAACCGATGTGGGTGCGGCAGGCAATGATAGACGGCCGTGCCGCCGCCTGTGCTTCTTGAATGGCGGCGATGACGGCCAATGGATCGTGCCCATCCACGCGGCTGGTGTGCCAGCCGTAGGCCGCATACCGCGCCAGCACATCTTCGCTAAAGGTGAGGTCGGTACGGCCGTCAATGGTAATACCGTTATCGTCATACAGCACAATCAGCTTGCTCAGCCCCAAATGCCCCGCCAGCGAAGATGCCTCGGCCGATATGCCTTCCATCAGGTCGCCATCGCTGGCAATGACATAGGTGTAATGGTCAACCAGATCAAAACCGGGCTGGTTAAAACGCGCCGCCAGCCATTTCTCTGCCAGCGCCATGCCAATGGCATTGGTAATGCCCTGCCCCAACGGGCCGGTGGTCGTCTCCACACCCGGCGTGTGCCCGTATTCCGGGTGGCCCGGCGTGGCACTGCCCCACTGCCGGAACTGCATCAATTCCGCCATCGGTAGATCATAGCCACTCAGGTGCAGCAGGCTGTACAGCAGCATCGAGCCATGTCCGGCCGACAGGACAAAACGATCGCGGTCAAACCATTTCGGGTCCTGGGGATTGTGTTTGAGAAATTGCGTCCACAGCACTACGGCCACATCGGCCATGCCCATCGGCATCCCTGGATGGCCGATATTGGCTTTTTGCACCGCGTCCATCGTCAGCCCACGAATGGTGTTGGCCGCCAGACGGTGTTTTTCCAGGTTGTAAGTTGTCATGTTGTTTCCTCGTGATGCGTGGTGGGTGATGCGTGACCGGGTCTCTCACAAGTCACGCATTACTCATCACGGTTCTTCTCATTTCGGCGCCATGCGGATCGCGCCGTCGAGCCGGATAACTTCGCCGTTGAGCATTTCGTTTTCAATGATGTGTTGCGCCAGGGCGGCATATTCGTCTGGGTGGCCCAGGCGAGAAGGGAAGGGAACCTGTTCGGCCAACGATTGGCGGGCCTTTTCCGGCAGCCCGGCCATCATCGGCGTTTCAAAAATGCCGGGGGCAATGGTCATCACCCGGATGCCGAAGCGGGCCAGCTCGCGGGCGATGGGCAGCGTCAGGGCCACCACCCCCCCTTTGCTGGCGGCATAGGCCACCTGCCCAATTTGCCCATCATACGCAGCCACGGAAGCGGTATTGATGATGACGCCACGTTCGCCCACAGCGTTTGGTTCCCCTTTGCTCATCACCGCTGCCGCCAACCGGATGACGTTAAATGTGCCCATCAGGTTGACTTGAATGACCTTGTTAAAGGCATCAAAATCGTGGGGATTGCCTTCGCGGTCGAGCAGTTTGGCGGCAATAGCAATACCGGCGCAGTTGATGACACCATGGAGGGCGCCAAAGGTGGACACGGCCGTTGTCACGGCCGTGTCCACATCTGCCGCACTGGTTACATCCACCCGCGCAAAGCGAACGGTCCCGCCCAACTCTGCCACCAGTTCCGCCCCCGCCGCCTCATTCAAATCGGCGATAATGACGTTTCCGCCGGCCTGCGCCAGCCGCCGCGCACAGGCCGCGCCCAGGCCAGAACTCCCCCCCGTTACCAAAAATGTATGCTTTTGAATCTGCATGGTTTTTACCTCTTTCCGTCCAGACCTGACAGGTTTTTGGAAACCTATCAGGTCTCTTTCCAAAAGATGGCCGGATTTTAACACAAATACGGCAAGTTTAACGCGCTGATGTTTACGCCTGCGGTGTGTGGTAAAATCAGGCCACGACAAATGACCAGAGAGTAAGGACAAAGTTATGTGCGGCCGATTTGCGCTCATTTCATCAACCGAAGAAGTAGCCGATGCCTTAGGGGTTGATCCGGCGATCATTGCCGACATTCCCCCGGCTGTGCCCCGCTACAACATCGCCCCCACCCAACCGGTGCTGGCGGCCTATCTGGATGATACCGGGCAGCGCCGCCTGACGTTTTTTCAGTGGGGACTGGTGCCGTCCTGGTCAAAAGATGTGACCATTGGTTCCCGGTTGATCAATGCCCGGTCGGAAACGGTGACGGAAAAACCTTCGTTCCGCAACGCCTTCAAACGCCGCCGTTGCCTGATTCCGGCCGATGGTTTTTATGAATGGCAAAAGCAAAACGGCGGCAAACAGCCGATGTATATTCAGGGAACTGACGGCCGTCCGCTGGCGCTGGCGGGGCTGTGGGAAGTGTGGCAAGAGCCGGAGGGCACACGGCTGCAAACCTGTACCATCCTTACCACCACGCCGAATGAATTGATGGCCCCCATTCATGACCGGATGCCGGTTATTTTGGAACCGGCAGATTTTGGCATGTGGCTGGAGCCGGGCGCGCACCCCGACGAGGCGCTGCATCTGCTACGGCCGTACCCCGCCGCCACAATGAAAGCGTATCCGGTGAGTACGGCCGTGAATAATCCCCGTAATGACACGCCAGAGTGTATTCAGCCAATCCAGACCTGACCGGCGAAGGGATGACAAGGTGATCAACCACCTCCTTACTCCCTCACCCCCTCACCTGCTCATCTTCATGCACCCCGCTCTCTTCCTCGACCGTGACGGCGTTATCATTGAAAACCGGGCCAGGTATGTGCGGCGCTGGGAGGATGTGGAGTTTTTCCCCCAGGCGTTGGCGGCGCTGGCGCAGATACGGCACACGCCGTATAAGGTGATTGTGGTCACCAACCAGTCGGCGGTGGGGCGGGGATTGATAACGATGGAAACGGCCGTCGCCCTGAACGACCGGATTATGGATGTAGTGCGGCAGCATAACGGCCGTGTTGACGCCAGCTACATTTGCCCGGACACCCCCGGCCAGGAAACGGGCTGCCGCAAACCCCTGCCCGGTATGCTGCAACAGGCCGCCCAGGAACACCAGATTGATTTAAGCCAATCTATCATGATCGGCGACGCCCTGACCGACGTACAGGCCGGGCGCGCCGCCGGTGTGCGCATCTCTGCCCTGTTACACACCGGGCGCGGCCAGGCACAAGCCGCCAAACCAGAAGCGCAGGCGTTGGCGCCTTTCCCCATTTATGCCGATCTGCAAACGGCCGTAACAGAACTGATCCTGCATCCATATCTTTTGCCCTGATTGGGTATAACAGATAGAAATTGCGTATAACAGATGGAATGTTGCGGTATCGGGTAGGAACCGATATCCCACAAGCAGGTAGAGAGAAACAATATGTCCCCATTGAGACCTATTCCCAAACCAATCTTGTGCTGCGGGATTTTGCTGCTTGTATTGTGTGGTTGTGGCGCAAATGCGGGTGAGGGAACGGCCGTGTCCGCCACCGGCGCTCCCAACGCCGCCACCGCCAACGCCCTTGCCACCCGCATCATGGCCGCCGCCGCCGATGTAAACACCGCCGCCAACCCCAACTTTGCCCAACAACTAGCAGAAGCCAAAAGCCGTTGGGCCGCCCACAATATAGACGATTACACCGTCACCATTCGCTACAATCAGCCTGGCTGGAACACCCAATTTATTGACATCACCGTGCAAGACGGCGTGGCATTTACCACAAACAGGATTGTTTCCCACCGCGTGACTGCACATTGCAAAAGATAGACCCCGCCGAGTTCACCATAGACGAACTCCTGGGCGTGGCCGAATACGTTGGCAACCTGAACATACCCGACCATCCGGCTGAAATCACTTTTAGCCAGACATATGGCTACCCTACCTCCATCTCCTACGAAGATGGCTTCTGGAGCCTGGCACAATTTCAACCCACCAGTCCCTAAACCTGACAGGTCTCAGAAGCCCTGTCAGGTTTACAAGAGGTACACTTGGCCCGTCTCATCGCCCGCAAAATCATCATCATGCTCGTCATCCTGGGGCTGCTCAACTACGTTGCCTACCATTACGCCCTCATGCACCCACGCCTTTTTTTCTCTCCGGGCGGCCGGCCCGTCGAACGAGAAATCGAAAGTCATTATCTGGAATATCTGCAAGCGCTACTGGGCGGTGATCTAGGCATGGTGGGCACAACGGCCGTCAATGACATCATCCGTGACCCCATCAAAAACAGCCTGATTCTGTTAGCCACCGCCATGCTGACCACCGTCATGCTGGGTCTGCTCTTTGGTTTCATCTCCATCTCCCGCCGCACCCGGCGCATACACCCGCTGGCGCTTACCTTTCTGGCGGCCGGTTCTTCCATGCCCGGCTTCGTCTTTGGCGCCGTCATCCTTTCCTTCATCGTTTACCGTCTGTTCTATTCCAGCAACAAGACGCCATTGCTGCCCATTAGCGGCTATGGGCTGGACGAGCATCTCATCCTGCCCGTATTGGTGCTGGCCATCCAGCCCACCTTCCATCTGGCCAAAGTCACCGCCGGGCTGCTGGAAAACGAACTGCAAAAGGATTACATCCAGGTAGCGCGCAGCAAGGGGCTGAGCTGGCCGCAGCTCATCTGGTCTCATGCCCTGCCCAATATGCTCTCGCCCGTCCTCATCACCATTGGCGAAGCGATGCGCCTGATGGTAGGCGCATTGGTCATTGTGGAGGCGATTTTTCTGTGGCCGGGTATCGGCCGTGTCTTTTTGCTTACCATTGGTCTGCGGCTGGATGCGCGGGGGCCGGGTGCGTTTTTTGGCGCTCAAGACCTGATCGCCATCATCACCGTCGTCCTGGGAAGCTGGCTGCTCCTTACCGACCTCTTTACTAGCGTTCTGGCCTACCGGTTAGACCCCCGCCTCAGCCACGCCGCTGAAGATGCAGAGGTGACGCTGGCCTGAAGATGAGATTGGGAGATTGGGAGATTAAGAGATTACCCAATCTCCTAATCTCCCAATCTCCATCTCTCTCATTCTGTAATTGATATGTCAAAAGTTTCCTCCCGCAATTACCCCCTCTGGATTGGCATGGTTCTTACCGGCTTTTTTGTCTTAATCGCCATCATTGGCTCACGCCTGGCGCCACAAGATCCGCTGGAAGTATTTAATGAATTGATCCGAGTTGGCGACACCGTGTATGCCCCATCCCGGCTGCCGGTGCCGCCGCTAACGTTGGATCAATTTTTATTGGGCACGGATAACGCCGGGCGCGATTTATACAGCCGCCTCTTGTGGGCCATCCGCCCCACGCTGCTGCTCTGTTTTATCATTGCCTCGCTGCGGATTATTTTGGGTACGGTTTTGGGATTGACGGGTGGCTGGTTTGGTGGGCCGGTGACGCGGGTGATTGATCTGTTGACGGATGTGAGCCTGGCGGTGCCGATATTGCTGTTTGCCCTGGCGTTGATTTCGTTTATTGGCAACCGGGAATTGAGTACGTTTATGCTGGCGTTGGTGGCTACGGGGTGGGCCAACACGGCCGTGTTCGTTAAAAACAGCACCCTGGTCATCAAACAATCGCCGTATATTGAAGGGGCGCGGGCGGTGGGGGTACGGCCGTTTGGCATTTTGCGCGGTTATGTGCTGCCCCAACTGTGGCCCGCCCTGCCCGCCCTCATCGCCTTTGAATTGGCGGCTGCCCTGTTGGTCATCGCCGAACTCGGCTTCCTGGGCATGTTCATCGGCGACGCCTTTATACGCATGGCCGAAGACCCGTCTAGCGGCGGCGTCATCCCCGTGGGGCTGACGTCTGGTTTCCCGGAACTGGGGCAAATGCTTTCGGACTTTTGGAGCAAAATGCTGCTGACGCCCTGGGAAGTGGCCTTTATCGGCGTCATCATCTTCCTGAACATCTTTGCCTTTAACATGCTGGGCGAAGGCTTACGGCGGCAAATGGACGTTACCCGCCCCCGCCGGCGCTGGCGGCGGCGTTATAGTAACTGAGTAATTGGGTAATGGGAGCAACCAATTACCCAATTACTCAATTACCCAGATACACATGTCATATTTACTCGAAGTGGAAAACCTCACCACCCGCTTCTACACTCAGGATGGCGTTGTCCATGCGGTGAACGGCATTTCCTATACCCTGGCAAAGGGGGAATCACTGGCGCTGGTGGGGGAAAGCGGCTGCGGTAAATCGGTCAGCGCCCTGTCGTTGATTGGGTTAGTGCCATCGCCGCCGGGGAAAGTGGAAAACGGCCGTATCCTCTTCAACGAACAAGATTTATTGCACCTACCCGAACGGCAACTGCGCCGCATTCGCGGCCGTGACATGGCCATGATCTTTCAAGACCCCATGACCTCGCTCAACCCGGTGCTGACGGTGGGGCGGCAGGTAATGGAAAGCCTGCGGCTGCATCTTTCCCTCGGCCGGGCCGAAGCGCGGCAGCGAGCGGCCGAATTGTTGGCGATGGTAGGCATCCCGGACGCCGAGCGGCGGCTGGATGATTACCCGCACCAGTTTTCCGGCGGGCAACGACAGCGCATCAACATTGCCATGGCCCTGGCCTGTCGCCCGGCGCTGCTGATTGCCGACGAGCCAACGACGGCGCTGGATGTGACCATTCAGGCGCAAATTGTGACGCTGATTAAAGAACTCAAAGCGGAATTGGGCATGTCCGTCATCTGGATTACGCATGATTTGGGCGTGGTGGCCAGCCTGGTAAACCGGGTGGCGGTGATGTATGCCGGGCATATTGTGGAGATGGCCCCGGCGCTGGAACTGTATGAACAAACCAGCCACCCGTATACGTTGGGGCTGCTGGAATCGCTGCCGAAGGTGAACCAACAGGAACGGCAGCGGCTGCGAGCCATTGAAGGTGCGCCGCCCGATTTGCTGGCCGAAGTGAAAGGCTGCCCGTTTGCCGACCGCTGCGCATTTGTGGAAGAACAGTGCCGGGTGAAACGGCCGTTGCTAGAACTGATTGACCGCGACCACCACGTCGCCTGCTGGCGTTGGCCCGAAGTGCGCCAGGCTGGCCTGGAGACCATCAATGAGTGAGCCATTGCTAAAAGTGCGCGGCTTGAAGAAGTATTTCCCCATCCGGCGCGGCTGGCGGCGGCAGACGGTGGGGCTGGTGCAGGCCGTGGACGGCGTGGATTTTGATATTTTGCCGGGGGAGACGTTGGGGCTGGTGGGCGAAAGCGGCTGCGGTAAATCTACTACCGGGCGGCTGCTGCTGCGGCTGTTACGGCCGTCGGCGGGCGAAATATGGCTGGACGGCCGTAATCTGGCAACCCTGTCCGACTCTGAAATGCAACCCTTTCGCCGGCAAATGCAGATTATCTTTCAAGACCCGTATGCTTCGCTGAACCCGCGCATGACGGTGGGCGAGATTATCGAGGAGCCGCTGCGGATGCATGGGCTGGGTAATGGGGCGCAGCGGCGGCAGCGGGTGAAGGAATTGATGAATATGGTGGGGCTGAATATAGCCGTGGCCAACCGCTACCCGCATGAATTTTCCGGCGGGCAGCGGCAGCGGGTGGGTATTGCCCGCGCGTTAGCGCCTGACCCACGTTTTATTGTGGCCGATGAGCCGATTTCGGCGCTGGATGTCTCCATTCAGGCGCAGGTAGTCAATTTGCTGGATGATTTGAAACAAGAATTGGGGCTGACGTATCTGTTTATTGCCCACGACCTGGCCATGGTGCGTTACCTGAGTGACCGGGTGGCGGTGATGTATCTGGGCCAGATTGTGGAATTGGCCGAGCGGGATACGTTGTTTACACGGCCGTTGCACCCCTACACCCAGGCGCTCCTTTCCGCCATTCCTCTGCCCGACCCCCGCGCCGAAGCGAAGCGCCAGCCGATCATCTTGCAGGGGGAAACGCCCAACCCGGCACATCCGCCGACGGGCTGCCGTTTTCACCCGCGCTGTCCCATGGCCACGGACATTTGTCGGGTGGAAGTACCTGTTTTGCGGGATTTGGGCACGGCCGTAGCCCCTCACCCCGTTGCCTGCCATCATGCGGTAGTTGCTGCTTAATCAATAGATTGGCTCAATCTGGTTGTCTATCAAAAATTAACCCTCGCCCCATTACAGCCCCAGTCCCCAGGTGTATTCCAGGTTGCCAAAACCCTGCCCCATGCTTTCCTTATTGATGGGGCGGCCCTGAATTTGCCCCTGCACGTCTTCCATGCGGAAGAGGTATTCGTTGTAATTCCAATGGCTGTGGCCGCGCCAGAGGGGGCGCTCCAGGAAAAAACCGGTGCGAGCGTAGGGCACGGCCGTGAACTGCACAAAATCCCCCGCCTTATTTCCGGCGCTCACCGCAAACTGGGGATGTTCTCCCCGACCCAACACGGGCGTCACCCGCGTCTGTTGCGCCAGCCAGATGCGTTCGGAAGCATCCGGCCAATCCCAAAAAGATTTGGGCGCAATAGAGAAGGTAGCCTGCTCTTTCCGGTTGCTGCTATAAAAATGGTAGCCTTTGCGGAACAGGTTCATACCCACGTAAGGCACATAAGAGGAAAACATGGAGCCATCGGGAAAAAGCGCCCAAATCCATTTCCAGGGGAAGGGAGGCACATTCAGGCACACTCGCTGGAAATAGCCATATCCCGCCAGCCTCTCTCGGCCCGTACCTGGCAGGTCAAAATCCCCTTCAAAGCGCATCCGCCGCCAGGCGATGAAGTGGGTGCCGCCGACGGGGGTGTTGATGTTGATGGATTCGTGGGGGGCATTGTCCAGGCAGTTGAGGTCGCCCCAGGCAGTGAAGTCGGCACGGCCGTTCCTGCCCTCAATGTGCGCCTCCAGGGCTAACGGCTGGGCCGCAGAGGCGCAAATCTCATACCCCTGGCGATGACCGTCTGGCTCATTAGCCCAGCAGGAGATGGTGCGGTCAGGTTGGGAGAGGTGGGTGACGGCCGTGGTGTGCAAGATGTTTTCATGCAGGGTACGGCCGTCGTAATACCAACCCACTGCCGCCGCCGGAAAACGGTCCACCCCATCTGTCACTTCGCGGCGCAGGTCTAGCCCCGGCAGTTCCAGGTCACTGATGTGGATGGGGTGTTTACTGACGGCCGTAGCAATAGAAAACATCATCTGGCGGGGGCCATACCCTTCCACGTCTTGGGGAAACAGGATGAAATACCACCAGGTGGAGGAGGTACGCTTTTGCATGTGGGGCATTTGCGACCATATCAGGTCATATACCCGTTGGTGTTCGGACACTGTTTTGTAGGGAATCATAAAAGGGCGCAGGACCATTGGACAAATTGTCCTACACTTTTTTCATTCAAAACCAGCGATTGGCAAAGCGCTGTTCCGTCCAGGGATCGGCTTCATTGTGATAACCGGCATTTTCCCAGAAACCGGGCTGGTCATCGGCGCGGAATTCCAGGCCGCGCAGCCATTTGCCCCCTTTCCAGAAATAGGCTGTCTGCTTTTCGCTGCGGTCGGCAAAACTGCCGATCACCCCGCGCAAGGGCCAGCCGTGTTCCAAATCTAGCGGCTTGCCGTCGTAATGGGTAGCCAGCAGAAAGTTGTCGGCCGTCACCAATTCCAGGGGTGTGTTGGTGGTGTAGCCATATTCGCAATGCTGAATGACATAGCGGGCGGTGGGCAGCGGCTTGATAAAGCCCTGGTCAATCAGGGTTTTCAGCGAAACCCCTTCCCATAGCGTATCAAACTTTGACCAGCGGGTGACGCAGTGAATGTCTAGCATTACCTGGGTGCGGGGTAGCTGGTTGAACTCCTCCCAATTCCAGGTAATGGGTTGTTCCACCGCGCCAAAGACCTTCAAATCCCAGGTGGCCAGGTCGGTGCGGGGCACAGGGCCGTAGTGCAAAACGGGGAATTTTTGGGTAAGGGATTGGCCGGGTGGCAGGCGCATCTGTCCCTTCACGGCATCCTCTTGCTCGCGGCGTCCTAATACTCGGTTGAACATGGGGCGTCTCCTTGTAGCTGTATGTCTATGACCATCATAGACGAATTTGTGACCTGAGCAATACAGACAGCATATTAACCATATTTTCTTACGAGGCAATTACCAGCGAGTAACAGGAGGATGAAAGAAGAGATCCGCTAAACCAGACAGGTTTTTAGAAACCTGTCTGGTTTTATTTAGACCAACCGCCAATACATGTTGGCATTGTCGCGGGCCATGAGGCGGTCTTCCACCATGTAGCGGCGCAGGGAGGCACAGTCGGGGTGGTAGGCGCGCAGCCGTTCGTTTAGTTCCAGTTCATGATACCGCCGGCCGGGTTCAAACTGCGCACACAACCATTGCAAGACGACCAAACGTTTTTTGTGTTTAGAGGGGATGTCTTTGAGACGGCCGTCTACCACATAATAGCGCAGCACCTTGTCCTCCCAGGCGTCACCCGTTTCATCAGTTGCCAGCGTTGCCAGATTACTCTGCGAAAAGATGTCCCGGCTCAGGTTTTCCAGGAATTGCGTTTTGAGCCAATACACCCGGTTATTCCCTTCCACGCGCACATCAATCAGCCCTAGCTCTTTCATGGCTGCCAGATGGTGAGAGACCGTCGGTTCGCGCAACTCCAGCAAAGCTGCCAGTTCGCCTACCGTGCGTTCGTCGTTGGCCAGCAGCCCCAATATCTTCAAGCGGCTTTCATTGCCCAACACCTTGAAAAATTGGAGCAGGGTGTTGAAGTGTTGTTCTTCACTCATGGTTATATCCTCAGAGATTGGAGATTGAAGAATCTCCAATCTCTAATCTCCACTAAAATGCTCCGCCAACGGTCGCCAGTAGTGCCGCCCCGTTTGTTGCAGAAAACGGTGGTCGGCCAAAATGCGGCGTAACGTTAGTGGTTTGTCAAAGTATTGCTGTACCAGGTCGGTGACTTCTGTTTCCGTATAACGCCGGTCCGGTTCAAACTTTTCAGCCATCCAGCGCAGAATGACGGCCCGTTCTTCCGGGCGGTGGGGAATGGCCCGCAGCCGGTCATTGGCAACGTATTGGCGCAGTACACGCTCCTCCAGATTTTCCGGCGTGACGTTGCCGTCTACAATGTTTTGCAAATCATCCAGGCCGGTGTTGCTGAAGGAGAAGGTGGGTATATGATCAACGGCACGCTGTATTACCAACCCGGCGGTTTGTAAGGCGTGCAGGTGGTGGGTCACGGCCGTCTCCTTCATCCCAGATGCCTCTACCAGTTCCGGCACGGTGCGCGCGTCGTTCGCCAGTAAACCCAGGATGCGCAGCCGGTCTGGTTGGCCGGTCGCTTTGAAGAAGGTTAATAACGCTTCCATCTGGTGGTCAGGTTTGTGGTTCATCTCACTCACTCTATTTAGATGCCTTTCTATTTAGATGATTATCTAAATAGAAGAATATCTAAATTGTCTGTACCTGTCAACCCCCAATTTGCCAGTGGCAGTGTGGTAAAATGGGCGTGGCGCTGGCGGCGGACTGGTAGCCATATTCGCTATAGTGGAATCAGGCATAGCGGGCGGGAATTATCTATTGGCGGCAAAGGCCGGGCTGGTGAGGATATAAGGAAGCCGCTTTGTGCTGTTGAGCCTAATCTGCTCCGGTTGTTGGCTGGCTGGCATCAGCAGGTGCATAAGGCTGATGGAGTTTTATCGGGTCGCGGGTCTTGCGCATACGCAGATTGAGAAACTCCACAAACACGGAAAAGCCCATGGCAAAATAGATGTACCCTTTGGGGATGTGTTGGTGCAGCCCTTCCACAATCAGCGTAAAGCCAATCAGCAGCAGGAAGGAGAGGGCCAGCATTTTGATGGTGGGGTGGTGTTCCACGAAATTGCCAATGGGGTCGGCGGAAATGATCATCACGGTGGCAGCAATCAGCACGGCGATGACCATAATGGCGATTTCATCTACCATGCCTACGGCCGTGATCACCGAATCCAGCGAAAAAACTACATCCAATAAAAGCACCTGGAAAATAACACTGGCAAAAGAAGCCTTTACTGCATCCGACGCATGGCCTTCAGCGCCTTCTAGCTTTTGATGAATCTCGTAAGTGGCCTTCCCCATCAAGAACAGCCCACCCAAAAACAATATCAGGTCACGCCCCGAAACGGCAAACTCAAACACCTCAAAAATAGGTTCCGTCAGCCCAATGATCCAGGAGAGCGAGAAGAGCAGCAGAATGCGCGAGAGAACGGCGAGCGCCAGACCGGTGCGACGGGCTTTTGACTGCTGCTCCTTTGGCAGCTTACCGGCCAGAATGGAAATAAAAATGACATTATCTACACCAAGCACCAATTCCAGAGAAACCAGGGTTGCCAGGGCTATCCAGGCGCGAGGGTCAGTTAACCAATCCATGTTCTTTTGTCACCTTTTGTTGAATCGAATTAAGTGTGCCGAAGCATATCACAACTGCTTAAAAAAGCAGCCAGCAGCCATATACGAACATGGCCGGCCACAGTTGCCGAGGGGATGAGACTGGGAAATTGGGAGATTAGGAGACTCAATCTCTCAGTCTCCTAATCTCCCAATCTCTATATTCTTTCAACTGGCTCTTACAGTTTCAC
Organism: Chloroflexota bacterium; assembly: GCA_013112725.1. GTDB lineage: Bacteria > Chloroflexota > Anaerolineae > Promineifilales > Promineifilaceae > CAADGU01. The sequence continues at coordinate 17,059 of JABFFZ010000012.1, forward strand.
CCGGCGCAGGCGGAGGGAGTTGGTGACGACACTGACGCTAGAGAAGGCCATGGCCCCCGCCGCCAGGATGGGGCTAAGCTGGCGCAAAAAGTCTGGCGCCCACTCAAACGGAGCCAGCACACCGGCCGCCACCGGAATCAGCACTACGTTGTAGCCAAACGCCCACACCAGATTTTCGCGGATGTTTTTCATGGTCGCTTTGGAGAGGTGAATGGCCTGGGGCACGGTGCGCAAGTCGCCGCGCATCAGGGTGACATCGGCCGTTTCCATGGCAATGTCTGTGCCTGTGCCAATGGCCAACCCTACGTCAGCCTGGGCCAGGGCGGGGGCGTCGTTGATGCCGTCGCCGACCATGGCCACCACGTGGTTTTCATCTTGTAACGCTTTGACTTTGGCGGCTTTATCGCCGGGCAGTACCTCGGCCAGATAGCGATCCAGTCCCGCTTCGGCGGCAATGGCCTGGGCGGTGGCTTCGTTGTCACCGGTAATCATCACGGCCGTCAACCCCAACTCGTGCATCTGCGCCACTGCCTCTTTCGACCCATCTTTAATAGTGTCGGCCACGCCAATGAGGGCGCTGGCCTGCCCATCCACCGCCAGCCACATAGCCGTGCGCGCCTGGTTTTGCAGGTTGGCGGCTTTGGCTTCCAGGCCATCCAGGGCCACATTTTCCTGCTGCATCAGCCGTAAATTGCCCAGCAAAATGGCACGGCCGTCCACCTCCGCGCTGATCCCCTGCCCCGCAATCGCTTCAAAACTGGCGGGCACGCTCAAAGCCAGCCCACGTTCCTGCGCCGCCCGCACAATCGCCTCCCCCAACGGATGCTCCGAACCCCGCTCCGCAGAAGCCGCCAGTCGCAGCAACTCTTCACTGCTCACTGCCAACTGCTCACTGCTCACTAAATCAGTAACCGCCGGTTCCCCCTTCGTAATGGTGCCTGTTTTGTCCAGCAGCACGGCCGTGACTTTTTGCAGTAGTTCCAACGCGGCGCTGTCCTTGAAGAGGATGCCGTGTTCGGCCCCTTTGCCCATGCCTACCATGATGGAGGTCGGCGTAGCCAACCCCATGGCACAGGGGCAGGCAATAACCAGCACGGCCGTTAACCTTAACAATGCCGCCGTAAAATCCCCGGTTGCCACATACCAGACCAAAAACGTGAGCAGGGCAATGGCGACAACGACGGGCACAAAATAAGCCGTCACCCGGTCTACCTGCTTCTGGATAGGCGCTTTACTGCCCTGCGCCTGCTCCACCATCTTGATGATTTGGGCCAACGCCGTTTCTTTGCCCACCTTCGTGGCCTGCATTGTCAGCAGCCCTTGTTTGTTGATGGTCGCGCCGATGACGGCATCGCCTGTTTCTTTGGACACCGGCAGCGATTCGCCGGTGAGCATACTTTCGTCAAGGGTGGAACGGCCGTCTACCACCACGCCGTCCACCGGAATCTTCTCACCGGGCCGTACCAACAGCACATCACCCACCTGTACCTGGTCAATGGGCACATCTTGCTCCACCCCATCCCGCAGGCGGCGGGCCGTTTTGGGCTGTAAACCCATCAGCTTTTTGATAGCGGCACTGGTCTCTCCTTTGGCGCGGCTTTCCAACACCTTGCCCAGCGTCACCAGGGTGATGATCATGGCCGAGGTTTCAAAGTAGATATGGTGGCCGAGCGCCATGGAACCAGCCGTCAGCGCCAACAACACGGCTACGCTGTAGAGGTAAGCCACTGACGACCCCAGGGCTACCAGCACGTCCATGTTGGCGCTGCGATTGCGCAGGCTTTTCACCGCGCCAGTGTAATAGTCCCAACAAACGTAGGTTTGCACCGGCGTGGCCAGGGCAAAAAAGAGCCAGTTGACCCAATTGGCGTGTGACCAATCACCCAACAGATTGAAGTCCCGCGCCATACTCAACACAAACAGGGGAATGGAAAACAGCAGGCCCACGATGAGCCGTTTTTTCTGGTGTTCGTATTCCGCTTTGCGGGCGGTGGCTTCGGCGTCTGCTGTTTCCTCCCCAGCAGCCACTTCCACCACATCGTAACCGGCCTGGCGCACGGCCGTGACCAGATCAGCCCGTGTGGCTACCCCGGACGCTACCGTCACCTGCGCCTTTTCATTGGCCAGGTTGACGGCCACATCCAGCACGCCTTCCACTTTGTTCAGCCGTCGCTCGATGGTTTGGGCGCAGTTGGCGCAGGTCATCCCCAGCAGGGGCAGTTCGATGGTGGCGGTGGGGATTTCATAGCCGGCGCGCTGGATACGCTGGACGAGGTTGGTGGTGAGGGTTTGCGGGGTGGTCACGGCCGTGTCAAACGTCACCGTCACCTTTTCACTGGCAAAGTTTACGGCCGCGTCGGTCACGCCCTCTACCTTTTTGGCGCTGCGCTCCACGGCCGTCACACAGTTGGCGCAGGTCATGCCTACCACCGGGAAAGTCAGTTGTTGTTCGGACATGGGGTTTTGTCAAAGATTGCGCAGATTTCACAGATTTTTATATCTGCGTAATCTGCGCCATCTTTGATGATTTATTGAATCTGAATCAACCCCTCTGGCGGGTAATTGATTTCTTGCAAAAGCGCCTGGATTTGTGGCCAGGTGGCCGGTTCTTGCCAGGCCACGGTCACTTGTTTGCTGTCTTGCACCGCTTTGACGCTGGTCACGCCCGCCAGTTCACCCAGTTCCATCTCGATGGTGTGGGTGCAGTGGCCGCAGCTAATGTTGGGTACGGTAAAGGTTTTGCTGTTCATGGGTAATGCTCCTTTGTCTGCTTTGTTCGTAGTAGGCGATTTATCGCCTTTTCACGGCGATGAATCGCCTACTACAAACGGAGTGGTTATATTCGGTTTGACATATCAAACACGCTGGTCACTTCGGTTAACACCCGCTGCCGCTCGGCGGGGTCGTCGCCCTGGATGGCGGTGGTGACGCAGGTTTGCAGGTGGTTGTCCAAAATCATGGCGCTGACGCGGTTGAGGGCCGCCTGCACCGCCTGAATCTGCTTGATCACGTCAATGCAGTACGTGTCTTCCTGTACCATACGCTCAATGCCCTTGATGTGCCCGGCGGCGCTGGCTAACCGTTGGCTCACAGCCTGTTTGGTCATGTCATTCATCTTTCTCGCCTTCTACCCCACCCCCCTGGGGGAGGGGTATGCGGCAGGATGATACAACTCTTTAGGGTGACTGTCAATTTTTCGTTGAATGGAAGTAAGAGAGAGTGGGACTATGGAGTACCAGAGACATCCAATTTCTCCAAGAAATTGGATGTCTGACAATTTGAGGTTATTCGGCAGCCAGGGCTGCCCGGACTTGATTAAGGACGTCAATCATGTAGAGGGTAAAAGTGTGATCAGGGATAAATGTCTGAGCCAGAGCTACAGCTTTAGCAATCAGTTGCTCCCCATCGCGTAAGGCATTGCGCTGGCACAAGCGCATACCCAACCCCCAATAACAATTCACCAATCCAGTTCGATCCTCTATTCGCGTATACAATTCCACAGCCGTTTGCCAGGCAGACAACCCCTCCTCGTCCTGTCCCAGATCGAGATAGTAAAAGCCGATGGCCTTTCGCGTGTTGGCTTCCCCCAACCGGTCGCCGACCGCCCGGAACAGTTCCAACGCCTGCCCGTAGCTGGCTAACGCCGCCTCGTTTTCCTTTTGGAACGCCTGCACGTCGCCGATGGCCTTTCGCGTGTTGGCTTCCCCCAACCGGTCGCCGACCGCCCGGAACAGTTCCAACGCCTGCCCGTAGCTGGCTAACGCCGCCGTTTGCTCATACTGGCGCATGTGCCATTGGCCGCGGTTGCGGCGCAATTCCCCTTGTTGTTCTGTTTCCAGGCGGCGGAACTGGGCCGGCGCTTCCAAAACCGCGAGCAGTTCATCCCACCAATCCCGGTCGCCGGCCAACTGCGCCTGAAACGCCGCCTGCATGGCGGTCTCGAACAGGGGCTGAGGGTCAAGAAAACAGGCATGGTACAGCCAGTTCTGGTTGGCAATTGGATCATTCGTTATCCGAAACTGCGCCGCAAAATAATCACGCGCCCGCCGGTGGGCCTGCAGCACTTCGGGATCATCTTGCCGCGCCAGATAGGCGCGCTGCACCTGGCGCACCAGTTCGTGAAACTGCCAGCCGCCACCCGCTACGCTTTTGACAAAAGAGCGGCTGCTGAAATGGCGAAATGCAGACTCATCAAACGGGGCCACGCTCTCCGGCAAGATCGCGTTGAGGCTGCCCATCACAAAGTCAGCCCGTAACAACGGCCCCAGGCGGGCGGCAGCCATCTGGGTCTCTTGCCTCGCCGCCTTAAACCGATCAATCATGCGTCCATACAACCATTCTTCGGCCGAACGCTGTAACAAACCAGTTCTTAATTCTGTGATGGTCAAAGGTTTGGCGACTTTCTCCCCTTCCTGCCATACTTCGGCAGCCATTTCTGTTAACAGGGGATGGCCCTTTGCCAGTTCATAAATCACCCCAATCAACGTCTCGGGCATCTTTTTGCCGCTCCATTCGGTTAAAAAGATAGCTGAATCCGCTGCGGAAAATGCCTCCAGCGGCACATGCCGCCGCCACTCCCGCATGGAGGCATCCGCAATATCTTCCCGGCTGCCCACCACCACCCGCAGGTTCGGGCGCTGCTGGCAAATGGCCGCCAGCAGTTGCCAGAGTCCGGCCAACTCTTCTGCCGGGGTGCTGCCCTCCATATGCTCAAACGTGTCCAGAAAGATGACCCCCCTGTCCGGGATCAGGTGCGCCATTTCCACCTGAAACAACACCAACAAATCATCCTGTAATATCTGGCGCAGCGCGCGCCGGTTCTCGGCCATACCGGTCTGGATGTGCATATCGGCATGATGAATCTGGCCGCCGCTTTCCGCTTTTTGCTCTGCATGAATGGGGCGGCCGGCATCCGCTTGCAGCGCTTCCGCCAGCCGGGCCTGGTGTGCCTGCCAGGCGGCCAATGCCGCTGCCCGATACCGCTGCGCCGCCTCTGGCGTCAGCAAATCGGCCAGCGCCACCATCAGCTCATACGGCTTCAAGCCGCCGGAAAAATCCACATGCACCACGCGCACCATTTGCGGCCGGCAGTGATTTTGAATGAGCCATTGCATCAGGGTGCTTTTGCCCGCCCCACTCATGCCGGAAAAGAGCAGAAAAGGTCTGGCCTGGGCATCCCATAAGCGGGCAAAGGCCGCTTTTTGTTCATCCCGGTCGGTAAAATGTTTCAGCTTTTCGGCGTCCAGATAAACCATGGCTCACTCCAATTCAATACGGGAATTCTTGACTTTGCTGCCCTCGCCTTTTGCCTCTTGTGTCACCTCAACCGGGGCATTAGCGGGTGCTTTTATGTGAGAGCCTTCCACCACGCCGCCGTCGCTGGTCTGTTGGGAAAAGTGGCCAGGGCCAGGTAGCTTTTCCGCTGTTACTGCGGGCGCCTTTTTGTCTCCCGGTTCCCGTTTCATACTGGCTTCGCCAATGCCCCACTTGAGCTTGAGTTCGGTCAGACGAAAACCAGATTTATAGAACAGGTATGCCACGAGCAAAACCAAAACAACGATAAGAATACCCAAGATAATCCAGGAAAGGGGTTGCATAGGAGCCTCCTTCTGGGCAACAGCGCCCGGCTATCAACTGACAATGGCTAACAATGGGAGGATTGTAGCGAATAATGGGGTAATTGGGTAATTGGGTAATTGGGAGATTGGGAGATTCCCCTTCACCACCGTGCCTCTTCTCGACAATGATCTGGACGACGGTGACCGCACGTTCAGCCTGGTTTTGAGCAATCCGGTGAATGGCGAGTTGGGGAACGATACGGCCGTGGGCACAATCCTGGACGACGACAACCCCCCACCCATCCCCGGCTGGCAGGTTTATCTGCCCGTCATCCTGAAGCCCTAAATAAAGTGGCTTTTGGGGAATTCAAGGTGAGGTGTGAAGCACATTTCTGAATGATGCTTCACCCTTCACAACACCTGGGCTACGCCGTGGCAAATTCAGTATGCGGGCGTATTTCCGGCGGATGAAAAGCTAACACAATATCCGCTTTAGGCACACCCGCCTCTAGTAACAAATTAGCAACACCCTCTTCCGTCCAATCTTCTTCAATTCGAAACTTGCCATTGCGTATGCGCACATAGATGGTCGCTTCAGACACCGGCCCTTCGGCGGGCCAGCCTACATTGTAGAGCATGTAGTGGTCTCTTTCTTCGTCAAAGACCAATTCCGTATCCATACCCGGTACCGGTTGGTTTTTAAGCAATTCAGCATACTCTGTGAGAATTTTTTTGATGATCAATCTGTAATTAGTTAGCTTGTCCATATGACGATCTCCTCTTCTATTGTGTTGACAACCAGGAGTTTTATCTGGAACATTTCGATGACTGCTTGCAAAGCCTCTCGCTTAATGATCCGACGATAAGCCCCTTCACTCAGAGCCAGATAGAGAACATGCTCCGACTGTGTCTTTTGCAGTAGAGCAAAATATAAGTTGTATTGTCCTAACGCTTCCTCAAAGTCCTGAATCAGTGAAGGAGTGATAAAACTCTTGATTTCAACCACTATTTTCTCCCCGGCCCGTTCCGCAGCAATGGTGCGCTCCGCACCCAAATCGGCAGAAACTGTCAAACCCTTGTAACGGATAGGATATGGATCATGTGTAATAGTCCATCCATCCTTGACAAGAGTATTTTTCACTGCATCGTGAATCAAATCTTTAGCTGCCATACAGCAAGTATAAGAATCGGGATGAGGGTCGTCAATTGACTTGCATCGGCTCACCCCCTCACCTTGTCACCCCTTCACCCCGGCGTCCTCGCCGCCCTCATCCCACACCGGCACGCCGGGCAAGGTGAACACAAACTGACTGCCGCCGACGACGGCGCCCCCACCCGGCGCATCTTCCACCCAGATACGGCCGTGCTGCGCTTCCACCACCATCTTGCAAAACGTCAGCCCCAACCCCGCGCCGCGTACCGGCGCGCCGCCGGGATTGGTGCGTGTGTAGCGGTCAAACGCCTGCTCGCGGAAGGCGGGCGGGATGCCGGGCCCGCTGTCTTGAATAATGCAGCGCAGGCCCGGCTCATGGCCCGGCTGTGCCGGTTCCGGCTGCATGGTGATGGTGATACGGCCGTTGGCCGGCGTAAACTTCAGCGCATTATCCAGCAAATTCAACAGTACCCGCCGCACCAGTTCCGCGTCCGCCCAGACGGGGGGCAGGTCGGGTGAAGATGTGATCGTCAGCATAATCCCTTTATGCACCAACAGCGGTTGCAGGCGCGCCGCCACCGCGTCTACCAGCGGCGGCAGCCGCATGGCGTCCGGGTCCACAATAGAACGTCCCGCTTCCAGCCGGTGCATATCCATCAGCGAATCCACCATATCCAGCAAATCCTGGCTGCTGCCGTAGGCGTTTTGCAGCAGCGGGCGCGTGCCGTCATCAGCCACGCCAGACAATCGCTCTTGCGCCAGTTGCAGCGTGGTGGCCATCGTCGTCAGCGGATTGCGTAAATCATGCACAATCATGCGCGTCAGGTCTTCACGCCGTTCGGCCAGCTCTTGCGCCTCGGTTACATCGCGGAACAGCAGCAGCCAGCCAATGAGCTGGCCGTCCCGGTCAAACACCGGCGCTTCCTGCCGTTCCAGTACCCGGCGGGGGGATGTGGGCGGTGTGAAATGGACACGGCCGTACTCCCCTCGTATTGTCCCGGCGGCCAGTTCTTGCAAGCGAGCCGCCAACTGGCTTTCCGCAAACCCAAGCCAGGGCGCGGTGGCCAAATCCAAGGGCGTATCGGTGGCCAGGGTGTTGTCCAGCAGCACGGCCGTCATTGGATTTGCCAGCATCACCCGCCCCTGCCGGTCCACCATCACCACCGCTTCCGTCAGGGCGTTGAGCAAGGCCTGAAGCTGCTGCACCCGCTGCGCCAGCGCCTCGTCGGTGAGCGTATACAGGCGCACCATTTCGCCGTGCAGCCGGGCATTGCGCACGGCCACGCTCACCTGGGCGGCCACGGCGTGTAACAATTCCAACTGCCAGCGGTTATACGGCCGTGCCTTCCCCCCCCGCTGCAACACCATTACCCCCAGCACGGCCCCGTCTAACAGTAGCGGCAGCCCCAGCCAGACAGTGGGCGGCGGGTTGGGCAGCGCCAGGTGATGGCGGGCGGCAAAATGAAAATTGGCGGGAACCAGGTGCAGGGCACGGCCGTGCGCCGCCACCCAACCGGTCAAATCATCCAGCGCCGCCGGTAATAGTTTGCCGGCAGACGGATCGCCACCCGACCACGCTCCCTGCTCCTGCAAAAAGAGCGCCAGCCTGTCGGCGCTGACCAGTTCCGTTACCAACGCCCCGGTGCGGCGCAGCACTTCGGGTAATTCCAACGTCTCCCGCAGGGAATGTTCGCTGCGGTTTAGAATGGCAAATTGGGCCACCTGCTGCGCCAGCGAATAACGCCGCTGCCAGGAGAGCCAGAGCAGCACGGCAAACACCGCCGCGCCCAGGCAAAAAACCACAAACGGTGGCAGCCCGCCCAACGCATAGACAATCCCCCCCAACAGAGCAAACGGCAGCGCCAGAAAACCGGCGGCCATTACCAACAGCCCATTATCGCGGAAAAAAGCGCCGGGCGATTGGCGCTGCGCCAGCCACCACAGCAGCAGCCCGCTGCCATAAACCAGGCCAAAACCGGCCATCAAATTCAGGAAAAGGGGAAAGGCATTGGCCGTATTCTGGCTGAGGGGGGCGCTGCCGCCACGCTGTGTATAGAGCCAGACGCCGCCCCCCAGCGCCAGGAGATGGATGACAAAGGCGATGAACCGCTGGTGAAGGGTGGGCGTTTCTGGCCCGACCGTTGGCGTCAGTTCCCACAGGGGCCGCCACAGCGGGCGGCTGAGTTCGGCGATCACAAATCCGGCGACAAAGAGGGGCACGGCCGTGCCCACCCCCACCACCAGATACCCGCTCACCATCACCACCGGCAGCAGCCCCACGCTGCTCAGGGCCGGCGGCAGGCTGAATTGCAGGGCAATAACGGTTAGCACCGCCAGCAAAATGACCAGCGGCGCGTCACGGCTTTGTGTAGCCGCCCATATCGCCGCCACCAGCAGCAAAAACAGCAGCCCCCATTCGATGAGTCGTCGCCAATTCATGGGGGAGCAAGCGTCACTTGTCACTCGTCAATGACCCATGACGAGTGACGAGTGACAAGTGACGAGTGACAAGTGACGAGTGACAAGTGACGAGTGACAAGTGACGAGTGACAAGTGACGAGTGACCATTCACCCCTTCCCCGAAATCCCATACGCCGCGCGGGTGGCGGGGTGTAGCAGCCAGGCCAGCCCCAGCAGCGGTTGGAAGAGGGGGAAGAAGCCGTAATCTATGCCAAAATAGCGCCAGACCGTGCCGCCAATGACCGCCGGGTAGAGGATGCTGAGCGTGCCCACAAGGAAGGTCATGGTTGTTTCAAAGGTGAGCACGCCCACCGACAGTTTCCAGGCCCACCGTTGGCGCACAAAAAAACCGATGGTGGCGGTGAGATAACAGGCGGCGGCAACGGCCGTGAGCGCCGGCCCCACATAATTCGTCACGTCTTCCTTCAAAAAAAGCTGGTACGCCGCCCGGAAAAAGGTGGAGATCGCCAATACCGGGTAGGAGACGCCCAGGATAAACCCGGTGGCGCGCAGCCAGCGGGGTAATTCAGGGGTCGTTGTTTCCAGGGGAATTGATTGTGAATTGTCCATAAACTATCCGTCCTTTGCGCGCCCGATTTTAGCATGATTGGAGTAAAATGACCGATATGTACGATCAAGACGACCATTTCGATGATGAACCCGAACCTTATTATTTTGAACCGGAGCCGGAACCGGTGGTGTGGGCGGATACGGCGGTGCGCCGCCCCTCCGGCTGCTGGCTGGCTATTGCCATTGTGCTAATCCTGTCGCTGTTGGCGAGTTCCTTGTCGGGTCTGTATTGGTTGGTGAATCCTGGTTCGGAGAGCGGCCGTCCGCCTACGGCCGTGCCGCGGCCCACCCGCACCGCCGCCCCCATTGTCGGGCTAGAGGAATTGACGGTCACAGCCACCTCGCCGGCGTTCAGCGCTGCCCCTTCCCTGCCTACCCCCACCGTCAACCCGGCGCTCATCAACCGCATCGCTTTCATTGACAACGACGGGCAAATTGTGACCATCGCCCCTGATGGCAGCAGTTCCCGCCGCCTGACGGAGGGTAGCACCTTTTTCCAATTCCCGGCCTGGTCGCCGGACGGCCGTCAGATTGCCGCCATTGGCAGCAATAATCTGGGCGGCGCGGTGTATGTGGTAGCCGATGAGGAGCGCCGGCAAGGGCCACTCGCGGAGCCGTTGTCGCTTTACCTCAGCCGCCGTGAGGCCCCCTTTTACCTCTATTGGTCGCCGGACGGGCAGACGGTCAGCTTCCTGGCCAGCGACGCGCAGGGCATGGCGCTCTATCTGGCGGCGGCCGATGGTGCGGCTGAAAGCCGCAAACGCACCACCGGCGGCCCACTCTATTGGCAGTGGACGGCCGACAGCCAGCAGCTTCTCATTCACAGCGGTTTTGCCGGGCCGGGATCCCGCCTGGAACTGCTTGATGCCGCCGGGGATAGGGACGGCGATCAGATTGCTGCGCCGGGTTATTTTCAAGCGCCGGGCATTTCCGGCGACGGCCGTTTGCTGGCCTATGCCGAAGAGTTAGCCGCTCTTAGCAGTCGCGTGGTGGTCAACAATCTTCAGGATGGGGATAGCCAAACGCAGCTCCACGAAGGGCGCAGCATCCTCGGCCTCAGCCCCGACGCCACCTGGCTGGCCTACATCAGCCCGGACACACCCGGCGAAACGGAGTTCGTTGGCCCACTGCGGCTGATGCATACCGCCACCGGGGAAATTCGCCTGCTCAGCCGGAATGATGTGGCCGCTTTTTTCTGGTCGCCAGACGGCCGTTACCTGGCTGCCTTTTTGCCCAATCTGCCCGGCGGGGATATTAACGCGGCCCTGCCGGGTAAAATCAGCGCCAGGATGGCCGGGCAAAACCGGCTGCCCACGCTCAACCTGGTCATCTTTGACGCAGCCAGCGGCGAGGGGCGGCAACTGCTGACCTTTACCCCCACCCGCACCTTCCTCACCCAACTACTCCCCTTTTTTGACCAATACGCCCTCAGCCACCGCCTCTGGTCGCCGGCGGGTGATGCGTTGGTGCTGCCCATGCTGGAAGACGGCCGTAGCGCCATTTACGTGGTGCCCATTCACGGCGGTGGCAAACGCTTCCTGGCCGAGGGCAGCATGGCCTTTTGGAGCCAGCAGTAGAAATAGAGCCTCGGATTAGACGAATTTAGCGGATTGTCGCGGATTTTTTTCTCGTTCCCATGCTCTGCGTGGGAATGCCTGTTGGGGCGCTCCGCGTCCCTCTCGGCGCAGAGCGCCCTACCGGTCATTCCACGCAGAGCGTGGAACGAGGGGTTGTATCGTTACGAAAACCTGAACCCCATGTTGTTACGATTTTTTACGGTATAATTCGCCTATCCTGTGTGGTGATTCCAATTTGGGAGGGTCAAATGGCAAGGCAGAGATTCCAATCTGGTTTATTCTGGCTGATGTTGATTGTTAGTGTGTGCGGTTTGGCTGCCTGCCGTCCGGTGGATACGGTAGTGCCTACCGTTACCACTGCTCTGGCGCAAATCACGGCCGTGCCCACGGCAACACCGGTTACGCCCACGCTCACGGCCGTGCCCCCCACCGCCACCCACACGACCACACCCACACAGACGGCCACCCAAACCGCTACCACGATGCCATCCCCTACCGCTACCGCCACCCACACCCCCAGCCCCACGCCCACCGCCACGCCTGACCTGGCCGTGTACGGCCGTCTGGATGCGCTCGACCCTACCGGGGTGACGGCCGTGTTCTGGCACAATTACGATGGGTATGCCGGGCGCATCTTGGGTGACATTATTGCCGATTTTAACCAGAACAATTCCTATGGTATTACCATTCAGCCGTTGTACTGGCAGCGCTTCAATTATCTGGTAGATGCGGTGCAAACCGGGCTGGCGGAGGGGGAAGATTTACCGGCGCTGGTAGCCGCCTATCCTGACCATACCGTCAGCTATGTGGCCGGTGAGGGAGTGGTGGATGTACGGCCGTATCTCACCCACCCCACCTATGGCTTCACCCCGTCCGACCTGGCTGACTTTTTCCCTTATGCCCAGGTGCAATCCGCTGCGCCGCTCTACGGCCTGCCGCTGCACCGCACGCTGGAAATGCTCTACGTCAACAACGGCTGGCTGGCCTCGCTTGATCTGCCCTTTGTGGGCGCGCCGCAAACGCCGGCGCAGTTTGCCCAGGCGGCCTGCGCCGCCGCTGACCCGGCGCAGCGGCGCGTGGGGTACGAGGTGGAAGCCAGCAGCGGCAGCTTTCTGGCCTGGATTCACGCCTTTGGCGGCGATGTCTACGACGAAGCCAGTCAGACCTTCACCTTCAACACCCCGGCAGCGGTAGCGGCGATGATGCTGTTGCAACAACTAATTCAAGACGGCTGCGCCGCACCCGCCTCCGGTTTTACCTATCAGGACAACTTTGCCCGGCAGCAAACGCTCTTGGGGCCGGGCACAACGCGCGGTCTCTATTTTTATGACCGCGCCGTCCATAACTTCAACGCCCAGCCCTTTTCCTGGTCGGTGTCGCCGCTGCCCCATAGCGGGGAAATGCCCGCCGTGCAACTTTCTGGCCCCAACGTCAACGTGCTGCGTACCGACCCGGAAACCCAGTTCGCCGCCTGGCTGTTTCTGGCCTATTTCTATTCGCCAGAAGTGCAGGCGCGTTGGGCACAGGTGAACAGCTACCTACCTGCCCGCGCCGCCGCTGCCAGCTATCTGGAAGATACCTTTGCGGCTGATCCTGCCTATGCTACTGCCTTTGGCTGGCTGCCTTATGCCGTTGACCCGCCGCCGCTCACCGGGCAATACGATGTGTGGCGGGCGCTGGTTGACGCTTACAGCCGTATCCTGCAAAATGAGGATGTCACGGCCGTTTTGCAAGCATTAGACGAGACGGTGAATGAATGATCCGCGCAGGGCCATTTTGCATCTGGATATGGATGCCTTTTACGTGAACGTGCATTTGCTGGATCACCCGGCAGATGGGGGGGCGCCGTTGGTGGTGGGCGGGCAGCCAGACCAGCGTGGGGTGGTGTCATCGGCCAGTTATGAAGCGCGCAAATTGGGCATTCATTCGGCCATGTCTACGGCCGTGGCCCGGCGTCTTTGTCCCACCCTCAAAATTGTGCCCGTCAACTGGGAGCGGGTGCGGGAATGTTCCCGGCAGATCATGGACATCTTGCGCCAGTTTGGGCCGGTGGAGCAAATGAGCGTAGATGAGGCATACGTAGACCTGTCCGCCTGGGCGGAACCGGTGGTAAAAGCGGGGGAGGTGCGGACGGCCGTGAAATCCCAAACCCATCTGCCCTGCTCCGTCGGTTTAGCCACCAGCAAACTCGTCGCTAAAGTGGCTTCTGACCACGATAAACCGGAAGGCTTTACCATCGTGCCGCCGGGAACGGAGGCCGCCTTCTTAGCTCCGCTGCCCTGCCGTGCCCTGTGGGGCATCGGCCCCAAGACGGCCGAAAAGCTGGCGCGCCAGGGTATTCACACCTGTGGCGATCTGGCGGCGGCGGACACGGCCGTGCTGCGTTCCCTGTTGGGCAACCAGGCGATGGCGCTTAAAGAACGTGCCGCCGGTATTGACGGCCGTCCGGTGCAGGCCGAACATGGCCCGCCCAAGAGCATCAGCCAGGAATGGACGTTTAATAGTGATGTGGATGATGCGGATGTGTTGCGTGACCGGCTGCACCAGATGTGCCACGATGTGGCCGAGATGCTGCAAAAACATGGGCTGACGGCCTCTACCGTCAGCGTCAAATTCCGTTGGGCAGACTTCACCACCTACACCCGGCAGCGTTCCGTTGCCGTGCCCTTTGACGATGCGGCCACGTTGGTTGAACTGGCCCATGCCCTCTGGGATGAGCATTGGCCGCGTGACAAAAAGCTGCGGCTGCTGGGCGTCGCCGTCAGCAAACTGGCTGAAGCCCAGGTCAGGCAGTTGGGGTTTGATTTTTAGAAGTTGTCCGGGTCATTGGCTTAGCCAATGACCCGGCGCCCTGATTATTTGGTGGTTACAGGCAGGTAGTGCTGGTAGGGGGGTGTTGGCGTGGGCGTGCAGGGCGGCGGCTGCGTGGGAACAGGTAAAATGGCGCTGAAACTGTTGTTGCTTTCGTCGCTTTCTTCAAGCAGATTAGTGGCGTCGGCTACGGCCGTGACCGGCCCCAATGCCCCACCAAACACCAACGATAGCTGTTCACCCGCCGCTAGTTCTTCTACCGTTTGCTGCCAGGTATTATTCACCTCCACCACAAATGAGCCGGCAGGGGCATTGCCAATGTTTGCCACCCAAACACGCGCACCCAGGTCTGGCGGATGCGTGCCACATTGTGGCGTACCGCCGTTGTAGGTGATGTCGCTGATGATCAGATCGGGCAAATTACCCGTAGGCGCTAATTGCACCGTCACCGGGTCAGAAAGGTCCCCAACCCACCACCAGTTCCAGTAATCACCGCAGTTTCGCTCGCCAAAAAGCGCAGAACGGAACCGGATGGTTCCGGCGGTTACGGCCGTAAAGGTAATGGTATGGGGCATGGCAATGGGTGGCCCCAGAATGACGCTTTCGGGAGCAAAGATGGGTGCATCTTCGCCCTGTTGTGTCAGCGCCAGCTCCATGAGCGGAAAAACGCAACCAGGCGCAATGGTCAGGTTGGTAGTAACCGAGACCTCTTCACCGATAGCTACAACGGTGTCTGAGGTGGTGACTTCTGCTGTTGCCCAAAATGTCGGCAGCGTGGTCGGCGTGATGGTGGGTGTAAGGGAGGGTGTAGCGGTTAGAAGCGGCACGGCCGTAACCGGCATGACCCAAGACCACATCACAAAGGACCAGGCCAACAACCCGGCACATAAGATGAAAATGACCGCTAAAGTTTTTTTCATTGGGGCCTCCATTTGACGAGAATGATGTCAGTTTACATCAGGGACGTTGATCCACTGTTGATAAACCGTTGAACTGGCGTTTTTAGATAAGGTTGCGACCATATTGGTGGCTGGCGGGCAATATGTGTTGTGGCTACAATTCGAGGTGGAGGCTATTGATGATGACACAAATGCTTTACGGCCGTTTCCCCACCCAATCTGCTGGCGCAAAACCTGTATCCCGTCTGGTGCAAGGCAGTGCCTTTGTCAATGCCAGCAACGAGGCAGAAGCGCTGGCGCTGTTTGATGCGGTGTATGACATGGGCTGTAACGCCTTTGACACGGCTCATGCTTACGGCGGCGGCCATAGTGAGCGTGTGTTGGGCAAATGGCTGGCCGCGCGTGGCTGCCGCAACCAGGTGTTTATCCTCAGCAAATGTGGCCATCCTAACCAGGATCGGGATCGGGTGACGCCTTACGATATCGCCGCTGACCTGCATGATTCATTGGCGCGGCTGCAAACGGATTACATTGATCTCTACCTGCTGCATCGGGATGACACGGCCGTGCCCGTTCAGGTTATTGTTGACGCCTTTAATGAACATCTGCACAGCGGCAAAATCCGCGCCTATGGCGGCTCTAACTGGACGGCCGTGCGTGTGCAGGAAGCAAATGAATATGCGGCGGCAAACGGGTTGGTGGGCATGACGGCCGTCAGCCCCCAATTCAGCCTGGCCGTGCCCGCCAGACCACCCTGGCCCGGCTGCATCTCCGTCAGCGGCCCGGTGGGGCAGGCGGAACGAGAATGGTATGCCAGCCAGAACATCCCTCTCTTCACCTGGTCAAGCGTCGCTGCCGGGTTTTTCTCCGGCCGTTTCACCCCGGACAATCTGGACAGCTTTGACTACTGGCTGGACCGGGTGTGTGTGGATTCCTACTGCACTCCGGACAATTTTGCCCGCCTGGAGCGGGCCACGCAACTGGCTGCCGAACGCGGCCTGACGCCCATGCAGATAGCGGTAGCCTATGTCTTAAACAAGTCGCCGCACATCTTCGCTATCATTGGCAGCCGCACGCCAGCGGAATTCGAGATGAATCTCACGGCCGCGACCCGCCACCTTTCTGGCGACGAAATTCGTTGGTTGGAAAGTGGAAAAAATTAGCACAAATCCGTTCGTAGTAGGCGATTTATCGCCGTCAGACGGCGATAAATTGCCTACTACGAACCATTTCAAGAGGAATTCCCATGACCAAACCCATTGCTCTACAACTGTACACCGTGCGCGAACAACTGGCGCACGATTTTACCGGTGTCATGCGCCGTATTGCCGACATGGGCTATGTGGGCGTGGAAACAGCCGGATTCCCCGAAGGCGTCACCATCACCCAGGCCAAAGCCCTCTTTGATGAACTGGGGTTGGCGGTGTGCGCCGCTCATGCCCCGCTGCCGCTTGGCGAACAAAAGGAAGAAACGCTGGAAAGGCTGGCGGCCTTGGGCTGCCAGCGGCTGGTTTGTGCCTGGCTGCCGCCGGACGAATACCAGAGCGTGGACAGCATCCGTCGCCTGTGTGACCGGGTGAATGAGGCCGCCGACGTAGCCGCGGCGCATGGCCTGACGCTGCTCATGCACAATCACTGGTTTGAGTTTGAGCCGGTAGAGGGAAAGCTACCGTACCACCTCTGGCTGGAATATCTGCACCCGGCAGTAGAGTTTGAACTGGATGCCTATTGGGTGCAGGTGGGCGGCGTGGAGCCGCTCACGGCCGTTGCCGACCTGGGCGCTCGCCTGACGCTGCTGCACGTCAAAGACGGCCCGGCAGACAATACGCAATCCAGCATGACGGCCGTTGGCCAGGGCGTAATGGATTATCAGACCATCATCCCTGCCGCTACTTATGCGGAGTGGATGGTGGTGGAATTAGATCGCTGCGCCACCGATATGCTCACGGCCGTGCAGCAAAGTTATACCTATCTCATTGAAAAAGGATTAGCACATGGAACCCGTTAAAGTAGGCATTATCGGCTGTGGCAATATCAGCAGCGCGTACATCAATGGCTGCCGGTTGTTCGATATGTTGGAGGTCACGGCCGTCGCTGACGTTCTGCCCGCCGTTGCCCAGGCCAAAGCGGCCGAACACAACATCCCCCGCGTATATGCCAGCCCGGCCGAACTGCTGACCGACCCGGAGATCGAGATCGTCATCAACCTGACTATCCCCGCCGCCCACGCCGAAGTCAGTCTGGCGGCCATTGCCGCTGGCAAACACCTGCACAGCGAAAAACCACTGGCGATCACCCGCGCCGACGGCCGTGCCATCCTGCAAGCCGCCCAGGAAAAGGGTGTGCGCGTCGGCTGCGCCCCGGATACCTTCCTGGGCGGCGGTTTGCAAACCTGCCGCAAATTGATTGACGATGGCGCGATTGGCGAGCCGGTAGCGGCCACTGCCTTCATGTTGAGTCACGGGCCGGAAGGGTGGCATCCCAACCCCACCTTTTTCTACAAAGTAGGGGCCGGCCCCATGTTTGATATGGGCCCATATTACATCACCGCCCTGGTGCATTTACTGGGGCCGGTGCGCCAGGTAGCGGCCATGGCCCGTGCTTCTTTCCCGGAGCGGGTGGCGGCCAACGGCGAGCGCATCAGTGTAGATGTGCCCACCCATGTGGCCGGGACGATGCAAATGCACGCCGGCGCGATTGTCACCATGATCACCAGCTTTGATTGTTGGGGCCACCACCTGCCGCGCATTGAGATTTATGGTTCAGCCGGCTCGCTGAGTGTGCCCGACCCGAACATTTTTGGTGGCCCGGTGCGGCTGCGCCGTTCGGCCAGCAATGAATGGGAAGAGGTGGCTCTGACGCACAATGATGAGGTGAGGCGTGGCATTGGTGTGGCGGATATGGCGTACGGGCTGCGTTACGGCCGTGCCCATCGCGCTTCCGGTGAACTGGCCTACCATGTGCTGGATGTGATGCACACGTTTTATGATTCGTCTGCGCAGGAGCGGCATGTGACGGTAGCCAGCAGTTGTGAACAGCCACGGCCGTTGCCGCCTGGCCTGCTTCTAGGTACGCTTGATCGTTAATTTGGGGGTGGCAAGTTGCAGGCAAAAGTTGCTTGCTACCTGCCGCCTGTCATTCCCACATTCATTTGTGAAAATCGTCACATTGTATTACACTTAGGTCATTACAATTTCCCATTGAATTTTGAAAAAAGGAAAGGTGAGCTATGCAAAACTTTGGTGCAAATGTCAGCAAG
Organism: Chloroflexota bacterium; assembly: GCA_013112725.1. Classification (GTDB taxonomy): domain Bacteria; phylum Chloroflexota; class Anaerolineae; order Promineifilales; family Promineifilaceae; genus CAADGU01. Next base: position 35,346 of record JABFFZ010000012.1, read on the forward strand.
TATGGTGTGGAAAATCACGGCGTGCGCAATGCCGGTATTGTTTATTGGAATTTACCTACGCCCATGCTTTATGAGCAGGTAATTCGCCGCCGTGAAGGCGTGGTAGGGCATTTAGGGCCGCTGCTGGTGGCCACGGGCGACCATACTGGCCGTTCTCCTAACGACAAATTTATTGTCGAAGAACCAACCAGCGAAAAAGACATCTGGTGGGGCAAAGTGAACCGTCCCATTTCCCAGGAAAAGTTTGATAATCTGTACCGGCGTATCATTGCCTATATCCAGAACCGGGACATTTTTGTCTTTGATGGCTATGTGGGGGCAGACCCGCGTTACCAGATGCCGGTGCGCATCATCACCGAGTATGCCTGGCACAATCTGTTTGCGCGCAATATGTTCATCCGCGAGCGTGACCCGGAAAAATTGGCGAACCATGTGCCAGAATTTACCGTGATTGACATGCCGCGCTTTCATGCCGAACCGGAATTTGACGGCACCCGCAGCCAGACCTTTATCCTGGTGGATTTTGGCCGGCGGCTGGTGATCATTGGCGGCACGGAGTATGGCGGTGAAATCAAGAAGAGCATCTTTTCGGCCATGAATTATTACCTGCCCAAACGGGGGGTGATGAGTATGCATTGCAGCGCGAATTATGGGAAGGATTTGGATGATGTGGCCCTGTTTTTTGGCCTGAGCGGCACGGGCAAAACCACTCTCAGTAGCGATCCGAAGCGTACGTTGATTGGTGATGATGAACATGGCTGGAGCGATGACGGCGTCTTTAATTTTGAAGGCGGCTGTTATGCCAAAGTGATCCGGTTGAATCCGGAGGGGGAACCGGAGATTTACCAGACGACGCGCATGTTTGGCACGGTGCTGGAAAATGTGGTGTATGATTCGGCCACGCACCGGATTGATTTGAATGATGACACGCTAACGGAGAATACCCGTTCCAGCTATCCCATTACCCATATCCCCCACGCCGATCCACGTGGCGTGGGTGGACATCCTAAGAACATTCTCTTTCTCACGGCCGACGCCTTTGGTGTGCTGCCACCCCTCTCCCGGCTGACAGAGGCGCAGGCGATGTACCATTTCCTGAGCGGGTACACGGCCAAGGTGGCGGGTACGGAACGGGGCGTAACGGAACCGCAGCCGAACTTTAGCACCTGCTTTGGCGCGCCGTTTATGCCCCTGCATCCGGGGGTGTATGGCAAGCTGCTGGGCGAGAAAATTGCGAAGCATGAGGTGAAGGTGTGGTTGGTGAACACCGGATGGACGGGTGGCCCGTATGGTGTGGGCAGCCGGATGAAGCTGGCGTACACGCGGGCGATGGTCACGGCCGTACTGGAGAATCAGTTGGATGAGGTGGTGTTTGAAACTGAACCCTACTTTGGCCTGCAAATTCCCACGCACGTCCCCGGTGTGCCCGAAGAGGCGCTGAACCCGCGCAATACCTGGGCGGACAAGGATGCCTATGACGTCCAGGCGCGTAAACTGGTGGGCATGTTTATTGAGAACTTCAAGCAGTTTGAGGCCGGCGTCAGTGATGAGGTGAAAGCGGCAGGGCCGGCTCAGTAACCGGTAATCGGTAATTGACGCGGCGTCAATTACCGATTACCAGCCACCGATTACCAATTCCTAACCTCTGCCAGCCACTTCTCCCGGTTGGCGGCGCGGGCAATTTTGCCGCTGGACGTTTTCAGCAGCCAGTGGGGGCCAACCAGATGCACGTAGCTGACGTTGACGCTGCTCTGCCGGGACACTTCCTGGCGGATGGTTTTGTTGATTTCTTTGTGTTCGGCGGGGTCGCTGCTTTTCACCTCGGCTACAACGGCGATGAGTTCTGTGCCTTCTTTTTCATCCGGCACGCCAAAACAGACGGCGCGGCCGGCATGGACGCCAGGTACATCGTTGACAATAGCTTCAATATCCTGTGGGTAGATGTTTTTCCCGGCGTTGATGATCAAATCTTTGGCCCGGCCAATCACAAACAATTCGCCATTCACGGTGTAACCTTGGTCGCCGGTTTTGTACCAACCGTTCACAAACGGCCGTAAATCAGGCCGTCGGTAGTATTCCGTAAGCATACAGTTGCTGCGGATGGCAATTTCGCCCACGCAGCGGTCGGGCAGGGCACGGCCGTCTCCATCCCACACGGCCACCTCCGTCCCCGCAATCACCGGGCCGCAGGAAACTTTCACGGCCGCCTGGGGGTGGTCGGCCGCCACTGGCTGCGCATATTGATGGTGGGTAAGTTCATGTTCGTCTATCGTGTCCAGTACGGCCGTGCCCTCTGGCGCCGTCTGTGTCACGGCAAAGGTATTTTCAGCCATGGCGTAACTGACGCCGAGCATTTCCGGGCGAACGCCGTTTTCGGCAAAGGCCGCCAGGAATAACTGGTGGCTGTCATAGCGCACCGGTTCGGAGCAGTTGATGAACAGGCGCATCGAAGCCAGCGATAAACCTTCCTTGTCTCGCGCCCGGATGCGGCGGGCGCAGTGGTTGTAGGCAAAGTTAGGCAGCCAGCAAAGCGTGCCCTGGTAATCGTGAATGGCGCGCAGCAGTAGCGCCGGGTGGCTGACCCAATCAAAGGGGGACATCAGCACCAGGGGAACGCCCTGCACCAGCGGCAGCAGAAACCCGGCAATAAGGCCCATATCGTGGTACAGCGGCAGCCAACTGACAATGACATCTTGCTCTGTGAGTTGGAGGGCATCACTATAACTGGCAAGCTGGTTGAGTACGGCCGTGTGTGACAACGCCACCCCTTTTTGCAGCCCGGTGGTGCCGGAGGAGTGTTGCAGGAAGGCGATAGAATTGGGATCAGGAGATTGAGAGATTAGGGATTGGAGATTGGAGATTGAATCTCTAATCTCCAATCTCCAATCTCCAATCCCTTTTGACCCATACACCGCACACGTCACGGCCGTTTGCAATTGCGGCGCAAATTCATCCGTCGTCAGTATCGCTTTTACAGCCGAGAGGCGCACCAGTTCGGCCATGTGGCGCATGTAAATGTCCGCGTCTAGTTTTTCCGTGAGAGTGGGGAACATGGAAGGGATCGCGCCCACCAGCAGCGCCCCCCAAAAGGCGTAGATGCTCGCCAAATTTTGGGTGTGGGCGATGACGATCAGGTCGCCCGGCCCCATGCCCAACCGCCGTAAACCATTCGCATAGCCAGTGACGGCCTGCCGAAATATCTGGCGCGAAATGATTTCCGGCGGACTGTCCGTTTGCCGGTAGATGATGGCAGGTGGGGTGGCGTCTACGGCCGTCAATACCTGCGCATCGAGCAATGTGTGGTAGGACGGCCGTGTTGCCAGTGTCAGCATTTACGGCCACTCCGTTGCGGCCTTGCCGGTTTGTAAATCTACGCCGATCAGCGCCCGGATGGTCAGGTATAGATGGCTGGGCGAACGGCTAATGCCGCGCCAGAAATCATCGTCCAATGTATTCTTTACTTCATAATTGAGCGCGCCTGTGCTGGTGTTGAGCGACTGCACCAACAATTCCGGTGGGTTAGGTGTGGCGAAAAGCTGCACAATGTACAGGCCATTGTTTGTCAGCTCATAGGTCCATTTATCATCAAATGGGTCCATTTCAAACAGATATTGAGCTTTGAGGGGATGCTGCCACAGGCGTTCGCCGCTGGTCACATCCAACCCCCACACTTCGATCTGTTTGGAGCCACGCTGTCGTTCGCCCCAGACAACGGCCGTGTTCCCCTGCACCCCCATCGGCCATAATTCATAATCACCCCCCTCCACATAAAACTGGAGTTCGCCGCTGTTCAAATCCACCGATGCGATACCCTGGTTGCCAGAGTCATAGGCCGGCAGCAGCAGTGTATCTCCGTTGAAGGCAAAATAAGGGGAGAAATTCCAATCGGTGACAATGCCCCGGCCAATGGAGGAGGAGATGCTGGCATCGCCGGGCAGGCGGGATTGCCAGATGGGCTGACCGGTTTCCGGGTCCCACTCTTCCAGACATTCTGCGCCATTGATGGAGGTGCCCCACAGGAAAAAGAGCCGATCTTGAGCCTCATCTGCAAAGACCTGATCATAATAACCAAAGGGGGCGGGATCAAAGAAGTTGCCATCATCCGGGCACATCGGGATTAACTCTTGCATCAACTCGCCATTGTTGAGGTCGAACAATTTGAGGGCAAAACCGAAAGCGCCAGCCTGCGCCGATTCGTCTAACACAGCCGCCATGTTTTTGAGGATAGTCACCGCCACAAACCCTTCTTCCATGTAAACGGGGGTGTCATTTTCCAGACGCGCCTGCCATAAGGTTTGGCCGGTTTTGGCATTCAGCCCGTAGAGGGTGTTATCGGCCGTCAGAGCGACCACAACGCCCTGTTCCGAGCGTAGACAGCCATAACAGCGCCGGTCTACAATGTCGCTGAGGTTGGCCTGCCAGACCTGTTCGCCGCTGGCCCGGTCGAGGGCGCGCAGGGTGCTGCCGCTGGTGTGGTAAATGTGTTGATTGTCATAGGTGACATTGAAGTCCATGTTATTGCTCGAATCGCCAACCGCTGTTTCCCAGCGGACTGTGCGACGGCCGTCCTTCTCTTCGGTGTAGCTGAGGAAAATGTTGTTGATGTCGTTGCTGTACTGCCAGTTTTCTACCATCAGGTCAGAACCCATGCCATCGCCGCCACTGGTGACCACCAGCGGATTATTTTGAATATTTCGATTAACGGTGGCTACCTGCACGCTCACTTCCTGTACAAAAGTTTGGATGTCGCCTTCAGACACTTGCTGGATGAATGTTTGGGGGTCTTCTATAACTTGGGTGATGGTGGTAAATGGCACCAGGGCCGCCACCACAATGCCCAAAGTGAAGAGGATAATGACGATGGCTAACAGGCAGCCACAACTGTTGTTGCCGCTGCTGGAGACGGTGGTATAGGTAACGGCCGTTGGTTTGCCCATTTCCAGACCATCCACAATATCTTTGGCCTCTTTTAGCCCAACGCCGAAGGTTTCCCGGTATAGTTTGATGGCTTCAATTTTTTGTCCGTGATGTACCAGTTCTAAAATGCGGTGGATACTGTCGGCCTTTTCTGGAGATGCGTCGCCCATGTAGCCGGCCTGGTAGGCGCCGATGCGCATGTTTTCGGGCACGATGATGGTGGTGCCGCAAAATTCGCAGCGAATGGTTTCGGAACGGCCGTCATATTCTAATGAGGCATTACACGAGGGGCACTTAAGGGCTTGTACTTGGGTCATGTCGTCTCCTGTAAAATTGTGGCGCGCTTTGCCAGATTGCGTTACGAATTTTCATATGCAATGGACAGGTTGTCAATCAATCCTGTTTTTTGATTGGCAGCAGTGTAGGGCACGGCCGTCCGAAACCCGTCCGAACCTCATCCTGGCGCAAGAATCGGGTGGAGAATCGTAGACTGGTTTGTTACAGTTAATAGCGATGAGGAGATTGTCCAATCTCCTCATCGCTGAATCTTACCTAACATCTGGAGGTTCCATTCATGTTCACACAAGCATCCGCCGATTATGCCCTTGTGGAAAAAGCCATTCACTACCTGGAAGAAAATTACCAGGATCAACCGGCGCTGGCCGATGTGGCCGCCCATGTGGGGTTAAGCGAATTTCATTTCCAGCGGCTGTTCCGCCGGTGGGCGGGCATCAGCCCCAAGCGTTTTGGGCAATACCTGACCATGCAACATGCCAAACAAGTACTGGCTGAATCACAAAACGTGTTGGAAGCGGCCTATGCTGCCGGGCTTTCTGGGCCGGGCCGTTTGCATGATCTCTTTGTCACCCACGAAGCGGTGACGCCGGGTGAGTACAAAACCAGGGGCGCAGGGCTGACGATTCGTTATGGGTTTCATCCCACCCCTTTTGGCGAGGCGCTGTTGGCGGAGACGGAGCGGGGGATTTGTGGCCTGTCGTTTATCACCGGCAACGGCCGTGCGGCCGCTTTTGCCGATCTGACCCACGCCTGGCCCCAGGCGGTGTTGGCGGAAGACGCGGTGGGCACGGCGACGGCCGTGAACCAAATTTTCACCCCTGCTGATGAGCGGCAAATGCCGCTGCCCGTCTTCTTGAAGGGTACCAATTTCCAGATTCAGGTGTGGATGGCGCTGCTGCGCGTCCCGCCGGGCGCATTGGTGACGTATGGCGCGTTGGCGCGGGCAGCGGGACAAGAGAAGGCGGTGCGGGCGGTGGGCACGGCCGTCGGCCATAACCCCATCGCCTACCTTATCCCTTGCCACCGCGTCATCCAAAAAAGCGGCAACCTGGGCGGCTACCATTGGGGTCTTCCCCGTAAAAAGGCGCTCATCGGCTGGGAAGCGGCACATGCGGGATGGGGTGAGTAGATTAAGATATTATGATATTTAATTATTGAATACCCCAATATCCCAATATCCTCTTTTCTATGTCTCGTCATATGCGTCTGGCGCTGGTCGGATTGGTTGGGCTGCTGTTGCTGGCCTGCCTGGCCGGGCTGATTTATCTGCTCGCCACCTATCCCATTCTGGCACGGCCGTCGCCGGTGGGCACGCCGGCCGCCTGGTCTGGCCTGCCCCAACCCGCTGTCATTCACCCCCAATGGACCAGTTTTACCGGGCCGCAAAGCGTGAATGATGCGCTGTTGCACGAGGGGTTGCTCTGGGCAGCCACCGATGGCGGCGTGGTGGTGTGGGCCTGGTCTATGGGGGAAGCCGCTCGATTTACTACCGAACATGGTTTAGCGGAGAATGTTGTTACCAGTGTGGCCGTAGGCCGCGATGGGGTGCTGTGGTTTGGTACGCAGTCGGGTGGCCTGAGCCGGTATGATGGTCTTGCCTGGCAAACCTTTACGACGGTTGATGGCCTACCCTCTAACCACATCATTGATGTGGCAGCTACGGCTGATGGCATGATTTGGGCGGCGACGGCTGAGGGTGTAGGGCAGTATGATGGCCGTCGTTGGTACAGCCATACCCGCGCCCGCAGCTTTTTCCAGCTACCCGGCGAGCAGATTCGGCGGCTGGCAGTGGCCCCGGATGGAGTCACAGTATGGGTGGGCACAGACCAGGGGGTGGCCTGGTGGAACGGCCGTCGCTGGCAGGAAGTGGCACATGTGGGCAGCGGGAGCATCAACGATATTCAAGACCTGGCCATTACTCCAGATAGCATGGTGTGGGCGGCCACGTCGGGTGGCCTGAAGCGGTATGACGGGACGCGCTGGCAAATTTTCACAACAGGAGATGGTTTGGTGAATGGTGCAGTCAGCCGGGTCACGGCCGTGCCCGACAACACCGTCTGGCTGGCTTATGCAGACCCGGCGGCCGGGCTGACCTTGTTTGACGCCACCGGTTCTGTACCTGTTGCCACTACTGCTGTCGTCACCGCACCGGCGCTGCGGGTGACGGCCGTATTGCCCAACGGTCTGTTGCTAACCGTACCCGGCGGCCTGTTTTATGCTGACAATAGCGGCGACGACCGGTTGTTTACTGCGCCGGCCGATTTACCCGATCACCAGTTAACGGGATTGGTGGCAGCGGATGGCGCGGTGTGGGCCAGCAGCGCGGCGGGGATCAGTCGCTTTGATGGGGCTGCCTGGCGTACCTATACCACAACGCATGGCCTGGCGAGTGCAGGCGTGTCCGCCCTCACCCGCGACGCCAATGGACAGCCGGTAGCGGTTTTTGCTACGGTTGCTCAGGGTATTGCCCGGTATAACGCTGCATTGGATACCTGGGAAACGGTGGTGTGCCCGGTGGCTGGGCCGCCTTCCGCCTTTGTGCGCGCCGGGCTGCAAACGACCGACGGCGCGCTCTGGTTTGCCACCAACCGCGGGCTGGCCCGTTTTGACGGCGCCAATTGGCGCATCTTTACCAGCCTAGATGGGCTGCCGTCGAACAATGTGCAGACGCTGGCGCGGCGTGGTGAGGTGCTGTGGGCCGGCACGGACAAGGGGCTGGCCTCTTTTCAGGATGGCGTTTGGCGCACGGCGCTGTTGGATGATGTGCGGGCGTTGAGCAGCGGGCCGGAGGGCACGCTCTGGTTTTTTAATGCGGACAGCTTGTTTTCTTTTGCGGCCGACGGCCGTGCCCTTACGCCTATTTCCCTGCCGCCGGTACAGCAGGTGTATGACCAGTTGGTCACGGCCGATGGTTTCTGGCTGGCGGCGGATGCCGGCGTCTTTTTTTGGCCGGTAGCAGGTGCAGAATGGCAGACGTTCCCGGCGGTGGATGGGCAGCCGATGGGGGAGATGACGGCACTGGCGCAAACGGCCGACGGCCGTATCTGGGCCGGCTCCGGGCAGGGGTTGTGGCAGTTGGCAGATGAGGGGGTGTGGCTGTTACGGCCGTTGCCGGGTCAGGAGCGTTCACCCATTACGCGGTTGGTGGTTGACACTGATGCTTCCTTGCTGGCGGGCACGTTTGACGGTCGTGTCTACCGCGTGGCGGCGGGTGAAATTGTCATTGAAAAACCAATGCCGTCCGGCAATGAACGCGCCCCGGTCAGCGCCATCCTGCCGGTGGGCGAAGCGTTGTGGGTGGCCCATTTTGGCGGCGGCGTCTCCTGGGGCGCAGGGGATACCGGGGAGCGCAATTGGCAGCGTGTGGCTTCCGACGAGGGGTTACAGGCGGCCGTCAACAGTCTGGCCATGGGCGCAGACGGCGACGCCTGGTTGGGTACGGACAGGGGGCTGCTTTCTCTGCACAGCGGCCAGGTGACCGTCTGCCGGATTGAGCAAGGGGGCGAACCGCTGGCCTGGGCCGGGGTGCTGGTAGACCGGCAAGGGCAGGTGTGGGGCGTGAATGGCCCCACGTTTTGGCGGCTGGATGGGGGGAATCGGGTGCGGTCGGGGACATTAGCGAAGGCGGTTACGGCCGTTGCCCCCGATGGCGCTGTGTGGGTAGTGACGGAGAGTGGGCTGGTGCGCCATACGGCGGGCCGCCGCCAGACCGTCAGCACCCCGGCCCCCTTTGCGCAGATTACGGCGCTGGCCCCGGCCGCCAACGGCGCGCTGGGGGTAGGTACAACAGAGGGGTTGTATTGGTATGACGGCCGTGCGTGGCGCCATTTCACCGCCGCCGATGGCCTGGCAGCCAACCATGTGACTCACGTGGCAGTAGCGGCTGATGGGTCGGTGTGGGTGGGCACAAAGGGCGGGGTGAGTTGGTTACGGCCGTAGCGAACAAACGCAGGCTGTGGCCTGGAGCGAGGAAGGTCAGTTTGTCGTTTGACGGTCCAACCAACTCACCCCGTCTCACCCCATTTCTCCCCTCACCTACCCCGTCACATTTTCGTCACGGTTGCCCGTTATAGTGGCCGCCAATGACCACTAAACCATTGCCTCCTTCGCCATTAGCCGGGCAAACGTTTCTGCTGCGGCTATGGCAAGAAAACCCGGATGCCCCCTGGCGCGTGTCTTTGCAACACGCCGTCACCGGGGAGCGTTGGGGTTTTGCCACGCTGGAGGCGTTGTTTTCCTTTCTCCATCATTCATTTTCTGACTCGATTCAACAGCCGCCGCCAGAACAAGATGCTGGTGGCTAGCGGCTGGCGACTGGTATTCACGACCGGCTACCAGCCCCCAATGGAGGTAAACCCATGTCCGCACTTATTGGCCGATTATCTGGTGCCCATCCCGCGCGCCGCCGCTTACTGCCGGTGGTATTTGTGGCTGTGGCCCTCTTGTTGTATCTGGTAAAGGCGGCCCTGCCGATCACGGCCGTATCCGAATCTCCCCTCCACGTCGCCTGGCAGCAAGCCCAGCGGGCCGGCGCCTATACTTTCCGCGCCGACATCCGCCAGCGTTCCATCCCCGTGGCCAGCGTTCTAAACGTGGGCCGAACTCACCGGGAGGATAATCTACACCTGCAAGGCACGGCCGACCTGTCTGCCCAATCCTTGAACCTGACGCTTTGGTCCAACGGCGGTAATATCCTGGACGCTACCAGCGGCACCGAAGTGGAAGTGCGTGACGGCCGTACCCGCATCCGCCGCGAAAATGGCCCCTGGGAAGAGCTGCCCAACGTCCTGGATACCTTCGCCCCCCAGGGCGACTTCCTCAGCTTCCTCGTCGCCGCCCAAAACGTGCAATCCTTCGACGAAGCTCAGGACGGGTCTCCCAATCTCCAATCCCCCCACTTCACCTACGACATTGACTCCGCCGCCTTTGCCGTCTACCTGCGCGACCAACTGCAAAACCAGGCGCTCCGCCAGGGGGAGCTGCTGCCCGGCACGACGCTGGACGTTTCGCAACAAATCCGCGAGATGCGCGGTACAGGCGAACTGTGGCTGGATGCTAACGGCTATCCGCAGCGCCAGGTGACACGCCTGCAATTCCCGCCCCAGGACGGCTACTGGGTGGAAACAGAAATTGTGGTCACATATGGTTTCCCCAACACGGCCGTTTCCTTTTTCTCCTCCACCCACCTCAGCCGTTACCTGCCCATTCTGCAACAAGGGTTATGGCTCACGGCCATCGTCATGTTGCTCACCGGCCTCATTCTCTTTTTCACCCTGCGTTATCCCCGCTCCCGTCCCGTCTATTACACCATCACCCTCACCTTCATCTTCTCCACCATCTTTGGCCCACTGCTGCAATCCGTCCATGCGGAATCCGTGTATAACCGCCGCAGCCAGCGCCAACAGGTGCAAGAGAGCTACCAGCAGCAGGTAGACGGCCGTCAGGAATTCATCAACGCCCGCGAACAGTCTGCTGCCAACGACCTGGCCCAGACCAGCCCGGAGGTGTTGGCGGCCATCCGCAGTGGGAATTATGAATTAGGAATTATGAATTATGAAGAAAGAGATTCTTCCTTCATAAATCCTGATTCGTTCGGCTCTGCTGATAGTGATCAGGATGGCCTCACCGACTACGAGGAATCCATCCTGGGCACCAATCCAGACAACGCGGACACCGATGGCGACAACCTGACCGATTGGCAAGAAATTCAAGGGTTTACGCACAACGGCCGTCAGTGGCACACCAACCCCCTTGACTCCGACACCAACCAGGACGGCATTGCTGACGACCGCGAATGGAACAACTCAGACGCCCACCATGCCACCTGGGACACCGACAACGACGGCATTCCCGACCTCTTCGATGAAGACAACGACAACGACGGCGTGCCTGACCGCCTGGACATTTCCCCCTTTAGCCAGCACAGCCAGACCTTCAACCAGAACAACCCCTTTTCCCTACTTCTCAATGGCCTGACGCCGGGCGAACCCACCTTTGCGGAATTTCAGGTACGCCCCACCAACCCCGACCATCTCTGGTATGCCCTCAGCGCCTATAACTGGCCCGCTGACTCCCTGGGCAACATCAAAGACATTACCAATGCCACTTTCCCCGACAGTCTGGGCGACATCCAACTGGTACCGGCCCTGGAAATCCAGATGAGCAGCGCCAACGCCAATCTGCCCCTCACCGATCCCATCGCCGTTGTGCCCATCCGCCCCATTCCCGGCGTCATCCCCCAGACCAATATCCTTAGCGGCACATTGACCCTGGCCCCCAGCGGCAATGACCTGACTGTCACCTTCGACACTAACCGGTTGGACAATCTGACGGTACGCCGGGGTACCTGCGCCGCGCCGGGGGACATCGTCACCACCATCCCCTTTCCTACCAGCGGACTCACGACCATCATGTCCAATGTCCGTTTGCAGGATTGGGCCGACGGCAGCCACATCATTGTCGCCCGTGAATTTGACCCACGTAACCTGATCAGCTGCGCCCAAATTCCGCACATCCCCTTTGTGGGTAACCAGATGGTAGATGAGGAACAGCTACGGCCGTATCAGATCACCGTGCGCGACATCTCCCCCGACCGCAACACCAAAGCCGTCTACGTTCCCCTCAGCCTGATCACCGATGACCGCACTGGCCAGCGCGTCGCTTTCAGCGGCAAGATGCTCTATCTGCCCGGCGGTAGTTGGCAAAGCGTCCACCAGGTTCGTTTTGTCTGGACGGTGAACATGCTCACCGACGAAGTGTGCACCTATGGCGCCATCCTGCCCAGTGTGCCCAACGGCTGTTACCAGCAGCAAAACGACGTCGCCCGCGTCATCCACACCTACCCCGAAGCATGGCGGCTTACCGGCCTCAACGTCGTTGAAGAGCGACAGGTAGACGCCGTTACCATCTACGAAGACCCGGCGCTGGACAGCAACCTGCACAGCGACAGCGCCATTATCCCCCTGGCCTATGGGCTAGACCTGGCCTATCTGCAAGGGCGCGACTGCGATACGGCCGACGCCGACGGCAACTGCCAGGGCGACGGCCAGCGCGACATCTTGCCCGCCGAAATCCAGCGCCGCTTCCATCATCCCACCAACCAGTTTGTGCCCGCCGTACAGCGCTGGCACATTGAAAACATCCTGCGCGTTAACCGCGCCCAATATGAAACCCTCGGTGACTTTGTACGCGCCACCGCCGAAGACACCACTACACCCATTCTGGACACCTTTACGCCTTACTGGTCAGCCACGAATCCCATCACTCCTACCCTTCTCTTCGCCTATGATTACCGCTACCGCAGCCTGAACCTGGACAGCCTGGCTGCCGCCGATGGCACGCTCACCTGGAACAGCGCCAACCGCCTCACCGTCAACTTTGCCGGGAACGGCGGCGTCCCGGTCATCACCCAGGCCAACTTGAAACTGGCGGCGTATGGGTATGACGACACGGCCGTGTCCTGGTCACGCCTCACCCCCGAAGCCATCTGGGACATGGCCGGGCAGCGTTACGCCGCCGACTTCGCCGACGAACCCGACCCCGACGTGGCCGACGGGATGCTCATGGGCGTTCAGCTTTATTTCCTGGCCCTCTCGCGTGGCGTCCAGAATGTCGTTCAGATTGGGGATATTACCGTGCCCGCCTACCGTGAACCGGAAGACGTCACCGCTTCACGGGCGATACAGGCCGGCGCGGCCGGCGTCGGCCGTTTCATCACCGGCGTCATCTACGTAGGCAACGTATTGGTCACCAGCGGTGACATCCCCAGCAGTGTATGGGCCAGGCTCGGCCGCACCTTTACCGAGGGGCTATCCAATCCGGTGCGCTCCATCAATGCCAACCTCATCCGCCCCGTGCGCGAATTTTTTCAGGGGTTAAGCCGCGTCCAAATCGCTCTGGTCGTCACCATTGTCGCCGTTGTGGTAGTGGCATTGGTGGCCGGCGTCGTGGTCGCGCTCATTGCCGCCCGTGCCCATTCCAGCAGTGGCACGGTAGATTTTATCGTGGGTATTGCCGTGCTGGTGGCCGCCATCATCTTCTTTGTCCTGAGTGTGGTTTTGCCCATTCTGGACTTGATTGGCCTGATTCAGGTGGGCACGGTGGCTACCACCACCGTCAACGGCTCGCGGCTGGCCTCCAGCTTCACCAGCGTCAAGGCCAACGCGCTGGCTGCCGCCATCGGCCTGATCATCGAACTGGGCGTCATCTGGGGCGTTTTCATTTATGAGATTGCCAGCGGCAACATTGACCCCAACTCCGCTGAATTTTCACAATTGCTGGCCGTTTCCCTGGCCGCTTCTCTGGTCGCTGCCCTGTATGCTGCCCTGGGGGCCATTCCTGGCGTTAATGTCATCATTGGTCTGGCGGCCGTGGTAGACCTGATCATCCTGGGACTGTGTAAACTTGGTTTTGCCGGGGCGCTGCAAGATTTCCAGGGAAATGGCTGCTTCAGCATTCGCAACCAGCTCACCCAGGAAATTGCCCGCTTCCTCTACCGGGGTAACATCATCTTCAACTTTGAAGATTACTCTGACTCTATCAGTCTGCGCTCTCTGGATATGCGCCTCACGAACCCCACCGCCGGGCTGGCCGCCGGGAACAGCCTGGTTTTCACCGCCACCGTCAGCACCAATCTGCGTCCCTCGGTGCCAGATGGCCCGGCTACCAGCGCTTACCGGCAAACCAATATCCGCAGCACTGGCCTCAACTACCAGTTGAGCAGCACCGCTAACGACTCGCTGGCTGCCAGCCGCGATAGTAACCGGGATGGCTGGACGTTTTATGACTACGGCCGTGTCCGTTTCACCATCGCCGCCATCCCCGTCCCCTACCAATTCACCTTAGACCTGTACCGGGGGGTTTACCAGACGCGCACCATCGTCAGCGACCCCATCCCCCTGACGGCCGGCATCAACACCACCGTTCCCCTCCACTTCAACGTCGGTCTGGCCATTCCCGCCTGGTCGTGCGCCGCCGACATTTGCAATAACTTCAACGAAGACGCCAGCTTCACCCAATCCCTGGGCAGCAACTTTTACTTTGACGTTTTGCCCGCCACTGTGAACGAATTTGCCAGCTCTGACTGGACGCCTGGCTGGCTGGCTCACCAACGCGACCTGGACGGTGACGGTTTGCTCAGCATCACCCATGGTGGCAACGACCCGGATGACACCACCTTTGACGCGGACGGCGACGGCCTTACCGACAACCTGGAAATTGGGTATCAAAGCCTGGGTACGGCCAATGGCGGCGGGTATATCAATCCGCTTAACCGGGACACCGATGGCGATGGCCTGTGTGACGCCGACGAACTGCGCGTGGGCAGCAACCCCAACCTGGCCGATACCGACGGCGATGGCCTGACGGACGGCGAAGAGGTGTTCCGCCAGGATCGCTGCGATATGGACAACGATGGCAACACCACCGAATGGCTTGGCGGCTGGCTGTTCACCTATGCCTCCGGCCAGGGTACCCGCATCAGCTCCGATCCCACCCAACGAGACGGCGATGACGACGGCATGAACGACCGCACCGAGCGCGAACTGCACCTGCTCGACGCCATCGCCTTCCCGTTTCATCCCGACGTGTTCAATGAGGCCCCCATCGGCATTTACCCATCTACCAGCGATCTGGACAATGTGGTACGGCCGAACACCGCCATCATCTACACCGCCACCGTGCAAAACAACTTCGACGTGCCCCTTTATGCCGCCGGTTTGTTGACGACCACTTTCCCCACTGCCTTGGGCGGCGGGCAGCCGGTGACCCCCTTCACCATTTTTCAGGGAGACCGGGCCACCTATGCCGCCAACCTCACGGCCGTCGGCAATTCCCAGACCGTCACCATCCAAAACAGCGCCCACGCCGAAGCGCAAAGCTCCGACCAGATGACGGCGCCGCCCGGCCTCTTTTTTGACCTGAGCGAAAATCTGCCCTTCACCATTGACAATGACCAACCTACCAGCCAGCTTACCAGCGGCGACTATGTGCGCGCCGGCGGCTACCGCGTCATCGGCGGCAGCGCCAGCGACCCCACCTCCTACGTGCAGCGCGTGGAAGTCAGCGTGGATGGCGGCGTGACCTATGCCCCGGCCAATGGCGCCGAGGCGTGGGCCTTCACCTGGGACGTGCCCGCCGCCGAAGGGCCGTTCACCCTGCGCACCCGCGCCGTTGACGCCGTAGATTTTGTGGAATCGCCGGTCAACAGCGTCACCGTACTCATTGACGGCCAGCCGCCGGCGCTCACCAGCAATGACACCGGCAACCCGGTGCAGCGCGCCACGCGCAACCTGCAAAACACCTGGACGGTGGCCCTCAGCGGTACGGTTAGCGACCCGCCCGTTGGCGGCAGCCCCGGCAGCGGCGTGGGCCGGGTGGAAGTGTGGCTGGAACCGTTGAGCAATGGCTGGCAAACGGCCGTGCTCACCGGCAATAACTGGAACATCGCCTACGCCCTGGCGGCCACCGACAACAGCGGCAACGCCGTGGTGGAACCCACCGGCCAGTACACCGTCACCATCCGCGCTTTTGACAATGTGGAAAACGTGGCCGACGAAGCTGCTTACCTGGTCTTCCCCGTCCGCGTAGACAACAGCGCGCCGCAGACGCAGTTCGATCCGGTGGGGTTGGAAACGGCCGTTATCTCCCCCAACGAAACCGCCATCACCCGCACTACCTTCATCAGCCAGCCGCTCACCTTCACCGGCCTCATCACCGACGCCACCAACGCCGTCGGCGCAGGTGTAGACGAACTGCAAATCGCCTTCGTGCCCGCTTCCCTGCTAGATACCCTGGCTGCCCCCAACCTGCTTATGTACTTCAACGAACCGGCGGGCAGCACTGACTTTGCCGAAGTATCCGGCAACAACCATGAAGTCATTTGTTACATCGGCTCCGTTGACGCCTGTCCCCGCGCCAGCGGCAGCGGCGGCGCGTTTGGCGGCGCTATCAACTTCGACGGCGTGGATGACTTTCTGGACATCGGCGCTAACATTCCCGAATCCGGCGCCACCGTCGCCCTCTGGTTCAACACCACCTGCGACAACTGTGGCCTGCTCATTGCCGACCAGGGACTCCTCGGCGCGGGCGGCTATGATCGCAGCCTCTACCTGCAAAACGGCAACGTCTGCTCCTTTGTAGACGGCGCGGCCTTCAACGAAACCATCTGCACCACCGGCACGAACTGGGCCGACGGCCAATGGCATCAGGTCATCCACACCCTGGGCAGCAGCGGCAACATCCTCTACGTGGATGGTGACGCCCGCGCCAGCGGCGTCCTCACCGCTTCCGCCTTCACCGCCCAAGACGGCCTCAGCCTGGGGTATGCGCCAGAAGCAGCCAATGATTACTTGAACGGCCGTATGGACGAATTGGCTATCTACACCACCGCATTCACGGCCGATGAAGTGGACACCCTCTACCGCCGCTGGCAGCCGGTGACGCTGGCCCACTCTGGCCCGGACATCACCACCAGCCAGTGGGCCTACACCCTCACCGAGGGCGTTTTGGAAGGATATTACCAGGTAGATATGCGCGGCGCAGACGTGCTAGGCAACCGTGAGGATGAACAGCGCGGCCTATGGGCGCAGTGGAACGGCCTGATTGACCTGGCCCCGCCGCAAGTCAGCCTGGGCGTGCAATACAGCGGCCTGGGCGCGGCGGCCCAAACCACCTACAGCGCCAACATCACCGACTTCAATTTAGTGGTGGATGGTTATGCCGGCCCCTGTGCCCTGGAACCAAACGACGCCCACTACGACGATTCAGCCTGGTGGCAGACGATCAGCAACAATACCCCCCGGCTCAACCAGTTGACGCCGTCCTGTACCGTCAGCGGTTTCCAGAGCGATGCTGTCTTCGCCCGCGCCTGTGACCAGTTTGGCCGCTGCTCTGCTGCCATACCTGACCAGTACCAGCTCTTTTTTGCCAGCTACCCGCGCCTCACCTACGAGTTTAACCGCATTGAGCGCGCCAACCTGCTGGGCGGGGCCAACCGCCAGGTGGTGATTGATGGGTTGGACCACGTCAGCGGCATTGCCCTGGACGAGCAGGCCGGCTACCTGTATTGGCTGGAAATTGACCGGGATGGGGGGAACAACGGCCGTATCCGCCGCGCCTCCCTGAACGATTATATTCCCCAAGACCTGATCACCGGCCTGGCCTACAGCCCCGCCCGCCTGCCCCGTACCGGTGGCCTGGCCGTCAACCCTGCCAGCAACCGCCTTTTCTGGACACAGCAAGGGCAAATCTGGGCCGCCAACGTAGACGGCTCCGGCGCCGCCCTGCTGCATACGCTGGCCAATGACGCCACCGCCGGTGAAATCGTCCTGGATCGCCCGAACGGCCGTATCTACGGCATTGCCACCGCCAGCTTTAGCAACAGCTACCAGCCTTCCATCTTCCGCCTGAACGTGGATGGCAGCGGCTTCCAGACCATCTACACCGCGCCCGTTCAGCCAGAAGTGTTTAATATGACTGACCTGGCGCTGAGCCAGGATGGCGCTACCCTGTACTGGATTAACAATTTCCAGCTCTGGCGGGCCAACAGCGATGGCAGCGGTGTCGCCAATCTGGGATATACTGCCAATTCACGGCAAGACGTTGGTTCGCTCCTGGTCAGCCCGGTAGGGCAGCAGGTGTATTACACCAACTTCAGCGACATTGCCGTCACCGATTTGACCACCGGCCAAACCAGCACGGTGTTGCCCGCGTTGTGGAGCTACAGCCCACCAATAGACATGTACACCCACCACGCCGCAGGGGTGATGACCGCCGGCCCGATCCCGGCGGCGGCCATCACCCGCGTAGACCTGGCGCTAGATAAGCAGCTACAGAGCGGCCTGGCCGTCACCGGCAGCACGCTGATCTATGACTTGGTAGTGCAAAATCGCAGCTATCTGGACGCCACCAACGTGACGCTGGTAGACACGCTGCCCAATGGCGTCACCTACCACAGCGTCAGCTCCACGCCGCCTGGCGTCACCTGCCAGAGCAGTGCCGGGATGGTAACTTGCGACCTGGCGACGCTGAATGGCGGCACGGCCGTGACCGTCACCCTCACCGTCAATGTTACCGGCGCCGCCAGCGGCACGCTGGTCAACACCGCCGCCGTCTCTGCCCGGCAAGAGGACAGTAACCCGGCCAACAACAGCGTCACCCTGACGCGCGGCCTGGTAGTGCCCCCCGCCACCGCTACTCCGGTTAGCCCGGCGGTGGGCCGCTTCATCTATTGGAGCAGCAACTATGACATTCGTCGTCTGCGCCTGGATGTGCCCGGCAGCCCGGAAACGGTTATCCGGCTCCCCTTCCAGGAGGGGCTGGTGGATGGTGTGGCGGTGGATCAGGTGAACGGCCGTCTCTACTTTGCCCGCCTGGGGGCCGATGTCATCCAGACGACTAACCTGGATGGTAGCAATTTGCAAAGCATCAGTGTGCCCGGCCCGGCGCGCGCTGTCACCGTAGACCCGGCCCATAACGCCCTCTTCTGGATTGATGCCGATGCAGACGTCATCTACCGCGCCAATCTGGACGGCAGCAATCAGACCATCATCGTCACCGGCCTGATTGCCGGTAAAGACCTGCTGGTGGACAGCCTGCGCGGCTATCTGTATTGGTCAGATGGCACGGGCACTTTGTATCGCAGTGGGCTGGATGGCACGGCCGTGCAGCGGCAGCGTGGCCCCTCTGCCTGGGCGTATGGCCTGGCTCTGGACAGTTACGGGCAGCGGCTCTACTGGATCAACCCCAATGAGGGTCTCATCCAGTCTGCGCCCCTGGACGGCGGGCAGGGCATCACCTCTTTGCCGCAAACCCTGGTCTGGCCCTACAGCGGCCTGATGATTGATGCTGCCGCCGGTAAGCTGTACTGGTCGCAAAGCGAAACCCTCTACCGCGCCAATGTGGATGGCAGCAACCAGGAAACGGTGGCGACCGGCGTGCCAAACCTGAGCCAGGGCGGAATTCTGGCCCCGTTGGCCCAGGTGTACACGCCCCCCTTCCCCACGCCTACCCACACGCCCACGCCCACCAACACACCCACGCCGTCCAATACCCCCACGCCCACGCCGACGAACACGCCCGCGCCCACGGCCACGCCTACCACCACCCCCTTCCCGCTGCCTTCGCCCACGCCGGGCGGTCCGCCGGCTGCCGCCAATCTCTTCTTTGGCGCCTTTGACCTGCTGCAACGCGCCCCCATTACCGGCTGCGCCGACGGTAGCTGTGTCACCACCATTTACGATAACCCTGGCAACTCCACTATCAGCGACATTGCCGTTGATTCTTTCAACAACAAGGTGTATTGGTTCTCGTCAGACGTTATCGGTGAAATTCATCGCGCCAATCTGGATGGGAGCGATGAGGAAGTGATCTTCAGCAATCCCACCTTGTTCATCAACGAGATGGCGCTGGATGCGGTGGCTGGTTATCTCTACGTTACGGACCTGGACGGCGGCATTCACCGCATGACGCTGGACGGCCAGCAACTGACGCCCATTCTCAGTGGCCTGGGTTTTATTTCTTACATCACCCTTGACCCCATCCGTGAAAAGATGTATTGGCTGAATGAAGACAATTACCCGGCCAAAATCATTTACCGCGCCAATCTGGACGGCAGCCAGGTAGAGGTGGTGCTGGAAGATGATGGCACACAAGTGCCACCGCCGATTGGTTCGTTTGTGGTGGGCCTGGTGATTGACCCTGACCATAACTGGTTGTTGTGGACGTATCGCGGTGGGTTTGAAGACCCTTACGGCCGTATCCGCCGTGCTGACCTGAATTGTGGCGAACCGTTCCCCCTGCCGGAAAGCTGTCTGCGCACCATGTGGGAAGATGGCGACCTGGTACCGCGTGGGCTTGATCTGGATCGGACGACGCTGCAACTGGTCTTTGGCACCGAACATATTTGGGACCCAGATTTCGATATGCAGCAGATGCCTCTGGATGGCATGGGGCCGGCTACCGTGCTGGTGGGCAATATGAGCGGCGGGCCGCAAGCGGTGGCGCTGCACTATCCTTACCCGCCGGGCTGCGCGGCCATTGACCCAGACGCCTATGAGCCAGACAATGCCTTTACGCAGGCAACGGCCGTGACTCTGGAACAGGCCAGTGTTGACCACAACTTCCACACCCTCAGCGACAGTGACTGGCTTTACTTTGATGCCTCCCGCGCCATCATTTACACCATCAACACTGGTTCCCAGACCGGGCGTGGCGACACCTATCTGGAATTGTACGATACAGACGGTGCCACCCTGCTGGCCGCCGACGACAACAACGGCGCGGGCCTGAACAGCCGCCTGCAATTCACGCCGTCGGTGGACGGCCGTTACTACCTGCGCGTCAGCAACCTCTCTGGCGTCGCCTCTTGCGACACCGTATATGGCGTCTACCTGGACAGCGCCCCGGCTACGCCGGATGATGGTGACTCGGCCCCGCCCACGCATCAGTTACCGCTGCTGCACAGCGCCGTCATCACCCCCGCTCACGAAAGCCACATTCCCAGCCTGGGGCCGGTAGATGTGACCGCCGCCGTTGCCGCCCTCGACTTTGCCCGCGCCGTGACCATTACGGTAGATGGCGCGCCGCTGGCAACAACCACCTATCCCAACGGCACGGTGACGGAAACGCTCTTCACCGCCCCTTGGACGCCGCCTGCCGAAGGCACATACACCCTCTCTTCGGTGGCCGAAGATTGGGCCGGCCGGGTGCAGACAATGACAATACCGATACAGGTGGTGGTGGACACGGCCGTGCCCACCATTGCCATCGCCCCCACCGTTTACACCAGCACCCACCTGCTGGCCGACGGCCAGATCGCCTTCCGCGGTACGGCTGGCGACAGCGCCGGTCCGCCGCAGGTCAGCGCCAGTGTAGACGGCCATCCCTTCCGCGCCGCCACCCTGAGCGGCAACAACTGGCAACTGCCCTGGCTGGTGGGGGATATGGACGGTGACTCCTTCCCATTGGTAGCCCGCGCTACTGACCGCGCCGGGCAAACGGGTCAGGCCAGCCAAACCGTCACCGTAGACGTTGTGCCGCCACAGGCTGGAACGATCACTCTTCTGCACAACAGCGAAGTGCTAACCGCCAGCCAGACCATCTATCAGGCCAACCCAGAACTGGAAATCACCTGGCAGCCGTTCAGCGATGGCAGCGGCCTGCAAGGATATTACGTCGGCTGGACGACTGCGCCCACGCCCACCCTGGCGGCGCTCACCTTTGTACCCCCCGCCGGGCCGCTGCAACACATCCAGACTGCCGGCGAAGCAGAAATCCGTTACGCTCACGTGATTGCCATTGACAGCTATGGCAACCGCAGCCAGCACACCTTTGGCCCGTTTTACGTAGATGGCCCGGCCACGCCTGACCTGATCAGCCACCCGGATGGCGGTGTTTTCAGCAGTTACCTGGGCTGGCTGGACAGTGGCGCCACACAGTTGGGCGGCGATTTCGCCTTGCTGAACGGGAACTACGGCCAATCCAGCCAGGGCGGGCCGCAGCGTTTTTACCTGAGTTGGGATGACGCTGCCCTGCGTATGGCCTGGGACGGGGCCAATTGGGATACGGACGGCGACTTGTTCATTTATCTGGACACGGCCGTTGGCGGCGCATCCACCCTTTACAACCCATACACCGGCACGCCCACCACCACCATCAGCTTCCCCACAGGGATGACACCCAATTACGCCATCCTGGTGGAAGACAGCAGCACGGCCACCCTCTTCACCTGGACGGGCAGCGTCTGGCAGCCGGTTGGCCCGCTACCGCTCACCGATAACGGCTCACCGATTACCGATCTCTACCTGCCCTTTGCCCAGGTGGGCCTCACCAACAGCAGCACCTTACGCCTCCTGGCTGTGGCCAGCGAGGAAGAGGGGCTGCGCCTGTGGGCGGCCGCGCCAGACAAGAACCCGCTGAACAGCGAATGGGTGGTGAACCCCATCGCCATTGGCCGCGACCTGAATGTGTATAGCCTGACTTTGTATCACCAGACGCCGCTGGCATTGGGTACGTTGCCGGACGACGGCCGTTTTGCGGAGAGCGATTTGCAGGTGAGTGTGAGTGCCAGCCCGGCCGGCGTCAGCGTGGGCTACCTGGGCAGCAGCCTGTTGGATGTGTTGACGCCCGGTGACCGCATTGACGCTGACGGTGATGGAAACATTGACGTCGAGTTGCCCATTGTGCTGGATCAACCACCGCTGGCAAACGGTCAGACAGTCACCTTTACCATCCAGTATGCCAATCATGGCCCGGTAACGGCGACGAATGTGGTGGTGAACCTGGAAGATTGGGGCGCGCTGACGCTGACGGGCAATCCAAACATCTCTCTGGGCAATGTGGGGCCAGGGGAAACGGGGGCAGTGGCGGTCACGGCCGTTGTTAACAGCGCCAATGGTATCTCGGCAGAGTTGACGGCCGTGATCGGCGACGGGTGGCGTGGCACACACGATTGGGCCTGGGTGCAGCATGACCTGGACGCCACCCCGCCCGACCTGGCGCTCACTTTCCCGGTGGAGTGGATACGGCCGTTTACCCAGACCTTCCAGGGCACGGTGGTAGACGCCTCTGGTCTGAACAGCGTGACCATCGAATGGCAGCCGCTGCCTGGCGGCCCGGTGCAAACGGACGCCTGCAACGACGCCAATCCACTGGATAACACCTGGGCCTGCCCGGTGAATGTGGGGAACCTGAGCGGCTTCACCCAGGTGCGGGTGCGCATCGCCGGCATTGACCGCGCCAGCAATGCCAGCGGTTTCAGCGCCCCCATCTTCCTGACGGTAGACAGTACCGCGCCCAGTGTTGTCCTCAGCGACGCCTTTGAAGCGGCCATTGCCGATGGTTTCCTCAGTGCCAAAGAAAATTTGATCAGCGGGCAGGTGGTGGATGATTACCGCGCCAGCCTGATCGAGATTTGCACCGAGGCGGACAATCCGGTGACGTGCAGTGTACGCCCGGTGGTACCGGGTGATACGCCCACCGGTGACTGGTCATTGCGGCTGCCGGTGGATGGCGCGGATGGGGAGCCGGTGACGCTGGTCTTTTACGGCCGTGACGCCGTCGGCAATCGTTCCGTCCCCGTCATTCGTTCCTTCCAGATTGACAGTACACCGCCGCAGTTGACGGCCGTGCAGCACATCACCCAGATCAATCTGAGCAACCCACCCATCGGCCCTATCCTCAGCGGTACAGTGACGGACGGCGGCGAGGTGGGGGAGGTGCTGGTGCGCGTCAGCCGGCCTGATGGCGGCGTGGTCTGGCTGCCCGCCAGCCGCAATGGCCAAAACTGGACATTCCCGAACAGTTTTACCGCGCCGGGCACGTACCAGTTGATGGTGGAGGCGTGGGATGTGGCGGGTAACGGCCGTGCCAGCCAGCCCTTTACGTTGGTGGTGACGGGTACGGCCGTGCAGCGATTGTACCTGCCGCTATTGTTCAAGCCGTAGATCAACTCGAATGCCAGGCAAGGGATAATAGCCCCTTGTCTGGCTCTTCTCATTTTGGTGTGCGACGGCAGATAAACCTGCACCAATATACAGCAAAGTTACTCCGCACCAACCAGCACATAGCCCACGAAAGTGGGCTTTGCCTTTTGTAGGATTTGACTTGACTCAGCAATTCTCAATTTACCAAGAGCCAGCGATTCAAATCGCGCCTGCAGAGAGCAAAGCCCACCCTTCAACAGGTTTAGGGCAGGCTCTGCGTGGGCTGGGCGTCAGTCGGCGCAGGCCAACTTTACCTTTTGTAGGTGCAGATTTATCTGCCGCCGCTAGCTCGACTTGACACTCTGCGCTACGATCTTTATAATGTTATGCAGCCTGTATACAGGTGGTATATTTACATTATACACCCGATATAAAAGCCAGGTTTTTGCCCAAAACCCGGCTTCTGGATGGTCATGGACGCACTGGAAAGTTATCTGTCGGCGCATCAGGCCGAACTGCCTGAAAACGATTCCCGCCTCCTGCGTGAAGTCGCTTATGAGCGCCTCAAAGACGCCTTGCGCCATGCCAGTTTGCAACCAGGTGAGCCACTCTCCGAAAATCGCATCTCCAAAGCCTTAGGTATCAGTCGTACACCGGTGCGTGAAGCGCTGCAAATGTTGTCCCAGGAAGGGTTGGTGGAAATCATTCCGGGGCGGGCTGTGTTTGTCGCTTCTCGTTCGTTCCGGGAGGTGTTGGACGTATTGTATATGCGGCTGCTGCTAGAACCGGAACTGGTGCGTATGGTGGCAGAAACCATTTCCGCTGAACAGCTAGATATTATGTGGGATTGTTTGGACAGGATGGACACGGCCGTAGACCAGGAAGACCGCTCTGCCTGGTCCAAAGCCGACACCGTCTGGCATGAAACCCTCAGCGATGCCTGCCCTAACCGTCTGCTTGGCGAAATGGTATTGCAGATGCGCAACCGGATTCACCGCTACAGCAATGTTGATAACCAGCTCAAAATTGAACAACTGCGCCTGGGTACGGCCGAACACCGGCACATCGTGGAGCAAATTGCCCGCCGTGATGCCGAAAACGCAGCCTTAGCTATGCGGCAACATTTGGAAAGTCTTCGCAGCAATCTTTTTAGCCAGCTAATTTATGCCTGAGCCTCGTCGGGCGATTGGCTAAATTGCCGGGCAGTAAGGCTATGTGACAAAGGAGGTGGTTGTTATTTGCAGAAATGCCAATCAATGACCCGCTATTTTACCGGCAAGAAAAGTTGTACGAACGCGCGTTTTATCTCTAAGGAGGAGATACATGAAACACACAGTTGGCAAATACATTTTTGGTTTTTTGGTTCTTTTTCTGGTGTTGACGCTGATCGCCTGTAGTGGTGGCAGCAGCGAAACGACCAGCCCCACGGCCACATCGGGGGCGGCTGCGCCCGCAGCCACCACCGCGCCAGAGACCGCGCCCCAGTCGAACGTTAGAGAATTAACCATATTCTGGGCGCAATGGGACCCGGCCGACTATCTGCAAGAATTAGTTAAAGATTATGAAGCCGAAACTGGCATCAAAGTCAACGTGATACAAGAACCCTGGGGTTCATTTGGGGATGTCTTCTTTGCTGAAATGGCCGCTCAGGGCACATCCTATGACATGGTCATCGGCGACAGCCAATGGCTGGGGCAGGCCACCACGCAAGGTCACTACGTTAACCTGACCGAGTTCATGAACAGCGAAGGTCTTACCGACAGTGTGACGGAAGCCACCCTGACCTATTACGGTGAATATCCACCCGGTTCCGGCGCCTATTGGGCCTTCCCCACTGAGGGTGACGCTAACGGTTGGGCTTATCGCAAAGACTTGTTTGAAGACCCGGCAGAGATGGCTGCTTTTGAAGAAGAATATGGCTATCCGCTGGCCCCGCCCACCACCATGTCCCAGTTAATGGATATTGCCAAATTCTTCACCCGGCCAGAGCAAGGGTTGTATGGCACGGCCATCTATACGCAGGCAGATTATGATGGGTTGACGATGGGTTTCCAGAACATGCTCTTCTCCTTTGGCGGCGATTGGTCAGATGCAAATTTCAACCCGGAAGGGGTTATCAATTCGCCAGAATCGGTGGCGGCGCTGGAGTTTTACAAAGAGCTGTATGACTGTTGCCAGCCGCCGGGCATGAGTAATGCCTTCTTTGCCGAAGTGAATGACGCTTTCATCAGCGGGCAGGCGGCCATGGGCATGAACTACTTTGCCTTCTTCCCCGCCCTGGCGAACCCGCAGGTGAACCCATATGCCGAATCTACCGGGTATTTTGTGAACCCGGCTGGCCCCAGCGGCGACCACTTTGCTTCACTGGGTGGCCAGGGTATCAGCATCATCTCCTACATTTCGCCGGAGCGCCAACAGGCGGCCAGAGATTTCATCCGCTGGTTTGGGCAGGATGCTGTTCAGGCCAAATGGGCAGCCTTGGGCGGGTATTCGGCCAACCGGCAAGTGTTGTCTTCAGATGAGTTCCTGGCGGTAGCGCCCTTCAACGCGGCTTTTGCCGAGACGATGCAAATTGTTAAGGATTTCTACAACATTCCGGTTTATGGCGAACTGTTGCGTGTAGCGCAGGATGAAATGGGCCGGTATGTTGTGGGTGGTGAAGGTTCAGCACAGCAAGTGTTGGATGCAATTGCCGCCAGACATGCAGAAATTTTGAAGGATGGGGGCTTTTTGGATCAGTAATCGGTAATCAGTAAGCGGTAAACGGTAATCGGCTAACCCGCCGATTACCGTTTACTGATAACCGATTACTATATTGGTGAGAATAGAACAATGACCAGCACATCAGCAACGGACACGGCCGTGCCTGGCGCCCAAAAACACCGCGCTCTCAGTGACCGCGCCATCATTAATCTCTTTATCTGGCCGACGTTGATCATCTTGATCGCTTTCAACGTTTTCCCGCTGTTTTATAGCCTCTTTTTGAGCTTTACCGACTATTCGGCTATTGCCGGCCGGCCGCCGGTCTGGGTGGGCTTTGACAATTTCAACCGTGTCTTGTTTAGCGAAGATATGTGGCGAGCCTTTACCATTACCGGTCGTTACGTCTTGTTTTCCGTAGCCCTGGAGCTGGTGTTGGGCTTTGCTTTGGCCTTGCTTATCCGGGAACAGTTTCGGGGTAGTGGCATTGTCACCACCTTGATCCTGATTCCCATGATGCTTTCACCTGTAGTCGTGGGGTTGTTCTGGAAGCTCATCTATACACCCACCTTCGGTTACTTCAACTATTTGATTGGCTTTCGCAATCCCACAGTAGCGCCCGACTGGCTGGCCAGCCGTTTTGCCGGGCAGCCTATGCCGGGGCTGGCGCTGTGGGCGGTGATCATCGTGGATGTGTGGATGTGGACACCGTTCATCGCCCTGCTTATTTACTCAGGTTTAAGAGCCATACCCGATTATCTCTATGAAGCGGCCGTTATAGATCGTGCCAGTTCATGGTTCCAATTCCGGCGCATCACGCTGCCCCAGGTGATGCCGCTGATGCTCATTGCCATCCTGTTCCGCACCATCGAAGCCTTCACCAAATCGTTTGACCTGGTGATGGGTATGACCGGCGGTGGCCCCGGTGGGCAAACCGAAGTGGTAGCCGTCAAAATTTATCAGCAAGCCTTTCTGGGCCAATTCCAGACCGGGCGGGCCAGCGCCTTTGCCTATATGGTGCTGATTATTGTGATTGCTATTAGCAATCTATACATTCGCAATCTGAACCAGATGAAAGAAGGGTAGGAGGGTATTGCTATACGCCCCTGCCGCGAGAGTTTGTCATGGCAATATTTGAAGAAACAGGCCCCCGCCATCCGGTAACGGAAAGCACACGGGTAGATAAGGTACACCCCCGCGCCAGGCTGGCCAAAAACGTGCGCGCCATTATAGTCATTATTGTCGCCATCATGCTGCTTTTCCCTGTGTTTGTGATGATGATGACCGCCTTTAAGTCTCGGTCGGATGTGGTTTCCATCCCCCCTAAACTCATCTTTGAGCCAACGCTCGAAGGGTTCGTCTTTCTGCTCACCGAGCGTTCCCAACTCAGCGGTGTGGCGTTGGAAGAAGCCAGGGCCAATGCGGACGAATTGGGTATCTTTGGACAGGTGGCGCTGCGCAACGGTCAGCGCATTACTGGCCCCAGTGACTTCACCATCCGCCTGCGCAACTCGGTCATCATTGCTTTTGGCGCGACGGTGGCTTCGGTGACATTAGGTTTGTTTGCCGCTTACGCCTTTAGCCGTTTTGATGTGCCCGGCAAAGGTGACCTGATGTTTTTTATCCTCAGCGGCCGTATGCTGCCGGCCGTGGTCGTCACCATCCCCATCTTCCTCATGTACCGTCAGTTGGGTCTGCATGATACCCACGCGGGCATGATCCTGATTTATACCGTGTTTAATCTTTCGCTGACGGTGTGGCTGTTGAAGGGGTTTATTGATGAAATTCCACGTGAGTATGAAGAGGCGGCGCTGGTAGATGGTTACAGCCGCTTCCAGGCATTTTACAAAATTGTGGTACCTCAGGCGGCTACCGGCATTGCGGCCACTACCGTGTTTAGCTTGATTTTTGTCTGGAATGAGTATGCCTTTGCTTTGATGCTCACCAGCCAGAAGGCGCGCACCGCGCCACCGGCCATTGCCACCATGTTAGGGCGGGGCGGCATTGAATGGTCGGCCATTGCGGCGGGCACCCTGGTGTTTCTGGTTCCGGTTCTGATTATCATCTTTGCCTTGCGGCGGCATTTGCTGCGCGGGGTGACGTTTGGAGCGATCAGGCAGTAATTAGGTAATGAAGTAGTTGTGTAATTACCCAATTACCCAATTACCCAATTACCCAATTACCCAATCACCCAATTACCACATGGCAACTATAGAACTACGTCAGGTAGAAAAAAGATTCGGCGAGATGTATGCCGTGAAGCCGGTAGATTTGACCATTCAGAGCGGTGAGTTTGTGGTGTTGCTGGGGCCGTCGGGCTGTGGCAAGACGACGACGCTGCGCATGATCTCCGGGTTGGAGGCGGTGACGGACGGTAAAATTCTTATTGGCGACCGCGACGTAACCTGGCGGCACCCCAGTGACCGTGACATCGCTTTTGTCTTTCAGTTATACGCTCTCTACCCACACATGTCGGTGGAAAAAAACATCACCTTCCCGCTGGAAGCCCAGAAAGAGCCGCCAGACGTGATCCGGCGGCGGCTGGCTTACGTGGTGGAACTGCTGCAAATTCAACATTTGCTGCGCCAAAAGCCAGGCGGCTTGAGCGGCGGCGACAAGCAGCGGGTGGCGCTGGCGCGGGCATTGGTGCGCAAGCCGTCGGCGTTTTTGATGGATGAACCGCTGGGCGCGCTGGATGCCGATTTTCGGGAGACGATGCGGGCGGAAATTAAAAAGCTGCACATTGCCGAAAACGCGACGACGGTCTACGTGACCCACGACCAGATTGAAGCAATGGCCATGGGTGATCGCATTGTGGTCATGTCGGCGGCGGTGGTGCAGCAGGTAGGCACACCGGCCGAGGTGTATTATGACCCGGCCAATTTGTTTGTGGCCCGTTTTATTGGCAGTCCAGGCATGAATTTGATTACGGGGAAATTAGCGGATGGGGTCGTGCATTTACCGGGGGGCAATCAGTATCGTGTGCCGGAAAGGTGGCGACGGCCGTTAACCACTCACCTCACTACCGACACCGTTATCCTCGGTTTCCGCCCCGAAGCCGCCCTCATTCACCCAGACGGCCCGCTCAAAAGCGAGGTATACGCCAGCGATTTACACGGCGCGTTTAATATGCTGCACCTGACCTTGGACGAAGGCGCCGACGGTTCCATCGTACATGCCCGCGCTGAACGCGGCGGTCGCGTTCAAATCGGCGCCCATCTTTCCTTTGACCTGGATGCAGAAATGGTGCGCTTTTTTGACCCGCAAACGGAGCAGGCGATTAAGTATTAAGGAGCAAAACAGATTTACCTGTTTTGCTTTACCTGTTGTAACTGTAAAGGTCATCCCTGCGAAGGCCGGAATCCACATAACTGGACACCCGCCTTCGCGGGTATGACAGTTGAGAGATACCTGTATTGATTTTCCTGCTTTGATTTATCTGTTTTGTTTCTTAAAACAGATGAATTTGTTTTACTCCATGACCGATCTAATCCTCAAAAACATCAGCAAACGGTTCAAAGATGTCACGGCCTTAGATGGCGTAACGTTTGAAGTGCAGGATGGGGAATTTTTTGTCTTGCTGGGGCCAACGGGCGCGGGCAAAACAACCACTTTGCGGGTGATTGCCGGGCTGGAAAAACAAGACGCCGGGAACGTGCTGTTTGATGGGCAAGCGGTGGATGATCTGACGCCAGCGCAGCGGGATGTGGCCATGGTGTTCCAGCAGTATTCGCTTTATCCCAACATGTCGGTGTATGACAACCTGGCTTTTCCGTTGCGTTCGCCCGTTCACCGGCTGCCGGAAGCCGAGATTAAAAAGCGGGTAGGGGAAGCGGCCGAAATTTTGCGCATCCAGCACTTGCTCGACCGGAAAACGGCGCGGCTTTCTGGCGGCGAGATGCAGCGCGTCTCTATTGGCCGGGCCATTGTGCGTGACCCGCGTGTTTATCTGATGGACGAGCCGCTCTCTAACCTGGACGCCAAACTGCGCGAATCGCTGCGGGTGGAACTGGAACATATCCAAAAAACGCAGGGCAGCACCACGCTGTTTGTGACTCATGATCAGGTGGAGGCGCTGACGATGGCCGACCGCATTGCCGTTCTACGCGCCGGACGTATTGTGCAGATAGGAACGCCCAGAGATATTTATGATCGGCCGGCGTCTGTGTTTGTGGCCCAGTTGGTGGGTACACCTCGCATCAATTTGTTAGCGGCGGCGCGGCGCAATGGCGCGTTACACGTTGAAAACAGTTCTATTCAGATGCCGGTGGGTGCTGTTGCTGATGCGCTGCCCGCCAGTTTTACACTGGGTGTCAGGCCAGAAGATGTGCAGCCGGCGGGTGATGGGCAGTTTGACGGTCGTGTCACCCTTATTGAACCGCTGGGCGTGGAAACGGTTATCCATATTCAGGCCGGTGAACAAAGGATGTTGAGCCTGGTTCCAGGCATTTCCCACCTCAAACCGGGCGAAAATGTGAAATTTGATATTGTGCAAGACCGCCTGCATTTTTTTGATGGCGAAGACAAGAGGGTGAATTGAGTAAGCAGGTAATTGGGTAATTGCGCAATTACCCAATTACCCAATTACTGAATTACCCAATTACACGATTTACTATGAAGATCGGTATCAACACCTGGGTGTGGACAGCACCCCTGACTACAGAGAGATTAGAGAAATTGCTTCCCTGCATAGCCGAAATGGGGTTTGATTGGATTGAGTTTCCGCTGGAGGGGATTGGTGATTTTCATTACGGCCGTGCTGCCGAACTGGTGCGTGACTATGGGTTGGGCGTGAGTACCTGCGCCGCGATGGGGCCGGATCGGGATCTGGTGCATCCAGACACGGCCGTGCAGAAATCCGGCCTCGCTTACATCCAGCAAGCCATCAAAGCCACGCAAGCCATCGGCGCAACAAATTTGGTGGGGCCAATCTATTCCGCCGTCGGCCGTACCTGGCAGGCCACTGCCGATGAACGGGCGCGTGACCTGGATACCCTGGCGCGCCATTTGCGGTCACTGGCCGCCTACGCCGCCGATCATGGCGTGGTGCTGGGCATTGAGCCGCTCAACCGCTTTGAAACCAGCTTCATCAACACCCATGAACAGGCTATTGAACTGATTGACCGGGTAGACCACCCCGCCTGCCGCATTATGCTAGACACCTTCCACATGAACATCGAGGAAAAGTCCATCGGCGCGGCTATTCGCGTTACCGGGAAACGGCTGTGCCACCTGCACGCCTGCGAGAATGATCGCGGTGTGCCCGGCTCCGGCCATGTGCCCTGGAACGAAGTGGCCGGCGCGCTGCACGATATTGGCTATGATGGCCCGGTGGTGATCGAATCATTTACGGCCGAGGTACAGTCCATTGCCAAGGCTGCCGCCATCTGGCGCAAGCTGGCCCCGTCGCAAGACGCGCTGGCGGCGGAGGGGCTGGCGTTTTTGCAGGCATTGTTGGGATGAGATTGGGATATTGGGATATTGCCCTAATACCCCAATATCGGGTTTTGCAGCAATTTGATGAGTAAGACCATTGCCATCATCGGCGCATTGGATACCAAAGGAGCGGAGTTTGCCTTTGTTAAAGGCGAACTGCTGCGGCGCGGCTGTCGGGCATTGGTCATTAACACCGGCATTATCGGTGAACCGCTGTTTGCGCCGGAGATTGACGCCGACACGGTAGCGCAGGCGGGGGGCCGTTCGTTGGCCGATTTGCGGGCAGAAGGGGATCGGGGCACGGCCGTAGCCACCATGACATCCGGCGTCGCCACCATCGTCAAAAAGTTGTACGACGACGGCAAAATTGACGGCATCCTGGGCATGGGTGGCTCCGCAGGCACGGTCATGGCCACCGTCGCCATGCGCCAACTGCCCATCGGCTTTCCCAAAGTGATGGTCAGTACGTTGGCGGCGGGCGATACGGCCGCTTACGTGGGTACAAAGGACATCGTTCTCATTCCCTCGGTGGTGGACGTGGCCGGGGTGAACCGGATTAGCGCGCCCATTTTTGCCAATGCGGTGGGGGCAATCATTGGGATGGTGGATACGGCCGTGCCCGCCATCGAGACCAAGCCGTTGATTGCCGCCTCCATGTTTGGCAATACCACCAGGCTGGTAGATCAGTGCCGCGCCATTTTAGACGAACACGGTTATGAAACGCTCGTTTTCCATGCCACCGGCACGGGTGGGCAGACGATGGAGAGTTTGATCAACGAGGGGTATTTCACGGCCGTGCTGGACGTGACCACCACCGAATGGGCGGACGAGCTGGTAGGTGGTTTCCTCACCGCCGGGCCAGAACGGATGGACGGTGCGGCTAAACAAAATCTACCGCAGGTCATCGCCCCTGGCTGCCTGGACATGGTCAACTTTTGGGGACCAGACAGTGTGCCCGCTAAATACAAAGACCGCAAATTTTACTACTGGAATCCCAATGTCACTTTGATGCGCACCACGCCGGAGGAGAACGCTGCATTGGGGCGCATCCTGGCGGAGAAAGCGAACCAATCGCCCGCGCCGGTGGCCTTTTTCCTGCCCTTACAAGGTGTCTCCGTCCTTGATTCACCCGGCGGTGAGTTCTGGTGGCCGGAAGCAGACAAAGCCCTGTTCGATGCCATCAAAAGCCACATCCGCCCCGGCATCTCGGTTTACGAACTGGATTGCAATATAAACGACGCCACTTTTGCAGAAGCAGTGACGGAAAAGTTGTTGGAGTTTATTGGATGATTAAAGATTACGCAGATAATAAATCGGTGAAATCTGCGTAATCTTTGATGATTAAGATATGCCGTTTATACCAAGACAAGAAGCCCTAAAACGGTTGCGTGAGAACGTGGCGTACGGCCGTGCTATCATTGGTGCCGGCGCGGGCACGGGCATTTCCGCCAAATTTGCCGAGCGTGGCGGCGTGGATTTGATCATCATCTACAACAGCGGCCGGTATCGTATGGCCGGGCGCGGCAGCCTGGCCGGGCTGCTGCCCTACGGCGACGCCAACGCCATCGTCGTGGAAATGGCCGCCGAAGTGCTGCCGGTGGTCAAAAATACGATGGTGCTGGCCGGCGTGTGTGGTACCGATCCGTTCCGCCTCATGCCTGTATTCCTGAAGCAGTTGAAAGAGATGGGCTTTGACGGCGTGCAAAATTTCCCCACCGTCGGCCTGTTTGACGGTACCATCCGCCGGGGTTTTGAAGAAACGGGCATGGGGTATGATCTGGAAGTGCAGATGATTCACGAGGCGCACAAACTAGACATGCTCACCTGCCCTTACGTCTTCACGCCGGATGAGGCTCGCCAAATGGCCGCAGCGGGCGCGGATGTATTGGTGCCGCACATGGGGCTAACGACCAAAGGGGCCATCGGCGCGCAAACGGCGCTGACGCTGGCCGATTCGGCCACACGGGTACAGGCGATGCGCGATGCGGCCGTTGCTGTGAACCCGGACATCATCGTTTTGTGTCATGGCGGCCCCATTGCCGAGCCAGAGGACGCGCAATACATCTTTGACCATACCGAAGGCATTGCCGGTTTCTTTGGCGCGTCCAGCATTGAACGGCTGGCGGTGGAACCGGCTATTGAGGAGCAGGCGAGACGGTTTAAGGGGTTACGGCCGTAATTCCGTTCGTAGTAGGCAATTTATTGCCATCACAAGGCGATGAATCGCCTACTACAAACTTGTAGGAGTAGGTATGAAAGGTAAGTTCATTACCAGCGCACAGGTTGACCGCGAGCAGTTGGATTGGGGCGAATTGGGCTGGATCAGCCGCCCCTCCACCACCGGCACGACGGACATCACCGTCATGGAAGTAACCCTCAAACCCGGCATGGGGCACAACTTTCACAAACACCCCCACCAGGAAGAGGTCATTACCGTCCTTTCCGGGCAGATTGAGCAATGGTTGGAAGATCAAAAACAAGTCTTAAAACCGGGTGATTCCATTTTTATTGATGCCGACATCGTTCACGCCTCCTTCAACACCGGCGCTGCCCCCGCCAAACTGATGGTCGTCCTCGGCCCCTGTGACGGCGAAGGCGGCTATATTGCCGTTGATGTGAGTGGCGAAGAACCGTGGCGTTCACTGCGGTAAAAGTTGTTCGTAGTAGGCGATTTATCGCCGTCAAAAGGCGATGAATCGCCTACTACGAACGCAAGAATTTAGGAGGAAACATGCCAAGACCAGTTACTTTATTCACCGGCCAATGGGCCGACCTGACCTTTGATACGATTTGCGCCAAGGCGAAATCGTTTGGCTATGATGGGGTGGAGATCGCTTGCTGGGGCGACCACTTTGAGGTGGACAAAGCTCTCAGCGATGACGCCTACATCCGTTCCCGCCGGGATATTCTGGCAAAACATGGCCTGCAAGTGTTTGCTATCAGCAATCATCTGGTGGGGCAGGCGGTGTGTGACCGCATTGATGAGCGGCACAAGAGCATCCTGCCGGATCGTCTGTGGGGTGATGGTAAGGAAGATGGCGTTCGGGAACGGGCCGCCGAGGAAATGAAAAACACGGCGCGGGCGGCAGCCAAATTGGGCGTCAAAGTGGTACCTGGTTTTACCGGCTCCCCCATCTGGCATATGGTGTACTCATTTCCACCCAACCCGCCTGACTTTTTGGAGCGGGGGCTGGCGCTGTTTGCCCAGTTGTGGGCGCCCATTCTGGATGTGTTCAGCCAGGAAGGGGTGAAGTTTGCCCTGGAAGTCCACCCGACGGAGATTGCTTTTGATATTGCCAGCGCGGATGCGGCGCTGACGGCCGTACACCACCACCCCGCCTTTGGTTTCAACTACGATCCCAGCCACTTTGGTTACCAGGGCGTAGATTACGTGGCTTTCATCCGCAAATTTGCCGACCGCATCTTCCACGCGCACATGAAGGACGTCTACTGGTCGCCCCGGCCCACAGAAGCGGGTGTGTTTGGCGGCCATCTCAATTTTGGTGATGCCCGCCGCTTCTGGGATTTCCGTTCGTTGGGGCGCGGCTCCATTGATTTTGAAGAGGTTATCCGGGCGCTGAACGACATTGGGTATACCGGCCCGCTGTCGGTGGAATGGGAAGACGGCCGTATGGACCGCGAACATGGCGCCACCGAAGCGTGTGCCTTTGTGAAAAAGCTGGATTTTGCGCCGTCGGCGGTAGCCTTTGATGCGGCGTTTGCGAAGGAGTAATTAGGTAATTGGGTAATTGGGTAATTACCCAATTACCCAATTACCTCCGCAGGAGGTTTTTATGAGCGATCAATCCTTTACCAGCATGGCCGGGGTGGCAGCTTCCGGCGATATTCCCGAAGTAGGCGTGGGCATGTTGGGCTATGCCTTTATGGGCAAGGCGCACGCCAACGCCTTTAAGACGATTCCCTACATGATGTACCCGCCCCCCGCCATTCCTAAGATGGTGTCTGTGAGCGGGCGCAGCGAAATGGCCGTGCGCGAAGCCGCCCGGCGCTATGGCTACAGCAAATACACCACCGACTGGCGCGAACAGGTCAATGACCCGGATGTGCAGCTATTTGACAACGGCGGCCCTAATGACGCCCACGCCGAGCCCTGCATTGCCGCGGCGCAGGCGGGCAAACATATTCTGTGTGAAAAACCGCTCGGCCGTACCGCCGAAGAATCGAAGGCGATGCTGGATGCCGTGGAAAAAGCAGGCGTGAAGCACATGGTGGCCTTCAACTACCGCTTTGTGCCCGCCGTGCGCCAGATTCGCAACCTGATTGATAGCGGCGCACTCGGCCAGATTTACCACTGGCGGGCGGTCTATTTGCAAGAGTGGATTATGCCCCATTACAACACGCCCCACATCTGGCGGCTGGATAAGAAGGTAGCCGGTTCCGGTTCACTGGGCGACCTGGGGGCGCACATCATTGACCTGGCCCATTACCTGGTGGGTGATATGACCAGCGTGGCGGCGATGACCAAAACCTTTATTCCGGAACGGCCGTTGGCCGATGGCAGCGGTACGGCTAAAGTGGATGTGGACGACGCCTTTGTGGCCTGCGTGGAGTTTGCCAACGGCGCGGTGGGCACACTGGAAGCCACTCGTTTTGCCGGGGGGCACAAAAATTCCAACTGCTTTGAAATCAACGGCGAAAAGGGCAGTATCCGCTTTAACCTGGAACGGATGAATGAGCTAGAAGTGTTCTGGGTGGGCGAACAGCCGAAGGAGACGCAGGGTTTCCACAATGTGCTTATCTCCGAGGGCTACCATCCCTGGTGGGAAAACTGGTGGCCGCATGGGCACATCATCGGCTGGGAACATACCTTTATTCACGAGATCACCCATTTGCTGGACTGCATTGTCAATGACCGGCCCGTTGGCCCGCATGGGGCGACGTTTGAGGATGGCTACAAAACGGCCGTCATCTGCGACGCCATCGTGCAATCGGCGGAGACGAAGCGGCAGGTGGATATTCGATATTAGGTAATTGAGTAATTGGGTAATTACACTTACCCAATTACTCAATTACTCAATTACTCAATCATGGCTGAACAAGACCCCACCCCCAAAAAACGCCGTGTACCGATTGGTTTGCCGATCACGGCCGTGCTCTTTCTCCTCCTCGGCCTCTTTGTTGCGCCGACGTTAACAGCCAGTTTTCCCCAAGAGCAGCTAAACCGCAATGCCCTCTTGAGCGGCATTGGCTTTTTGATGGTGTTCATCTCCATCATCCTGTTTTACATCTCCGCCATCTGGTGGCTGGCGCTGCGGCTCAACGGCAAAGTGGCTTACAAAACGTACCGCCTCATCGAATACATCCTGATTGGCGGCATCATCCTGGGCATTGTGGGCATGTTCCAACCCTGGCTTTTTGCCGCCTTCCGTTACGGCTTTTACCTGCTGCTTGCTTCGACTGTCAGCTTCATCGCCTGGAGTCATATCACGCCCGTGCCGGAGGAAGAGGCGGTAATCCGTGATGTGTGATGCGTGACCTGTGAGACTCCCCTCACGTATCACGCATCACGCATCTCGCATCAAATTATGACAACACTACAGCACGAAATGATCCGCTCCGAACTGGAAGAGGTCGTGGGCAAAGAATATATCTCCACCAGGGAGAGCGACCGGCTGGTGTATGCCACCGACTGGTTCTGGCTGCCGCAAATGTGGCTGGATCGGGGCGCACAGCCGACGTTGCCCGATTTTATTGTGCATCCGGGCACGGCCGTTGAAATCGCCGAAATCCTCAAAATCGCCAATACCTATCGCATCCCCGTCGTCCCCTGGGGTGGTGGCTCC
Organism: Chloroflexota bacterium; assembly: GCA_013112725.1. GTDB lineage: Bacteria > Chloroflexota > Anaerolineae > Promineifilales > Promineifilaceae > CAADGU01. The sequence continues at coordinate 72,922 of JABFFZ010000012.1, forward strand.
GGGTCGCAAGGTGGGGCCGCGCCCGTCTTTGGCGGCATCATGCTGGACGTAAAGCGGCTGAACCGGATTCTGGAGATTGACGAAACCTCGCTGACGGTCACGGCCGAAGCGGGCATCAACGGCTCGGTGCTGGAGTGGGCGCTCAACGAAAAGGGGCTGACGCTGCCCCATTATGCCGCCTCTGCCAACTGCGCCACCCTGGGCGGCTACCTGGCCCCACGTGGCTCCGGCACCATCAGCACCAAATATGGCAAAGCGGAAGACATGGTGCTGAACATGCAAATTGTGCTGCCCACGGGCGAAATCATCCGCACCCCCATCGTGCCCGATCATGCCGGTGGGCCGGATTATTTCCACCTCTTTCTAGGGTCAGAAGGCACGTTTGGCGTCATCACCGAAGCGACGATGCAGGTGGATTACCTGCCGGCAGCGCGGCTGCTGCGAGCGGTCTTGTTCCAAAATTTAGGCCACGCCCTGGGAGCGGGCCGCCAACTGATGACCCGCCGCCTCAGCCCCTTTGTCATCCGTTTGTATGATCCCGCCTCCACAGCCACGCAGGTGAAAAAGGTGTTGGGTTATGAGATGGACGGGGCATACATGGTGATGGGTTTTGACGGCGACCCGGACATTGCTGCCCTGCAAGAGCAGAAGTCATTGGAAATTTGTCTGGCATTGGGCGGCCAAGACCTGGGGCGCGAACCGGGCGAAAAGTGGTGGGATCACCGTTACCATTTTTACTACCCACCCAACGGCCTGCATTTCCCCTGGATGTATGGCACGACGGAGACGGTGACAACCTTTGATAAACTGGAAAAGCTGTATTGGGCGCAAAAACGGGCGGTGGAAGAGACGTATGCGGATTGGAATGTGAACTACATCGGCCATTTTTCGCACTGGTTTCACTGGGGGGCGTCGTTGTACAGCCGTTTTATCATCCCGGAGCCGCCACAAGAGGCGGAGGAAGCAATCCGGCTGCACAATCGCATCTGGAATACGGCGATCACGGCCGTGCTCGAAAACGGCGGCATGATCAACGAGCATCACGGCGTCGGCCTTAAGCTCTCCCGCTTCATGCGCCGCCAATACGGCCCCGCCTGGCCCATGCTGGAACGGATTAAAAAGACACTCGACCCGAACGGGATTATGAATCCGGGGAAGGTGGGATTTTAGGGAATTGAGATTGAGAGATTGGGAGATTAGGAGATTCAATCTCCCAATCTCTCAATCCCCTAATCTCCCAATCTCCTTCAAAGCAAATGTTAGATAACGTAATTTCCACCCTCGAAAACTGCCGCTTTTGCCTGATGTGCCGCCACGTGGCCCCGGTGGGCATGGTGACGAACCAGGAAGCGTATACGCCGCATGGCATGGCGCTGCTGGTCACGTCGCAGCAGCGGGGGTTGGCAACGTGGAACGCGGAGACGGTGGGCATTGTCTTCAGCGAGGTGGATGGCGGCAATAGCCGCACACACTGCGCCACCGATCAGCCCTTTGAAGAGGCGCTGGCGGCGGTGCGGGCGGAATTGGTGGTGCAAGGGTTGGCAGGCACGGCCGTGACCCAACTCCACACTCACCTGACACAATGGCACAACCCCTACCAGCCGCAACTGCCCCAATCCGCTACCGGCGCGGGCCAGGTTGCCCTGTTTGCCGGTGACGAAGCGGCCTATTTGTGGCCGGAGACGATACCGGCCGTATTAAAATTGTTGAGCGCAGTGGGGATGGAAGTGGTGGTGGGGGGGTACGGCCGTAATAACGGCCTGTTCGCCCACTCCGCCGGTTTCCCTGATCTGGCGGCCCAGTTGTGGCAAGCGACTCTGGATGAATTGGCGAGCGTTGGCGCAAAACAGTTGTTGCTGTTATCGGCCGGCGATTTTTACGCCTTTAACGATCGGAGGGGAGGCTTTAGCCGGCCCGTTTCGGCTTCGGCTAAAGTCTCCCCTCCCGATTTTATCGAGGTCACAGACTTGCTGGCAGAGCGATTAGCGGCTGGAGAAATCGCTTTCCGCAAAACGGAGGATGAGACGCCCTGGACGTATGTGGACCCCACCCATGCGGTGCGCGTACCGGAAAGGCATGAGAGGGTAAGAGGCTTGGTCACGGCCGTGATGCCCACCCCACCCCGTGAACTCTTCTGGCGCAAAGAGCGCGCCCAACCCGTTGGCAGCACCTATATCCAGTTCAGCAGTCCGGCCCTGGCCGAGCGCCTCACCCGTGCCCGCCTGCAAGACGCCCAAGCCAGCGGGGCACAACTGCTCATTTGTGAAGACCCCGCCACACTCCACCACCTGAATCGGTATGCCGGGGAATATGGGCTGCGGGTGCAGGGGTTGTATGAACTCCTGGCACAGCGGGTAATCGGTCATCAGTAATCGGTAATCGGTGGGTTTGGGAAAATCCGCGAAGGACGCGAAGAAACGCTAAGATTGATATACAAGAATAAAAATTCGTGTCATTCGTGAAATTCGTGGCCCATACCAAAACCCATTGGTACAAAGTGAATGAGGAACAGCGCAAGTCACACCCCATTCCTAATTCATAATTCCTAATTCATAATTTACAAGAGGAGGTAAATTATCATGCATCTATCAATGCACAATTGGATGCGCGCAGAACCTATTGAAGTGACGATTCGCCGGTTAGCCAAATATGGCTACGAAAGCATCGAAATCGGTGGCGAACCGGACAAGTATGACACGAAGGATTTGCGACGCACCCTGAAAGAGAACGGGATTCGTTGTTGGGGTTCCATCAGCCTGATGTTCACCGGGTTGGACTTGATTCAGGCGGATGAAAACGGCCGTGCCAACACCATAGACTATCTCAAGAAGTGCGTGACGATGGTCAAGGAGTTGGAAGGTCAAGTGATGAGCATCGTCCCCTCCGAGGTGGGCAAGGTGCGCGCCCAGGCCGACGAAAAGACGGAGTGGAACTGGGCCGTCGAAGGGTTGAAAGAGATCAACACCCACGCCCAAAAAGAAGGCATTCGTGTGGCTATTGAACCGCTCAACCGCTTTGAGACCAATTTCCTCAACCGGCACGATCAGGCATTGGCCCTGGCCGAGGCTGTTGGCCCGGACGTAGGCGTTTGTCTGGATGCCTTCCACATGAATATCGAAGAAGCCAATTTCCGGCAAGCCCTTATCAAAACTGGCAAGAAATTGTTCGATTTCCACGTGGCCGATAACAACCGCATGGCCTGCGGGCAGGGTGCGCTCAACTGGCGCGACATCGTGGGTACGCTCAAAGAGATCGGCTACGATGGCGCGCTTACCGTCGAATTTGTGGCCCCCATTGACCGCACCCCGGCCAACCCCTACCTGAATGCCACCGCCAGCGCCGAGAAGGAATTGACCGAAGAGCAATTGAAGTTTATCCAGGATCATGGCTCCGGCGTTCTCTCCGAAGAGTTTTACAGCTGGCTGGTGGATACGACGGGGAAGACATTGCTGCCCTTGATCAAGTGAGAAGTAAGCAGTAAGCAGTAGTAAGCAGTAAGCAGTAAGAGCTTCCAGACTGCTTACTGCTAACCGCTCACTGCTTACTGTTCATTGCGCACTACAAAAGCAATGTCCAAAAATGTAGTCGTCATCGGCACCCTGGACACCAAGGGGCCGGAGATTAAATACCTGCGTGACCGGCTGCAAAGTTTGGGGCTGGGCACAACGGTGATTGATTCCGGCATCCTGGGTGAACCGCTGGACATTACGCCGGATATTGACCGGGCCACGGCCGCCACCTACGCCAACACTACCATTGATGAACTGCGCAACGCGGGCAGCCGCGGCCGGGCGGTGGCCGGAATGCGCGAGGCGCTCAAGAAGCTGCTGATCGAATTGTACGCGCAGGGAAAAGTGGACGCGGCCGTGAGCATGGGCGGCGCGGAAGGAGCGGTCATGGGCGCGGCGGCGATGATGGTGCTGCCCGTTGGTGTGCCCAAAGTGCTGGTCTCGCCCATCGCCTCTGGCTATCACTTTTTTGCGCCGCTGGTGGGTACGCGGGACATGATGGTTGTCCATTCGGTGGTAGACATTTTAGGTCTGAACCCCATCGCCTGCACCGTGTTTGACAACGTGGCCGCAGCCATTAAGGGCATGGTGGAATATGGGCATGGCCTGCCCACGCCCGAACCAGGGGCGAAGTACGTCGCCATGACCATGCTGGGCAATACCACTAAAGCGGTGATGGCCGCTAAAATAGTGCTGGCGGAGCATGGCTACGAAGCGGTGATCTTTCACTCCAATGGGGTGGGTGGCCCAGCCATGGAAGAATTGGCGGCGCTGGGGCAGTTTGTGGGCGTGATTGACTTTACCACCAACGAGATTTATGACCCGCTGGTGGGCGGCATTCACGATGGTGGCCCGGAACGGCTGAAACGGATTGGGCAGTTGGGCATCCCGCAAGTAGTCGTGCCTGGCTGTATAGATTTCAGTGTATGGAATGCGGGCACAATTCCGGCGGCACTGCACGGCCGTCCCATTTACGACCACAACCCGGAATTCACCCTCGTCCGCGCCAGCCACGAAGAGATGGTGCAGCTCGGCCACATCTTTGCCGAACGGCTGAATCTGGCGACTGCGCCTGTGGTGGTAGCCGTGCCCACGCAAGGGCTTTCCATTCCCAACGTGCCCGGCGGCCCTTTCTGGAATCCAGAAGCGGACGCCGATTTCCTGAAAACGGTGCAGGCCAACATCCGCGCCGATATACCGGTCTTACCTTATGCCCGCCACGTCAACGACCCGGAATTTGGGCGGGAAGTGGCGAAATTATTCATTGATATGATGAAGGAGGAGTTATGATTGCCGATCACGGCCGTACCTATAAAAACCTGCCCCACCTGACCGAAGGGGATGACGAGTTTCGGTCACAATTCCTCTCCTGGGACATTGGTGATTTGAGCTATGTGGACATCAACGCATACCTGGCGGTGAAGGATTTGGTGATTGTGCCCATGGCCAGCCTGGAGCAGCATGGGCCGCATTTGCCGCTGTATACGGATACGGTCACGGCCGTAGAAATGTCCCGCCGCGTCTCCGAAATGATCGCCGTGCTGCACACGCCGCCCATCTGGATGGGTTACTCGCCCCAGCACATGCACCACCCTGGCATGGGGCGCGGCACCATCACCGTGCGCAGTTCCACTCTGCTGGCCGTGATGTACGACGTCGCCCGCAGCCTCATCCATCACGGCTTCAACCGCATCATCTTTATGAACGGGCACGGCTCCAACGTCAAAGTAGTAGACCCGGTGCTGCGCCAGTTGCGCTACGAAACCGGCGCGCTAGTTGGCTTCGTCAAACCGTACATGGAGCGGTACACCGGCATTTTGAAGGGATTGATGGAAAACCCGCCGGAAGAGACCCCCGGCTGGCACGCCAGCGAGTTGGAAACATCGCAAGACCTGGCCTGGCGTGAAGATCTGGTGCGCATGGAACGCGCCGAACACACCAAAGCGCACATCCCCGAATTCCTGCCGCGCACCTTTGCCAAAAAAGATGGGATGCCGGACGTGGAATTTGAAGGGTACACCTACTTCAACTTCCCCATGGATCACCACGAATTTATCGAGAGCGGCACCATTGGCAACCCGCTGCGGGCCACCAAAGAGAAAGGCGAAGAAGCATTCCGCCGCCTCTCTGAGCATGTGGCGCGGGGTATCCTGGAACTGATGCATGTGCCGGTGGAAGTGCATAATCGGGAATTTCGGGACCGGGCGATGTAGAAGATAGGAGATTGAGAGATTGGGAGATTGAGAGATTTGATCTCCCAATCTCTCGATCTCCTAATCTCAATTCCCCTTGGAACCAAACGTTATTTTCGTCGCCGCCAGTGTCGCCCTGCTCATTGGCCTGTCCAAAGGCGGGTTGGGCGGCACAATGGGGGTGCTGGCCACGCCGCTGATGGCGCTGGTGATGCCGGCCGATCAGGTCATTGGCCTCTTACTGCCGGTGCTGATGTTTGCCGATGTTTTTGCCGTGGCCTTTCATTGGGGGCATTGGCATCGCTGGTATGTGATTTTGCTGCTGCCGGGCGGCGTACTGGGGGTGACGATTGGCACCTTTTTTATCACCAACGCGCCCACGGAAACACTGCAATTGTTGTTGGGGGTCATCGTCTTGCTTTTTGCCCTGTACAAGATTTTTGAAAAACAACTGCTGCGCTGGCTGACCTACCGGCCACATAATTGGCATGGGGTGGCTGCCGGGACAGTCGCCGGTTTTTCCTCGGCGCTGGCGCACACAGGTGCGCCGCCGGTCAGCATCTACCTGCTGTTGCAAAAGGTGACGCCGCGGGTGTTTATTGCCACCAACGCCCTCTTTTTTGCCATTTTGAACTGGATCAAAGTGCCTTATTACTGGTATGCCGGGCTGTTTGATTTTGCTTTGCTGCGGCAGATGGCCTGGATGCTGCCAATTGCCCTGGTGGGAGTTTGGGCGGGGCGGGGGTTGGCCGGTAAAATCAAGCCGCAGCAGTATGAACAACTCATCCTGGCGCTGCTTATCATTTCGGCGCTGCTGCTCATTTTTACTTGAGTGTTTAGGGATGATGTGCCTGGGTGACGGCCGTGTTATAATGACCACAGGTTTGTTACTACCTGGAGAACTGTAATGGTTATTGAAGATTTATTGGCGTCGGCACGTTATGTTGTAGATGAGACGGGTGAGCGCACGGCCGTACAGCTTGACCTGCCAGTATGGGAAAACATCATCACCTTGTTAGCGCAAACGAAAAGCGATGAGAATGGCAATGATGATGCCGCATGGGATACGTTTATGAAGACCCTGGCAGAGAGTGTGGTAGACACTGGTATCCCTGACTTGGCCGCTGAACATGACCATTACCTCTATGGATCTCCCAAACGACAAACAGCATGAGTGATGTTTTTGTGGATACGGCCGCCTGGCTGGCTCTTCTCAATAGCCGGGATAAATACCATAAAGACGCAAACCAGATGATGGCAAAATTGCGCCAACAAAAGCAAAAATTGATCACGACTGATTTTGTTTTGCTAGAAGTTGCCGATGCTTTGGCGGCGCCAGATTTTCGCGCCCAAACAATCCGTTTCATCAATTCATTGCGCCAGACTCCTTTTCTGACGATTGTTCCAGTTAGCAAATCGTTATATGAGGAAGCGTGGCAGTTCTATAGTAAACGACCAGATAAAGCATGGGGGCTAACGGATTGTTCCAGTTTTGTAATCATGCAACAAGAGCATATTACGGTAGCATTTACCGCTGATCATTACTTTGTTCAGGCTGGCTATCAAAAGCTGCTCGAATAATCAGCCAACCATACTCTAAAACTGAGGCAAGTAAAATAATGAAGGAACATGTTTTAACAGACACGGCCGTAAACCTGACCATGATTGGCGTGGGCGGCATGGCCCGGCATCATTTACGGGCGATATTGGCGAACTTTCCGTCTACCCACGTGTCGGTGGTGTGTGAACCATCGGCCGAGGCGTATGCGGAGACGGTGAAGCTTTTTACAGAGCACGGCCGTACCCCACCTTCCAATCAGCCTGACCTGACGAAACTATTGGCGGAGTACGGTGACGAACTGGACGCCGCCTTCATCATCACCCCCCACGCCTACCACCACGACCAGGCCCAAGCGTGTCTGGAAGCAGGGCTGGACGTACTGCTGGAAAAGCCGATGGTGATGAACGTGGCCGAAGCGCAAAGCCTGATCCGCACCCGCGACGAAACGGGGCGGCTGCTGGTGGTCGCCTTTAACGGCAGCCTCTCGCCGGAAATTCGGGCGGCGGCGGCCCTGCTGCGCTCCGGTGAACTGGGCAAAATCCAGAGCATCAGCGCCACCGTCTGGCAAAACTGGCAGCCGAACACGGCCGGCACCTGGCGGCAAAACCCGGCATTGTCCGGCGGTGGCTTCTTGTTTGATACCGGCGCGCACATGCTCAATACGGTGGCTGACCTGGCGGGGGAGGATTTTGTGGAAGTGGCCGCCTGGCTGGATAACAACGGCGCGCCGGTAGATATTTTGGGGGTGGTCATGGGCCGCCTGGTTTCAGGGGCGTTGGTTACGTTACATGCATCAGGGGCAACAGTGCCTTCTTGCGCCTCCGATGTGCGCGTTTTTTGTGAGCAGGCGATTTTGAACACGGGCGTCTGGGGACAATGGCTGCATATTCTGAAACCTGGTAGCAAAGAGTTTGAACCGGTGGTGGTGCCCGAGACGACCGGGGCCTGGGAGCAGTTTTTGGCGGTAAGGGACGGCCATCTGCCCAATCCCTGCCCGCCGGAAGTAGGCCTGCGCATGGCCCGGTTGTGGGACGCCATTCAAGCCTCAGCCGCGCGAGGCGGGCAGCCGGTTAAATGTAATTGAGTAATTGGGTAATTGGGTAATTGGGTAATTAGGCAATTGTGAGACGCTAATGTATGGGCTGACGACATGGGATGGTGTTTCACCAATAATGACAGATGGTACTGAATATGATACTATCTAAAGTGTAAAAAATGGGCCAAAAAGAAAAAATTATAGCCCAAATACGGCAAAATCCACAGAAAGTGACCTTTTCTACATTGGAAAAACTGCTGACCTGGTATCAATTTGACAAACGTCCGGGCAAAGGATCACACTTTATTTTCAAAAGGCGTACAGCCTCGCGGACATTTCGTTTTACGATTGTCAAACCACATGGTGGCCGAAAATATGTCAGTGCGGAAGCGGTAGATGAGGTATTGCAAGCCGTTGATGAGTTAGAAGCGTTGGGTTTAGGGTTGCAGGATTAAAGTGGAGGTTAGGAAAGATGGAAAAAGATATTGCTTATTATCTCTCTTTGCCCTACACGATAGAAGTCATTCACAACAAACAAAGTGAAGATGGGGCTGCCTACTGGTTTGCCCGTGTGCGTGAACTGTCGGGCTGCATGACCGAAGCAGACAGTTTTGAGGCGTTGGATGGCATGATTCAGGAGGCCATGACTGCCTGGTTGGAAGATGCGTTGGCCGATGGCGATCCCATCCCGGAGCCTCGACCGGCTGAGGAGTACAGCGGTAAGTTTGTGATTCGTTTGCCCCGATCGTTACACCGGGATCTGGCGCAAACGGCCGTGCAAGAAGGCGTCAGCCTCAATGCCTTTGTCACGGCGGCTCTGGCGCGGGCTGTGGGCCAGGCCACCGGCAAACAGCCAGAACCAGATGCGGCTTATGCCTACCAGATGATTCGGGAACGGCCGTAGCTCTTTATTTGCAAGCGGAACATGCAGCGTGGGAGAGTTGCTCTTAACAGGAGAAAACATGACGATTCGTGTAACCATTTGGAATGAATACCGGCATGAGAAACAGTCGGCGAAGGTGCAGGAGATTTACCCGGAGGGGATGCACACGCCGATTGCTAACTATTTGCAAGGGCAGGGCATGAGCGTGCGGGTGGCCACGTTGGATGAGCCGGAGCATGGGTTGAGCACGGCCGTGCTCGACCAAACCGACGTCCTCACCTGGTGGGGCCACCTGGCGCATGGCGAAGTCAGCGATGAGATCGTTGACCGGGTGCAGGCGCGGGTATTGGCGGGCATGGGGCTGATTGTGCTGCACTCTGGCCACTTCTCCAAAATCTTCCAGCGGCTCATGGGTACCACCTGCAACCTGAAATGGCGCGAAGCAGGCGAATTGGAGCGGCTGTGGGTGGTCGCCCCCGGCCATCCCATCACCGCAGGGTTGGGTGAATACTTCGAGATTCCCCAGGCGGAGATGTATGGCGAATTTTTTGATATTCCCCAACCGGAAACGCTGGTCTTTGTTAGCTGGTTTGCCGGGGGTGAGGTGTTTCGCAGCGGCTGCTGTTACCAGCGCGGGCAAGGCAAAATTTTCTACTTCCGTCCCGGCCACGAGACCTACCCCATTTATTACCAGGATGAGGTGCTGCGGGTGATTGGCAATGCCGTGCGTTGGGCGGCGCCGGTTGATCGGCCACCGGTGCAGTTTGGGCATCGGCCACAGGTAGGCATGTCTGAATAGGAAGGACATGCCGCGCATCTGGCAGATTTTCGCGGATACATCATCGCTTGCAGATGTGATAAAATCCCGCCCATGCACACAGCGTTGATCATTATTGGTGGCGGCCTGGCGGGGGCTGAAGCGGCCTGGCAGGCTGCTGAGTTGGGCGTGCCCGTGCGTCTGTATGAGATGCGTCCCCGGCAAGAAACGCCTGCCCATACCACCCCCTTTCTGGCCGAACTGGTATGCAGCAATTCGCTTGGCTCCTTTCTGCCGGACAAAGCGCCCGGACTGCTCAAGGCGGAGCTGCGCGGCCTGGGGTCGTTGATATTGGCCTGTGCCCAGGAAACGGCCGTGCCCGCTGGTTCTTCTCTGGCTGTGGATCGTGACCTCTTTGCCCAACGTGTGACGGAAAAGATTGAGAGCCATCCCTTGATTGAATTGGTACGGGAGGAGGTCACGGCCGTGCCCCCTACCCCCACCATCATCGCCAGCGGCCCCCTCACCTCGTCTGCCCTGGCTGCCAGCCTCAGCGAACTGACCGGGCAGCAGCACCTCTACTTTTATGACGCCCTTTCCCCCATTGTGCAGGCAGACAGTATTGATATGTCCATCGCCTTCCGCGATTCTCGCTACGACCGCGGCGAACAGGAAGAAGGAGATTACATCAACTGCCCGCTAAACAAAGAGGAGTATTTTGCCTTTCAGGAGGCGCTGTTGGCCGCGGACACGATCACCTTGAAACAGTTTGAACAGGAAGACCCCCACTTTTTTGAAGGCTGTATGCCCATTGAGCAAATCGCCCGGCGCGGCGATAAGGCGCTGGCCTTTGGCCCTATGCGCCCGGTGGGGTTAGTGGATCCACGCACGGGGACACGGCCGTATGCCGTGGTGCAACTGCGCCAGGATAATCTCATTGGTTCGTTGTACAATATCGTTGGTTTCCAGACCAATCTGCGCTGGGGTGAACAAAAGCGCGTCTTGCGCCTCATTCCCGGCCTGCAAAACGCCGAATTTATGCGCTACGGCATGATGCACCGCAACACCTATATCAACGCGCCGCAGTTGTTGCACCCCTCGCTGCAATATCGGGGCCGCGCCGACCTCTTTTTTGCCGGGCAAATCACCGGCGTCGAGGGGTATATGGGCAATGCCGCTACCGGCTGGCTGGCGGGCGTGAACGCGGCCCGGCTCCTGAAGGGACAACTGCCCGTCATCCTGCCGCCTACTACCATGCTGGGCGCGCTTTGCCATTATGTGACCCATGCCGAAGCCGGCCATTTCCAGCCGATGAAGGCCAATTTTGGCTTGCTGCCCGCCCCGCAGCACGATTTACCCAAGTCAGAACGATACCGCTGGTACAGCGAACGCGCCCTGACCGCCCTGCGCCGTTTTGCCCGCGCCAACGCCATCCGCTATGACAGGGAAGCGGCCTTTGCGTCAGCGACGGTTGACTACCAGGGATGAAATTCATAATTCATCCTTCATAACTCATAATTTCGTAGGAGACGCCTTGTGGCTGAAGGTTTGAATCTGTGGTTACGCCAGAATGCGGCCGTGTTGTGCAGCGCCACGCTGCGCCGCGCGCCCAATATGCTGGTGGACGAAGATGATCTTTTTGAGTTCCTGGCGCTGTTGGCTGACAGCGTCACCGCGCTGCCGGAAATGCAGTTAGCCAATGTGCAATCCTGGGCGTTGACGAGTATTGGGCATGATGCGCGGGGGGCGTATGATTGGCTGGTGGTGCTGCGCGTACTGAAACAAGAGATTATTGCTCGTCTGGAAAGGCAGTTCCCGCCGCAGGAAACGCTGCGTGCCATGCGCCAGTTGGACGATATTCTTACCTATGCCGTCATCGAAGCCTCGCAGTTAGCCACCGATATGCAGCGCGCCGACCTGATTGAACATATGGTGCAACTGCGCCGCCAGGAAGACCGGCTGGAAGAGACAAAGACCAAGTTTATTGCTGTGGCGGCCCATGAATTGAAGACACCGTTGACCATTATTGAAGGATATGCCAATATTTTGCGGGCAGAATTAAAAAATGAACCACGCCTGAATGTTTATCTGGATGGTTTTAACAATGGCTTTCGCCGGATGCGGGAAGTGATCGGCGACTTGATTGATGTTTCCCTGCTTGATTTGAAGTCGTTTGAGATCAAGTACCGGGAAATTAACCTGGAACGGGCCGTGCTGCTGACGGCGGACAGCTTGAAAAGATATTTTGCCGAACGTCAGGTGGATTTGGTGATCCTGCCCTTTGGCGTGCCTTCCAGCACGTATGGTGATGAGGAGAAGTTGAAGAAGGCGCTGACCAAAGTGCTGATGAATGGGCTGAAATATACGCCAGATGGGGGCCGGGTGACGATCACGGCCGTGACCACCCGCCAGGATGAATCGTCCGATGAGATGGGCGGCTTTTTGGATATTCAGGTGACGGATACTGGCATTGGTATTGCCGCCACCGACCTGGAACTCATTTTCAACAAGTTTGGCACGGCCGCTGACGCCAGCCTGCACTCATCCAGTAAAACCAAGTTCAAAGGCGGTGGCCCCGGCCTGGGGCTGCCCATTGCCAGGGGCATCATTGAAGCCCACGGCGGCCGGATTTGGGCGCAAAGCGCCGGGTATGACGAAGAAACCTGCCCCGGCAGTACCTTTCATATTGAATTGCCGCTGTGGTTGAAAGAACCGATGTGGGGGATGTAAAGAGGGGTAATTGAGTAATTGGGTAATTAAGTAATTGATGCTCCAATTACCCAATTACTCAATTACCCAATTACCAGGTGGAAGAACATGGATGTGACATTGGAAGCAACAGTAGAACGGGTGGTGGTGTATCCAGACCGGGCGCGGGTCACGGCCGTCGCCGATTGTGAACTGGAAACGGGCATTCACCGGTTGCTGGTGGATGAATTACCGCTGGTGTTAGAACCGGAATCGGTGCGGGTGTCCGGGCAGGGCACGGCGCGGGTGCGCATCCAGAGTGTGGATGTGAACCGCCATTTTTACACGGAAACGCCGGCCGCCCAGGCGCGTGACCTGGAACTGCAAATTGAGCAAACGCAGGACGAGATGCAGGTGTTGGCCGACGAGATGGCCTGTTGGCAGGGGCATGGCAAATATCTGGACGGGTTACGAGCGGCGACGGTGGAGTTTGCCAAAGGGTTGTCTCGTGGCCGCACCACCGTCACCGACCAGGTCAATTTGCTGGACTTTTTGCGTGACCAGGATGTGCAGATGCGCACGGCCGTGCGCGACCTGAAAAAACAGGAGCGTGACCTGAAACGCCGCCTGCAAAAGTTGCAAAATGAGCTGAACCAACAGCGTTCCGCCCGTCCCCGTGAACGATACCGGGCGGTGGTGGAGATTGAGGTATTGGCGGCAGGTACATTCCGGACCGAAGTGACCTATGTGGTACACAACGCGGGCTGGCAGCCGTTGTATGATGCCCGGCTGCGGCAAACGGACGCGGGGCAGACGGTGGAACTGAGCTATATTGCCCAGATTACGCAGCAGACGGGGCAGGATTGGACGGCCGTGCAGCTCAGCGTCTCCACCGCCCGGCCGGCGCTCAACCAGCAGTTGCCCGAACTCTACCCCTGGTATCTGGATGTGTACATGCCCCCACCACTGCCAGCGCCCCAGGCCCGCGCCAAAATGGCGGATAGAGCCGTCATGGCCGCGCCGGCTATGGCGGCTGCCGATGCGTTTGTTATGGAAGAAGCCAGCCTGCAAGTGGCAGACGCGGAGATTACCACGGCGTCTGTCAGCAGCGAGGGCACGGCCGTGACCTTCCAGGTGCCCAATCCCGCCGACATCCCCAGCGATGGCTCACCGCACAAAACCACTTTGCAGCAGCTACAGCTTGATCCCAAACTCGATTATCTCTGTATGCCCAAACATACGGACGCGGTCTATCGCCGGGTGACGATTACGAACAGTGGCAGCGGCCCCCTGTTGGCCGGTTCGGCCAGCCTGTTTGTGGGGGATGAGTTCATCGGCCGTACCAATCTGGCATACACCCCCACCGGCGGTGAATTGGAACTGCTGCTGGGCGTGGAAGAGCGCATCACCGTCGAGCGGGAATTGAAGAAACGGGAGGTGGACAAAAAGATGCTGCGTGATGTGCGCCGCACCCGTTTTGGTTATGAGATGGAGTTACAGAATTTGTTGGGCACGGCCGTGACCATTGAACTGCACGACCACATCCCCGTTTCCCGCAATGAACAAATCAAAGTCCGGCTGGAAAACGCCCGCCCCACGCCCACCGAACAGTCTGATTTGAATGAACTGGAATGGCAGCTAACCTTACCCGCCGGGGCCAAACAAACCATCGTTTACGAATTTGTGGTGGAACACCCCCCGGCGCTGCGAATTACGGGGCTTTCTGAATAGACGTGACTCGTGATGCGTGATGCGTGACTCCATTCGGGTCACGCATCACGCATCACGTATCACGGAGGCAACTATTACACACAAAACATACCCAACCAACGAACCACGTGAACGCGCTTTTTTAGTGGGCGTGGAGTTTAAGAGGATACGGCCGTTGCTCAACTTGCATGACAGCCTGGAAGAACTGGCGCGCCTGACCGACACCGCCGGGCTGGATGTGGTCGGCCAAACCAGCCAGCGGCTGGATAAACCGGATAGCGCCACCTACATAGGCGCCGGCAAAGTTGAAGAAGTCAAAGCACTGGTAGGAGAACTGGACGCCAATGTTGTCATCTTTGATGATGAATTGGAGCCGCGCCACCAGCGGGAACTGGAGGAGGCTTTTGGCGAGGAAGTAAAGGTCATTGACCGCACCGCCCTCATCCTGGACATCTTTGCCCAACACGCTCACACCCGCGAAGGTAAACTGCAAGTGGAACTGGCGCAATTAGAATACCGCGCCCCCCGGCTGACGCGCATGTGGACGCACCTGGCGCGGCAGGCCGGCGGGCGGGCCGGCGGTGG
>JABFFZ010000013.1 GCA_013112725.1 Chloroflexota bacterium
GCCCACACCCACGCTGGCCGCGCCGCTGTTTTTGCCCACGCCAGAGCCGCTGCCCACACTCACGGCCGTGCCCGCCCTGACCCCCACCGCCACCTTACCACCCCAGCCAACCGAAGTTTTTACATTCCAACTGCTCAGCCAGGAACAGCTATGTGACCTGGACGGCGCGCCGCGCATTGAGGTGATCACCCAGGATGCAGTGTTGAATGATGTGCCGGGCACGGCCGTGTTGGTGCGTTGGGCCGGTGGGCAGGATCGTTTTTTTACCGGCTTTAAGCCTGATCGGGGTCTGGGTTATGGCGATTTTATCATGTCGCCGGATGTCTCTTATGCGGTGGCGTTGGCGGAGGGCAGCCCGGAGGTGAGTGGGCTGCGGGTGGAAAAGTGTGCGGACGGCCGTGATGGTGGCTGGCGGCTGGTGTTTCAAAAATTGTCCAACACGCCGGGCCGGGATAATGGAGATTAGCGGCTGGTGGCGGGTGGCTAGTTAGCTTGCACTAGCCACCCGCCACTAATCATAAGGAGTTACCGTGCTATGGACAGGCTGGTATTCCACGAAAATCACAAACTCATCTGCTGATTCCCCACCGGCGAACTGACGACGGATAATATCGTCAACTATTACCTGGCGATGAAAGCGTGTTCCTGGGGGCCGGAAGCCAATCGCTTTTGTGACTTTAGTGGTGTAGAGAACTTTGTGCTTGATTACAATAAAATGCAATGGCTGGTACGCTATCGCCAGACGGCTCTGAAAAACCACAAGGATATTCTGTTGGGGGTTTATTGTCCGAATGATGTGGGGTATGCCCTTTCCCGCATGGTAACCGTTCAGACCTGACAGGTTTTTTACCAGTTCAACTTGAAACTTTGCAGGCCAAAAACCTGTCAGGTCTCTTGAGGGACTGAACACTTACCCCGCATGTACCAGATGTTGGTAGAGGGGATGGGCATTGAAACTTTTATTGCCCGCGAATTAGAACCAGTGGCTCAATTTTTAGGCGTCTCCCCGGCGCTTTTGCATTGTGATGGCGATTGATCGAGACATAACCGAATGAATAAGCTAAATTCTGCTCCCGATGATGTACGTTTTTGTGCCCGCTGTGGTGCGGCCATGCAGACGAAGTTGGTAGGAGACAAAGTGCGCAAGGCGTGTCCGCAGTGTGGATTCATTCATTTCACCGATCCCAAGGTGGGGGTGGGGGTATTAGTGGTGAATGAGACGGGGGAAGTGCTGCTGGTGCGGCGCACGATGCGCCCGGAGATTGGCCGGTGGAGTTTACCGGCAGGGTATCTGGATCAGGGAGAGGATCCGCAGGTAACGGCCGTGCGTGAGGTGCAGGAAGAAACCGGTCTGCACGTCACCATTGAGGGGCTGCTAGATGTGTACCACAATCCGCCAGAGCAGGGCGGTGCTTCCATCTTTATTTTGTACCGGGGCCGGGTGGTGGGTGGGGAGCTGAAAGCGGGCGACGACGCGGACGCCGCCGCCTTTTTCCGCCTGGATGCGTTGCCCGATGTGGCCTTTGCCAGCACCCAGGCGGCGATTACGGCGCTGCGTAGTCCGTAATTCGTAACCCGTCATCCGTTATTCGATTACGGCTCACGGATGACGGACTTTTACCGTTTTTGCAGTACAAAGAGCCAGCCTTCCATTTCACTATCTGCGCCGAAATGCTCAGTATATTTGATTTCGTAGCCGTGTGTCTGGATGAGGGTCAGGCAGTCAATGAGGGCGCGGCGGATGGCTTTGGCCGGATGATTTTCCAGTTTGTCAATGGATTGTTTTACCTGGTCTTTGGCGGGGCCATCTGGCCCCAGCACTTCAATCAGCCAGTTGACGCCGGTGGTCATTTTGCGGGGTTTACATTGTAGGATGAGGGTTTGCATGGGAATCTCCTTTGGGAATTAGGAATTAAGAAGTGGATTTTAGAGGGAAATGGCCTTGAAAACAACGGTAAAGTAGGGCTATTCAGCAATTCGAAATATGGCTTGCGGCGGCAGATAAATCTGCACCTACAAAAGGCAAAGTCGGCCTTCGCCAACTAGCATACAACCCACGAAAGTGGGCTTTGTTGCCTGTAGCCGCGATTTTAATCGCTGGGTTCTCCGGTGGCGGCAGATAAATCTGCACCTACAAAAGGCAAAGTCGGCCTTCGCCGACTGGCGCCCAACCCACGCAGAGCCTGCCCTGAACCTGTTGAAGGGTGGGCTTTGCTCTCTGTAGGCGCGATTTTAATCGCTGGCTCTTGGTAAATTGAGAATTGCTGTAGGGCTATTTTTTTACCCAGGTGGACAGGTATACGGCCGTTATCAACCCCACAACCAGCCAGGGAATAAAAGCCATTCTCGTTCCCCAAACTGTATTGTCCACGCAACCATGGAGCAACATGCCGATAAAGCCGGCCAAACTACCGCCGGTAATGGCTACCATGCCCTCGTCCTGACGCTGCCGAACCATTTGCAGCGCCCGGCTGCCCATGTACAGGGTAAGCAAAACCAGAGAAATATAGGCAATAAAGCCAAACAGTCCTAAATCCACGGCTACTTGTAAGAATAAGTTGTGGGTACCTGGGTTGGCATTGGGCGGAAATGGGTAGAGGCGGCTGGCCACATCGTTGAATGTGCCCATTCCTACACCGGTAAAGGGGAAATCGGCAACCATGATGCTGGCTACGCGCCATACGTGAAGACGGAAGGCCATGGTGCTGGTGTCGGTTATTTCCTGTTGGAAGGTGGGAGCTACGGCCGTTGCCAACCAGATGGCGCTTATAAAGGCAATGAGGGTGAGTAAAACGGCCGTCTTTCGCCAACGCATCCACCATAGTAACAGGATAATGCTTGTGGCCGCCGCCACATAACCGCCACGGGAGCGGGTGAGAAGAAAAGCGATACCGATGAGCAAGGAGGCGGAAGCAGCCAAGATGAACGGCAAGTCTGTACCATGTGCATGACGGGGCCGGTGGGTTAAACAAAGAGCGACGGCCAACGGCAAGAGCAGCAGTAGTAATGTGGCCATGATATTCGGATGAACCGAATCGGAGAGAATGGGCGGGGGAAGATGGGCATACACCGTATCTGGCACAAGGCCGGTTTTGTTCAAATGCCAGTTCACAATAAAGGGAGCAGCTATTGCCAGACAGCCGCCTATCACAACGAGCGCCCAGGCGGCAATATGATACTGGTATGGCGTCTGCGCCCAAAACACCAGGGCGTAAAGGGCGACCACACCGGCGAATAGACCCAGAGCCAGGTCAAGAGTTAGATTGGCGGAAACGGAAATGGGTATAGAGAGTACGGCCGTGAGCAAGAGCAGAAAGATGGGCCAATCAATCGGGGTACGGCGTGGGCGACCCGTATTGGAAATGCTCAGATAGATGAGACCTGCCAAAATAATGATCCAACTGACGACATGAGACCCGGCAAGGTTGACGGCGGCCCCCCCCAGGGTTACCAACGAAATGCCGGGAAATGGTTTTACTTTCAACCACCATTTAGAAAGCACCCTTGCCTCTCAAGACCACCCAGGGGGTTTTCAGCAGGATGAAAATATCCATCCACAGGGAGTAGTTTTGTACGTAGTAAAGATCGTCTTCAGTGTGGAGGTGCATGGGTTTATCGGAACGGCCGTTGACCTGCCACCAACCGGTCATGCCCTGGGGCACAGCGAACCGTTTGCGCTGCCAGGGTTCGTAGCGTTCTACCAGCCAGGGCAGTTCCGGGCGCGGCCCTACCAGGCTCATATCTCCCTTGAGGACGTTGAACAGTTGCGGCAGTTCATCCAGGCTGGCCCGGCGCAAGAAGTGGCCTACGCGGGTCACACGCGGATCATCTGGTCGTTTGAAAAAGAGCTGCCCCTGGCTGTTGACTTCGGTCATTTGGGCCAACATCTGATCCGCTTCGGGGATCATGGTGCGAAATTTGTACATGTGGAAGGGACGGCTGTTTTCGCCCACCCGTTTATGCCGATAGAAAATGGGGCCGGGCGAATCGAGTTTAATCAACAGCGCAATAACAGCCAATGCGGGCAACAAAAAGAAGATGGAAATGCTGGCAATCACCAGGTCAAAGGTGCGTTTCACAAATCGTTGCACTTCGTTTAACGCCGGGTCGCGCAGGTTGATCATGGGCACGCCGCCAAAATCATCCATCGAAGCCCGGTAAAGGGCCAGGCTGAAATAATCTGGCACCACCCGTACCTGGACCGGTAAATCGTGTAAATCGAGGACCAGTTGGTTGACACGGCCGTAGGCATACCTGGGCAGGGCGATAACCACATCATCAATTTGTTGTTGCTGGACTACTCTGCGGACATCGGCCAGCCGCCCTAAGAGGGGGGCTAAGAGGGGGGCTTGCTGTTCGTGTTTTTCCGGGTCATCATCCAGGAAACCAACCAGGTCTAGTCCTGTCCAACGATACTCAACAACCATCTGCGCCAGACGTTGACCGGTTTTACCGGCGCCCACCACCAGAACACGCCGGGGATGAATGGGAAAACGTCCTATCCTGAAACTCAGCCGCACAATAACCCGCCAGGATAAGAGCAGAAAAAGGTCAATGAGGACAAACGTCACGAGCAACCAGCGGGAAAAATTGCGGAACCCCAGATACAACACGCCGGCAAAAATAAGGGTGGCTACCCCAACCGCCAGGGTAACGGCCTGAAATTCATCCGTTACCTTATAAATGCGGCGGGGATCATAAACAGAGGTGATGAGGAATGTGCCGCCCCAGATGAGGGGCACAATGACGAATAATATCAGGGGAATATCAATTTTGGGGACGGAGACTAGAAAGGGGAAGGTGGCGGGGAGGTACGGCCGTACCATTCTAGCTATCAACAACGCTAACAGAGTAAAACTAACATCCATCACCATTGAAAAAATTGCATAATTTACAGTTTGACGTCGCAGCATAACCCCTCCTGATTATTCTCCATCCAGGTTTTTAGTGAATGATGTGCAAATCGCTTTTTCGATCTCATCTTACCCAAGCATACAACGACACAACTTGATGAGATTATGCACAAAATCAGGGAAATTATATCGGCAAGACAGTATGAACCAAATAGCTGAGCGACGGTACACCAAGTAGATAACCTCATTTTTTATAATCTATGAGTTGCTCAAACAATTTTTCGTAAGCATCGCATACACTGTCCCATGTATAATGAATATGCGCTCGCTTTTGAGCTAACTGTCGGTAAATAGCTACTGTTTCTGGTGCATGTAATAAGTGTTCAAGAATTTGGCGAAGATCGTCGGCCCCGGAACGCCCATCATATGAAAATCCTGCGTCACCGATTGTTTCCAAATTTTCCGGTGTATTGTGCGTGATAACACAATTGCCAAAGGCCATGGCTTCGACCAATGCCGGATGTGTGCCTCCCACACCAGATGTTTCAACAAAAATGTACGCATTAGAACCCAATTCGTGATACCCACGTCCAAACACATACCCTGTAAAGATAATACGAGGATCACCTTGTGCCTGCTGCTTTAGCGACGTAATATATGTTTCTGCATAAGCTGCATCTCCCACAACAACACACTTCATATCTGTATCTATTTGCCTAAAAGCTGCTATCAAGTGGTGCGCACAGTTTTCTGGAACCAATCGCCCTACAAACAAGATATACTTTTGTGGTTCCAGACCAAACTTTGCCAATGTATCACCAGGAGGCAACAGATCAACCTCTGATCCATAAGGTATGTAAGGTGGCTCACTATTAAAGCGATCTCGGTAATATCCCTGAACAACGCGAGAATCCGTCAAATATAGATTGGGTAATTTTGTCGCCAGGTATTCAGCAAACTGTATATAATTTTTGGCAAACGTTGGCCATTTTTCTCGTTTCCAATCAAGCCCATCTACATTAAGCAAAGTTTTTGTGCCTGCTAAACGAGGTATCCAGCTTACAGGACTGTTACCGGCGATAAAATAAAGAGCTATATCGTACCTTTGCCCAAGTGTGTGCAAAGATGAAACAAAGGAGTGTACCAATGTATCCAGATATTTATTAGCAATGGTTGGCAGTTTAACCAGACGCATCCCTTTATAATCTCTACCTTCATAGTTGATATGATGGGTACGACAATAAACAGTCACATGGTGTCCCCGTGTTACCAGGCGCTGCCCAAGCTGCTCAACACATGTTTCAAAGCCACTATAACTAGCGGGTATACCACGAGTGCCCAGAAAAGCTATTTTCAAAATCATGCTTCCTTAAATCTAACTTGTTCCGTTATTGTGAAGCGTCACGTTGTCTGATAACCCTCGCCGGAACACCAGCAGCGATTGAATACGGCGGAAGGCTTTTAGTGACTACACTTCCAGCCGCTATCACGCACCCTCGTCCAATTTGCACGCCATCCAAGATAATGCTACCAGCACCTATCCAACAATCATCAGAAACCATAATACCTTGCCTTCTTTCTCCTTGCAGCCGAATGGGGACGTCTATTTTTTCAAAACAATGATTTTCTGCATGAAAACTGACACGTGGTCCCATGATCACATTACTACCAATTACAATGCCGCCTTGTGCCCCAAGGAAGGAATAGGCACCGACGGCTGAATTATCACCTATCCGTATTCCAATGCCAATAGCACGAATAACTCCAGTGCATTGAATGGTTGAAAATCTAGCAATCGTTACATTGTTCCCTAAGACCACCCCATTACGCGATAAGGCATCTATCGTAACATAATCCTCAATGATAACACTGCGTCCGATAGAAATAAGCTGAGCTTGATATAGAGAAACAGCCTTGCCAACAAACAGTTTCCCATCGCAATGTCGCAACCATAAGCCACGCCAACTTCCCCGCAACAGAGCAATGCCTCGATAACACAAAACTTGCATCAGCGCATATCCAGAAAGGTTTCTATCCAGCACATAATTCTGGTCATGTTTCAAGTTTCGGATCATTCTTTCAACAAAAGCAGAAAACGCCACAATCTCTTCACCTCTCATTTTGCAAGGCTATCATTGCTTCAGCTACACGCTTTGCGCTTTGACCATCTACTTTAAACAAGTAGCGATGGACAAGCTCTTGACGGCCAAAAGCATAAGGGTCTGTGCCTTCAAATTGAAGGCACTGATAAACATCCGTCAAAACCTGACATAATTCAGTAGCATTCGTGACTTTGGCGACTGCGCTAGACTTGGCATACAATGGATCAATAGTGGAATCTCTCTCTTGGAGAACAAGAACGGGCTTGTCAAAAGCCATTGCTTCAATGCCGACGGTCGATCCCTGAATAATAACTGCATCAACGAGGTTTAACATATCGTAAAGCGGCTCTTGTAATGATGAAACAACGACGCGCTCTCGCTCATGCACTTTATCAGAAATCCAGGTCAGCTGCTGAATACCTGGGTGCGGGCGAATGATCAGATGGCACCAAGAGAGATGCTCTACTGCCTCTATCAGTATTTGTAAAACACGATCGTTTGCAGATTTTGGGATCGGGTCCATCGCCCACAACAACCAAAATTCATTCATTTTTAAGTTTAATCGCGTACAGAGAACCTCGCGCGTTAATGTGAGCGGAGTATTCACAATGGCATCGAGACGTGGTTGCCCCGTAATCACTAGGCGGTCACGTGCTACACCTTGATCAACCATCCACTTAGCACTCATCTCACCCCAGGCAGCAAACTTCGTTGCATAAAGTGGCACATACCCCCACTTACCCATTGTAGCTCCATGCTGAATTACTAATGAGGGAATCCCCAACTGGTTAGCCACCAAAGTGTAGAGGCGTCCTCCGTGATGCGCATCGGTAACCAATAGCAGTGAGTTTATGGTCCTTTCGACAAATAGTTGTTGCGCACCAGCGACCTCCATGGCTACCAGTGGAAAGACCCATTTAAAGAGATGCTGCACGTTATCCTTTGCCATTGCACCTAAGTATTTTCCTTTATACTGTAGTGCCTGTGGTAGATATGCTTGATATGCCTGGTAACGATCTAAAAATAGTTTTTGCGTCTGCCGAAAGCAATAAATATATTGCCAAAGGAAATCCGTTTGAAAGATCACTTCACTGTCACTCTGCATAGCACGCTGTTGATGGCGGGGATCTAGTAACAAGATGCCTGCAGAAGGGAAAAATTCTAGAACTGGGAAAACCGAATCTGCCAGATAAGCAGCAGGTTGTTCCAACAAGGCTAATACATCTATCACCGGGTTGTTTTTGTCATACGGGGTACGTTTACTACCGTATCTGAACTTGCTGAAAACAAGCGCAACAAGGCGAATATAGCGATCAATGTGCTTTTCCTTCAAGTGTTGGCGCACAGTTTCCATATCTATCTTCCTCCAATTTTTTACTCGGGAAGTGAAGGAAGGCTCGATACGCTTAATATGGGCTTCTGTTTGCCAAAAGTCTTGTAAGAGTTGGGTGATTTGTTTATTTTTAGATGTGGCCAGATATATTTCATCCGGTTTTACCAAATCTAATACTCGTTTTAGTGCTTCAATCTGCTCAAATAAATCTCGCCAGTAGTACCACAGCTCAATTTCCAGTATCTTGCCAATTGAAATATCCTGGTACAAAGTGTAATCCTTGTTAAGCACTGTGTACCATTCTTGAGTAAATTTATAAGCCTGCTCCCAAATGCTCCATATATCATCAGTGGTGAGGAATGGCTCAATGGTGGAGTTCCCTTCTCCTCTAGAATTATCCAGATTATAAATGTTAGCATGGAGATGATTGGCCCACTTGCTTAGTTCATTGGCTTGAAAATGGTTGTTGGCAATGATGATTCTTTTCATATTTGTGCTACTTTACGTCGTGGTGCAGTTTTAACTACCCGTAGCCGCACACATAGCTGATATAGAGCAAAGACAATGATGATTGGTAACAGATCAAACATTAATACCAATACAACCCCGCTGGCTGCAATGCCAATGATAGAGGTGGAAATTAGTGAGATGAAAATCAATCGGGCAATTGTAATGGTTTGTGAATTTATCAGGCGGCGATATGAAGCACGTAATACAAAACCCAACAGGCTCATTCCTAAAACGATACCTACCCATCCGAAGTTTGCATAAAACTCTCCAACAATTGTGGGATCAACGGGCCCAGGAGAACTCAATATCAACCCCATCTTTTCAACCAACCAATAGCCAAAATGTTGTTGTGTGCCAGGGAGTAAGACCTGGGCGCTAATAAGATAACTACTTCCATAAAGGTACGCATGATCTTCTGGAAAAAAGCGAACCACCAGGTCCAATACATATAGATAACGAACAAAAATAGACCAAATTGTGCGTCGAAGCGTAAATTCAATATCTGCTGGTGTTTGCAAAAACTGTCCATACAGACGATAAAAACCTGCTACGCCAAGCAGAATGATGAGTGTGAGGATCAATATACCTAAACTTCTTTTAGGTATGTGCGCATAGCGGATGAAGTGATAAACAATAAACCCACTTAACATGACACGAACGGCTGGCATACGATATCCCACACCTACCAAAAGAAGTGAGGTCGTGATAAGCAGGCCGCCGGCTACCAGCAAAAAATGTGCTTTACGACGTTTGGCATTCATGCCTACCAGGAAGGTTGTGCTAACGTTAAGAAAGGCAAAGCCTGCAATCAACAGGTATCCTAAGCCACCGACGGCTCCAACACGCAAGCTTTCAGCATTTTCTGCCAGGAATGGGATTGTCCCTACAAGAGCATAATAAATCAGAAGGAAGAAGAATCCAATAAGAAAAAAAAACCAAGCCCACCAAAATTCCCGTTGGCTATAGGAATAATCGACCATAACCAGGCGCTTTAGCCTAAGTTTGCGATGCGGACTTGCAAGCAGATCGGCAAAGAGTGCCCCTCCCAGAAAAACAGTCAATCCTAATAACACGGCTATCAGGGTTGCTGCGTGCAAATCAAGGTTAAACCACTTAGTTCCTATAATCCCCACAACAACGAAGGTGACGTAACTAACTATGAACATTATCACCGGATCGATCCAATTGGCCAGGTTGTAAAGACGATGTGAAACAAATAACAACAGAGAGCAAACCAGTAAAATAACCATCGCCCACAACAAATCGGCGTACCCATTTAGAGATGTCAACAAACCAGCAAGTGTGGCAATGAACAACAAAAGATATCTTATTGATTTTTTGGGCATTATTGGCTTCTTAAAATCCATCTTCCTACACCAATGAGCAAGCATGTATATAAGATATAGGAAGCTGCTGTGCCCATAGCTATCCCCTGCAATCCCCAACCTGCTTTAACGAGCAAGAAGCTGAAGATAAAACTAACTACTATCGCGGTTGTCTGCACAATAAGGTAATACATTTGCTTATTTACAGTATTTAGAAAATTAGCTACTCCACCCGCTAACGGAATAAATGAAATCCCAACAAGCAAAATACGTGCTGGTCTAATTCCGATAACATAATCCGGTAACATATAGTGAACTAAATATGGCAAAAGGAAGTATGTTGCCAGGATAACAGGAAGGGTAACGGCCGTTGCTATAAGCGATTGCTTGATTACTAAAGGCTTTAACGAGCGAATGTTGTGCGTTTCCCCATAGTGAAATGCCATCCGAGGGTACATCTGCTGCCCAATGATCGCCGGGAATAAGCTCAAAACGCTGACGCACAATATGGCTAAGGTGTAATGCCCTAGTTGTGATACTCCTAAATACTTTAGAACGATCCAGCGATCAATAGTGGTAAACACGCTGTAGAGCAATCCCGCTAACATAATGGGAAAGCCAACCTTGATTAAAGGTTGTATTTTGGCCCAATCCAAAGTAATAGATGGGCGAAAAGAAGTTGTTGAGGCGATAACGACGCACAGCAGCACGGCCGTAACTGCCTGCCCAAATACATAACCGGGCACATGCCAGATATAGGCCAGTGGTAGCGCAAGTAATGGTAACAAGATGGCGAAAGCAAACTGCTGCATGCTCATCAGGTGGAATCGGATTAAGCACTTGAGTCGCAACTGAAAAAACTGATACATCATCCAACTGGCAAATAACAATCCCATCCAGCGCAACGAAGTCTGAAAGCCTGCCTCCACCAGGGAAGTAAACGAGATCAATGTAAGCAAACTCCCACCACCAACTGTCACCAGCAAGGTAAACCAAAAACTGCTGTGAATGAGGGATTCTGCAATTTCAGGAGCTTGCCGTCCCATGTAGATGGGAACATCCCGATTCATCCCATTAGGAACCCCTAGCGTAACGATAACGCCATACAAGAGCAGTAGATTGAGTGCGTTCCAGATGCCAAATTCATCCGGCCCCACCCAACGGGCAACCAGCAAATTGACTCCGAGGCGTGAAAATTGGAAAGCTATAGTAGCCGCTGCAAAAAACAGAAATTCACCAGCAAAGCCATTTAAGTGTTTCCTGGTTTTCGGTAATATCTTCTGAGTTTTGTTGAAGGGGATCACTGTTTTGCGCAATTCCCTGATTCCTCAACGAGTGGTGTTTTTATACAAACCCGCATACCGCCATTAGCTTTTAACGTAAGTTTTGTGCAATCAGCGCACAAATTGCGAAAAAATGAATTTTTTGAAAGCTCGAAAATGTCCGCAAAAGATGCTTGATTGTCACTTGAGTGCAAAATTGCCTGATTTGGGACCGGATTTTCACCAAACCGCATTGGAAAAAGCGGCGAAAAGGCTTTTCTATGTGTGATGAAGCCTGATTTCAACTGCAATTGTGAGTCATGAAGCCGCTTTCAGATAATTTTCACCCTTTGCAGTGAATTCAGCACCATTGCGTCCTGATTTTGAGCTTTTATTTTTTCAACTTTTTCGTGATCTTGCCTCCAATTGTGCAAAAGTTACGTTAATACACCCGATAAGTTGACAAAACAAAAATAGGGAGGAAAGGCAACCGCCTTTGTCACCAACCGGTTAACGAGACCCTTTACCCGATAATTCATACACTACCAGCCCCTCAATTTCTGGTACCCTTTGCCAGTCGGTGCCTGTCAGCAGTTCACCGGCGATAATTTGGTGGATGAGTGCGGCGGCCAGTTCGGCCGAACGGCCGTCATACGCCGTATGTACCGAAGCACAATATCGTTTCGTCCGCTCCCGCACATCCGGTTTACGGGTTGCCAGTTCTTGCAGCGCCACCGCCACTGCCTGCGGCTCATCATAATAAGGCGCCAGGCCGTTCTGATAAAAACCATAATAGTCTAGCTTCTGCCCCAAAAAATCATAATAAATAGGGTATACATTCATCAGGGCTGCTTCCAGCAAGATGTTGGAATCGCCGGCCAATACCACATCCATACGGCTGAGGAATTGGAAAGCAGGTTCGGTACGGCCGTCAGAATACTCCCACCCTACCCGCTGCGCCAGATTTTGCCACATGTCGCGCCGTGTGTCACCGGGGTGCGGTCGCAAGACAAAGCGCATCTCAGGGACATGCTGGCGCAGTATTTCGGCCAACGCAGCCACCTCTGCCAGCCCATTTTGAGGGTTCACACAAATACCGGCCATAGCTGCCCGCGACCGCCGGTTAATTTTTGTGGCATACGCATCAAAACGGGGAAGCCCCACTAAAAACACCTGCGTGGCCGATGGGCCACAAGCGGCATATTTTTGGGCCGCATCAAACCCGTCTAACAAGGCAAAATCAAACGCCAGTGGGGGAAACCGCTCTGAGACCGAAGCGTGTGGCAAATAGATCGTCGTGATCTTCTCCGCCTGCGCGGCCCGCAGCATTGCCCGTGTCCACAGCATGTGGTCATTGGCCATAATCACCACCGCCGGCTGCATCCGCCGCAATAACCGGCGAACCAGAATATAATACCCATACGACAGCCAATACATGTCAAACACATGCCGGAACGGCCGTCGCGCCACACCTCGCGCCAGTACATAACGCACCAGTACCACCGGAAAAAAGAAAAGCGACCAGACATATGCCCATAACAGCGGTAATTGGTGATCGCCAAAACCCTCCATACCCAATAGGTACGCACCGTTGATCTCTTGCGCCAACGGCCGTAGCGCCGCCGTCTGGTTATTGGTGGTGACAAAAAACAGCGGCGCTTGCGGAGAGAATGACGGCATGCGCCCGCTTTGGGGTAACTGGCGAATCAATTTGAGCATACGCCAAAAGAATGCGCCGATACGCACAAAAAAACCAGGCTTTGGCTGCCCAACTTGAGCAAGCAGTGTCATGTCTATGTTTTGTGGCCGATACAAATAAACCAGATCGGACACATCAAGTGACAGCGCGTCGCGGATAATCTGCCAGGTTCCAGACAACTAACTACTTCTCCTCATAAATAGTGGCTATTTGATTTCCTCAAAGCGAACGGGCATATTGCCATAACGCGCGAAGTTGGGGGCGGTTGCCCACTAAAAAGACGGCAAGGCCGGCCAGACTAAATACCAGGTATTGTTCTGTCAGGCAGCCAATGACCGCCAGCACCACAGCAATCACGCTGCCGATGGGCATGACCCGTCCCCAGTAATCCTGTATACGCGGTCGCTGCCGGAGTAAACCTTCACCCAGCCATGCTTGCAGGAACGTAAATACGGCCGATCCCACCAAAATAGACATCGCTACCCATAACATATTGAGGTTAAGCCAGGCCGCGGCAAAGCCCAAAATGAGTACAACCACAACGGCCAACATGGCAATACCGGCCACTTTCATTTGCTGCTTGCGGGCAATGGCTACCGAATTGTAGCCAAATGTCACCGACAGGACTGCCTGTGACAACAAGAGGATGATCAAAACGCCCACGCTGGCGGCATATTGGGGCAAAATAATAACCAGCAGCGGAGCTGCCAAAATCATGCCAAACACAACCAGGAACACGGCCGTGCCATACACCACATTCACCCGCCACACCGTTTGCCGCACGGCTTCATCTGGCAGGCCAAAGCGCGTTTTGGCCAGCACCACCGGGAAAATAATCCAGGCGACAGCCCGCAACCCTAGCAGCGTAGCATTGGCCAGGGCATACGCCAGGGAAAAATACCCCATCATCTCCACTGAATAGGAAATACCGATGATCGTCCGCCCCGCCAAAATAATGAGCCAGAAACTCAGGTTATAGACCAGCAGCGGGACGCCAATTTTCAGCAAATGCCGGGCTATGGGCGTATCCCACATCAGCCTGACGGGGAACGGGGCGCGAACGGTATACACCAGCACGCCAATCACATTTGCCAACACCATTGCCACCAGCGAAGCCATGATCAACTGTTCCCGGCTAACGAAAAAAATGATCGTCAGAGGTAATGCCGCCAGGATAAGTTCATAGGCGGCAATACGCCCCAACTTTTGGTAGACGCGGTAGATGTTGGCATATACCTGGTTCACATGTGTCAGACCGGTCAACAGGGCCATAACCAGGGCATATTGGGTGAATGAATACTTGGTAAACAGGGGTATCTGAAAGTATTGCACAATCAAACCCGCCAGCAATAACCCCACAGAGATCAAGCCGGTCGTGGTCAGCGCAACGGCGATCAACCGGGCATGGTTTTGTTTGTTATCCGGCTCGGCCACCGCCAGTTCCACATTGATGGCATATTGCAGCCCCAACCCGGTATAAGACGTATATTGGCTGACCAACATCAGGAAGCCCCAGACACCGAACAAAATCGGCCCCAAAATACGCGCCAGCCAGATGCCACGAACCAGTTGCAGCAGATAACTCAGGTAACGGTTGGCCGTAAAAAGGACGGTGGGCTTTTTCAGCAACCGGCGCAGCGTGCCCCAGAGTTGGGTCACCTGCGCTGTGGTGGTCTGTATCATCAGCTTATCAGGCAACCATGTCCCATTGCACGGGCGTCCCGGGCGTCACATCATAGGCGGCGCGCCGGCCGATGATTTCTGGCAGGTAACGGGTGTGCAGCCCATGACCGGGGCGAATGGAACGCACGTTTTCGGCAGTGAACGGCTCGCCGGCCTTGACATCTTTTACCACAAACAAGGAGCGGCGAAATACCCGGCTGGCCTGTTCCCGCTCGGTAACATCGTACTGCACCTGTCCCAACGCCTTTTCGGCGGCGCGAATGGCCTCGACCATCGCTTTGAATTCCTGGGGTTCCAACGAGAAGGCGCTGTCTGGGCCGGGCACATCACGGGAGAGGGTAAAGTGCTTTTCGATGATGGCCGCGCCCAGGGCTACGGCCGTGACCGGCGCAGCAATTCCCAACGTATGATCAGACAACCCCACCGGCACACTATACGCAGCCGCCAGATGGGGGATGGTACGAAGATTCATCTCTTCCGGTGGCGCAGGGTAGGCGCTGGTGCATTTGAGCAGGGCCAACTGGTTATTCCCCTCCTGGCGAATAGTTTGCACCGCCTCGTCAATTTCGGCCAACGTGGCCATGCCCGTAGACATGATGATGGGCTTGCCGGTGCGGGCGATACGCCGGATGAGCGGGATGTCTACCACTTCAAACGAGGCAATTTTATAGGCGGGCACATGCATGTTTTCCAAAAAGTCAACGGCCGTTTCATCAAAAGGTGTAGAAAACAGATGCAGCCCCAATTCGTGGGCCACCGCCTGCAATTGGGGCTGCCATTCCCAGGGTGTGTAAGCCTCACCATAAAGTTGGTACAGGTTCTTACCGGCCCAAATGGTGCCTTCGCCAATACGAAAATAATCATTATCACAATTAATAGTGATCGTATCAGGGGTATAGGTTTGCAGCTTAATCGCATCGGCCCCCGCCTCTTTGGCCGCATGAATAAGCTGCACAGCCTGGTTGAAATCCTGATTGTGGTTAGCCGACAATTCCGCAATTATGTAGGTGGGGACGCCTGTGCCGATTTTTTGTTTATTGATGTACATTTTTCCCTGCCTTTCTCAGAGAGTTGTCCGATTTGTACCAAATGTACCAGACTCTAAATAATGCCTTTCGCTTGCAAACGCTGCTCAATAGCTGGTTTAATGGCTTGCCACTCTTCACGCAGGATGGCCAGACAAACTACATCGTGAGGGATTCCATGTTTCCAACGATGCTGACGGAACAGACCTTCCTGTTCAAAGCCAAATTTCTTGTGCATCGTAACGACAGCTTCATTAAACCCAAGCACCTCACAACAAAGTTTATTTAGCCCTAATTCTTCAAACACATATGTCAGGATAGCATATTCGACATAGCTGCCAACACCTTTACCACGCACATTGGGGCTGGCAATATAAAAAGCCCAATAACACCTCTGATTATGCCTATCGAGATCATAGATATTAACCAAGCCCACATCCTCGCCATCGCATTGAATAACCCAACACCGTATCTTGTCATCCATCTGGATATGTTGGAACCAATTCTCATGCTCTTCAGTTGTGATCTCCCGGTCTGTGTACATGAATCTGGCTATCTCCGGCGAATTGCGCCATTGTAGAATTATCCCCTTATCCTCAGGTCTAACATCCCTCAATTGATTCATGCTGTTCCTCCAGGTCGGCCGATTGCATATTGTTAACAATTCGGACAACGCCATATCCATCCACCAAATCGCGCGCACGTTTGTGCATCAACGCGCGCTGCGCAGAATCTTTTAGCACACTTTCAAGATATTCCTTCACTCGCGCCAATGTCAATGTTCTGTTTTGATCCAACTTTAGACATATACCGTTTTGTGCGAGTGTGTTCACTGCCTCGGATTGGTTATCTGCTAACGTGACTAATAAGGTAGGCACTCCCATAAAAGCTAACTCCCAGATGCTGCTACCGCCGGCCGATACGGCCAGATCTGCCCAGGCCATCAATTCCGGCATATTGGGCACATTCTGGCGGAGTTGAAATCGGGGATCATTGCCAACGGCCGTCACCAACTCCTGGTAATGAGGATTCTGCCCACCCACCACGATGACGGCTTCCCAATCACCCGACAGCTGCTGTAATGCCTGAATAACCTTCAGGGTCACATTGTCCGGATCACTCCCGCCCAATGTCACCAACAGGTGGCTCGCCACCTCAAGCATTGGCCGCTGCCAGCCACGCCAGGGCCAGAACTCCCGCCGCAACAGGGCAAAAGACGTACCCAACAGCAGACGGGTATACGGCTCACGCGCCTGGTACAAATGGGCCTGGGCATAGATGTTTTGATTCAATACCAGATCGGCGTAATAGTGGTCGGCGTGGGCGTTGTCATCAATAAACAGCAGCGAGAACCCCGCTTCCTTGATCTGCTTTTGGTAGGCGCTGTGGAAATGATAGCCATCCACCACAACCCACCGGGCGTGGTGTTGGTTGGCCAACACGGCCGTTGCCGCCGCATCCGCCTCACTGCCGGCCACCACGCCAACCAGATGCGCCACCTGCATCCCTTCTTGCCACAGCCGTTCCTCAATGGCCGGCATTTCCCAGGCCAGCACAAAAAGAACTTCGCCACCCGCTTCCTGCCAACCCTGCGCCAACGCCAGGCAGCGCATCAGGTGCCCCGTGCCCATTTGTGTGCCGCCGTCGGCGCGGATGAGGAGGGTGTGGACTATCATCACCCCTGCTGTAATTCCTTTTGGGCAATGTGGGCGTTAATGGCCGACAATTGTGGTGTTTCGGCCAGTAATTGCAGGACCTCTTGCCAGCTAAAGTCCTGGCGCGGCGCAAAATGTTCGTAGATTGCCTGCACCAACTGCCAGTCTTCCAGCGTATCTACTGTCCAACGGTAACGGCCGTAATCTTCTCCCGCCGTCACCCCCACCAGACGAAACAAGTGGGGATTCTGGTACATGTATGGCGTCACATGCGCCCGTTGAAACGGCGCCGTCGCCGCTTCCCAGGTCTGGCTTAAGGCCGCCATCGAAAATACTTCCGTATCCAATCCACGCGGGAAGGTACGTGCCAGTGTATTGCTGGCATAATCCGCGCCTGATTCTTGAAAAGCGCCGATCACCTGGTTAATGATGGTCGGTTCAATCAGGGGACAATCCGAGGTAATGCGCACTACCACGTCAGCCTGGTATGCCTGTGCTGCCTGGTAATACCGGTCTAGTACATCCTCTTCACTACCGCGAAAACAAGCTACCTGCAATTGTTCACATGCGGCCACAATCGCGGCGTCAGCCGGCGCCAGTGTGGTGGCTACAATCACCTCATCCACCAACGCCGCCCGCCGCGCCCGCGCCACCACCCGCGCCAACATGGGCTGTCCGGCAATATCGCGCAGCGCCTTGCCCGGCAGCCGGGTGCTGCCCATGCGCGCCTGGATAATAACCACCGTTTTCATGCCCGGTAAGCCTCTACCACTTTGCTCACGGCCGTGATCACATCCGGCACATCCTCATCGGACATCTGCGGGAAGATGGGCAGCGACAAGATTTCGGCATAAGCCGCTTCCGCCGCCGGGCACAGGCCAGGCCGTGTGCCCAACCGCTGCCGGTAAAAGGGGTGCAAATGCACAGGAATATAATGCAAATTCACGCCCATCCCCTCAGCCCGCAGCGCCTGGAATAACGTGTTCCTGTCTACCGTCAGTTGGCTCAGATCAAAACGCACCACGTACAAATGATACGCATGGGACACTTCCGGGCGGGTGGTGAGGGGAGCGACGGCCGTTAAGCCGGCAAGGGCCGCATCATATGTCCGGGCAATCGCCTGCCGCCGCGCCACCCATCCCGGCAGCTTGCGCAACTGGCTTAGCCCCAACGCGCATTGAAAATCCGTCAGGCGATAGTTGTAACCCAACTCTACCATCTCATAAAACCAGGCGCCTTGTTCGGCGCGCTGCCGGTGGTCTGTGGTAATGCCGTGGTTGCGAAACACCCGCATCCGCCGCGCCAGTTCAGGATCATTGGTGGTAATCACGCCGCCTTCCCCGGTCGTAATGTGTTTCACCGGATGCAGGCTAAAGGTATTCAGATCGGCCAGGGCGCCCACCGGCATCTCCCGGTACGCTCCGCCAATAGCATGGCAGGCATCCGCAACCAGCTTCAGCCCGTGCTGGCGCGCCAGCGTATGCAGGCGTTCATAGTCACACGGTTGCCCGGCATAATCCACAGCCACAATCGCTTTGGTGCGGGCCGTGATTTTGGCAGCGACATCATCTGGGTCAATCAGTAGGGTATCGGCCTGCACATCCGCAAACACAGGCGTGCCCCCCTGATAAACCACACAATTGGCGCTGGCGGCAAAGGTCATGGCGGGCACAATGACTTCATCACCAGGGCCAAGGCCCAGGGCGTGCATGGCGGCATGAAGCGCCGCCGTACCGTTGCTGACGGCCACTGCTTCACGGGCGCCCACAAAGCCGGCAAAAGCGGTTTCAAATTCGGGTACATTGGGGCCGGTCGTCAGCCAGTCAGAACGCAATACGGCCGTCACGGCCGTAATGTCATCCTCATCAATCCATTGACGGCCGTAAGGCAACATCGTCTGCCGCACTGGGGTTCCCCCGTTGACGGCCAGTTTAGTTTTCATCAATCATCCTTTGCAGCATCGCCGGCGCCAACCATTCACTATTCGTGTCACTGCTGTAGGAAAACCCTTCGGGTAACAACTTGCCTTCTTCCCAATTCTCTTGCGCCCACCAGGGATGCGCCGGCTGAATCACAAAACGATCCGCCAGTTCCACCGACTGCCGCGCTTCATCCACCGAAATCATAGATTCGTGCAGCTTTTCCCCGGGCCGGATGCCTATCATTTCAATCTCACATTCCGGCGCCATGAGCCGTGCCAGGTCCATAATGTTCATACTGGGGATTTTGGGGATAAACACTTCTCCCCCGTGCATCATCTCGATAGAAGAAATGACAAAACGTACCCCCTGCTCCAACGTAATCCAGAAGCGGGTCATGCGTTCATCAGTAATGGTGATTTTGCCGCTGGGGCGCTGCTGGCGGAAAAGGGGGATGACACTGCCCCGGCTGCCTACCACATTACCATACCGCACACAGGCAAAGCGCGTACCTTCTTGTCCCCGGTAAGAATTGGCTTGCACAAACAATTTTTCGGCTACCAGCTTGGTGGCGCCATACAGGTTGATCGGCGCTGTCGCCTTGTCCGTACTCATCGCCAACACTTTTTGCACACCACAATCAAGAGCCGCCTCAATTACATTTTTGGCCCCCATCACATTGGTCATCACGGCTTCCAAAGGATTATATTCACAAGCCGGTACCTGCTTCAAAGCGGCGGCATGAACCACAATATCCACCCCGTGCATAGCCCGGCGCAGCCGCCCTTCATCCCGGACATCGCCGATAAAATACCGCAGTGAAGGATGGTCGAACCCGCCGGTGCGCATTTCGTGTTGTTTCAGTTCATCTCGACTAAAAATAATCAGCTTTTTAGGGTGGTACTCTTGCAGCATCACTTCGGTAAATTTCTTGCCAAAAGAGCCGGTGCCACCGGTTATTAATACAACCTGCTCTTGCCAATTCATGGTTTGTCCTCTCGTAATTGTTCAATCTGTTCTCTCACATCTGTATCTGCCGGATCCAGGCGATATACAGCCTCATAGGCAGCCAGGGCTTCCGCTTTTCTGTCGGCGTCCAGATAAATATCGCCCAAATAGCGGTAAGCCCATTTTAAGTGAGGAGAATGTACTGATTGCCAGGCATCAATAATCTGGTTAATTTGGGCAACTGCCTCACCGAGATCACCTTCCGCCCAATAAAGTGCGTAGCCAAGCCGCAGTTGCGCCCAATCATGTTTTGGATTCAAAGCCAGCGCTTGCCGGTATTCCTGCAAAGACAAGGCCGGAGATTTACCTTGCCAGGAATAAATAACGCCTCGTTCATAAAAAGCATGTGCTTTGCGTAAAGGGTCGCTAAACTGGTCGTTGGCTAATGCCTGGCTATACATGAGCAAAGCGCTTTCCGAGTTTCGATATTCTGGAACCCATTCGTAGATGACCCCCTGCTGGAAATACGCATCGCTGCGCAAAGGGTGTAAAAAATAGGGCTGTTGCACGGCCGTTTCATAAGCTGCCAGAGCCTCATCCCACCGTTCTTGTTCCTGGTAAGTCAACCCTATATAGTACCAGGGATCGCCCTGTTCGGGAAATAGAGTCGCTGCCCGTTGGTACCAAACCAGAGCTTCATCATAGGCTCCCTGTTGGACGTATAGATCACCCCAACTTAGTAATTCCGCGTCTATTCCGGCGACATGCCGCCACACAGCCAAGGATTCGGCGTCTTGCGATAGGGCCAAATAGGTGTAACCCAGGTGACGCCATGCTGCCTCATCATCTGGGTTTATCTGAACAGATCGGTGAAACCAACGTTTCGCAATCTGCATGGTCTCCGATCGATCCGGTTCTGGCCAGGTAACGGCTTGATTGAACAAAACAAACCCAACATTGCTATAAAGAGAACTGACAACGGTCTGACCACGCCACAATCCAAACAAAGCCATCAGCATAATGGTAACCACAAAAGCAGAAGGTAAGTTAATTGGCATGCTCATCATCAGGGGATCGGGTAATTTCTAGCTGTTGCCACCAAACCGATCCTAACAAGACGGCCGTCGTGAGTACACCACCCAAAATTGCGGCGCCCAATACCAACAATCGGCTATTGTTGGCCGGGCTTGTAGGCACACCTGCCCGGCTGGCCAGCCTGAAGCCACTGCTTGTATCTTGGGAAGTAATGCGTTTCTCCTCCACCTTGTGCGCCAGCGCCATATAAGCTGATTCGGTGACAATCTGACTGCGCAAAAGGCGATTATATTCCGTGTTGGCCTCCTCTCGTTGCTGTTGTAGTGCCAATATGTGCGGCTCTAAGGCTGCCAGTTCTACTTCAATTTGCCTGGCCTGGGCCGCCAGGGTGGCCAACAGGCTGTCTAGCAGCGCCAGATGTTCACTGCGACTGGCAGTAGTTAATGTGGCGCTATCCGCCACCTGTAGTTGTATGGGCACGGCCGTTTCCGCCCCAAATGCCTGCAACTGGAGTGACAACGCTGTTAGCTGGTCTGCTAATGTCACCGGTTGGGTATTACCCGTCGCTAATTGATCGCGCAGTTCCTGTACTTGCCGGGTTAGTTGCCCATTACGGCGTTGGGCCGTCAGATATTCACTTTGGGTAGTGGCATATGCAGCCAGGGTATTGCTGATAATCTCCGTCCGATTGATGGCTTGGAAGGTGACCAGGGCTTCTTCAGCGGCTCGCAGTTCGGCTTCGGCTGCCACCAGTTGCTCTTCAAAAAAAGAAACTTGCTGGCTGCTCTGGCCGGTATAAACTTCGTTGGCCCAGTTGACAAATACCGTGGCCCAGGCATTGACCAGAGCGGCGGCCTCTTCCGGTTTCTGTGAAGTGGCAGCCAACTGGATGATGGATGTATCATCGCCCGCCGCAGCGCTGAGACTATTGCGCAATTCCTGGACAGTAGCAACACCGGCCATTGGTTGTTGTTCCAACAGGCTTTGCAAAACCTGATCACTCAATGCCAATTGGGGAAATGCCCGCAGCGGTTGGGTCGTGGTAGCTTCGCGAATGCGGGCATCAAACTGCACAACATCACGCGGGGCTACTACCGCTACCAGGGCTGTTGCTTTATAGGTAGAGGGGGTTAAGGATGTGACAATAAAAGCGACAATGGCCGCTAACAACGCCACACCAACTATCCAATACCAATGTTTAACAATGGCCTCAATATACGGCCGTAAATCAATCTCTTCTTCCACACACACTCCATCTGCAAAAATCGGTTATCGGTAATCGGATTACGGATTACGTTCTTATATCTCTATCTCTTCCCCGTCGTCTTCGCCAACATCCCCCATCACCCGGTCGCGCAGCTGGTTCACCTGGAATTGCAGCGAGTAGTTCAACATATACCAGACCCCTTTCCACGTTTCCAAGTCAACCAAATCTTCGCGGCTGGCCCCTTGCAGCGTTTCCATGATGTTTTTAGCCACTTCCGGCGTTAATTTGTCCAGCACCTGCTTCACCAGATTGATGGTGGTATCCGGTTGCAAGGGTGTGGGCAGCGTTTCATTCATCTTGTCCTTCAACTGCCCGGCCTGGAACCGCGCCGAATAACCGGCCATATACGCCATGCCCTTCCAGGTATCAATGTCCATCAAATCATCGGTGGTCATGCCATCCAGGCTTTCCAGAATGCCCAACTGCACATCCGGCGCCAGCCGGTTTAGGCCGGCGCGAATATAGGAAAGGAAAAACATGGGCGAATAGGCATCTGCACCTGCTTCAGGAATGGCGGCCCGCAGTTCCCCCACCAACTGGTCCAGTTCCTCTAGCAGTTCTTTCTTCCGCGCCAACAATTCTGCTTCGGCCGCGTCCATTGGCTCATCAGGCACGGCCGTTTCCGTCTTCTCATTCTCATCACTCATCGTTCACCACTCCTCTTTTGGCCGCAATTATCTCGCCAAATACCCATTAGAGCAACGATACCCATCATGTGTGAAATTAGGAATTAGGAATTAGGAATTATGAAGAGCGCCACCCCATCACTTCATTCCCCATCACGCCGCAGCCACCACGCTACCACCAGCGCCACCAACGCCACCCCTGCCGAAATAAGGAAGGTCTCTGCCAGCACGGCCACCGTCACCCGCATGAGTCCATCCGTCAACGCCTGTTGGTAAACCGGATCACTCAAGGGCAGGTTGGGTAGTTCAATCGTGCGGCGCAACAGGTGAAACCGATGCAACCCCCAGGCCGTCAGTCCCGCCAACCCCACGCTCATACCCATCAGCCGCAATACAATCACCAGACTGGCGGCAACGCCCCGCTCGGGAGCAGGAGCGGCATTGATCACGGCCGTACCCACCGGCGCCATCACCAGCCCAAAACCCAGCCCCACAATGACCAATTGCCAGGCCATCTGCCCATACGCCGTCTCCACCGACCACGTCCAGCCCATCAGGCCAAAACCAATGGCACACAGCAGCAGGCCAACGGCCGTCACCGGCCGATACCCCCACCGCTCCGTCCCCCGCCCGCCCACATAAGACATCACCGCCATCGCCAGCGTCATGCCGCTCAGCAAAAAGCCACTGACCACCGCTGCCTGCTGCGGCTCAAATTCCAGCACATTCACCAGCAGCGGCACATTCACCATGGCAATAATCAAAATGAACCCCACCAGAAAATTGATCAGTACCGC
The DNA here is from genome assembly GCA_013112725.1 of Chloroflexota bacterium. GTDB lineage: Bacteria > Chloroflexota > Anaerolineae > Promineifilales > Promineifilaceae > CAADGU01. Next base: position 24,040 of record JABFFZ010000013.1, read on the forward strand.
CGGGCTGAAGTTGCGGCGGCGGAAGAGGGAGAGGTCTATAAGAGGGGGTGTTGCGTGATGCGTAACGTGTGACGTGTGATCGGTTGACGGATCACGGCTTACGGATAACGGCTTACGGCCCAATCGCCATTCAATCCAGATAAACAAGCCAAATGTCACGGCTGCCAGGGCGTAGAAAAAGGTGGTGTTGATGGGGGCGGGTTCGTTGAGGGCGGCAAAACTGCCGGCGGCCTGCACGTCGCCGCTGCCCAGCAGAGCTACATTCAGGGCGATGAGGCAGATGGTGAGCACGGCCGTGCCCGCCCAATCAATCCGCGCCCGGTGTGCTGGCTTTGGCAAATCGGCCAGCGCCCACCAGGCCAGCGCCATGGCCAGCAGGCTCAGCGGCACGTTCAGGTAAAACTGCCACTGCCAGCTCAAATAGCGAATCAAAAACGCGCCATACAGCGGCCCCCACACCCAACCCGCCGTATCCACCGCGCCCAATGTGCCCAATGCCCTGGCCCGCCGCTGCGGGGCATACACATCACCAATCACCGCCATGGCCACCGGAACCATGGCCCCGCCGCCCAATGCCGTCAGCACGCGCCCGGCAATAAAACTGTTCAAAGAACCGGCTAAGGGCAGCCAGATAGAGCCAACCAGAAATAAAACCAGCGACCCCACATACACCACCCGCCGCCCCACCAGGTCACTCAGCCGCCCCACAAAGGGCATCACCACCACATAGGCGATCAGGTAAGCGTTCACAATCCAGGCGGCCCGGTTTAGCTCATCCGGCAGCGGAATTTCCAGGTCAAAGATGATCTGCCGCAGCATGGTGGACACAACGGTCAGATCATCGGCGGCAATAAACACGCCAAAAGCGACAACAGCCAGAATAACAGCAGGGGAACGGCGGTGTGAGGTGTTGGGGGGCACGTAATTGGATAATTACGTAATTGGGTAACTATGTAATTGGGTAATCACTCAATTACTCAATTACACAATTACAAGAAAAAATCTTTCAGAGCCGCCGACACATCAGCCACGATGATGTGCCAGTCAGTGTCTGGGGTGCGGGTGAGGGTAAGGTTACGGCCGTCAATATGCAGCGTGGCGATCCCTTCAATCATCGCCAACGCCTGGGCTACAGGCGACCCCTCTTCCATAGCGGCAGCCGAAGGGTATGTTTCCGGCGACTCTTCGGCCAGTTTCAAATTGGTGTGAATGTGCAGGTGACGGCCGTCGTCACTCAGTTCCGTCTCAATTTCAATATATTCTGACATACAGTCCACTCCATTGCCTGTCTCACCAGGAATTATAACAGGGAATGGAATAGCCCGTAATGCGTGATGCGTAATCCGTAATCCGACTTCGGATTTCGGACTTCGGAGCACCGATTACCGACTACCGTCCCTACACGGCCGTCTCTCCCCCCATCTTTGCCTGCTCCATAACCCGCGCCTCACGCCACAACTGCATCCGAAAGCGCATCAATTCTTTGAAGGCGCGCATGATGACCGTCGGTTTGGCCCCGGTGGGGCTGCCCGCCACCCGCGGCCGGTGGCCGTGAATGGGTACTTCGGCAATGCCAAAACCGGACCGTTTGGCCCGCACCAAAAACTCGGCGCTAAACGTGGCCCCGCCCGACTGTACCTCATCCCGCAAATGGTCTACCACCTGGCGGCGCATCAACTTAAAGGCGCAGTCAATATCCCGTGCCGTGTAACCAAACAGCAGCGTCACCAGCCCGCTCCACCCCTTACCATTCAGGCGACGCATCAATGGATCGCGGCGCGGCTTCCGGTAGCCGACCACCAGATCGGCATGGGCGAGTTGCGCCAGCAGCTTGCCAATTTCTTGTAAATCAAACTGGCGGTCCGCATCCGTAAAGAAGATGAGTTCTTTGGTGGCGCTGGTCAATCCCGTCCACACGGCCGTACCATACCCCTTGTTCACCTCATGCTGCACCAGCCGTATCTGAGGGTGTACGGCCGTCAGCCGGTTGACCACCGCCGCCGTGTCATCCCGGCTGCCATCATCCACCACAATCACTTCCAGGTCAGCCACCAGCGGGCCGACGATACGCAGGGTATCCTCAATCATCGCCTGGATATTCTCGCCTTCGTTATACGCCGGCATAGCTACAGTTAAACTCGTCACGTGGTTCTCCTATCAAGTGATAAGAGAATAGAGATTGGAGATTATCAAATCTCTACTCTCCAATCTCCAATCTCCAATCTTCAATGTCAGTTATACACCCGTTCTACTAAAAGGTCGTACAAAATGGACAATAAGTTACGGCCGCAGCCGTTTCGACATCAAAAAATAACCGGCCCGCTTTTCAAATCCCACTCGCTCATAAACTGCCTGTGCATTCACATTCTCGCGCGCAACTTCCAAATGCAGCGCCTGAATATCACGCGCCTGGCAAACGCTTTCCGCAAACGCCAATGTCTGGCGGCCCACCCCCTGCCCCCGGTAGCCCGCCTCAATATAAAGCTCATCTACAAATGCATCCCGCCCGCCAAATTCCAGGCTAAAACCCCAGGTCAGCACAATGTACCCCACAGGTGTTTCATCGGCACAAATCAGCCATACACCGCCTAAATTCTCCTGGCCCAGCAATATTTCCAGCCCGGCTCGCGCCCGCACCGGGTCAGCCACCGTACCATCATATTCATTCAAAGCCACGTGAAACCGCAAAAGTGTTGCCACATCGGCCAATTCCGCCACACGAAAAGCAATCCCCATCCACTAAAACCCCTTCGTTTGTAGTAGGCGATTCATCGCCGGATTGGGTGTAAGTGCCAATGTTCCCAAGATCACTAAAACCCCTTCGTTTGTAGTAGGCGATTCATCGCCTTCCGATAGCACTCAAGTGTTTCCTACAAACGGTTTTCCCTCATCATTCCTGGTAAATGATGGTTGGTAGCTCGTTGCCAAAACAAGCCACTTGCCACTAACCAACACCCGATTTTATCGCATCTGTTGACGTTCTGCCTGCCCACCCGTGACAATCATCATGTGCCTCCCGGTACTCCCCGGCATACACTATGCCTGAAAACGTGTCAGATATTCAGGTGCCAAGGCCAAGTGACCTGACACCTGGACACCTAAACACCTGACACATTTAAGGAAACTGCTATGACTACCATTGGTATACCCAAAGAAGTGCGCGACCTGGAACGGCGCGTAGGACTGACGCCAGCCGGCGTATTAGCCATGAAACAGGCCGGGCACACCATTTACGTGCAGGCAAATGCCGGCGCCGGCGCCGGTTTTAGCGATGAAGCCTACCGGCAGGCCGGGGCGCAGATCACCTACTCGGCAGACGAGGTCTACGGCCGTGCCGACATCGTCGCCAAAGTCGCTCGCCCCTGCGCCGACGAACACCCTCTTTTCCGCCCAGGGCAAACCCTCTTTTCCTTTTTACATCTATCCGTTGCCTCACCAGACTTGCGGCAGGCGCTAGAAAGCCATGAGATCACGGCCGTCGCCTACGAAATGATCGAAGAACCCGATGGCAACCGCCCGGTGCTGCGCCCCGCCAGCGAAGTAGCCGGGCGCATGGCTCCCCTCGTTGCCGGGCAACTGCTCAGCAGTTATCAGGCCGGGCTAGACGGTGATGGGCTGGGTATTTTGCTCAGCGGGTTGGCCGGCGTCCCCCCGGCTACCGTTGTCATTGTTGGCGCTGGCGTCTTGGGGCGCAACGCCGCCCGCGCCTGCATGGGTATGGGCGCCGAAGTGACAGTGTTAGACCACAGTATGAATGCCTTGCGCATTATTGATAACCGCTTCGACGGCCGTGTCACCACCATGTTCGCCAACGAATATAACCTGAAACGCTCTACCGCCTTTGCCGATGTCCTCATTGGCGCCGTTTCTCTGCCCGGTCAGCGCGCCCCCCTCATCATCAGCCGTGACATGGTGCGCAGTATGCGCAAAGGCTCCGTCATCATGGATTTCTCCATTGATCAGGGCGGCTGTGTGGAAGGCATCCGCCCCACCACCCTGCGCGATCCCGCCTATATGGCCGAAGGCATCATCCATTATGCCGTGCCCAATATGACGGCCGTTTATGCCCGCACCACCAGCCACGCCATCACCAACTCCGCCTTGCCCTACCTGCTCGCCGTCGCCGATCATGGCCTGCCAGCCGCCTTTGCCTCAGTACCGGCGCTGGCCAAAGGCGTCAATCTGCTACAAGGCAAAATGACCAGCAAACCGTAAACCGTGCATCGTGAACCGTAATTTGTCTTCAAACTTCATCGGATCACTGATAACGGATTACGCATCACGATTATAAACATCGGAGAAACCATGACTTGGGAAACCATTTATCGCAACAAAATAACAGACGTGCAGACCGCTCTGAGCGCCATTCAGTCTGGCAATCGTCTCTATGTGGGCGGCGGCGCCGGCGTACCGGTCGCCCTCACGCAAGGTCTGACAGAGTGCGCCCCTCGCCTGCAAAATGTTGAGCTGACCCATATCCTCACCTTCGCCAAAGCGCCCTATGTGGAACCGGAATACCAGCACAGCTTTCGCGTGAATGCCCTATTTATTGGCCGGAACGTGCGCAAGGCTGTGCAAGACGGCCGTGCCGACTTCACCCCCATCTTCCTTTCGGAAATCCCCGGCCTCTTTCGCAACGGCATTTTACCGCTGGACGTAGCCATCATCTCTGTCACCCCACCGGACGAACACGGCTTTTGCAGCTTCGGCGTAGAAGTAGGTACCACCAAACCCGCCGCCGAATCGGCTCGCATCATCATTGCCGAAGTCAACCGGCAAATGCCGCGCACCCTCGGCGACAGCTTCATCCACGTCAGCCGCCTGCACCACATCGTTGAGGTAGACTATCCATTACCCGAAGCGCCCCAGGGCGACACCTCCGATGACAACCTGAAAATCGGGCAGCATATTGCCGGCATGATCCCCAACGGCGCCACCCTGCAAATGGGCATTGGCAGCATCCCCGATGCCGTCCTGCGCAGCCTGACCCGCCACAAAGACCTGGGCGTGCATACGGAGCTATTCTCCGATGGCGTCATAGACCTGGTGGATCAAGGCATTATCAACTGCGCACACAAAACATTCCACCCCGGCAAAATTGTGGCCGGCTTCCTCTTTGGCAGCCAGCGCCTATACGAATTCATCCACAACAACCCGCTTATTGAAATGCACCCCACCGACTACGTGAATGACCCCTTCAACATCGCCCGCAACGAAAAGATGGTGGCCATCAACTCGGCGCTGCAAGTAGACCTGACCGGACAGGTGTGCGCCGACTCCATCGGCCCCCGTTTTTACAGCGGCGTGGGTGGACAAATAGATTTCATTCGCGGCGCGGCCCGCTCCAAAGGGGGACTGCCCATCATTGCCTTTCCATCTACGGCCCAGAACGGCACAGTCAGCCGCATTGTGCCCACGTTAAACGAGGGCGCCGGCGTGGTCACCACACGCAACGATGTGCATTATGTGGTTACAGAGTTTGGGGTGGCCTCCCTCTACGGCAAATCCATTCGCCAGCGGGTACACGAACTGGTAAACATTGCCCATCCCCATTTCCGCGAGGGACTGCTGGCAGCCGCCAAAAAAATTGGATATGTATAAAGACCCAGGTCTGCACACATACCCAATTTCAATGATTCTGCACAAAATCTAGTTGCAGCAGGTTTTCGGCGCAGGTAGCCCGTGTTTGCACGCGGTACACCTGTGACACCACCGTGCCATTGGGGGACTCTAGCTGCACGTTGTAATCGCGCACTGTGGGGGAATCAAACAAAAACAGTTCCCAACCGGATGGCCCATAAACAGGCGCGCTGCCAATGGTGATGCGTTGGTCTACACCACTGTCCCACACATGCACCAGGTAACTGCCGGGCGCAGCCGGCCGCCGGTTCAAGTCCAGCACCACCCCGGCAATACCCATCCAGCGGCAGCCGGCTGCCCGGTTTTCCAGATAGCGCGGGCTGTCATCGGTGCGGGTGAAGAGGTATTGGGCCCGTGTGGGGCTGGGCGTGGGGCTGGGACCAGGTGGGGTGGCGGTAGGCGTGTCTGTGGGTGTGGGGGTGTGCGTGGGGGTGGGGGTGCGGGATGGCAGCGTGGGCACAATGGAGGGGGTGACAGACGGCCGTATCGTGCTAAACGGAATGGGCGTCACCGTTGGTTCTTCGGCAATCGGCGTCCAGGTGGGAACCAGCGTGGCAACTTCCGGCGTGGGGGTGAGTGTGGGGAATTGCGCTACCGGGGCCAACGTGGGCTGGCCCGGTTTGACTTCAATTTGGGATACATCTATATCTTCTACGGACGGAGAAATGCGTTGCAGCATGTCGTTGTAAACGGTATCGGCGCCAGGTACCACCAACACGTAACACACAAACCCGCCCAACAGCAGCGCCAGCAGCAGCAGCAGCGCCGCAGCGACATTGGCCAAACCACCCAAACATCCACCTTGCTTAGGCTGTTGTTTGCGATGTGTCATTTTTATGACCCCGTATCTACCAATTGTTCAATGGTGGCATTTGCCCATAATCCGGCCAACCAGTCGGCCAGGGCTGCTTGCAACAATTGGGCGCGCATGTCGGTGGTCAACGGCCGTGCTGCCTCTCGCTCCACCAACTGCAAAATGTAATACGTGGTGATGCCATCACTACCGGTAATGGGTAGGACGGCCGTCAGGTCGCCTGGATTTTGCAGAGCAAAGGCCGGCTCTTCTAGCTCTGGGATGGTGAGTGCCCCCCGCGCGAACCAGCCCATATCCCCGCCGTTGCCCGGCTGCAACGAAAACTGATCGGCTAAAAAGGCAAAATCGTCCCCACCTTGAGCGCGCAAGAGCAGTTCGTTGGCCTGGTTACTATCGTTTACGTGGATGTAACGGGTATGCACCTGCTCGGCCGTTTGCGGCACTTGAGCAGTGGCAATGGCGATCATTTGCTCAGCCAGTAGGCCATGCCGCACGGCTTCCTGGAATTCTTCAATGGTGTAAAGATTCGCCGCCAGCCACTCATCAAAATTCCCTTCGGCGCGCAGGCTTTCAATTTCCTGCGCCACCTGCTCTGGGGTAACGGTAATGCCCTGGACAGCGGCGGCCTGCTCAATAAGCGCCTGCTCGATCAGGGCGTTCAGTACCACCGCCCGGTAACCACCCTCCGGCGCGGCCCCTAGCTGATTGGCGGCCTGCTCATAGCGGGCCAGTTCTTTTTCATAAGCAGCCAGATAAACCGGCTGCCCATTGACGCGCGCGGCCAATGGTTCACTGGGGGGGGGGGGGGGGGGCACGGCGGTGTCCGGGGGGATCACGATGGGGGTGTTGGCGGCACTCATTGTTTCTGGGTCGGGGGGAACGGCCGTGCCCACCGTGCTGTCCGGTATCGTCATCACAGGCGCCGCTGTCGGCGCCTGTTCCGTTTCCCGGCAGGCAGCCAGTAAAGCCGCCAGCAGCACGATAACCCCATAAAAAACTTTCAGAAGTTCAACTTTTCCCAAAAAGTTAAACTTTTTTCTAACTTGTTGTGCCATCACAACAAAATTATGACACAACCACCTTATGTTGACAACTACGGGAAAAAGAGGGGAGGCAATTCACTGCGGCCAAACAGGCGGCGCATCTGGCGCGTCAAGCGGCTGAAGCCGCCCTCCCGGTAACGTTCGGCCAATACCTGGGCCAGGTCTGCCAGATTTTCATACGCCGCAAATTCATCTCCCAAACCGCCACGATATTTGGAGAGCCAGACAAACAAGTCCGCTTCCGTGCGTCCGGGAAAATCGGCCAGCAAGTTAGAATCGTGAATGATTTGCACGGTAGGCAAATAGACCATCTCATACCAGGCCAACACCGCTTCGGGATAAGCCATTTCTTCCCCATCAATCAGCGCCAACGTCTGGCGCAAATCCTGAATTTGCATCAGGAGTTCGGTGTAACGCCCTGGCGAGGTGAAGCAGATGGTATGGTCGGGGATGAGAACATCCAGCCCTGTTTTTTGCATAAAGTTGCGTTCGCCTAATTGGATAAATATGCGGTCAAGGTCGTCATCCGGGTTAATTTCGATCTCTTCCGGGTATTTCCAGACGTGGGCTTCGATGGTGGGGATTTGCAGGTGGCGGGCCACCGAGACACGATGGTTGCCATCACGCACAAAGTAGACATTGCCCACTTGATACACTTCAATAGGCGGCCAACCGGCGGTAACTGCCAGGGCATCTACCTGCGACCACCGCTCGCGTAGGCTGTCAGAAAGCGGCAAAAATTGGCGATTAAATTCGCGGTAACGGCCGACGCTGCCGACGACGGCCGTCAGCGGAATTTCCTGCACACCCTGATACAGGGGGTTTTGCCAGCGTAGTTCACTGCGAATAGCATCAAAAGGTAGCAGGCGGGTATCACGCCCGGTCAACCGGGCGGCGGCTTCATGTAGTACGGCCTGCCGTCTGGCCCGGTCAAATCGCTGCCAAGCCTGGGATCGTGTTTCAGTTAATTCGTCCATAACGGGCACAGTGTAGGCAGCAGCAGTAGGGATTACATCGGACACGTTGCCCGAAACGGCCGTCTCATTTGTTGTATAGTGTAGACAGCCCGTGACCCGTAATCGGTAATCCGTAACCGGTAATCGGACTTCGGCTCACCAATTACCGACAACCGATTACCGATTACCGATTACCGCCCACCCCTTGCCGGGCATGGAAAATTAGGTGATCATTAGCATATGATAGGAAAAATGCAATTTCACCCTGAAGTGCAGGCGGCGTTGGCCGCCGGGCAGCCGGTGGTAGCGCTGGAAAGCACCCTGATCACCCATGGGCTGCCGTACCCGGATAATGTACAAACGGCCGTACAGATGGAAACGGCCGTGCGCGCTGGCGGCGCAATCCCGGCGACCATTGCCATTTTACAGGGCGTCATTCACGTGGGGTTGACGGGCGCACAGATTGAGCTGTTGGGGCAGTTGGCGGGTACGGCCGTGCGCAAATGCAGCCGCCGTGACCTGCCCCTGGCTGTGGCCCGCCGCGAAAATGGGGCCACAACGGTAGCCGGGACGATGATTGTGGCGCAGATGGCCGGGATTGAACTATTTGCGACCGGCGGTATTGGCGGTGTACATCGCGGCCATCCGTTCGACGTGAGCGCCGACCTGATGGAATTGGGACGCACGGCCGTAACCGTGGTATGCAGCGGCGCTAAATCCATCCTGGACCTGCCCGCCACCCGCGAAGTGTTGGAAACACAAGGCATCCCCGTAATCGGCTACCAGACGGCGGAGATGCCCGCCTTTTTTGCCCGGCGCAGTGGGCTGCCGGTGGATGTTTCTGTGCAAAGCCCGGCAGAGGTGGCCGAGATCATAGTCGCCCGGCGCAGCCTGGGGCTGCAAAATGGCCTGCTGGTGACGGTACCCCCACCGGAAGCAGATGCCTGTGACCCGGACGAGGTAGAAGCGGCCATCACGCAGGCCACCCGTGAGGCAGACCAGCAAGGCATTTACGGCCCGGCGTCTACACCCTGGCTGCTGCGGCGCGTGGTGGAATTGACGGACGGCCGTAGCCTGCACGCCAACACTGCTCTGTTGCGTCACAATGCACAGATAGCCGGGGAGATTGCCCTGGCTTTCAGTAATTGGGTAATTGGGTAATTACTCAATTATCAATCCTTAAGATTCAGGTTAAGGCCACTGGTTAATATGTACTATTACGAGAGCGCATCGTGACGTCTTTTTGTTGTAACCGAAATCGTTTGATTATAATTCACAACCGACAGCCTCGTTGAATTGTCACGAGCAAATGCGCATGACCAAGAAACTCCTGGCAAAGATTCACAATGAGTTTAAGCGCCTGAATACACTGACTCTAGTGGTGGCAGGAGCTGCCCTCTTCCTGCTCATTGGCGTATATATCCTCCTTTATTTGGTTGTCTTCAACGTAAACCCGGTGGGCTGGATTCCCGGTCTGATTGTCGCCGTGTTGGTGCTGCTGCTGGTTAGCGGTGTGGTCTATCTGCTCATTGATAGCGCCGATAGCCGGGTGCGGGAACTGGCCGGGAAAAGTATTGACAGTGAATTACAGCAATTGCGCGCAGCTACCAATCGAGCCAGGTCATTGCAATCTATGGCTTCGGTGATGCGGGCCACGTTGAGTTTTGAACGGGTGGTGCAAGAAGCGATGGAGGTGTGCAGCCTGGCGATGGAAGAGGCTGGCGTGCCGCGCAATTCATTGGTGGGGGCCGTATTTTTGTATCACGGCCGTGAACTTACCCCCGTGGCCACCCGCCGTTTGGCCAACATTGACGATGGCAAGAGCATTAAAGGACAGCAGGGAGCCGTAGCCGAAGCGTTGAACAATGCCGAAATGGTCTTGATTGAATCGCCGCGCACCGATCCAGAACTGCGCCAGTTTATGGCTTTTCAGAACTGCGCCAAAGCGGTGTGCATTCCCCTGCGCGCCGGGTTCCAGATTTTTGGGGTAATGGTGATCGGTTCCAGCACACCCATAAAATTTGAGCAGGAACAGTTTGATCTGTTTGATGCCGTAGCCGACCAGGCAGTGATTGCCCTGCAAAACGCGCAGCTTTACCAACGGCTGGAAGCAGAAAAGCAGCGCATTATTGAAGCTGACGAAGAAGCGCGTAAGGAACTGGCCCGCGATCTGCACGATGGGCCTACACAAAGTATTGCCGCCATTGCCATGCGCATCAATTTCATTCGTTCCCTGATGACCAGAGACCCGGAATCGGCGCTGAATGAGCTGGAGAAGGTGGAGCAGCTTGCCAAACAAACCAGCAAGGATATTCGCGGCATGTTGTTTACGTTACGGCCGTTGGTGCTGGAAACACAAGGGTTGACGGCCGCCGTGGAAACGGTCATCACCCGCCTGCACGAAAATGATGGCCTGAACATTAAACTTAGCGGCGGTGAGCACGGCGATCTGCTCACCGAATCGGCGCAAAGTGTCGTTTTTTCCATTGTGGAAGAGGCATTGGGCAATGCCCGCAAATACTCGGAAGCGGAGATGATTTTGGTGCGCTTCTGGCGCGAAGATAACCTGTTTGTGGCCATGGTGAAAGACAACGGCAAAGGGTTTGATGTGCAGGATGTGAATGCCGATTACAGTTCGCGGGGCAGCCTGGGCATGATCAATATGCGGGAACGAGCCGACCGCATTGATGGCTCCTTAAAATTGGAGTCTGCGCCAGGGGAGGGAACTACTGTCACCCTGGTGGTGCCGCTGGATAAACACGGCCGTCGTGTAGCTATGAGATAAAAAACGGCGATCAAGATAGGGGGATATTGAGACATTGCGGGTAAGCGTTCAGACTTGACAAGTTTTTTACCAGAGGCAGTTGCCGCAATTTAGGTGTAAAAACTTGTCAAGTCTCCATAAAAACAGCTGGGTCTTCAGGAATTCAGGAGATTGACAACCTGTGAAGCGTGAAACGTGACCAGAGAGATATCACCCTTCACGCCAAAGCCCACAAAATCCCAAAGGGCCAAATATCCCGCTATCCTGATATCTCCCCCCTCCACTATGTCCCCCTTCACCCGATTCCGCGCGCCGGTATCCGGGCGCTCTCTCCGCAGACAGCAAATTGCCCTGGTTGTGCTGGCGCTGCTCAGTCTGGCGGGCTATGTGTGGATGGCATTTTGGTTCCCGCTGTCCCCGTTTTACCGGCAGGTACCGCTGGCTGATGTGCGTGATTTTACGCCGTCGCTGGCGGCGGGGGCAGCCTATGGCTTGCTGTTGCTGGTTTTGTATGGGCTGTATTGGCTGGCGTTTCGGCTGACGCAGCAGGGAGGGCTGCGGCTGCGGATGAGTTTTGTGTGGGGCACGGCCGTACTTTTTAGCCTGCCCCTGTTGTTTACCTATCCCTTCAATGCCACCGACGTGTTTCGTTATCTCATTCACGGCCGTATCACCGCCTTCTACCACACCAACCCTTACCTGACGCCGCCGGACGCCTTTCCCCAAGACCCTTTCCTGCCGCTGGCGGGTGAGTGGGCCGGCGAAACCTCGCCCTATGGCCCGGTGTGGGAGATGGGCGCGGCGGCCATTGCCGCCCTGACAGGCAATGATTTGTATGCGGGCCTACTGCTGTTTAAGTTGGGAGGATTAGCTACCTTTCTGTTGTGTAGCTGGCTGTTGTGGCTGCTGTTGGCCGATGCGCCACCGGTGCGCCGGGTGGGGCTGACGCTGTTGTGGGCCTGGAATCCGGCGCTGCTGCTCGTTTTTGTGGTGGATGCGCACAATGATGCCCTGATGCTGTTGTGGCTGTTGTTGGGGTATTGGCTGTGGCGGCGCGGGTATGCGGTAATGGGTCTCATCGCCATGTTCCTGGCCGTTTTAACCAAGCCGATTGCGCTGCTGCCATTGGCCTTCTTCGGGCTGGCCATATGGCGCAGCTTGCCGGGCCGCGCCGCCAGGGTCAGGTTTTTAATGATCACGGCCGTGACTACCCTACTCCTCACCTTCTTTACCTTTCTTCCCTTTGGCTCGCCTTTTTTGCTGGCGGCCCGGCTGGCGCGGGAAGCGTCCCATTACCCCGGCTTTTCGCCGGTAACGTTGATTTTGCTGTTCATCCCCGAATGGGGCGCGTTGACAATGGAAAGGTATACCCTGATTGTCAACCTGGGGCGGCTGCTCTTTTTGCTGCTGGCGGGCTGGCTAACCTGGCGCGCGTGGCACGGCCGTAACCCCCTGCGCGCCGCGGCCGACATCTTCTTTGCTTACCTGCTGACCACCCCCGCTTTTCGCATCTGGTATGCGGCCTGGCCGTTTCCCTGGCTGTTGCTGGATGAAGGGGGTCAAAAGGAGGCGGGCAGCCCAACGGTCGTCTCCTACCGGCTGCGGGTGGGGTTGTGGTTTCTGCTCACTACCCAACTGTCCGTCATCATCTACGGTCATCTACATCATTACCGGCTGGGTGAAGCCAGTTTTCCCACCCATTTCATCGGCGTCCCTTTTACCTTTGGCCTGCCGTTTGTTTTGGCATGGCAGCGGAAAAGGAGTGGATAAACGGCCGTTTATCCACTCCTTTTCCGCTGCCGCACATAAGCCACATTCAAGTGCGCGCCAAAGAGGAAGATAAAGCTGCTCACATACGTCCAGGTGAGAAAGACAATGACTGTTGTCACCGAGCCGTACACCAGATTGGTGCGCGACAGGTAAAGGTCAATGATGGAGAGAAAGCTGTCTTTCACCACTGACCAGGTGAACCCGGCGATCAATGCCCCCGGCAGTACATCGCGCCAGGAGAGGCGCCGGTGGGGCAGAAAGCGGTACAACATGGCAAACAAACCTATGCTGACGGCGACTGTCCATAATTCGGTGGTGTAGGGACGGTACGGCCGTAACTCTTCCGGGTAAAACGAATTGATAATGGCCACCACCGTGCCGCCATACAACGAGGCCAGCAGCACCGCAATCCCCAAAAACAACACCATCAACATCGCCAATCCGCGCTGCCGGAACGCCGACCGCGACCAGGTGAGTTCCACGCCCCATACCCTGTCCATCGCCCGCGTCAGTGCCGTAAAGATGTTGGAAGCCGTCCAAAACAAAATGAGAACGGCAATGCCGGTGATGGGGGCGCGGGCATTGACAATACTCTCGATATTTTGCCCCAGCAGCGCCTGCAAACCGGGCACAATAAACTCCAGCCGGTTCATAATTTCTGACTCGACCACAGACGGGTCTACCCACAGGCTGGCAATGGCCACGGAGAGCAAAATGAGCGGGAAAAGAGAGAAAAGGGTGTAGTAGCCGATGGACGAAGCCACCATGCCGGTATCGGAACCAAAGGTTTGTTGCAAGGCGCTGCCGGTGATGAACAGCCAGTGACGGCCGTATCCCCCCAGCCAGCCCGCCCATTCACCGCCAAGCTGCCATAATCGTTCGCCTTGTTTGCGCCACTCCAACATGGGCAGCAAGTATACCCGCCACCTGGTTAGAGGCACAAATGCGGCTATAAACGCCCGCCATCCTCTCATTCAACCGGCGCGACTTCAATAGTCGTCAGACTAACCCCCTCTGCGCCATCGGTCAGCGGCAGGCGCACCCCCGTTTGCCAGTTATAAAAACCGGTGTTCAGCTGATACACACCTGGCGGCGCATCCGCCGGGATGGGAATGGCGACTTTATGAATCACAGTAGAACCAACAGGCCAGGCCGTCATAGGATACAGCGAGCGGCACGGCTCACCATCATCCTGCCCCCACAACGGGCCGCCGCTGGCCGGATTAAACGCTGTGCCTACCAGATGGGTATATGTGGTCAGGCCCGCATCAACCGCGCCGCCGGTTTGATAGTAAAGCGTCAGATGAATGGTTTGTCCCGGTTGGAAAACGGCCGTGTGCAAGTCATATCCCCGTAACTGTATCTGGCCACCCCAATCAGCGGCCTGGCTAAATTGAGGCTGCGCCTCTATTGCCGGCGCCATCAGCGCGGCATATCCCAGATGATACGGCCGTCCCGCATCCCACTCTTCGGCCACAAAATCCATCCAGGGGAAATCGTCTAACAATCCGGCTAAGGACGGCCGTCCTGCATCCGGGAAAAAGGCAAATAGAAATTCATTCCCCGCCGCCGGCTGGTGCGGCGGCAGCACCAGGCAGCCCAAACCTTCATAAGCCACAAAAGCAGCAATCAACGCCCCAACCGGCTGCGGGCTGGTCTCATCAGGCGGCACAAAGTAAAAATAAAGGGGATCGGCCGGCCAATTGTTCCACAAATAATCATGCACCGCCGGCGCACTGTCCGGGGTAATGGGCAAATAGCTGGTGCTTTTGCCATCCCCCTCACTGGGCGGCCAGGAAATTCTCTCACACCTCTTAATTTGCGCCGCATCCACATTCTGGTGGGCAACCACAATTTTCTCATCCCCCACAAGCTGCAAACCCGGCTCAAAACAATCCACATAACCCGCCGGCGGATAGCGATCATGCGCCATCCGCCGCTCTTCATCCAGAACCACCGGATTGCGGGCTATCACATAATCATTCAGGCCATGCGTATCAATAATGGCGGTGGTGGGCAAGACCCAGCCAGGCACACCCACACCGCCGCTGACAATGATCGGATAGGTATCCTCGTCCAGCCGCAAACCCAGCTCCCGCGCCGGAAACAACTGCAATTGGTACACATGAAAAAGGGCATGTTCCTGGACGCGCACCCCCACCTCATGGTCAATAAGCCAGGCCTGCACATCATCGAAAGTCTGCATGTACGGCCGTATCCACACCGGAAAGCGATGGGCAATGGGAATATGGATAAAAAACTCCTCATCCTGTTGGTGAACCCTATTCGTTTCCTGCCAATGCACCCAGGGAATGGGCCAACTGGCCAGAATAAACAATCCCAGGTACACCAACGCCCCCACCGCATGAAATTCAAGCCGGTTAAGCAGCCACACAGCCGAAACAAAGATCAACAAAACCAACTGGCTGTAGACGCGATACTCAAAATGATCGCCGCCAATAATCAGCGTGTAATAAGCAAAATGCGCCAACACCGTACCTACAATGACACTGTCAATCACAAACCGGCTAAAGATGAATGTTTTGACATCAGCCACCGCCTGCCAATGGGCGCGCCGGGTACGCAGCGCCTGAAACAAGAACAAAATCGCCAGGATCAGCCAGAACCACAAGGCATATTCCACCACAAATGAAAACAAATAGCGCAAACCACTTTCCGGCCAGGCGGCCACATATTTGGCTGCATATGTGTTCGGCAGCCATTCGCCATATTTCTGCTTACGCCAGAGAAAATGAACAACCACAATCAGCAGCGGCGTCAGCGTCAGCAAGGCGCGCGCCTGAAACCGTTTGTCTTTCACCTGTTCGGCAAAGGTCAACAGCGCCAGGATCAGGGTAGCAGCCACAAACAGCAGGCCATCAGGGCGAGATAAAATGATGAACACGGCCGTGACCACCAACAGCAACAACCAACGCATCGTCTTTTGGGGGAGAAACAGCCCACAAAATACCCAGGCCGTCACAAAAAAGTTAAACATAGCCGTTTCCAGCCCAGAACTGGCCCAGGCCAGATAGGTGCGATTGCTCAGGACAGCCAGCAAAACCAGCACCAGCAAAGGCAGGCGAATTTTTTGCAGCGCCGGGCGCAGTGGCATCAACAGCAGCATAGCCACCCCCAGCGCCGTCGTCCCCAGCGCAAAAACGAAAGCCACCGCATTGGCCGCAACCGGCGGCTCAACCCCTGTCAGCCGCCAGATACCATCCAGCAGCGCCACCCATAAAAAACTGGTATAACCCTCTACCGGACGAAACGGCGGCGGATTCCAGGTATAGCCAAACCCTAACTGGCTGTTACTGACGTAGCGAAAAGCAATATAGGCATCATCCGTCAAAAACCATAAAGTCCGCCAGCCCCAATAAAGCCCCAGCCCCGCCAGGGAAAAAATGAGCAAGACCGCCGCCAAATGAAACCCATCAGGCTGGCGATACGCCCTGGAAAACCGCCATCTTTTTGTCATAACCGGCTGATTATAACGTTATCAGAGCCACAAGCGCAGATTGGTACAATCTTTAAGATTGAGCCAATCTATGGTACATTCCCGCCCTTATGAACCATCCGCCAACCATCCGTGCCCCCAAATGGCACATCGCCCCCGCCATGCCCGCCGCCACGCGGGACGCCCTGGGGCACATCCACCCCGTTTTACGCCAGGTGTTATACAACCGGGGCATCACCAGCGCCGCCGAAGCCCAGGCCTTCCTGGAAGGGCGTTACCTGGGCAAAACCGACCCGTTCCTGCTGGCCGATATGGACACGGCCGTAACCCGCATCCAACGCGCCATCGAAAATGACGAAACCATCTACGTCTACGGCGACTTCGACGCCGACGGCGTGACGGCCACCGTCCTGCTCACCCAGGCCCTGCGCAGCCTCGGCCTCTCCCGCCAGCAAGCCCAACCCTACATCCCCGACCGCGTAGACGAAGGGTACGGCCTCAATACCGAAGCCCTGAGCAAGCTCAAAGAAAACGGGGCCGGGCTGGTCATCAGCGTGGACTGCGGCATCCGCTCCATCCTGGAAGCCCAACACGCCCAATCCATCGGCCTGGACATGATCATCACCGACCACCACAGCCTGGGCACAGACCTGCCGCCTGCCCTGGCCGTCATCAACCCCAAACGCCCCGACTCTGCCTACCCGGAAACGATGCTGGCTGGCGTGGGCATTGCTTACAAACTGGCCCAGGCATTGCGCCAGGCCATGCCCGGTCGCGCCCAATTTGAAGATGCCGACCTGCTTGACCTGGTGGCCATTGGCACGGTGGCCGACCTGGCCCCCCTGCTGCATGAGAATCGCAAACTGGTGGCCGATGGGTTGGTGGCGCTGAACAACGGCCGTCGCCCCGGCATCCGCGCTCTGGCCGAAGTCGCCCGCCTGAAAATGGGCAGCCTCACTGCCGAATCCATCGCCTTTGGCATCGGCCCGCGCATCAACGCTGCCGGGCGGCTGGCCCACGCTTACGACGCTGCCCGCCTGCTGGCAGCCAGCAACCAGGTAGACGCCCGCCGCTACGCCAACGAACTCAACCAACTCAACCAGCAGCGGCAGCGCCTCACCAGCGAATTGGGCGACCGCGCCGAAGCAATGATTGACCCGGCCGACCCCATCCTCATCACCGCCGACACCGGCTATCTGCCCGGCATCGTCGGCCTGGTGGCCAGCCGCCTGGCCGAAAAACATTACCGCCCCGCCATCGTCATGGAGCAGGGCGAGGAGGAGAGCCGGGGGTCTTGCCGCTCCATAGACGAATTCCACATCACCGACGCCCTGGACGAGGTGGCCGACCTGTTGGTGCGGCACGGCGGCCACGCCCAGGCTGCCGGTTTCACCATTCGCAATGAGAACCTGCCCGAATTCATGGAACGGATGCGGGCGATTGCCCGGCGGGAGTTGGACGGCCGTGACCTGGCCCCCACCCTCACCATTGACGCCGAAATTGATCTGGCCGATGTAGATTGGGGTCTCTTTGAACACCTGTCCGGCCTGGAACCGACCGGCACGGCCAACCCCACCCCCATCTTTGCCAGCCGCAACGTGGAAATCATCCACCACCGACTGGTGGGGCAAGATGGCGCCCACCTGCAATTGCAGCTCACCAGCAGGGAAGGCGCGGGCGGCTACAAGGTGCTGTCGGCCATCGCCTTTCGCCAGGGCGCCTGGGCCAACCACCTGCCCCAATACATTGACATCGCCTACACCCTCAACGTGAACGAGTGGAACGGCCGTCGGGATTTGCAGTTGATGGTGCAGGCGATCCGTGATGCGTGATGCGTGAACCGTAATCCGTAATCCGCGAGCCGTGAAAGGAGATTGGTATGAGAGAGTTAGGGTATGCCAGAAGTTTTAGGGATTTGGTGGCGTATCAATTGGCGCGGGAATGTGCGCAGGACATTTTTGATTTGAACAGGAACTTCCCTAAAGAAGAAGCCTATGCTTTAACCGATCAGGTTCGTCGTTCATCGCGCTCTGTTGGGGCGCAGATTGCGGAAGCCTGGGCCAAACGCCGGTATGAAAAGCATTTTGTCTCCAAATTAACGGACACCGATGGCGAACAGCAAGAAACACAACGCTGGCTGGAAACGGCCGTAGATTGTGGCTATCTGACTAAAGAACAGGCTCGTTTACCCATACAAAAGTGCGAAAGAATCGGCAGCCTCATTAGCAGCATGATCAATAAATCAGCCGCCTTCGGCCAACCAGACCCCACCACCCTCCGCGAAGAATCAGCCCCCTACTTCACCAACCACGAATAACGGACTACGGATAACGGATTACGGATTACGAAAAAGGAGCAACATGAAAATTCTAGTCACCGGCGCGGCCGGATTTATTGGTAGTAATCTGGCCGAAAAACTATTGAAAAGGGGCGACACCGTCGTCGGCCTGGACAACTTCAACGACTACTACGACCCGGCCAAAAAGCGGGCCAACGAAACCCGCCTGAACCGCTACCCCGCCTTCCGCATGGTGGAAGACGACATCCGCCACCGGCAGGCCATGTTTGACCTGTTTGAAACAGAGAAATTCGACGCCGTTGCCCATCTGGCGGCAATGGCCGGGGTACGCAACGCCGTCAAACAGCCCGACCTGTATATGGAGGTAGACCTCAACGGTTCGCAGCACCTCATGGACGCGGCGCGGGCCACCGGCGTGGGCAACTTTGTGCAGGCGTCCACCTCTTCCGTCTATGGCAGCACCAAACAAATCCCCTTTGTGGAAACTGACCCCTGCGACCGCCCCTTGCAGCCCTACGCCGCCGCCAAACGCGCCGCCGAAATTCTGGCCTACACCTATCACTACCTGTTCCAACAAAACATCACGGTGGTGCGCTTTTTCACGGTGTATGGGCCAAACGGCCGTCCCGACATGATGGCCTATCTTGTGGCCGAAAGCGTCGCCAAAGGGGTGCAAATCCCCCTCTATGACAACGGCCAGATGTGGCGCGATTGGACCTACGTCGAAGACATTACCGATGGCGTGGTCGCCGCCATTGATCGGCCGTTAGGCTACGAAATCATCAACCTGGGACGGGGCGAACCCACGCTGCTGGCCGACTTCGTCGGTTACATTGAGGAATTGGCGGGGAAAAAGGCCAACGTGGTTTCCAAACCCCGGCTGGCCGCCGATTTTGTTAAAAACAATGCCGACATCAGCAAAGCACGGCGGCTGTTAGGCTATAACCCACAAGTTTCCGTGCGCGAAGGGGTGGCCCGGTTCTGGGAATGGTACGCCGCGCATTGTTCGTAATCCGTAATCGGTAATCCGACGACGGATTACGGGTTACGCATCACGCATCACGGATTACGGTCCAACAGAGCGGTCAGGTCGCACTGGCAGTGGTCGGCGGCTAATTGGCGGAAGGCGTCCGCGTCCGCGCCGCGCCAACGGTAGGTTTGCCCATAATCGGCCAGGAAGGTGACAAAAGCAGCCTGCCCCATCGTCTCCGCCAGAGACGCAAAGAAGAGAGGGGATTGCCCCTGCGTCATGTTGTAGTAACCCAGATTGGTATAGACGGCGGCTGGCAGATCGAGCGGCCCATACGCCGCCTGGGCACGGGTTTGCCAGCGTTGGTTAAGGTTGGCAACGGCCGTGTCATTGTCCCCGTAAGCATAGTGGCTGGCATAGGCGGCCAAACCGTCAGCCAGCCAGGGGTTTTGCAACTGGCTGGCCGCGGCCGGCGGCACAAACCATTGGCTGGCTACCTGGAAATAGATCATCTGCTCACGGCCGTCGGGGTGGTACAAAAACGGATCATGTTCCAACACCATCACACCGGGATAGGCCGCCCCCTGGTAAGCATGGGCCAGGTTGGGCAAATTGATGATGTCCAGTTCGGTATAAGGGTATGGGCCAAAAAGCTGGTTATATTGGGCTACGGCCGTTTGTGCCAGCGTCAGAGCCAATTGTGCATTGGCAAGCTGGGCGGGGGTGAAGGCATAACTGTTGAGGCGTGTTTCCCCGGCTGTGCCGCTAACAACCGCCTGAAAGCGATGGCTGATGGCCAGATAAAAGGTATGAACCGGGCCGGCGGCGATAGTTACCACCTGCCGGGGGAGTGGGCCGTTACCGGCTAACTCCTGCCCGGTGATGAGACCGGCGCTGACAATTTGCTGGTTGGCTGGAGCATTTACCCGAACGTGGTAAAAGCCGGGGGCGGTGGCAAACGGCAGGTTTTGGGTGGGCAGCGTCATGTCCCACCCACGTTCGGCCCGGTAGAGGGCCAGAACGGGGTGAAACTGCGCCAGATGGGTGATTTCCGCCGGGAGGGCGCTGGCCGGCTGGCTGCGCCATTCAAAAGCCATTTCGAGAATGGCGGTCTGGCCGGGCGGTAAGGGGCGTGGCAGGTTGATTTGCACATGGCGGGTCTGGTTGAGCAATTGCGGGACAACGGGACGGCCGTCAACCTCCACATCATACACCGCCAATGATTCGTGGCTCAAGTTCGGGTACAGGTGGAAGATCAGGTTGGTCAGTGTGACCTCGGTCGTATTGACATAACGGACTTGCTGACGGCCGTCAAGCTGGCGCAGGTCATCACTGAAGGTTATCTCGATGTGGTAAACCGGCGCCGTGGCCAGCAGCGCCAGGGCATCCTGCTGGCTATCCAACAGCCCCGCCTGATAGGGCGTGGGGTCATCCCACGCTTCAGCAAACAGTTTCACCAAACCGGGCGATAGGGTCGCCTGTTCGTTGATCGCTGGCGCCGGATTGTTGACGGCGCTTAATCCCAGCGCATAAAAGCCCAGGAAGAGAAAAGCGACAATCGTAGTGACCGTACCCAACGCCGAAAGCACCTGTATCGAATGAAAATGAACAAACGCCCAACGGCGGCGCCGGTTAAGTCCTGGTTTGATAGCCGCAAAACGCATCCGGTCAGACGGCCGTGAACGCCGTATTTCATCTGCCAGGTCAGTGGCAAAGCGCCGCCGCTGCATTTCCGCCATTTGCAAATACGCGCGGCACTCACCACAGCTTTGCATGTGGTGGTTCATCGTCTCGCGCTGAGCATCGGTAAGCGCGTGATGAATATAGCCTTGAACGTCGCGGTCGGTAAAATGAGTCATTTATGGTCAGAAACCGGGTTTCTCTGCGAAACCGGATTTCCCTCTAGCTGCGTTTTGATCTGGTCATAAGCCAGACGCACGCGAGATTGGGCGGTGGGAATGGGGCAGCCAAGAATTTCGGCCATTTCGCGGTAAGTACAACCCGCCCAATACCGCAAGACAATGGCTTCCCGATAACGCGGTTTCAGGGTTTGGATGGCCTGCCAGAGTTGGGAATGTGTCTGGTGTACGGCCGTGATCATTTCCGGGTCAGGCCGCTCATCCGGCAAATCTTGCCCCTTTTGCAGCCATTCACTCAGCGAAAAACTGGGCAGCAGCTTACGCCGTCGTTTATCACGGCAGCGGCTAACCGTGATCGTATGCAGCCAGGTAGCAAAACCAGATTTGGTGTGATCATATTTGTGAACGTTCACCAGCGCATATGTCAGCGCGTCTTGCGCCGCTTCTTCGGCGTCTTCGTGGTGCCCCAACAACCCGTAGGCAAGCCGAAACGTCTGGTCGCGGAACTGGTTATAAATCAATTCCGCGGCCCGTTCATCGCCTGCGCGCCAACGTTCCAGCCAGGCCGTGAGCGTATCGTTGTTAGCCATTTTGTCTATTGCCTGTCAGCATTTGCCCCATTATACGTGAGTTGTTCCTGGTTTGATCATCAATCTATACTGGGAAGGCGCATCTATCTTGTCTTGTGAGCCTGATCCAACTTCTCTATAATTAACCCCCAGGCACTTGTATTGTCTGCAACAGGTAACAGGATGGATCAGATACACGCCCGCTTAGAAGCCACCCGTCAGGGACTGCTTGACCTGGGCTTGCGCAATCCACTTATCAACTACCGCCCCCTTAAAGCCAGAGGTCTAGAAATTATTCATGAAAAACCAGTTCACATTGTACGCTTACTGGTAGGGGAAGCGGCCGTTTTTACCTTTTTGCCCCAGCCAGAGACCGCCGCAGATGCATCTGATCTGGCCGGGCAGCCGGCCACCGCGCCGTTTACAGACAGTCATTTGCAGACGCCTTACAGTTCCGCCGAACTGCAAAAACGGCTGTTGAACAGTTACTGCACGGCCGTTGCCGTCATCGAAGAACAGGGCGTAAACATCCTCTACCTGGCGTTGGGGATGCTGCACTGGCAGGAAACGCCAGACGCGGCAACTGTCCGCTGCGCGCCCTTGCTGCTTATCCCCGTAACCCTCACCCGTGACAGCGCCGGCAGCCGCTTTTATCTGGCCTATACCGGCGCAGAAATTCAAGACAACCTCTCTCTGCGCCTGAAACTGGCAGCCGATTTTGGGCTGATACTGCCGGAACTGCCCCCGGCCGATCTGCCCGATGTGGCCGCTTATTTTGCCCAGGTTTCCCAAACCGTTCATGCCATGCCCGGTTGGTTGGTGGACGACACGGCCGTCGCCCTCGGCTTCTTCTCCTTCAGTAAACTGCTCATGATGGCTGATCTGGACCCGGCAAACTGGCCGGTAGATCGGCGTCCGGCCAATCACCCCATTTTGCGGGCACTGCTGCACCCGGATGGCTTTAATGAGGCCGGTGGTATTACCGATGACGCTTTTTTGGATGACCTGCTGCCATTAGCCAACAGCTTTCAGGTGGTAGACGCTGATAGTTCCCAAATGCAGGCAATTCTGGACGTGAACAACGGCCGTAACCTGGTCATTCAGGGGCCGCCCGGTACCGGCAAATCCCAAACCATCACCAACCTCATTGCCGAGGCGTTGGGGCAGGGCAAAACAGTCTTGTTTGTGGCTGAAAAGATGGCGGCGTTGGACGTGGTAAAGGGGCGGCTGGATGAAATTGGTCTGGGCGATGCGGCGCTGGAACTACACAGTCACAAATCTACCAAACGCGGCTTTCTGGCAGAACTGGCGCGTACTTTGCAACTGGGGCAGCCACAGGCAGACGGCCGTTTGCAAAACGGCCGTCTCCCGGCCATAAACGACCTCACCCAACTGCGCGCCCGGCTCAACAATTACAGCCGCGCCCTCAATGAACCCATTGGCCACAGCAGCGTGACCCTGTATGAAGCCTACGGCCGTGCCCTCCAGCTTCAATCCCGGCTGGCCGGCTTCGCCCCCTTGCCCACACTCAATCAATCGCTGATGCAAAACTGGTCAAAAGAAACAATGCAGGCACGGCTGGCGCAGGTGACGGCGTTACAAACCTGCTTGCAGCAAATGGGCATACCGGCGGCTCACCCGTTAGCGGGCAGCAAGTGTCAAGCGTGTGACGATACGGCCGTATCCATCATCCGCCAACACAGCCAGGATGCTTTGCACGCGCTGGCCCGCCAGCTCACCGCCAGCGCCGAACTGGCGCAGCACCTGGGTACGGCCGTGCCCCCGACCCCGGCCGACCTGGACAAACTACTCTTTGATACGCGCCAACTGTTGTTAGCGCCCACGTTATATGCCGTTGATATACACGCAGAAGCCTGGCGCACCCAGGCCGAACCGCTGCTGGCGGCGCTGGAAGCCGGGCAGCAAATGGCCCGCGCCCATGCTGAATTTGACACCTGGCTTATCCCGGAAGCGTGGGCGCAGGAGGTACTGTCCATTCGTCAGGGGTTGATGGCCGGGCCGACGTGGTGGCGGTCGCTTTCTGGCCGTTACCGGCAGGCCCGGCAGCAGCTAACCGGGCTGTGCCGCCGCACATTGCCTGATTCGTGGGAAGGGCAAATGGCCATGGTAGATGCCATTCTAGACGTGCAGCGGGCACGGCCGTTGCTGGCGCACATGACGCCACTGTTGGCCGAACTCTTTACGGTGCGCTGGCAAAAAGAAGAGTCTGACTGGACCGCCCTGCTGCGGGTGGGGCATTGGCTGGTGGGGATGCACCGGGACATAGAAGCCAGGCAGATTGATCCGGCGCTGCTGGATTATGCAGCGCGGGGAGTGCATGGGGATTGGCTGCGCCCGGCAATTGTGGTCATAGAAGAGATGCGGCAGGAAGTGGGCACGGCCGTCAACCATCTTTTTACCTGTCTGCAATTTGACGAGAGTTTGCGCCTGGGGCCAAAACAGACATTTGCGGACGTCCCCTATGCCGAACAGCAAACCATCCTGACGCAAATTCATGCAGCGGCCGAACGCCTGCCAGAGATAGTGGCTTATAACCAGGCTACTAACCAACTGCGGGCAGCCGGATTAACCGACCTGGCTGAAATTGCCCACACCTGGGCACACGGCCCGGCGCACCTGGCTGACCTGTTTACCCTTGCCTGGCTCACCAGCCTGATCAAAAAAGCCGACGCCACCCATCCCCAATTAGCCCAGGCGAACAGCGCCGCACAAGACGAAACTATCCGCCAGTTTCAAGAGCTAGACAGGGAATTTCTGGTCACCAACCGGGTGCGGTTAGCACACAGCCACTGGCAATCATTACCCCGTTATGCCGCCGCCGGGCAGATGGGGCTGTTACAGGCAGAGATGGGCAAGCAGCGGCAGCATAAACCCGTTCGCGTACTTATGAAGGAAGCAGGACAGGCTATTCAACGTATCAAGCCGCTTTTTATGATGAGTCCGCTGTCTATCGCTGCCTTCTTGCCGCCCGGCAGCGTGACTTTTGATCTGGTGATTTTTGATGAAGCCAGCCAGGTGCGCCCGGTGGACGCCTTTGGCGCAATTTTGCGCAGCCGGCAGGTGGTGGTGGTGGGTGACAGCCGCCAGTTGCCGCCAACGTCGTTTTTTGAGCGGATTGTGGGGGAAGAGAGTGAGAGAGCAGGAGATTGGGAGATTGATGAGTCTCCCAATCTCCCAATCTCCCAATCTCCTGAAAGTATTCTCGATTTATTTTGCTCCCAAAACGCCCCCCAGCGCATGTTACGCTGGCATTATCGCAGCCGCCATGAATCGCTGATCGCCATTTCTAACCGGGCTTTTTATGAGCGCCAACTGGTCATTTTCCCCAGCCCGGATGCGGGGCGGCAGGAGTTAGGGCTGCGGCTGCATGTCCAGCCGCACACCGTGTATGACCGGGGGCGCAGCCGGACGAACCCGGAAGAGGCGCGCCTGGTGGCCGAAGCGGTAATGGCCCATGCACGGGCGCAGCTGGCTGCCGCCGTGCCGCTGAGTCTGGGGGTGGTGGCGTTTAGCGCCAGCCAGAGCGAGGCGGTGCGGGATCAGGTGGAGCGGCTGCGCCGGGCCGACTCATCGGCGGAATCTTTCTTCGCTCACCGGTCAGAACCGTTTTTTGTGAAGAATTTGGAGAATGTACAGGGGGATGAGCGGGATGTGATTTTGATTAGCATGGGTTACGGCCGTGCTGCCGATGGCTCCTTGTCACTCAACTTTGGACCGCTGAACCTGCCGGGTGGGGAACGGCGGCTGAATGTATTGATCACCCGTGCCCGGCAGCGGTGCGAGATTTTTGCTAACTTTGCGCCGGATGAACTGGATACAGATCGGGTGACAGCGCGCAGCATCACCGTCCTCAAACAGTATTTACAGTTTGCCCAAACCGGCCAACTGCCCCAATTAGCGCCCGACCAGGTATCTCAGGCAGCGCCATTTGAAGAAGTGGTGGCGGCTGTATTGCAGGCGCAGGGACATCGGGTGGCACACCGGGTAGGGGATGGGCCGATGCGTGTGGACCTGGCGGTGCTGGACGAGGCGCGGCCAGGATATTACCAGATGGGGCTGGAATGTGATGGCGACAATTACCACCTGGCACGTTCGGCGCGGGATCGGGATCGGATTCAGGCGCAGGTGTTGGCCCATCTGGGCTGGCGCGTGGGGCGGGTGTGGAGCCATGCCTGGTGGCGTGACCCGGCGGCGGAACAGGCACGGCTGCTGGCGATGATTGAAGGGAAAAATGAGGAGATGGCATGGCCGTTTCCCCCTCCTGTACCCTTGTTACGCTATGAGATATTGGACACGGCCGTTGTTCCCCGCCCCATCCCCGATTACCAGACTGCCCGGATTGAACTGCCCACAAGAAAAAGTTCCTTTCACAGCCGGTACCGGGAAAAAGCCGCTTTTCGAGATGAGGTGCGGCAGCAGTTGGAAACGGTAGTAGCGGTAGAATCGCCGGTTCACGTCCGGGAAGCGATGCGGCGGTTGTGGCAGGCCGCCGGTTATAAGGTACTGAATACGAATGACGATCTGACCAACTGGATTGTGGACAATGGGGTGGCGCACGGCCGTATACAGCGGCGCGGTGATTTTTTGTGGACGATGACGGGGGAACGGCCGTTGGTGCGTAATCGGGCGCAGTTACCGGCGGTGTCGCGCAAGTTTGAATTCATAGCGCCGGAAGAGGTAGAAGAAGCGGTGCTGCTGGTTGTTTACGACGCGGTGGGTATTACCAGAGAGGAAATACCACCGACAGTAGGGCGATTGCTTGGTTTCCGGCAGGTGGGCGAGGGGGTGACAACGGCCGTGCAAACGGCGGTAGAGCGGTTGATCAAGAAGGGGTGGGTGACGGCCGTTGGGGGGCAGTTATCCACATCTGTTGACTTATTACAACAAAACTCTTGACAGTTGCGTGGTTTTGTTGTATTTTTACAACAAATAATTTGTTGTACTATCCCGCATCGGTGTAGATGTTTCCCAAATTAACGAGATGCAATGAGTAAGGAAGATTTGCTGGAAAGTTATGCAGGCGTCCCGGAAGTGGCAAAACGTCTCAATGTTCATCCCGAATCCGTCAGGCGTCTCATCCGGCAAGGCAAACTCCCTGCCATCAAATTTGGGAACAAATGGCTGGTAGAAAAAGCGACATTGGAACAATACGCCAGCCGTTATGACCCACGCCCAGGGAACAAAGCAACATTGCTGTAAGGGACATAAACAGCCGATAAGGAATAAACCGGTCGTAACCGGGAAGAGGGTGGTTTATTCCTTATCCTGTTATCCCACCGAAGTGCAGAAGAGGGTTTACCCATGCAAAGAACACCAGAATTAGAAAATGTAGCCTGCATTCGTGTTATCGGTGTTGGGGGCGGCGGTTGTAACGCTGTCAACCGCATGATCAAAGAAGGGATCAACGGCGTTGATTTCATAGCCATCAACACCGACAACCAGGCTCTTCTGCTGGCTAACGCCCCCAAACGGGTGCGCATCGGCGAAAAATTGACGCGCGGCCTGGGCGCGGGCGGCCATCCTGAGGTGGGCGAAAAAGCAGCCGAAGAATCCGTAGATGAACTGTATGAAGTGTTGAAAGGCTCAGACATGGTGTTTATTACGGCGGGCATGGGTGGCGGTACAGGAACGGGTGCGGCGCATGTGGTGGCTCGCGTGGCCCGTGAGCAGGGTGCGCTGACAATTGGGGTGGTGACACGGCCGTTTCTCTTTGAAGGCAGTAAACGCTCCACCTCCGCCGAACAGGGCATTGAAAAATTGAAAGAGCAGGTAGACACGCTTATTGTCATTCCCAATGATCGCCTGCTGGAACTGACCGACCGCCGCATGTCGCTGGCCGACTCCTTTAACATGGCCGATGACGTGCTGCGCCAAGGTATTCAAGGGATTAGCGAACTGATTACCGTGCCCGGCCTGATTAACCTGGACTTTGCCGATGTGAAGGCGATTATGTCCCAGGGTGGAGCCGCGCTGATGGCGATTGGGCACGGCGAGGGTGAAGAACGCGCGCGCATTGCGGCCGAACAGGCGATTAGCTCTCGTTTGCTGGATGTGACCATTGATGGCGCACAGGGCATTTTGTTTAATGTGACCGGCGGCCCCAGCCTGAGCCTGTATGATGTGAATCAGGCCGCTGCTATTATTCGGGAAACGGCGCACCCGGATGCAAATATGATTTTTGGCGCGGTGATTGATGAGACGATGGGTGATGAAATGCGGGTGACGGTGATTGCCACCGGTTTTGAGCGAACGATGTCTCGCCGCCAGATGTTGCAAACGCAGTACGGCCGTCCCGCAGCGCCCCCGATCAGCCAATCACGTCCACAACCGCAGCCACAGCCCGTGGTGGTATCGGCCGCACCGCCCGCGCGTGAGCCAGAACCAGAACCGGTACAACCACGTTTTGCGCCTAATAATTTGGAAATCCCGGCCTTTCTACGCCGGCGATAAGCGGCCTTCTTTAACTGTTACTGGCTGTGGCCGGTCTCTGACTGTGCCACCTCATAGCCGCCAACACCGCAACTACCCTACCTGATTTGGTAGTTGGACAGCGCTCCTTTTTTTGTTCGGTGGTTTGTAACTTCGTTACAAATCACTACACATCCCCTCTGCACCGCTCCCCCTGTTTATGCAGGGCAGGGGGAGCACCTCTTTTTTTACCCAATCAAACATTAGCCACATCGCTCCACGTAGGTGTGGTATGACCGGTTGATGGCTCTAGTCCCGTCTTCCCGCAATAACAGTTACGTTGAGTCTGGAAATTGGCTGAAGACCGGATGATCTGGCAGGCAACAAACAAATGGGTTGTGCGCCTGCCAGACCGTCATGGCACATGTGGCACGTATACAATAGCTGCTCTTTTATCTCAGCAATTCTCAATTTACCAAGAGCCAGCGATTAAAATCGCGCCTACAGAGAGCAAAGCCCACCTGCGTGGGCTAGTCACCAGTCGGCGCAGGCCGACTTTGCCTTTTGTAGGTGCAGATTTATCTGCCGGAGCCAGCCAAATTGAGTGACGACCAGACATCTGATTTCTCAAAGAAATCGGATGTCTGGCACGAACGAGTGGAAATATCATTTCCATAAGAGAATTGCTGCTTTTATACCAACAAAGGGCATAATCTGACATTTTAGCCGGCGGTTGAAACCGCGCCTACACGTGCAAAGTCGGCCTTCGACGACTGGGCCCCAGACCGCGCAGGCGGTCTTTGCACTTGTTGCCGCGAATTCCATTCGCCGGGCAAAATGACACTTTATGGCCTTTGACAGTATATCTTCTTTGCCTTCGCAAATATGAGTAAACTCTGTATACTCGACGACAGATGCATTTTAGGGGTTAATCGTCGAGAAACGGAGGTAAAAGAGAGACAATGACACAGAATTTAGCGCCTGTCACCTCCAAAAAACTTTGGTTAAAGTTATTAGGAGCGCCATCGGTTTTCATTGGGGAAGAGCCGGTCACGGGTTTTGTTTCCAATAAAGCAACGGCTTTGTTCTTTTATCTGGCAGCCACCGGGAAATCCCACACACGGGAAACATTAGCCGGTTTGTTGTGGGGGGATAGCGATGAAGAGCGTGCGCGTAAAAACTTGCGCGATGTGCTGTTCAATTTGCGCCCCATCGTGGGTAATTATCTGCTTATTTCCCGGCAGACGATTGAGCTGAACATGGCCGCGAACCATGATGTGGATGTGGTGCGGTTCACAACCATGCTGAAAGAGTTAGGTGATGTGGAAAATCCCTCCCTATCCCCGGCTGCAATGATTTTGCTCCGGGAAGCGGTTGATTTGTACAGAGGCGAATTTCTCGAGGGGTTTCATATTTCACAATCGCCAGATTTTGCGATGTGGGTGATAGAAGAAAGGGAACGGCTGCGGATGTTGGCCGTGCAATCTTTGCATATTTTAACGGAATACCTGACCCAGCAAGGCAATACCGCCTTAGGAATCAAATACGCCACCCGCTTATTGGCGTTGGAACCCTGGCGAGAGGAAACACACCGGCAGTTGATGTATTTGTTGGTCTGGAGTGGGCAGCGCAGCGCGGCATTGGCGCAGTATGAAACGTGCCGGCGGTTGTTAAGGGAAAATCTAGGGGTTGAACCGGAGCCAGAAACGCAGCAGTTGTACGAGAGTATTTTACGTGGCGACCTGATTCTGGTGCATACCACATGGCCCGCCGGAGAAAAGCTGCTCACCAAAAGCGTGGCCCACAACTTACCGGCGCCATTGACCCGGTTTGTGGGGCGTGAGGCTGATCTGGCGGAAATTGTTGACCGGCTGCTGGATCCTGACTGCCGGTTGATGACAATTGTGGGGCCGGGTGGGGTAGGCAAAACTCGTCTGGCTCTTCAGGCGGTGCAGAAACTACTGCCGCCGCAGCAGATGCCGACTGCTTTTACTGATGGCGTTTACCTGGTACGGCTGGCTTCTGTGGAACAAAATGAACTCAATCGGAGTGTTACCGCCGCGACGAACTTTAACCCGATAGCAGCGGCTATCGCTGATGCTTTGCAACTGACGCTGCGTGACCCGGAAGCGCCCACTTCACGTATTCAAAATTATCTACGGGAAAAAGAGATTCTGTTAGTGATGGATAATTTTGAGCATCTGGCGGCGGCCGCCAGTTATGTGACGGCGTTGTTGGCGGCTGCCCCTCGGCTCAAGATATTGGTTACATCACGCAGTCGTTTGAATGTGCGCGGGGAGCAGGTGTACTTGTTGGAGGGGCTGCCATTTCCAACCGATGTGGCGGATACGCTGTCCTGGCAGGGATATAGTTCGGTGCAGTTGTTTTTGCAGACGGCGCGGGCGGTGGATGCGGGTTTTACATTGTCGCCGGCGGAGCAAACGGCCGTCGTTCGCATTTGTCAGTTGGTGAATGGATTGCCTTTGGGGATTGAGTTGGCCGCCAGTTGGGTGCGGGTGCTTTCTTGCCAGGATATTGTGCAGGAATTGGCGCAAAATTTGCGTTTTTTGAGTGCCACCATGCACGATGTGCCAGAAAGACACCGCAGTTTATGGGCTGTCTTCTCCTATTCCTGGAATATGCTCACGGGCGCAGAACAACAAGCAATGCGGCAGCTTTCTGTATTTCGCAACGGCTTTTCGCGGGAAGCGGCCGAGGCGGTAGCCGGGGTTTCTTTACCGGTATTGTTGAAGCTAATAGACCATTCATTTGTACGGCGGGTGATGGGGGCGATGGGCAAACCACGCTTTGAGATATTGGAAGTGCTGCGTTTGTATGTGGCCGAACATTTACAGCAGAATCCGGGGGAGGGAATGGCCGTACACGGCCGTCACCAGGATTATTTTATAGCTTTTTTGCGTCAGACGGAGCGCCGGCTGCAAAATGAGGAACAACGGCTGGCATTGGAAGAGATTGGGGAGGAGATTGAAAACATACGGGCCGCCTGGCGGTGGGCCGTGTTGCAGCAGCAGGTAACGGCCGTCAACGAAGGATTGTCCAGCCTGTTTGATTATTATGATATGCGCAGCCGTTTTCAGGAAGGGCAGGATATGTTGCAGCGAGCCGCCGCCATGGTGGCGGCACAGCCTGACAGCGAAGAAAAACAGTTGATATGGGGACGGCTATTGGCGCGGCAGGGCTGGTTTACCTTCCACGTGGGCCGCTACGGCGAAGCGCAGCGATTGTTACAGCAGAGTGTGACAATGTTACGGCCGTTATCTTCTCTGCCCGACCTTGTTTTTTGCCTCAACTACCAGGGCGCCATCCATTACCATTTAGGTGATGACGCCCAGGCAGAAGCCTTGTGCCAGGAAGGCTTAGCTTTAAGCAGAACAGCCGATTATGAACCGGGCATGGGAATCGCCCTGAACATCCTGGCCCAAATTGCCTATCGCGCGGGGGAGTATGCCACCGCACAGGCATACAGCGAACAAAGCCTGGAAATTGTGACGCGGCTGGGCAACCCCTGGAGCCGCGCCTATTCCCTCTCCAACCTGGCACAGGTTGCCTTTGCCCGGCAGGCGTATGACGAAGCCCGGCGGCTCAACCACATCATCCTGGAAATTCGGGAAGAGATGGGGGACGTGCGCGGTATTGCCATGTGCCTGGAGATGTTGGCGCGCACGGCCGTAGCCCAGGACCAACTGAGCGATGCCCGCACCCTTTACCAGCGCAGTCTGTACCTTTACCGCGAAATTGGCAATCAACGGGGTATGATCTCCACCCTGGCCGGTTTAGGGCGGCTGGCCCTGCAACAGGAAGCCTACGAGATCGCCTGCGCTCACTTTGCCGATGCCCTGCAACGCGCCTTCCAACTGAAAAATGTACCTGACCTTTTAGCCATTGCTGCCGGCCTGGTGGGAGCATTATACCGGATGGGCCGCCGGGAAACGGCCGTGACGCTGGAAAAACTGCTGACCACAGACCCTCTTCCCCTACCCCAACTAGCCGACATAGTGCAAAAACTCCCCAAATAAAAACGGCGCTGCTCTAAAAAGCAGCGCCGCTTTATTTCCCCCGCAAAATTTACATTAGGGTACCATGACAGTATCAATCACATGAATCACGCCGTTAGAAGCCTGGATATTGAACAACACAATGTTGGCGCCACCCACAACAACCTGCCCACCATTAAAGCTTACCGGTAGATTGGCCCCATTTAAGGTGGGAATGCGGCTGCTGTTTGCCACCTGGTTGATGCTGAGTGAGTCGCCGACCACATGATAAGTCAGAATCCTGGTCAAGTCCCCCTTGGGATCAGCCAGTAAGGCATTGATAGTTTCTTCACCCAGAGCGGCAAAAGCATCATCCGTAGGCGCAAAGACAGTGTAATCACCAGGGCTGGCAAAAACGCTGACCAGACCGGCTGCATCTAGCGCCGCCACCAGGGTATCAAAATTGCTATTAGCTACCGCAATCTCAGCGATGGTCTTGGTGGGGTCGCCCAGCGGTGAAAGGTCCAATGCATTCACCGGCGGCGGAATCACGGCATCAATGACATGGATAATGCCGTTAGAGGCTTCAATATCGGTCATAATAATCTTGGCCGTGACGCCATCAGGGGTGGTGATAACGGCGTTGCCGCCCTTCACCGCCACATTAAACGGTTTGCCGTCAAAAGCGGTTTTTAAGGTGCCGGCTGCCAATACATCGGCGGCCTTCAAACTGCCGGGGACTACATGGTAGAGCAGAATGTTGGGCAGTGTGGCTTCCGGATCAATGCCGCTGGCAGCCAGAGCCGCAAAAGCGGCATCGGTGGGGGCAAAGACGGTGAAGGGGCCGTCACTTTCCAGCGTACTTTTCAGGCCAGCCGCTTCCACCGCGCCAACCAACTGGGTAAAGTTCCCATTTTCTTTGGCAATATCGTAGATTGTATTGCCCGATGCAGCGGTCAGGCTGCTGGTAGCCAGTACCAACAGCAGGGACATCACAACTAAAGCAGAAATTTTCTTGAACATTTTTAACTCCTTTTTGGGTGTATGTTGCTTTTCAAATTGCGCTAACAATGTCCATTATCTCCTATCCTCTGACATTGTGTACAATAGCTCATATTTGTCTAATAATTGTATATATTTTGTAAAAATATGGCGCGTGATATCACCCACAAGACCGCGTAACCGCTACCTGCGCATATTAAAAGTACGCAGATTGTCCTGGTTTTGTATGTATTTGCCTGGGTTCCTAAGGGTTTTGTGACCTACGGTATGATGCATGGGGCCTTTTCACGCATCATGCATCGCCATATTTTGCGCAAAATTATGGTGAGTACGTGAACACCTAAACATTATATAATTGCCCTATGCAGCTCATTATGACCCACGAGAACGCTGATTTTGACGCGATTGCTTCGCTGTTAGCGGCGCACCGGTTGTACCCGCAGGCGATACCACTGCTGCCGCGCCGGGTGAATCGCAATGTGGAGCAGTTTTTGACGCTCTATTGGGATGCGCTGCCTTTTGTACGGCCGTCTGACTGGCACAAACGCAAAATCAGTGAAGTGCTGCTGGTGGATACCCATGCGTTGAATTCGGTGCGAGGGGTGGTGAAACGGCCGTCCGTGCATGTCATTGACCATCATACCGATTACCAGCCCCAGGCACGGTGGCATTACCAGGTAGAAGCGGTGGGGGCGACGGTGACGCTGCTGGTGGAACGGTTACAGAGCGCGGGCCTGGCGCTGTCGGCCGAAGAAACGACGCTGCTGTTATTGGGCATTTACGAAGATACGGGGGCGCTGACCTATGACACGACCACCCCGCGCGACCTGTTGGCGGCGGCCTGGCTGTTGGGCCAGGGCGCAGTGCTGGCAGTGGCGCGCCGCTTTTTGAACCTGCCCTTGACGGAAAAGCAGTTCGCCTTGTATGACCAGTTGTTCACGGCCGTGACCTGGCATGATGTGTACGGCCAATCGGTGGCTATCACCGCAGCCACCGCGCCCGATGATTTTGACGAGGAAATCTCCGGCATTGCCCACCGGCTGCGTGAATCGCTGACGCCGGCAGCCTTGTTTATGCTGGTGCAGTTACAGCGGGATGTGCAGGTGGTGGCCCGCAGCGCCAGCGACAAGGTGGATGTGGGTGTGGTGGCCAAAGCGTTGGGCGGCGGTGGGCACAGCCGGGCGGCGGCAGCGCACGTATCCGGGAAGTCGCTCACGGCCGTTATCACCGATATTCTCCACGTACTGCCCCAGGCCGTTGCGCCGCTGGCGCAGGTGGCGGAACTGATGTCCTTTGGGGTGCAAACGTTACCGCCGTCGGTAACGGTGGCCGAGGCTGCCGAAGTTATCCGCCGTTTTGGGTATGAAGGGTATCCGGTGCTAGACCCGGAGAGCAAGCAGGTGGTAGGGCTGCTCACGCGCCGCGCCGTTGACCGGGCGCTGAGCCACAACATGAGCAATCTGCCCATCAGCCGCATTATGAAGACGGGCAATATAACGGTACGGCCGTCTGACTCCATTGACCACCTGCAAAAAGTGATGCTGAGCGAGGGATGGGGGCAAATTCCGGTGTTGGCTGAAGGCGATCAGGCGGCCAATGGCGTGCCCATCGGCATTGTCACCCGCACCGATTTACTCAACTACCTGTTCAAACCCGGCCCGCGCCCGGCCGAACCAGACATGCGCCAGATGCTCATGGAAAAGCTGCCGCCGCCCTTGTGGGCGCTGGTGCAGGCCGTGGGCGAGGTAGCGGCAGAATTGGGCCAGCCCCTTTATTTTGTGGGTGGTATTGTGCGCGACTTGCTGCTGGGCCAATCACCCACCGATCTGGACATGGTGGTAGAAGGAGACGCCATCCGCCTGGCGCGGCAGTTGCAGCAAACGGTGGGTGGCGAGGTTCATGCGCACGGCCGTTTCGGCACTGCCAAATGGACGCTGGACATGGCCGTGTGGCAAACCTTACTGGCCGATCCCCCCCCCACACCGCCACTCTCTTCCATAGACTTCGTCACCGCCCGCACTGAATTCTACCGGGAGCCATCCGCGTTGCCAGAGGTGACGCATGGCTCCATCAAGCTGGATTTACACCGGCGCGATTTCACCATCAACACCCTGGCAGTGCGGCTGGATGGCGCGTTTTTGGGGCAGTTGCTCGATTTTTACGGTGGGCAGCGTGACCTGGCGCAGGGCATCATCCGCGTGCTGCACAGCCTGAGTTTTGTGGACGACCCCACCCGCATTTTGCGGGCGGTACGCCTGGAGCAGCGGTTAGGGTTTCATATTGAGGCGCGCACGGCGGAGTTAATCGCCAATGCACTGCCCTTATTGGAGCGCGTTTCCGGCTCGCGCATTCGCCATGAGTTTGAATTGGCTTTCCGAGAGAGTGACCCGGCGCCGGTAATGCACCGACTGGCGGAATTGGAGGTGCTGGGACATCTACATCCGGCGGCTACCTGGACGGCGGCCCATGCAGCGGCGTTTGCCCGGCTACGGCCGTTGCTGACCGACTCGCTCTGGCAAACGTTCCAGGAAGATGAAACACCCGCTTTCCTTTATTTTGCGCTGTGGGTGACACCGCTGCCGGAACCGACGCAATCAGAACTGATGGAGCGTCTGCGGGTGCGTAAGCTAACCCGGCTGGATGTGGCGGCCTGCTTCCAGGCGTGGGCGGCGCTGACCCACTTGCCGCCGGACGCCCGCCCCAGCCAGGTGGAAAAGGCATTACGGCCGTATCACCCCCGTGTGCTGTTGGTCGTCCGCGCCTTGCTGGACGAGGCGTGGCTGGTGGCCCTGTTGGAGCAATATGTGCGGGAGTGGCGGGGGATAAAAACGGCCGTGACCGGCAACGACCTGCGCGCTCTGGGCCTGAAACCCGGTCCCCGTTTTGGCGCGATTTTGGATGAA
This sequence comes from Chloroflexota bacterium, assembly GCA_013112725.1. Taxonomy (GTDB): domain Bacteria; phylum Chloroflexota; class Anaerolineae; order Promineifilales; family Promineifilaceae; genus CAADGU01. The sequence continues at coordinate 60,510 of JABFFZ010000013.1, forward strand.
CTGTTGGCGGCGCGGCTGGACGGCCGTGTGGCCGACGAAGCTGGCGAACGGGCACTGCTGGCCGAACTGATCCACGTTCTGCAATGAATAACGGGTATAATCCCTTTTCACTGGCCCGCTTGTAACTGGGAGAATCATCAAATTAAACCAATCATTGCCCACAAACCTGAACTCATTTGCCGATTACAGAGAGGAAGGCCATCATTGGATCACCCTGGCTTCAGGCGAATTTTATCCGGACATCTTAGCCGATGCTGTGGCTTTGTATGAACCTGTATTGGTGTTGTTCAAAAAGCTTTTGTTGACTTCGGAATCTTCTCAGCGTTTGTTGCTGCAAATCGCGGAGGTGGAGTCACAATGGATGCGCATTCAGTTATGCCGGGTATTTCGCAAGTACGTTAGCCCGGCAACGCCGGTGGAGATGCTTAAAAAGAAAAGGCAGGCACAACAGATAAATGCGCAGTTTGGGTGGGATTTCCGGGCAATTCAGGAAGTGCAGGCGGCCTTTATGTCACGGCCGTTGCCAGACGAAGCTCTCTGCGCCATATTATGGGAATATAAAAGTCGCGGGCAGAAAGGGTATGATCTGACCGACCGTTTCTTTATCATGTTCCGTGCCCAATTCCCTGATTTATATATTGACAGTCCACAAAGAGCCGGGCGGGACATCCGCTTGGGCAATGCCATCAAAGACTATACCAATCCAGATCGTCCTGTAGATTTTGTTGTCTACAATGCAGCCGGAGACCAGGTGATCGCCATTGGTCTGGCTCGATATGATTCTGATAGAGGTGGCGCCCAAGAAGATGATCGCACGGGCGGTTACAAAAACTGTGCCAACGAAGTCTTGAACTATGCCCAGAAAAATGGCCTTGGACTCAAGATGCTTTTTATCAATGATGGCCCGGGTTTGTTGCTTGGTTCAATGTGGCATGATTACGCGGCTTTAGAGCAAAGCTGGCCGGGCAAAATAATGGTTTTGACCTTACGCATGGTTCCAGGCAGATTAACGCGGGAATGGCTTGAACGCTAGACAGGTGAGATATGGCAACCGGAGTTTCTAAAACAAGGTGGAATGGTGATGAATTTGGAATATAAAGGCGAGCAGGATAATGCTCTCTCTTTAGTTTACAAAAACAAACAGCCAGAATCACAAGTTTTGTTGACTGAACCCGGCCAATATAAATGCCTGTATCAAAAAGATAATCACAATCGTCTATATTATGGTGATAATTTACCGATTCTGGCCTCACTATATCGAAACCCATCTATACGTGGACAGGTTCGGCTTGTGTATATTGATCCGCCCTATGCAACAGGCAACGTTTTCCAGTCTCGCAACCAGGAAGATGCTTACACCGATTTGCTTGCTGGAGCGCGTTATGTTGAGTTCATGCGCCAGCGGCTCATCCTGCTACGGGAGCTACTGGCGGAAGATGGTTCCATTTATATCCATCTGGATGCCAACATGGTGTTTCACATCAAGATCATCATGGATGAAATATTCGGTGCGCGGCAATTTCGCGGTTTTATCACCAGGAAAAAATGCAACCCAAAAAATTACACCCGTAAGACTTACGGGAGTATTTCTGATTACATCTTGTTCTACACCAAATCTGACAACTATGTTTGGCATCGCCCCTATGATGACTGGACGTCAGAAGATATTGAAAAAGAATATCAATATATTGAGGAGGGAACGGGACGTCGGTATAAGAAAGTACCTGTTCACGCGCCAGGAGTACGAAATGGGGCTACCGGACAGCCCTGGCGGGGCAAGATGCCGCCACCGGGAAAACATTGGCAATACACACCAGATAAGTTGGATGATATGGATGCCAGAGGTGAAATATATTGGTCGCCCACCGGTAATCCACGGCGCAAGGTTTACCTGGATGGAAGTCAGGGCAAACCGGTGCAAGACATCTGGCTTGATTTCAAAGATGCACACAATCAGAATATTCAGATAACTGGTTACCCTACAGAGAAAAACCCTGATCTGTTAGCGCGTATTATTCAGGCGTCTTCAAATCCCGAGGACATCGTATTAGATTGTTTTGCCAGTTCTGGCACAACATTGTTAGCCGCTAATCAACTAAACCGCCGTTGGATCGGAGTAGATGACAGCCAACATGCCCTGGAAACCATCCTCAAGCGGCTTGCTATTGGCAGCGAAGCAATGGGAGATTTTGTAACCAGAAATGGGCAAAACAAAAAAAGGGTAACATCTGAACCGCAGCCCAGGACTTTGTGGGAGATTTTGTAACCAGAGATGGGCAAAACAAAAAAAGGGTAACATCTGAACCGCAGCCCAGGACTTTGTTCGATTTAATGGAAGAAAAAGCAGAGCCAATAAAGAAGCCTGTGGAAATGGCTAACAATCACTTTCCAATTACTGAGTTTTCGCTTTTTGTCGAAGTTTACTTGGCGAAAGACTTTGAAAGCGTTGTGCAGGCATGGTTATCTGTTCAAGAATAGCGAATGGTGTGGAGGTACCTATATATGAATATGTTAGCAATTTCACCTGAACAAACAGAAGAAATTTATTACCCTGAATCGGATGGTAAACCTATGGGCGAGACAGATTGGCATCGCAAAGCAATGATGGCACTCATTGAGATGCTAGAGGCACGTTATCGAGACAGGCAGGATGTGTATGTTTCCGGTAATTTATTTGTTTATTATGAGAAGGGAAAACCCTCTTCGGTTTTTGCGCCAGACGCCTTTGTGGTGTTTGGCGTGCCTAAACGGGAACGGCGCACCTACAAGCTGTGGGAGGAGGGAGGCAAGGCGCCTGACGTGGTTTTTGAAGTTTCTTCAGAAAGCACATCGTTGGAAGATGAAGGATCAAAGAAGGTGATTTGCCGCCGGTTGGGGGTGAGCGAGTATTTTTTGTATGACCCGGAGCAGGCGTATCTGGAACCGCCGCTCCAGGGATTTCGCCTGACTAACGGCCGTTACCAACTCCTCACGCCCGACGCCAACGGTCTCTACAGCCAGCAGCTTGACCTCTATCTACGGCTGGAAGGGCAGCAATTACGCCTGATAGACGCCGCCACCGGCGAGCATCTGCTCATGCCCCAGGAAGCCCAGGCTGAGCTGGCGCGTTTGCGTAGCGAACTGGCAAAATTGCAAAGAAAATAGGATACAAAGTACGCTTAAGCGCACTACAGCAGTAACTATAGTCAGGACATCTCGGCTGGGTTGTGGGTCGGCTACAGTTGTGGAGGTTACAACAATTCTTTGAAATCTTCAATTGTCAGGCCAGCATCCTTGATAATGCCGGCCATCGTGTAGGCGTTAATGGGATTGGCTGGCGGAATAATGATGATACGCTCGCCATTTGTCATGGCAATATGTTTGCTCTGGCGGATTATCCAAAATCCAGCCTTTTCAAAAGCTCTGACAGCCTGCCTGTGACTAATTCCAGCGAGCTTGGGCATTTCAGCCGGGTACGGGGACTTCTACAAGGCGAGTGGCTGTGTCTTTAGTGAGTTCTTCTACAGCTTCCAGGTAGGTAACAATGGCATCCTGGATATTTTCCAGTGCTTCTTCTTCTGTTTCGCCCTGAGACCAACAACCAGGGAGACCAGGGCACCACACAGAGTAGCCCTCATCATTTTTCTCTATTTTTACACGGTATTTCATCGTTCCCTCGGCAATCAGTTCATCGAGCCAGGAGGAGTATAACACGTCTTCCCATTGCCTTGTAAGACACAATTTTGGCAAGCGGCTCACGGCCCACGGGCCACGCCTCACGTGGGAATACTGATCGAAGCGTGGTCTTTCACGGCCGTACCCGTCCCCTCCGCCCGCGCCGTCAGAAAACCCAACGCCTCGTCGGCCGTGCCATCCATGTAAATGTCCAGGACACGGCCGTGACTGGCTTCCGGTAAGTCTATCACCCGCAGCCACTCCGCCAGCCCGGCGTCGTGTGGCAGCAGCCGCGCCAGGCAGTTGGGCGATTCCCGGAAAAAGCCCCAATCAAAATAACTGCCCGGCATGTGCAAATGCAGCGGCAACGAATAAATGCCCGACTCGACCAAATCCTGGAAGAAGTGGGTGCCATAGGAAAGCTCCGGTGGTTTCCCTTCCTTGGCCACCGCCATTTCTATCAGCACCTTCGTGTTGTAAATGTCTGCATACGTCACCCGCACCCCCAAATCCAGATTGGCGCTGCCCCACCGGCCCGGCCCTATCAGGATGAACGGCCGTCCCTCCAACAACTTGTTCAACCGGCCAATCGCCCGCCCCAATTCCAGCTGGGTGGCATTGTCGGCAATCTGGTGGTATTTCTCCGGGTCTACAAAAATAACCAGTTCCACCTGCTTCGCCAGGCCATCAGGAATGAGGCCCTGCGAAGCAAACAAAACATCTACTTCTGGAACATCTTTCGGAATAGTTACAACCTGTTCCTGGCGATGGCTTAGGGGACGGCATTGCAGCAGGTTCAGCCTATAGTCAGGGTGCGGATAATTGGGCACAATGTCCACGGTGAATTCCACATCCACCGGCGTTTTATACGCCTTCTCCAGGCGATTTAGCGCCGTGCGCATCAGCGACACAAACTTTTGGTCTTTGGTCAGATAATCAAATGTCAGCACATACCGGTCATCGGCCGTCAGCCCCCCCACCGAGACAATTTTCTGTAAATAATCGCCGCGATCCAGAGAGGCAATATAACGCAGCTCAGGGTACTGATGGTCCAATATCTCGCCGATGGGCAAAGTCTTGAAGCAATTTTCTTCCAGATCAACCACATCTATTTGCCATTGAGCATATTGGCGGATGGCTTTGGCAGTCGTTTCCGGGCGCAGATGGGGGTGGCTGAGAGCAATCAGGCGGGGGTAATCATTATCCACGCGGTCTACGGCGCGGGTACCCAACCCCCACACCAGGCGCAAGAAGCCATCTTCGCGCCGGATTTTTGGGTGCCAGCGGAAGGGATTCCGGCTGAAAGCGACGCCGGCCAGGGTAGGGAAATAGGTACGGCCGTAACGCTTCCCCCACACCCGCTGAATCAAAATCGCCATGCGCTCATCATAATCCAACAGCCCATGGTGCTGCCGGTATAAAATAGCATCCGGGTTTACCGTGCTGGCATACACCCGCTTAATCGCATTTAACAGATCAGTCAGATTTTCTTCTCGTGTTCCCTGATTGGGGCAGAAGTAACTGTGGTACTTACCGGCAAAGGCAAAACCAAAATTATCTTCTAACAAACTGGATGAACGCACAATAATGGGATCATCCCCCATTCTGTCCAGCACAATTTGTAATTGTTCCACCACATCAGAAGGGAACTCACCGCGTAGATGCGCCTCAATGATCGCCGGATATTCTACCCGAATTTCTTCCAGCGATTTGTACTTTTGATTCATCACCCATTCCAGGTTATTCATCAGCCGGAAGTCATAAATCACCTCACTGCCAATAAAGAAGGAATCAGGGATTTCCACCAGTTCCCTTAAATCTGGCTCCCCATCGGGCGGCGGCTGGCGCAAAATCTTCCAGGCCAGTGTCATGCCTGCCGATTTGCCGCCAATTTTGCCGCCGCCAATGCGCCCCCGGTAAATGCGGCGTAAATCATCAATGCTGAACATCTTTTTGGCTACGGCGATAAAACGCAGTTGATCGCTGATCATGCCCTTGATCAGCACCACCTTGATCTCTTCCAGATGATGTTTCACCGGCTCCAATTCGGCCGGAGGCAGCGATTCATACAGCTCACCCTGGCGAAATAACATTTCCCAGGGTGCAATTTCCGGGTTAAAGGTGAGTTCAATGGAACCAATTTGGCCTGGTTGTGCCTGACGCAGTTCTTCAATAATCTGATCCAGCAGCGACATACTGAGGTTGTTGGCAAAATAAGCGTCGGTCTGAAAATCACGCACCCGGCTTTTGCGTTTTTGCCAGATATTGGTCGGTTCCTGACCAAACGGATCATGCAGCCCTTCGCGGCGTTGTGACTCAATCGCCTTTTCTTTTACCTCACGCTCAAACGCTTCTGGGTCAATAATGCCGCGCCGGAATAGTTCCTCACGCATCCGCACCCGAATGCGTTCGGCCAGCACCGGATATTGCGCCAGTTTGATGTAAACATCAATGGTTGGGGTAATGCTGCGCAGAGGGAAATTGCCAACAGTTGGTGATGGTGGTTGATCCATGCACCGATTATAACAGTCTTGCGTCTCATGCAGAACTGACTATATTATTATGGCGTCATCAGGTTAGGGTTTGTCGTGACCGTTCAAGTGGGAAACCAGCTAAAGCCATGACGGCAAACCAGTTATGGAGGAATAACAAAATGTCAAAAGGACAAGAAAGAGGCAAACAGGGCAAGGTCAATAAACCCAAGTTGACCAAAAAAGAAAAAAAAGAGAAAAAAGAAAAAAAGAAAACAACCGGTTAACAGAAATAGGGCTGGCGCCTCATACCTGCTATGAGTCACCAGCCCTATTATCAGGATAAAACAATGGCATCCATTTTTAGCAAAATTATCGCCGGGGAAATTCCGGGGGATATTGTTTACCAGGATGAACTGGTGACGGCGTTTCGGGATATTAATCCACAGGCGCCCACGCACATTTTAATTGTGCCCAATAAGGAAATTCCAACCGTCAATGAGGTCACAAATACAGATGAAGCCGCTATGGGGCGCATGATTTTGGCGGCCAAAAAAATTGCGGAGCAAGAAGGGATTGCCGAAAATGGCTACCGGTTGATTGTGAACTGCGGCAATCATGGGCACCAGGAAGTGTTTCATTTGCACATGCACCTGGTGGGCGGACGGCCGTTAGGCCCCATGCTGTACCGGTAATTGTCAATTAACAACTGGTGTCTGGTGAATTCTAGGGTTGTCAAATTTTTCTCAAATTTGACAACCCTCTCTGGTGATATAAAAAACGCCAGTGTCCAGTTAACAATTGATTATTTCATCCCATCCAACACATTCGCCACCAGATCATACCGGCCAAAGGCAGGCATGAGATAGACGCCCTGCACAAACGGCCGTATCCCCTCCAATATCTCTTGCGCAATCAGCACCCCTTCCTGCTGCGGATCGGCAGCAGCGTGCATGCGCTGGCGCAATGTTTCGGGGATGACCATGCCGGGCACTTCGTTATGCAGGAATTCGGCGTTACGGCCGTTATACAACGGATATAACCCGGCCACAATGGGAATGGGCAGCGCGCCATACAGCCTGGCATATACCGCCACAAATTCTTTCGCCGCTGCCGGATCAAACACCGGCTGCGTCAGGGCAAAATCAGCCCCATGTTGAATTTTCTTGTGCAGCAGTTTGGCTTCCTTCTCCGGGTCTGGCGGCGTCAGCGATAGCGCGCAGCCCACCACAAAGCTGGTAGGTTCATTTATCGCAGCCCCTGAATGTTGTAGGCCGGTATTAAATTGCTGTTTAATCAGTTGAATCAGGCCGGTGGGCACAATGTCATAGCTGTCCATCGCCTCCGGGTAATCGCCAATGCGGGTGGGGTCGCCCATGGTCACAAACAGGTTACGAATGCCCAGGGCATGCGCCGCCAGCAAATCCCCCTGAATGCGCAGCAGGTTACGGCCGCGCGTGGGAAAATGCAGCACGGTATCCAGCCCAATCTCTTTTTGCACCAGGTAAGCGGCCGCCCAGGCGCTCATGCGCATTTGCGCCACCGGCGTATCGGCAATGTTGAGCAGGTTAGCGCCCGCTTCTTGCAGCATCCGGGCGCTTTGCAGCAGGCGGTGGGTGGCCACGCCGCGCGGCGGGCGCATTTCTACGGTAACCACAAAAGTCTGGTTTTTGAGGTATTGGGCTAATTGCGTGGGGGTATGGCTCACGGCCGTGATCATTTTATCCCGCGCCACCACTTCAATGACCGGCAGGTGAATCTCCACCGGGCGCGGCCCATCCAGGGCGCGGCGCATGGCACTAATGTGCGCTTCGGTAGTACCGCAGCAACCGCCCACCAGGCTGGCCCCCGCCGCCGTCAGTTTCAGCGCATAATCGCCAAAATAATCAGGCGTCGCCGGGTAAAGCACCCGCCCGCCGGCTGTTATTTCCGGCCAACCGGCATTGGGCATGGCTGCTATCAGGCGCTCTGGCGCTATCTGGTGCATGATCATCACCAGGCGCAGCACCTGCGCCGGGCCGCCGCTGCAATTGACGCCCATCACATCTATGTCCAGTTCGGCCAACTGCCGGGCGACCACATCAGCCGTGTAACCCAGCAGGGTGCGATCATCGCGGGTGAAGGTGAGGGTAGCCACAATGGGCACATCGGGGGCAATGGCGCGAGCGGCGGCTACGGCCGTTTCCACCTCATACATGTCCGACATGGTTTCCAGCACCAGCAGGTCTACGCCACGTGGTGCATTGATTAACGCCTCGATTTGTTCATGGAAGGCGGCCTGGGCTTCTGTTTTGGTCACACGCCCCAAAGGAGCTAACCGCGCCCCCAACGGCCCTACCGAACCGGCCAACAGCACCGGTTTGAAGCTGCTTTCAATGGTGCGGTGGGCAATGTCTACGGCCGTGCGGTTGATTTGGGCTACCTGCTCTTGCAGGCCGTGTTCAGCCAATTTGTACCGGTTGGCGCTAAACGTATTGGTTTCAATGATGTCCGCGCCCGCTTCAATATAATGCCGGTGGATTTCGGCTACCAGCGCCGGCTGCTGCAAATTGACATTTTCAAAGCTGTGGTCAGCCGACACCCCCCGGCTGTGCAGGTAAGTCCCCATCGCGCCGTCCAGAAGGTACGGCCGTGCCCCCAATAACTGGCGAAATTGTTCTCGATTCATGCGCCTCCAAATAAGTAGTTGCTTGCTGGAGGCTGGTTGCGAACACCAGCCACCAGCCACTAATTACTACTCTGCCCGGTATTAAAAAAGAGGCGGTTAATCAGTGGGGCGGCGGCCTGGTTATTCAGCACCAACACAGACGCGCCGGCCGGGGTGCGGTAGCTGGATACATAGTCAAACCCCAACACCTCGTTCTGGATATTTTCCGTGGAAACTTCGCTTAACAGGCGCGCCAGTTTAATCAGCTGATCCAGGCTCAAATCGGTCATAATCCCACGTTCTAATTGCTGGTACAAGACGGGGGCGCGTTTGATCAACTCCCCCACCCCCAGCGACAACGCCTTGCTGCGCAGCGCCAGAATGACCTGCTGCTGCCGTTGGGCACGGTGAATATCGCTATCACCATGCCGGGTGCGGGCATATTTCAACGCCAATTCCCCATCCATATGGTGCAAACCCGCCGGAATATAAAGGGGATCATAGCCATAGTTCATATCGGGGTATTCAGGGTCGTTAATGGTGTAGGGCACATTCAAATCTATGCCACCTAACGCATTCACCCCGTTAACAACGGCGCTAAAATCCACTAAAGCGTAATGGTGAATGGGTACACCCAAGTTATATTCCACAGTCTGCATTGCCAGAGCCGCCCCGCCAATCGGGTTATTCCCCTGAGCGCCATATACAAAGGCGGTATTGATGCGGTCTTGCCCCAAACCGGGAATTGCCACATAGAGATCACGCGGCACCGACAGAATGGATACGGCTTCCGTATCCGGATCAATAGAAATAATCATCATCGTATCGGTACGGGAGATGAACGCCTCACCGGGCCGGCGGTCAATGCCCATCAGCAGGATGTTGACCCGGTCTGAACCCTGCCAGGGTTCGTTGGTGGGGATGAGCGTGGGTGTGGGTTGGCCGATGGGCATGGTAGGGACGACGGGCGGCGCGGCCTGATCGTAGTTCAGATTGACAGAAGCAATTTGTACGCCGCTGTTATCTAGCGGGTTCACGGGCCGCTGCATAATGACTTGCACAGTGAGAAAGGCAAAGATGAGAACGGCTATGCCGGAAAAGACAAAGGCGACGCTGAGGGCGAAGGCCAGCCAGCCGGGTAATAGACTTTGGTTTGATCGAAACATATAGTTCCTCGGTAATCGGTTATCGGTTATCGGTTATCGGTAACCGGTGATGCGTGATGCGTGAGACTTATCACGTGACACTTCATACGCAAGACATGATTATATCTTTTATCTGACGGCCGTCAGGGTGAACAGGCAGTGATTTCCCTACTATCAGGCATCATTTTAACCATTGCTCATCATTGGGGTGGTTGGCAGGTTTGCCGATGTAAAGATAATTGTGGTGGCTAGTGGCTGGTTCCAGCCACCAGCCACTAGCACAAAGGAGCAATAAAAATGGAATGGTTAGCCGAACTATGCGCCGGGTTTGACGGCCGTGTGGGGGTGTCCGCCCTCAATTTACAAACCAACGAACAGTTTTTGTATCATGCGGAAGAGATGTTCCCCACTGCCAGCGCCATCAAGCTGGCGGTGTTGGCGGCGTTGATGCAGCAGGTGGAAGTGGGGCAGTATACATTAGACGCACCACTTATGCTGCGCCGCGCCGACCAGATCAGCGGCAGCGGCATTTTGCAATTTCTAACGCCGGGGCTGGTCATGCCCTTGCGTGACTGGGCCTTTTTGATGATGAACATGAGCGATAACCTGGCAACTAATGTCCTCATTGACCACGTGGGATTAGCGTACATCCAGGAGTGGCTGGCGGCGCATGACTACCCGGATGTACAAATTCACCGCAAGATTGATTTTGGCATATTGGCGCAGGACATCACCCAGTTGGGTACGGCCACACCGTCAGGCTTAAATCGGCTGATGACGGCCGTCTTCCGCCAGGAAATCCTCTCCCCTGCCGCCTGTAACGAAATGCTGCGTATGATGGACAGGGTGGGCAGCGAGCGGGTGGGGCGGTATCTGCCCTTTGCTTTTTATGGGGATGAGACGCCAGAGGAGGAAAAGCTGCGGTTGGCGGGCAAAACGGGATCATTAAAGGGGTGCCGGGTGCAAACGGCCGTTGTCTGGCGCGGTACTGGGGCAAACCGGCGCGGCTTTTCTATTACCGTCATGGCCGATGGCGACCCGGCCCCCGAATTGTGGAGCGCGGATGCGGCCGGTGTGTTGCTGATTGGCCGCATTGCCCGCGCCGTGTATGACCAGGTGTTTATGGCAAACCGGCCATAAACACCTGGTCATACTTATTCCGCAAATTCCCAGCCCATTTGTTCAGCCTGCGCCTGTTTATCGGCGTCAATGATCACCTGGTAGTGGGTGCTGGTGGGGCCGCCACAAACCGTCGCCACCGGCAGTTCAAACGTCACCGACTCATACACGGGAATGCCGGCGGCTTCCAGCGCGGCCACCGCATCTTGTTCGGTGGGGTAACGGACATCTTCACATTGCACCCCGGCGGCAATCATCATCACCGATTGCGTATCAGATGCATCCATGCCGGGGTAAGGGCTGTAAGCAGGCGCCAGTTCTGGAACCGGGTAGCCTTCGGGCAGGGTGTTGGCCGGGGCAGCCGCAGGGTAGGCATCGGCGGGCACGGCCGTTGCCGTAATGGTTGGGCGCGGTATCACATCTGTCTCTGGCTGATCAACAGCGGGTGGGGTCGCCGTCGGCTGCGTATTGCTGGGGCCACATGCTGCCAACAGCAGTAATATGAACAAGATAAGGGAATATGTAACTCGTTTCACCATGTTTCTCCTTATTAAGGTTTTTGCGAACAGGCCAGGATTGTAGCAAAATACATTTGGGACGCGAGAGTTGCCACCCGGCGTTTGGTGAATGCTCATACGTTATAACGCCACCTCTGCGCCCTGCTGGTAGATAATAAAGAAGTTCAACCTTTGCGAAAAGTTCAACTTCTAAAAGGCAAGGAGTTTAGAATGAAAAAATTGTTTGTGTTGTTGCTCATGGGCCTATTGGTTGCCTGTGGGCAAAGTGTACGTGAACGGGAAGCGGAAATGGCCGGTGTGCTGGCAACGGCCGTTGTCTCTACCGCCCCCGCCACCGCGCCAGAAACCAACGCAGCCGCCAACCCCGAACCGGCTGACGAAAGCGCCGGTTCCTCCATAGCCGGTACCATCGCCGAAGCCGCCCAGGTGCGTTCTTCCGACCAGACCAAAGGCGCGGCTAACCCGCTAATCACCATCATTGAATACAGTGATTTTCAATGTCCGGCCTGCAAGGCCGTGTCACCCACCCTGGCGCGCCTGGTGGAAAGCTATCGTGAGCAAGTCCAATTGGTTTACCGGCACTTCCCCTTAAACCAGATTCACCCCAACGCCCAGAAAGCGGCTGAAGCCGCCGAGGCCGCCGGCGCACAGGGCAAATTTTGGGAATTTCATGATGCCCTCTTTGCCGGTCAGGTTGATTGGCAGGGGTTAAATGAGTCTGCTTTCCGCAATTACCTGGTTGGTCTGGCAGCAGAGTTGGAATTAGACGCCGATCAGTTTGCCAATGACCTGGACAATGGCGTTTATGCCGCTTATGTGACGGCATCGGAACAAGAAGCACTGGGGCTAGGCATGCCCGGTACGCCCAGCATCATTCTGGACGGCCAACTGCTGCCCGGCGTGCCCAATGATTTCAGCCTGTGGGAGGGGTATGTGCAGGCGCAAATAGCAATGGCGGCATTGGCCGACCGGCAGTATGACGCCGCGCCGCCGATGACCATTGACCCGACCAAAAGCTATATTGCCACCATTGAAATGGAAAATGGCGGCCAAATTGTGATTGAACTGCTGCCGGAATCTGCGCCAGAAACGGTGAACAACTTTGTCTTTTTGGCGCGGGAAGGCTGGTATGATGGCGTTAGCTTCCATCGGGTGATCCCCGGCTTTATGGCGCAAACGGGCGATCCTACCGGGTTGGGCATGGGCGACCCAGGTTACGCCATTCCCGATGAGTTTGACCCGGCGCTGTCGCATGATGGGCCGGGGGTGGTTTCGATGGCGAACTCTGGGCCAAATACCGGCGGCAGCCAGTTTTTCATCACTTACGCCCCGGCCACGCATCTGGACGGCCGTCACACCATCTTTGGCCGCGTCATTGAGGGCATGGACGTGGTGAACGCCATCACCCCCCGCGACCCCCAAGACCCCGCCGCCCCCGATGGCGACCGGATGGTGACAATTACGATTGAAGAAAAATAAGGGAAGAGGTAATTGAGTAAATGGGTAGCAAATTACCCATTTACTCAATTACCCAATTAATCGCCATGTGCAGACCACCCCAAACGATAGCCGTTTTCATTCTGTTGCTGCTGCTGGCGGCGTGCGGTTTGCCGGGCCGGTCTGGGTCAGAGGCGACGGCGACGCCAGCGGGTAATTTTCTCACGTACTCTATAATTCCCCCGGCTTATACCATTTCCATGAGCCCCGGTGAGCGCGTGCCCGGCGCGCCAATGGAATACCTGGGACAGGAAGGTGATACCTACCGGGTACGAATTGGTGGGCAAGAAGCGTTAAAACGGGTGGGGGACTCTTTTGCCTGGTCGGGCGTGATTGCGCCCGGCGTGCATGGCGAATATAACCTGCGGCTGACCTCGGCGTTGTTGGGGCCGCTGCCGGTGACGGGCGGCGTCAAGTTGACGATTTTGGACTGGCAGCCGGTGGCAACGGCCGTGCTGCCCGAACTGCCCAATTCCCTCCACTTTAGCAACATCCTGCAAGACCATAACCTGGCGGTGGGCGACACCATGCCTGCTTCCACCTTGCGCTACGAAGGGCTGGTCACCGAAGGCAACCGGCGCCTGGCCCGCTTTTCCGGCCTCACCGGTCTTACCGACTACGCCCAGGGCGATTCCGTCACCTGGATGGGCCAACTGCGCAGCAACGTGTACGTGCGCTACAATCTACGAGTTATTAGTTTTGATGAAGATAATGTGTTGTTAGGCGGTACGGCCGAATTATGGCTTACCGAGCCAACATATCCTTAAGGAATTGTCCAGGCCCTAAGGGTTTTTGAAACCCTTAGGGTCTTTTTCCACCCATGATCAACTCACCCCATCCCCGCCCCCTTAATCCGTTGGTTGACCGCAATCCATTTCGGCAGCAGCCGTTACCCACAGATGGTACGCCCATCGCACCGCTGGCCGAAATCAAAGAGTTGCTGCCGGAGCCGGTGCTGCCAGATCGGGAAGGGTGGACGGCGCTTTATTGGCGCGCCTGGGAGGTGTTATGGGCTAACTTGCGCCAGCCCACATTAGAGAGTGGGTTTGTGTCCCCCTATGTGGCGCCGGCAGATAGTAATTATTTGTTGATGTGGGAGGCGGCTGTTTTAACCCAACTGGGGCTGTACGGCCGTCGCGCCTTTAACTTTATGGGGTTGCTCAATAATTTGTACGCCCACCAACACGATGACGGATTCATCTGCCGGGCCGTGAACCACCAGACCGGGCAGGATGGCTACTTTCCCTTTGACCCCAACAGCACTGGCCCCAATATGCTGGCCTGTGCCGAATGGCGTTATTTTCGGTTGAGTGGGGATGACGGCCGTCTTGCCGACGTGTTCTGGCTACTGCTGGCGCTGCATCAATGGTACCGCGACAACCGCACCTGGCCCGGTGGTGGCTATTGGGCCACTGGCGTCAGCAGCCAGATGGATAACCAGCCGCGTGTGCCCAACAGCCGTGATCACCATCGTCATTGGACATGGGTGGACGCTACCATCCAGGCGGCGCTCAACTGCAACTGTCTGGCGCAAATGGCTGCCCACCTGGGGGAAGCCGATCTGGCGGCAGCCTTGAAAGAGGAACATTTAAAGTTGGCGGAAATAATCAACCGGCGGTTGTGGAACGAGGAAACGCAATTTTACCAGGACGTGTCGCCAGACGGCCGTTTCAGCAGCATCAAAAGCATCGGCGCGTATTGGGCTTTGTTTGATAACGGCCTGGTACCGGAAAAGCGTCTCGCCGCCTTTGTGCAGGCGTTGCGGGAGAACTGGGCGTTTAATTTGCCGCACCGCATCCCCAGCATATCGGCCGATAGTGAGGCATACAATGCGGAAACGGGCAATCGCTGGCGGGGTGGGGTCTGGCCGGATATGAACTTTATGGCGCTGCGGGGTCTGCGCAACGTGGGACAGCATGTCCTGGCGCACGCCATCGCCTGCAACCATGTGCAGCACGTCTACCAGGTGTACCAGGATACCGGCTATTTTTGGGATAACTACGCGCCGGAGGCCGCCATGCCGGGCGAGCCAGCCCGGAAAAATGCCCTCACTGCCTGCGTCACCCCCATTGCCATGTTGCTAGAAGATGTGCTTGGCCTGACTCCCGATTGGCCGCACCGCCGCCTGTATTGGGATCGTCGCCTGGATACAGAGCAGGTGTACGGTGTGCGTCGTTACCCCCTGGGTGCGGACGGTGTGCTGGATATTACCGGCGACCGGTTCCAGGTGACGCTAACCACCAATACGCCATTTACCCTGGTAATTCGGGATGCGGCCCAAAATCTGCAAACGGCCGTAAGCGCCGGTACAACCACCATTGATTTGACATAACTCGTGACCAGCCTGACTGTTGCCACCATTAACTTGCGTAACCGGGCCGACCGCTGGCGGCAGCGGCGGCATGTGCTGGTGGCGCAACTGCTGGATGCCACGCCAGACCTGATCGCTTTGCAGGAAATCAGCTTTTCTATCGGCCAGGGGCGCTGGCTGCGTAACCAGATTAATGCCCGGCTACCGCAAGGGAAACGGCCGTACACCCTGGTACAAAAACGCAAACAGCACTGGCAATACCGCAGCGAAGGGGTGGGCATTCTCTCCAGTTTGCCGGTGGTCTATACAGATTCTATCAACCTGGGCTACAACGGCCGTGTCGCCCTCCGCGCCAATATCACCCTGCCCGATCACCAGACGTTGGATTTTGTCACCACCCATTTACACCATGTGGCGCACGACTATGAAGCCCGGCAGGAGCAGGCGCTGCGGCTGGTGGGCTGGCTGCGTAATACCCGCCCCACACCCCTGCAAATTGTTGCCGGTGACTTTAATGAACTGCCTGATGGCCTGGCGACACGGGTGATGAAACAGAATTTCCGTTCGGTGTATGCCATGCGGCACGGCCGTGATCCGTTGGCAACTTTTCCCACCGCCCTATCAGGCATAGCGGCTGACAGTTGGGCCGGCTGCCTGGATTACATCTTTGTCACCCCCGCCATCACCCACATCACCACCGCTGCCATTTTTTGTGACAAACCCGCCCCCGACGATGACACCCTTTACCCATCCGACCATGTGGGCCTCATCGCCACCATCGAGCTTTAAGCAGTGGACAGATGAGGCTAATTTAGCCACAATTGGTAACATATAACTATGATCTCAATTGTCGCTCCCGTTTATAACGAAGAACAGGTATTACCGGAACTGCACCGCCGCGTAGCCGGGGTGATGGATACCCTGGGTGAACCCTGGGAATTGGTGTTGGTGAATGATGGCAGCCGGGACCGTTCGGCCACCGTGATTGCCGAATTGAACCGACAAGATGCCCGTGTGAAGGGCATCAGCTTTTCGCGCAATTTTGGTTTCCAGGTGGCCGTCACCGCCGGGCTGGATTTTGCCAGCGGCGACGCCGTTATTTTGACCGATGCGGATTTGCAGGACCCACCGGAACTGTACCCGGACATGATTGCCAAATGGCGCGAGGGGTTTGATGTCGTTTACGGCGTGCGCGCCAGCCGGGTGGGTGAAACCCGCTTTAAGCTGTGGACGGCAAAGCTGTTTTATCGCCTGATTCGGCGCATCACCAAAATTGACATTCCGCTGGATACCGGTGACTTTCGATTGATGGACCGGCGGGTGGTAAAGGCCATTCGCAGTATGCCGGAGCGCAACCGTTTTTTGCGCGGCATGGTGCCCTGGGTGGGCTTCCGGCAGACGGGTGTGCCCTATGAACGGGCCAGCCGCTATGCCGGGGAGTCGAAGTTTAGCAGCGTCAAACAGATGCTGCCTTTTGCCCTGGATGCTATCACCAGCTTTTCTTATCTGCCGCTGCAACTGGCGACGTATTTGGGCTTTTTTATGGCCGGTCTGGCGGCATTGGCGATTGTGGCGGTGGTGTTGGTGCGGTTATTCGGCCCATCTGCCCCCTTGCTGGGGCAAGCCACCACCCTGGTAGCCGTCTTGTTTTTGGGCGGGGTACAGCTCATCTGCCTGGGTATCATTGGCGAGTACCTGGGGCGTATTTATGACGAGGTAAAGGAACGGCCGTTGTACCTGATCGATCAATTGTGGGGGTTTGAAGGGGGCAGCGATAAATGAGGATTACATCAATCCTCATTTGTCGCTGCCCGTTTTGTTCGTTATAATTTCTGCCACTTAAGAAGGCGCCATAGCTCAGTTGGTTAGAGCGAGGGACTCATAAGCCCTAGGTCACTGGTTCAAGTCCAGTTGGCGTCATCAGGAACCAGAAGCCGCTCCGTGAGGGGTGGCTTTTTTATTGCATGCTGCGTGACCCACGGGCCACGCAGCACACATCACACATGACGGCACTGGCACACATACAAAAACGAGGCTGGCTGTTTGCCCTGGTGGGTGTATTGGCGGCGCTGCTGTGGTTGTGGGCGGGGGAACCGGCACGGCCGTCCACCCTTTCTCCGGTCATGGCGCCGATTACGGCCGTAGACATCAACCAGGGGCGGCTCAATGCCGTGCCACCTTCGCCACGCAGCGGGCCAGACGGCTGGCGCATCCGGCAGGATTTTGTGGCCGGGCATAATGGCCTGCGCGAAATTGAGCTGATCCTGGCCCGTAATGGCGAACCGGACGCGGACGAGGACGGCCGTTTCACCCTCACCCTCTTTGATGATGCCGGCAATGCCATCAGCCAGCGCGCGTTGTTCACACGCAATTTCCGGCATAACCACACCTACACATTTTCTTTCCCGGTGCAGATCGCTTCCGCCGGGCGGCGCTATGTGTTGGAATTGAGCGGCAATGAAACCAATCCGCTGACGGTGTGGGGGTATGACCTGGATGTGATGGGCAGCGGGCAGGCGGTGGTGGTAGCAGAGGGAGAGCCGCCGGGCACGGCCGTGCAAGACCTCCGCTTCATCACCCGCTACCAACTCCTGCCCACAGAAGCCATTTCCACCTTAGCCAGCCAGGTATGGCGCAATGGCGTCATTATCTTGCTGGCGCTGCTGTTCATCCCTTTGCCCGGCGTGTTGTTATTGCAGTTGCCTCCCTTACGTTGGCGGGCTTGGGACGGCATGGCCTGGTGGGGTACGGCGCTGGCATTGGGCACGGCCGTTTGGCCCCTCATCTGGTACGTCTTCACCCTGCTCGGCGGCCATTTCGCCGGCTGGCTGCTGTGGGTGATGGTGATAGGGTGTTTAAGTGTTTACGTGTTCCTGTATTTACGTTTTCACGCATCACGCATCATGCATCACGCATCACCCCATCACCTGCTCCTCCTGCTCATCTTAACCGCCGGCTTCGCCGTGCGGCTGCTGGCGGTGCGCGATTTGGCCGCGCCGCCCTGGGTGGATGCGGGTCGCCATGCGTTGATCACGGCCGTGATGGTGGCCAACGGCCAGACCATTTCTGATTATGCCCCTTATCTGCCCGTAGACCGTTTCCCCTACCACTTTGGCTTTCACACCATTTCCGCCAGCCTGGCGCTGATGACAGGCTGGCCGTTGGAGCGGCTGCTGTTGGTGTTGGGGCAGTTGTTGAATGCGCTGGTACCGTTGACGGTGTACACAGCCGTGTGGCTGATGACCCGTCGCCGTAACCCCGCCATCCTGGCGGCATTTTTCGTAGCCATCCCCTTCTTCTTCCCCGCCTATTACGCTACCTGGGGCCGTTTTACCCAACTGACCGCCATGCTGGTGATGCCCGTGCTGCTGGCCTTTACCTGGCTGCTGGTTCGTGGCGGCGCGCGCTGGAAACGAGGTTGGTGGGTAGTAGCATTGCTGGCGGCAGGCGTTTTTTATATACACTTCCGTGTTTTTTTGTTTTATGTGCCTTTTGTGGCTGTGCTGTGGCTGTGGAGTTGGGGGCGGCACGGCCGTTGGCTGCTGTTGAGTGGGTTGCTGGCGATATTGTTCACGTTGCCGCGCTTGTTAACCCTCACCACCATCACCGAGCCGGTGCAGGCGATCAGCTACAACCTGCCCAACTACAATGAGTTTCCCCGCTCTTATATCAACTCTGGTTGGGATCGCTGGTTCATCTGGCTGGCAGGGTTCCTGCTTTTGCCGTTACTGATTGGCCTGCTACGGCGGCGGCGCTGGACGGCGCTGCCGGTAGCGTTGCTGTTATGGGTTGGGCTGCTCTTTTTGCTGCTGGCGGGGGAGTATCTGGGGCTGCCCAGCACCTCATTGGTGAATCTGAACAGCATGTATATCACCTTGTTTTTACCGTTAGCAATCTTTCTAGGCGTGATGCTGGAGCAGGTGTGGCGCTGGCTGCGGCAGTCGCATTGGGTGTTGCTGGTGTGGGTGTATGTGGCGGCGGGGGTGTTGGTTACGGCCGTGACCCTCTTCGGTTTGCGCCAGCAAATCGGCATCTTCAACCCGGACACCATTCTCGTGCGCCCCGCCGATCTGCCCGCGCTGGCCTGGCTGGATGAAAACGTACCCGCCGACGCCAAGATCGCCGTTAACAGTTGGAAATGGTTGGGCGAAACGTGGGCCGGTGGCGATGGCGGCGCGTGGATCGTCCCCCTAAACCAACCACCGCGCACCACCACCACACCCCCGGCCGATTACATCTACAGTCCGGCGTTGGCGCAGGAAGTACGGGCGTTTAACGAGGCGGCGACGGCCGTGACCGATTGGGCGGCTGCGGACACGGCCGTGTGGCTGCGTGAGCAAGGCATTACCCACCTCTTTGTCGGCCAACGCGGCGGTTTCCTCGACCCCGCCGCCCTCCACCGCAACCCCGGCTTACGGGTGATTTATGCGGCCGATGGGGTGTTTGTTTTTGAGGTAGTAGGAGATTAGAGATTGGAGATTGGGTAATCTCTAATCTCCAATCTCTACAGGTGGGGACTACGGCCGTCCACCACCCCCTTCACATGCTGCACAAACGCCGCCACGGCCACACCCTGCTGTTGTATACCACTCCGTTCCCGCACCGATACCGTGCCATCGGCCATTTCCTGGTCGCCCACAATCAGCATGTACGGCAGCTTCATCTGCTGTGCCTGGCGCACTTTGGCGTTCATGCGCTCGCTGCCCACCATTGCCTGCGCCCGGATGCCCGTCGCCCGCAGTTGCGCCGTCAGTTCTGCCGCATACGCCTGGTGCGCGTCCGTAATCGGAATCACCCGCACCTGCTCCGGTGACAGCCAGACCGGGAAATTGCCGGCGTAATGCTCAATCAAAAAGCCGATAAACCGCTCATGGCTGCCCAACGGCGCGCGATGGATGCAAAAGGGCATTTCCGAGACCCCCTGTTCATTCGTAAACGTCAGATCAAACCGGGCCGGCTGCGCAAAATCCACCTGATTCGTGGCAATGGAAAACTCCCGGCCAATGGCGCTCCAGATTTGCACATCAATCTTTGGTCCATAAAACGCCGCCTCATCGTCCGCCTCCACAAAGGGCACGTTTTCGCTGATCATCACCTGGCGGATGAGATCCTCCATTTTCAGCCACATCGTTTCGTCGTCCACATACTTTTTGCCCAGACCGGCTTTGCTGTGTTTGCTCAGGCGCATCACGTACTTGTCAATACCAAACAGGGCAAAATAATGGCGGTATAGCGCCAGCACCGCGCTAAATTCGGCCGCCAACTGTGATTCAGCGCAGTAGATGTGGGCGTCATTTTGCGTCTGCCCACGCACCCGCAACAGCCCCATCAGCGTGCCACTCTGCTCATAGCGGTACACCGTGCCATACTCCGATAGACGCAGCGACAGGTCACGGTAACTGCGCGGCTTGCTGCCGAAGATTTTGTGGTGAAAGGGGCAGTTCATCGGTTTCAGGTAATACGTCGCCCCTTCCCGCTCCATGCCGGCGTACATCTCATCTTCGTAATAGGGCAGATGGCCGCTGCGCAGATAGAGCGCTTCTTTGGCAATATGGGGCGTACTGACGTACACGTACCTGGCGGCGTCTTCCATTTCCCGCGCCAGCCTTTCCAACTCTTCGCGCAAGATGTTGCCGTTGGGCAGCCACAGCGGCAGCCCCGGCCCAATTTCGTCATCGAGGATAAAAATATCCAGTTCCCGGCCCAGTTTGCGATGGTCGCGCTGCCGGGCTTCTGCCAGCATGTGCAAATGGGCTTTGAGTTCTTGTTTATGGGGCCAGGCCGTGCCGTAGATGCGCTGCAACATGGGCCGGTTTTCGTCGCCGCGCCAGTAGGCGCCGGCAATGCTCATCAACTGGAAAGCGTCCGGCGCAATCTGCCCCGTGTGGGCCACGTGCGGCCCCCGGCACAAATCCTCAAAGCTGTCTTGCCGGTACGTGCTGATCGGCTCGCCGGAGTGGGACAGTTCGTCAATCAGTTCCAGCTTGTAGGGCTGGTCGTGGAATAGTTGGCGGGCTTCAGCGGCGCTGATTTCGCGGTAGACCAGCGGATGTTTCCCGGCGATAATCTGGCGCATTCGTTTTTCCAACCAGGGCAGATCATCCGGCTTGAAGGTACGGCGACGGCCGTCGTCATCCAGTCCCAGGTCAAAATCATAATAAAAGCCGTTGTCAATGGGCGGGCCAATCGCCAGTTTGGCCGCCGGGTACAGCGCCAACACCGCCTGCGCCAACACATGCGCGGCCGTGTGCCGGATGCGGTACAAATCAGACAGTTCATAGGGTTGTTGGTTCTGATCAGACATACTGTCCTCCTTGTAACGCGAATTGGCAATTCGCGTTACGAAAACAAAAAGGCCGCTCGTAGGAGCGGCCTCTGTTACTGCTTACTGTTCACTGCTAACTGCTTACTGACTCAAGCCGCTCATAACTCCATACTCTTCGTTGTGATCAAGGTAGTGGCATGGCTGATGAACTCGGCCACGGGCAGCGCGCCCCGATCTTCTTCGTCGCGGGTGCGGACGGCAACAGCATTATTTTCCATTTCCTTGTCACCCACCACCAGCATGTAGGGGATTTTTTGCAGTTGGGCATTGCGGATTTTTTTGTTCATGCGGTCGCTGCTGTCATCTACCTGCACACGCATTCCCACCGCCCGCAGTTGCCGGCTGACCGCGTGGGCATACTCATTGTGCCGGTCGGCAATGGGCACCATCATCACCTGTGCCGGGGCCAGCCACAATGGAAACGCGCCATTGAAATGCTCAATCAGAATACCCACAAACCGCTCCATACTGCCAAACGGGGCGCGGTGAATCATCACCGGACGGTGCTTTTGGCCGTCTTCGCCCGTGTATTCCAGGTCAAACCGCTCCGGCAGCAGAAAATCTACCTGCACCGTACCTAACTGCCATTCCCGCTTCAGTACATCGCGGAAAATAAAGTCCAGTTTGGGGCCGTAAAATGCTGCTTCGCCTTCTTCAATCGTATAATTCATACCCGCTTTGTCGGCGGCCTGGCGAATGGCGTTAATCCCTTTGGCCCACATCTCCGGCGCACCGGCGTATTTGTCGCTGCTAGGATCATTCGTGCCCAGCCGGGCGCGGAAGTCGTGAAAGCCCATCGTCTGGAAGACAAACTGAATCAGGTCTACCACGCCGATGAACTCCTCTTCCAGTTGGTCGGGCGTGACGAAAAGGTGGGAGTCGTCCACCGTGAAGCCGCGCACCCGCGTCAGCCCGGTCAGTTCGCCGCTCTGTTCGTAGCGGTAGACGGTGCCAAATTCGGCCAGACGCAGCGGCAGGTCGCGGTAGCTGCGGGCTTCGCTGCGGTAAATTTCGATGTGGTGCGGGCAGTTCATGGGTTTGAGCATGAACTTTTCTTCATCTACGTCAATAGGCGTGTACTGGCTGGCCTTGTAGTAGGGGTAATGCCCACTGGTGATGTACAAATCCAGCTTGCCGATGTGCGGCGTGATGACGGGCAGGTAGCCGCGTTCTAACTGTGCCTGGCGCAGGAAGTTTTCCAGCGTCTCGCGCAGCACGGCGCCTTTGGGCAACCACAACGGCAGGCCGGAGCCAACCAATTGGGAAATGTGAAACAATCCCAGTTGTTTACCCAGGCGGCGATGATCACGCGCTTTAGCTTCTTCCAGCAGGCGCAGGTATTCGTCTAGTTCTTCTTTGTTGTGCCAGGCCGTGCCGTAGATGCGTTGCAATTGGGGGTTGTTTTCGTTACCGCGCCAGTACGCACCGCCGGTACGCAGCAGCTTGACGGCGTTGGCTTTGACTTGTTTGGTGAATTTGACGTGCGGCCCACGGCAGAGGTCTACAAAATCTCGTTGTTTGTAGATGCTGACTTCACTGGCGGGCACGGCCGTAGCCTCCCCATTCTCATCCAGTTTGCCCGCCGCTAAATCGGCGATCAGTTCCAGCTTGTACGGCTGGTCGGCAAAAAACGCCTGCGCTTCGCGGATGCTCATGCTGGAATGTTCAAACGGGGCGTTTTGTTTGAGCAGCTCTTTCATGCGCTCTTCGATTTGCGCCAGATTTTCTTCGGAAAAGGTGCGCGGTTTGCCATTTTCCTGGCCCAGGTCAAAGTCATAATAAAAGCCATCTTCGATGGGCGGGCCTATGGCTATTTTTGCTTCAGGGAACAGGGCCAGCACCGCCTCGGCCATCACGTGCGCGGCCGAATGGCGGATGCGGTACAGTTCCGATTCGGCATAGGGAATAGGGTTTGTTTCGGACATGATCGATCTCCAGATTTTTGAGATTGGAGATTGGAGATTAGAGATTGAAGCCCATCTCCAATCTCTAATCTCCGATCTCCCAAATAAAAACGCCATCACCCACATTGGGGCGATGGCGTGTCGCGGTTCCACCCAAATTCAGTTAGCAGTTGGCGGTTAGCAGTTGGCAGTAAGAAGTTTCATGCAACTGCTTACTGTTCACTGCTCACTGCTCACTGTCAACTCTCATTGACGGCCGTTAACGGGGCCAACCGGGTTTTCTTACTCAGTTAAAGTAGGGCAGACGCATGGTCTGCCCTGGGGAGGGCAAACAATACAGTTTGCCCATACCATTCAGAAAACCACTCCTGGGGGGTTTTGGTTAGGGGCGAATGGTGGCGGCTCACAGCCTACGGCCGTCCACTCTCTGACATCTACCGGCTAACTACTCGTCCCAATCATCGTGTTACAAAGTGCAGTTGTGAGATGCTGATTATAAAACCGATAACGGCAAAGTCAAGCGTTTTTCTTGGCCTGTCACGGCAAAGTGTGAAAGCTCTCCAAAATGTGATTGATAACTACCTCACAATAAATCATCCATTCAGGAGAACAAAGGAGATATAAGCTATACTCGTAATCTGACCCTTGAATATAAATGCTTTTGCTTGCACCAGGCAAATCTCCGCCTTCATTACTCTCGTGCGTCTTCACCCAAGTCGGTAACTCGGCATCAGTAACAGGCGTAGCCCCTTCAATATCCGGCATGCCATTTCCCACTGGCTGTACCAAAAAATCCATTTTCATGGTGTTGTCACTCTGCACGCAGGATGGGGGTTGAGGGGCTTCACTCACGTAGGTGAATGAATCCGGTGAGACGCCACCAGTTTGGACCCATTGTTCTGGAATCTCAAAGGCATATTGATAGAATTCATCGCTGATCTGTTGCCAGGTGAGCAATTCTGGATCGGCCGTAGCCGGCGCGTTGCATAGGCCAAAGTCAAATGAGACAAAATTCCAAAAATGCCGGCACAGGGCAACAAAGGATTCGTTCTGATGTGTATCATTTCCCTCTGACATAGCACAATTCATGGCAAAGGTATAGGTACAAGGAGGCTGTACGGCCGTGTATGCCAGCCGCATATCAAACGGTGGAGCAACGCCTCCTTTTCAAACTGCTCCACCTGAATAGTTAACACCATCAGACCATTTGCAAAGGCCGGGGTAGGGGAGAGCAATAAGTCAGGCGCATTTTCTTCGCTGGCCCAGACATTCCAAAATAGAGTTTCCCCTGGTGAGGTAGACCAGTCGCTGGATATATTTTGCCACTCAACTGGTACAGACCAGGAAACCCCATAATCTGGATTACTTATCGGCATTGCCCAAATTTCAGGGAGCGTCAGCGTAGGTACAGGAAAAGCAGAAGGGGGTGGTGATATTGTTGTTGCCGATGAAACAACGGTAAAAGTAACAGAGGGGGTGGCAACCACCTCAGCTAAAGCTGGTGTTTTTAACGCCTCTGTTGAAGAAACACTCGCTCTGGTTGTTGCAGCACTAGAGATTTCTGAAGCAATTGGAGTTGATTGACACCCAACCTGCCACCAAATAAGTAACATTAATAAATAACTGCTACTTTTGCGAATGTGAAATTTCACGCCCATATTGACACAGAGGGGTCCTTGTTAAGTCGAGCTATTCTAAATCAGCAGTAAAACTCTCAAGGATGTGAGATTTTATCATTAGGTAATTACTTTTTGCAGTGTTGTACTCATCAACAGGAGGAGGCGCATAGGCAATCCAAAAATAATATACAGTGCGTTCTGCTAAGATATACACGGCCGTTGCCTCCACAAATTTCCCACCATGCCCTGCTTCTAATTGTTGCCGAGTATAATCCACTATTAAGGCAGGCATCCCGTCAATCTACACCCAGGTTCCTTCAGGCAAGAAAGGAACCAAATCCTCACCAGTCGCATTACCTCGTTCATCTACAAAAGCGTTGCGTTCCTCTAGTTCAGGTAACAAATTAGCGGTCGGAAAAGAAACAAACGCCATTGTAGGCAATAAAGGTAAGTGTTCAGTCCCTCAAGAGACCTGACAGGTTTTTGGCCTGCAAAGTTTCAAGTTGAACTGGTAAAAAACCTGTCAGGTTTGAACGGTTACCAATAAAGATGTAGAACCAAAGCAAGAAGTAAGTTTAGTGGCAAGTATTGGGGTTTCCCTTACCGTTATTTGATACCAGCATTAATCAACTGAATCTGAAACAGGCGGGGGTGGATGTGGAAACCATTCTTTGGTGAAGGTTTCAGCCTGCCACCAATTTTCCTGTGCAAGCTGAAAGTCCTTAACATATTTAAGCAATACTTGTCTCTGAGTAATATTTACAATTTCAATTTTACAAATAGCAATTTGGATACCTTTGGAATTGAATTCTTCCAGTAGCTGACTCAGCTCAAACATAAAGGGGGGAAACTGCTCATTTGCCGTTTGGACATCTTCGACATCTAATTGAATGTTCAGTACCGGTGTGCCATTTGTGTCTGTTGACACACTTAGAGAATGTAAGAAAAAGCCATGCAAGGATAGCCGATCTAGTAGCATAGTAGCTAAGGTCATATCATCTACTTGTGAATTGGCAGTAGGGGATAATTTCCCTACGGGCACATCTGACCAATATATCATGCTTCCTGATGAATTTAAAATCGTCACATTTACCGTATCAAATTGAACTTCGTTTTGTTTTTGCGCTATTGCAATTTCTCTTTGAACCATATGTACATATAATGGGTCTTCTGGAGCTACCGTAGCGCTGTTGGTTGTGCTTTGGAGTACAACGCTAATTTGTAGTTGAGGCTGATTAGTTTCTTCAGTAGTGTAATTTGCTCTTTGAACATTCTTAACTGGTACACCTTGCTCTGTTAATCTGTTTGTTAATTCTGTCAAGATATCTTCTTGTGCTTTTGCTTGGTTTTGGTTAAAAATAAGGATGATTAAAGCAGTAACTGCTATTAATAATATTCCTATGATTGCAAAAGAACTGAAATAAGACTTTTGCTTTTCCATAATACACCTCCGTCTTTTTTCGTGGAGCTAGTTTTGGAAACGATGAAACAAATTTACCATAGTGAAGGGGGAGGTATGGTTATGGCCCCCAATTGTGATAATAATAGTTTTGACACGACTTTTGCACCTTAAAAACAGATACGCCAAACAGCAAAAACAGCCTACTTTCGTCTAAGCCTGGCTGACCACTGGCAACAAACCAGCATCTCCAGCTTACTTGTCGGTAAGCTGGCATCTCATCGTAACCGCGGGCACTGTCTCCGGTTAACGAGCGCAGACGACACGTAGGAGTGGTTTCATCAAC
>JABFFZ010000014.1 GCA_013112725.1 Chloroflexota bacterium
TCGGCGGTGGCGCGGTGGGTGGGCGCGATGTGGCGGTAGCAGCCGGGCGCGTGGCCGTGTTAGTCGGCGCTGGTGTGGCGGGGACGACTCTTGCCGTCGTCGTGGCTGTTGCCGTCGCCTCTGCCATTGTTTCTACAACCAATTCCCAACTGTCACTTTCCAACAAGGGGTCGTCCACCCCTTCCGCTTCCAGGCGGATAAACCAATGATAGACGCCAGGCATTTCCAAAATATCACCCAACACAAACTGCAAACGGAACAACGAACCCGAAAATGGCTTTTCTACGGACATGGCCCGCATCTCTTTGCCGTCCGCTTCAAAATAAAGCGTAAACAGTTGGTCAGCCGTCAGCGCCGCTGGCCAACGCCAGGTAAACTGTACTTCATCTGCCAGCGTAAATGTTTCATCGCCCGGCCGTACCAGTTCAATTTCGCCGGTCACGGCCGTCATCGTCGGCTCAACTGTTGCTGTGGGTGTAGGCAACACGGCCGTATCCGTTGGCGTGGGTACGGTATTAGACACCGGCAGTTGCGCGACGGAGGTATCTTGGGCTACGGCCGTTTCTGGCGTAGGCGTTACAGTATCCACCGACGTCGCCTGGGTACGCAGCCACACCTGCCAGCCACCAAAAGCACAAATAGGCAGCAACAGCAGCAATAACAGGGCATAAGACCAGCGGCGGCGCAGCCGCGCCAGCGTTTCCACTGCCGGTTCACTCACCACGGTTGCTGGCGGCGGCGGCACAATTTTACTCCCGCCCGTTACCAACTTACCGGTCTCCGGCGGCTGCCAGAGCCAGGCGCCGGACACCGCCTGCTGTCCCGGCGCGCCCGCCAGGTGCAACGCCTGGTCTAAAGCTGCTACCAGTTCTTCGGCCGATTGATACCGCTCCTCTGGCGCTTTACGCATACATTTTTCGACAATGGCGATAACTTTGGTGGCTAAGTCTGGCCGGATCAGGTGGAGTGGACGCGCTTCTTCATAAATTTGTTTATGCAGCACCCCCCATTGCACGTCGGCCGTAAACGGCCGCATCCCGGCAAACAGTTCATATAAAATGATACCCAGGGAGTAGAGGTCTGTACGGCCGTCAACCGGTTCCCCCTTCACCTGCTCCGGCGACATATAATGGGGCGTACCCAACAGCACATTCGTTTGTGTCAGCCGGGGATTGCTTTCCACGGCCGCAATACCCAAATCCGTCAGCAACGGCTTGCCATGGGCATCCAGCAAGATATTGCTCGGTTTCAAGTCCCGATGCACAATGCCCTTGCGGTGCGCCGCCGCCAGGGCATCGGCCACCTGCCGCGCCAGCGCCAGGGCGTAAGGCGTTGTCAATATCTCTTTGCGGCGACCCAGATCGGCCAGCTTTTCCGCCAGCGTACCCTCTGGCACAAACTGCATGGCAATATAAGGCTGCCGGTTGCCCGTTGTGCCAATGGCATACACCTGCACCACATTGGGATGGTGGAGTTGGGCCATCGCTTGCGCTTCACGCCGGAAACGCTCTACAAAACCACTATCTTGAGCAAAGTTGGGCAGCAGCACCTTGAGGACAACCTGGCGCTGCAAGTCAGTATCCAGTGCCAGATAAACATCGGCCATCCCCCCCCGCGCCAGGTGCTGCCGTACTTGATACTGCCCAATTTGTTGTCCAACCAGATCACTTGGGTCTGCCACGTCGTCTGTATCCTCGTTTGGCCCAGGTACACAGGGGATATGGGGGATTTTATAGGAGAGTATCAATCGGGGGTGTACCTGATGTCCAAACAGCCATCATTACTCAGCAGGATAACACGTTTAGGATAAAAGTACCAGACCCTAACCACCAAAACGACTACAAGTTTGCAAAAATCATCCGGCGACGTACTGGACATTCGTTGTGGCTAAAGACAATCCCTCGTTCCACGCTCCGTGTGGGATGCCCAGCTCGACGCTCTGCATCGGGTGGGATGCAAAGCGTCCCACCCGATGCAGAGCATGGGAACGAGAATGAATTCCCATTCCTTATCAACCAGAAACGTTGAAGCTGTAACGGAAGAGGTTGGCCGGATCTGTTTGCGCCTTCACGCGGGATAGTTGATCATAGCCGCCAGGCACCAGGCCATCGCGGATGCGCTGCTGGGATTCGGCCCCTTCCAGGAAGTTCATATAGACGCCGCCGGTGAGATACGGCCGTAACGCCTCTTTCAACTGCCCGGTGTACGCCACCAATTGGTGATGGGCTTCGGGTGTGGGGGTGACGCCCACCAACGACAGCACCAGTTCCGCGTCGCGGTTGCCGAACACGGCCGTCGCCGGGTCCACCCGCCGAATCGCCCCACCCGCATGGCGCACTTCCGCAAAGATCAGCGGGCTGGGGCCGCCTGTACCCAGACCATACGCTACCACTGCCTCAATAGCCTCATCGCTCAGTTCACGCAGCCACGCCCCGGTGTTAAAAGCGGGCATGGGATCTACCGGATCATTGCTGATGACGGCGGTCTGGCTGAACGGGATGGTCTTAAAATCGTCAATCAGCGGCAGCTGCCAGTCGCGCCAGTGACGCAGCATCGCTTCCCCTGCGGCAATATCACCGGCGTAGCAGCCGCGCACAATGGCAAACGATTGGCCGCGCAAGAAGTCCGGCAGTTCAGGAAAGGGCGGGTAATTCATCACCAACACCGACGAGGTGAGTTCATCGGGGGCATTGGCAATCCAGGCGCGATAATGGCGAAATACCTCCCGCGCCATATGGGCCGGGTAATACAGGTTCCCGGCGTACACCTCAGTCACCGGAAAGAGGCGAATGGTCAGGCTGGTGACGATGCCCAGACTGCCGCCGCCGCCGCGCAGTCCCCAGAACAGGTCGCTGTTTTCCCTGGCCGAGGCTTTACGTAGCTGCCCATCGGCCGTCACCAGTTCAAATTCCAGCACATTGTCGGCGGAGAGGCCATATTTGCGCCCCAACCAGCCCAAGCCACCACCCAGTGTATAGCCTACCACGCCCACCGTTGGCGAGGAGCCGAGCAGTGGCGCCAGCCCGTGTTTCTGGGCAGCAGCCAGCACCGCGCCCCACTTCACGCCCGCTTCCACAGTGGCCGTTTGCGCCGCCGGGTCAACCAGCACGCCGTTTAACTGCCGGGTGAGGATCAGCAGGCAGTCGTCGGCAGGGCGGATGTTGCCGTGGCCGGTTCCCTGGGCAGCGACGCCCAGGTTGTGCTGGCGGGCGAAGGTCACGGCCGTTGCCACATCCTGCGCCGATTCCGCTTCCACAATCACCGCCGGATACTGCACCACCTTGCGGTTCCAGGCCAGCCGCGCCTCGTCATAGCCGCTGTCTTCCGGGGTAATGACCCGGCCCTCAATCTGCGCCTGTAATTCAGACCAGGGTGATTCGATTTGGGTAAATTCCATAAACATGATTGTTCTCCTTAAAAGTTTTAATTCAATAGTTTCAGTGTACGACAACGGCCGTTTGCCAGCCGTTTGGTTGTGCGTTTGAAAATTATGGGCCGGGGGGTATCAGTGTGCCCAGATATTCAACAGCCGGGGCTACACCAAACTCCATCTCCGGGCCGTCCACCACACCGGCAAACTGCCCCACGCCCACGTCCACGCTGGAGCTGACCTTCATACCTACATCGGTCACTCCACCCGCGCCGGTTCTGATGTAAAAGCCTTCGTTAATGCTCAATTCGGCCAATCCTGTGGGCGCGTTAATCTTGCCACCCGCAAAAAATGTCGTCGTTTTATTGCGAAAATCAACCGTCACCTGCCCAAAAATGGTCAACAGGGTAGGGCCAGAAACCTCCACTTCCAACACTTCGCAGTTGGCCTTGATCTGGATCATATTCAGGAATTTGATCGCCATTTTGCCCCGCGTCAATCCAGCCGGGCAGCGTGGGGCGCGTTCATAAGCTGGCTCGCTGGGCTGATTGACGACGTTCTCTTCGGCCCCTTCGCAAATGGCCCAGTTCGCGGCTGTGCGGTTGGCTTGCGACCCAATAACGTGCAAGCGCCAGGCCACGTCCGTCTCCATCGAATCCTCAATCAACAATGACACATACTCATGGTTGAGAACGTCAGACAGATTAGCCGCCGTGCCGGTCATGGCTGCATATTTGGCGCTGGTGTACGCCTCCAGCAAATCCTCAAACTCAAAATACGCCGGCAGCATCTCCGCCAACTGCTGCGTCACGGTGCTGCGGCAAGCGCCAATGAAGGCGTCGGGATCAGGATACAGCTCGTACAGTTCCAAAAATTCTTCATCTTGCTGATCGATCAGTTCAGCCAGGGCTTCTTCTTGAGCGGCCGCGTCCAGGTAAAGTGCCTGAATGTCCGGCTCGTATTCGGCGCGGTAGGCGGTGATGTAGAGGTCGTTGAAGCGCTGCCAGGTGATTGCTCCCGGCAACGGCCGTTCGCTGCGTGCTTCGATATTGGCGTCAATCAACTGCTGGCATATGCCGCTGCGCTGAATACTGTCCATCACCAGCGCATGGTAATGGTTGGCCGCGCTCTGCGCCTGACCCGGCGTGTTCATCACGCCCAATGGCGGCAGGGTAAACAGTTGCCCCGCCGAGCGGTTCAACGTTTGCTCAGGCGGCAGCCGAATCCCTTCAATCTCCTCGCCATCCCGCACTTCGTCCCGCAGTTGGCGGCGCGAACCAGCGCGGTAGAAGTAAGTGGCTTGTTCATCCTTATTCTGGCACAGCAGCGCCTGTGACAAATTCAGCCGCGCCTCGGCCAGTTCGGTGTTGGCTTCGACCAACGGCCGTAACACAGCCTCCGCCGCCGCCCACTGTCCCTGCCGCAGTAACGCATAACCGCGCGTGTTGGCGGCCAATTCCGCCGCCGGAATGCCCATCGGCGTAGCCTGATCATCGGGCAAATTTTGCGCCGCGTTCAGCAGCGCCAACGCCTCGTTGGGCATATCTAATGACACAAACATCCCGGCAGCATTGATCAGGATGATGCGCGACTGCGGTGCGCGTTCATGGGCCAGCAGCAGCCCGGCCAACGCGCCATCGGGCCGATTATCCATCATGGCGGCCATGGCAAACGCCTGGGCGGCGTCGGCCGTAGCCACTTCCGGCGCACTGCGGAAGGCAGTCAGATTGGCCGCGCCCACCTGATGTGTCAGGTAATTCCATCCATTTTGCAGCGCCTGGGCCAGGCTGAGGGTGTGGGGGGTGATGGCGCCGGTGCACAACGTTTGTTTTTGCGCCACAAGCTGCGGCTTCAAGAATTCGTTGGGCGGCAAGACAGTGGCATCGCTGTAGGCATAAGTGCGGAATGCGCCGCTGCCGGGGGGAGTTTCGCCAGGGCGCAGCACAATGGGCAAAAAGGTGTGATATTCACCCTGGTTGGCCGCAGCACTGGCCGCCGCGTCTGCGCCGGACTGCCCCATGAGCGCCAGCATAAACAGCAACAAGACGCCTAAAATGAGGGGGATGGTTTGACGAGTTTTGGGGGTTTGCATCAGGTTCTCCTTTGTCATAGGAGCGCCGGTTGCCGGCTGGCAGCCGGCGCTCCGTTTTGGTTGTGTGATGCTGGTAGTGTAGGGCAACGGCCGTTTGCCAGCCGTTTGGGGAGACGGTCGAAAAAAAACGCCGCTGGTGGCGGCGTTTTTCAGAATTGATCGGGGAATTGCCCTGTTCAACCATCCCGGCGATTGGTTTCTAACCAACGCACGGCAAAATCCACTAACGGCCGTTGCCGCATCAGGCGCACCGTGCCATTGCCTACCTGCCCGCTAATCACCTCATTGGTTTCGGCTTCAAAGGCTGCGCCAATGGCGGCAAAGTCATCCATACCAATGGCGTCATCCCGGTACGTCACCCACTGGCGACGGCCGTTTACCAGCATGGCCGATCCATTTTCTTCCGACTGCTTATGAGGATAATCGGCGCGGAAATCGGCCAGGTGCAGCGAGGTGTTGCGCTCATAGCCCACACCCAACAATAGCACCCAGCCATCCAGATCATAGACGCGCCCAACCGGGGATTGTTCGGCTACGCTGTTGTCAAGCGACTGGTTGGCCGTCACAAAATCGGCATGTTTGCCCCAGGCGGCAAAGGAAAAGGCCGGGTGGCTGCTGCGCCGCACACCGGGATAGGTGCGGAAACATTCGTTAATGGCGCCCATCCTGTTGCTGGGAGTCAGTTCGGGCCGGTAGGGCGGCGTTTCGGCACGGATAATGTCCCACTGCTCCGGCGGGACGGGACTGCCCCCCCAGGTGAGCGGATCGGTGTTGTTGGTGCTGTTGGTGGGCATCACCAGCGTGCCCTCCGGCGTGATCACCTGCATGAAGGCATCTACCACCGCCGGTGCGTCGCCCACGATGAAGCCGCCCAACGCCTTCATCGAGGTGTGTACCAGTACGGTTTGCCCGGCGGTAAGCCCTAACCGGGTGAAATCATGCACAAGGGTTTTGGTTGTAATGATCATCATTCACTTCAGGTGCGGCGCACTTCCAAAGCGCGTCGCACCTCATAATCAGTTCTGCCAGAGAAAGCTAAAAGAATCCATCACCGTATCATACAGAATTTGCAGGTCGGCGTAAGCGACCGCTTCCGGGTCGTCGGGAATGAAGGTGAGGGTGTAGAAACGGCCGTCCCGCACCAACACCACCTGCCGGGTTAAATCCTGCCCCGGAGCCTGGTCAAACTGGTTGGCAGGCACGCCATCCAGCATCAGGCCAAAGGTCCACATAGGGCTGGAACCCATGATGGCTTCGACCTCGGCGGCTTTTTCGGCCGTGATGTCGTTCAGGGAACGGCCGTTGGCCTCCTCCACCGTGATAAAAAGCCGGGGGTGGGCGGAATCCATCAGCGAATCTACGTACACGGCCGTTTCCGCGCCGCCGTTGTCGGTCGTCAGGCTGTCATCCACCGCATACCCATCGGGCAGCAGCAGGCAAAAACCATCTTCGGCATTGGTGAACAGCGTCGTGCCCACCACCGGTTCCGGACATTCCGGCCCGGCCAGCAGCGGCGCTTCTGGTTCGATGCCGATGAACTGGAATGTCTCCGTGATCATCTGGTAAAGGGCTTCTGCCTGTTCGCCCACAGCGCCGTACTCGTCGCCAATGCGGGCCACCATCATATCTACCAGACGGCCGTTGTGCAGGGCGATGACCCGCCGGTTCACATCTTGACCGGGCAGGTTATCCAGCACCGTTGCCTGTTCACCGCCCAATTCAATGGTAAGTAGGGACATAGCAGCCAATTCGGCGTCGGACGGATAGTCGGGGATGATTTCTTGAATGGCACGGCCGTTTAACGCTTCCAGGCGCACGGTGGCCAGCGGCGCTTCCGTGTTCAGCAACGAGCGCACATACAGCGTCAACGAGCCATCCTCACCCTGGAAAACGTCATAGTTGTCCGGGTAAAGGAAACAAATGCCTTGCACGGCATCAATCAATTGGTGTGCGCCGGGCACAGCTTCGGAACAATCGGCAATGGACACTTTCTCGATAATGGTTTCGGCGCCGGTCGTGCCGTCTATCACGCCGGTCTGGTTCTCCGCAACGGCTGCCGGTTTATCCCCACCGGCTGGGCGGCAAGCCGCCAGCAACAATAAGGCTAACAGGCTGAACAGGAGTGATAAGATAAGAAATGGTTTGGTATTCATGGTTCATATTCTCATATGAAAACGATCTTTTCATCGGTGCATGTGTAGCACGATTTGGCAAATTGTGTGTCATCACAACTCAATTCAGGTAGGTGCGACGCGCTTTTGAAGCGCGTCGCACCTGACTTGTCTATCGCAGTTGATAATCCCAGCCAAAGTTGACCGGGTAGGCATGGTCGTTTCCCAACAATGTGATTTCCTGATACCAGATACCTCTGGCGGGGAAGGTCCAGTCGCCGGGCAGCAGGATGGCAGCGTTATTTCCGGCGACAGCGTTCATGGACACGCAGTAGGTACCGGGCTGCAAACTGCCAAAGGTGTATTTACCGCTGGCGTCGGTCACGGCCGTGACCGCGACCGGATTGCCGGTGGCACACGCCCCGGCTTGCAACAGCATCGTCACCCCGGCGATATACCCCTCATGGGGGGCAATCATGCCATCGGCGTGGTAATCACCATTGCCGTCGGCCACACAGTCACCGTCCAAGGCATCGCCGTTTTCGTTGGTCAGGCAGTAGTCATCCCACACGAAACCGGTGATAGAGCCGCTGGGCGCGGGTGATTTCAGGTTGATGCCGTTAAGCGTCTGGCCGGTGGTGATGGCCACGCTGGCCACGTCGTCCAACAGGCCGCCATTGCCAACCAGGCCAATGCAGTAACTGCCGTTATACATGCCGCTGAAGGTGTAACGGCCGTCGGCGCCCGAATAAACAATCGCCAGTGCATCCTGGCGCACATGGCAGGCTGTGCCCGGCGTCAGCCACACTTCACGGCTGCCCATCAGCGTTTCACCGTTGTCATAGACGCCATTCTGGTTCCAGTCCTGGTAGATTAGGCCGGAAATGGTGGTGGGCTGCGCCGCCGACACCACAATTTTCACCCAGAAGGGGCTGTTGTTACGGCCGACGCCAAAGAACTGCCCTTGTGCATCCTGCAATTTCCAGTCGCTTTGGTACGTATTCGGCGCATCCGGGCTGACCATGTTGATGGTCAGGTCAACGGTATGGCCGGGCTGCACCGAATCCCGCAGCGGGAAAAAGGTGGAAACCGCGCCCAGCAGATGGCCGCCGGCATGGACCATTTTATAGCTGGTATCCCAGGTGCAGGTGCCGGTGTTTTTGATGCGCCAGATTTTGTTAAAGCCGGTGTTGGGCGCGAACTGCGTGCCATCCGGCACACTCACGTCGCTTACCAGCGCCGCACTGTTGGTGCAGGCGGTCACGGGGGCAGCAGAGGGCTGTGTGTACTGATTATGGGCGGTGATCCAACAGCTACCGGTGGAGCCGTCAGCGCATTTCACCCGCCACCAACCGAAGTCACTGCTAACGCCGGTGACGCTGGCGATCTGGCCTTCGGCTACCCAACCAATCACGGTGTAGCCGGCGCCGGGGCCGCTGCGCATGTTCACGTCAGCCAGCGCCATGACGTACTGCACCTGGGTGTTGAGGACGGTCACGGCCGTTGGCGGCACATTGGTCGCTGCGGGCACGGCTACGGCCGTCGTTGGCTCCGCTGTGGCCACAGAATCCACCGGATCGGCCGCCGGCGTGACGCTGGGCGCTTCAATAGTCACGGTCGGCGTCGCCGTTGCCGGATTTTGCCCAAACGGGATGGGCGTGATCAACGTCACGTCCGGCTCTTGAACTGCAAAATAACTGCGGCCCAGCAATAGGGCAGAGACACTCAAAACGCCAAATAGCAGGGTGGCCGCAAAACCGATTAATAAAAAGGCTGTTGTGCGAGACATGTTTACTCTCCTTGTCGCGTGCTTACGAGAATCACGCTGTCAATTGATGATTTGATGATGGCCGGAGACACGATTTTTCCAATCGCGCTGCGGGGACAGCCATCACACAGAGATGTCGCCGGGCGAGGGGCGAATGTAACAGTCGTTTTCCCTACGCCCGGCCTACGGCCGTTTTCCGCCTGATAATTTCGGCTCTTTGGGAATTCATGGGGTTGATAGACCCCTTCGACAAGCTCAGGGCAGGCTGTGATGCGTGAAACGTGAAACGTGACCAAAGAGACATCACGTATCACGCATCACGTTTCACGCTGTGTTAGGGCTGCGGGAAATACACAACCCGCACCGCGCGCTGCACCAGCCGGAATACAGACCAGGGTTCCCACTGGCCCGTGTCCGGGTTGTACCAGCAGCGGGCATGGTAGGTTGTGTCGTAAGCAATGCGCGGATTTCCTTGCGCATCCAGGGACAAGACAGGCGCGATGCCATCCCACAGGCCGCCATCACAATGCGGTGGTATGGCTACCGGCCAGGCTGCAACCAGTTGATTGCGCGATTCCGTCACCTGGTGCTGCCAGGCAGCGCCGGCCGATTCGCAGTTGTTGTTACACCAGCTATACCCCAGGCCGCCGGCGTTGTACAGGGCATAGGCGATGCGCGGTTTACCGGCGGCGTCGAGTTCCAGGTCTGGGCCACGGCCGTCGTTCACACTCAATCCCAGTTCTTTACGCTGCCAGTTGCTGCCGTTTTGGCAGGTTGCGTTGCACCAGGCATAAAACAGCCGGTCGCCTTGCCCGTTTAACTTCGCCCCTTCGTAGAAGGCGACACGCGGGCGGCCTTGCGCATCCATTTCCAGGTCATAGGAAACGTTTGGGCCACTGCCCCGGTCAGCCAACGGCACACTTTGCCAGTTGTCCCGCTGGTCACAATTGGCGTCGCAGACCAGGTAATACAGGTAAAACTCATCTTGCATGGACGCGCCATCGGCCAGCACACGCGGCTGTCCCTGGGGCGTGAAAGCCAGCACCGGGTAATCGAATTTTTCGTAGCGATAGTTGTGTTCGTTGCCGTTGTCCTGGTTGATTTGTGTTTCGTACCAGTTCTCCGGGTCGGTGCAGCCGCCATCGCAGTAGGCATAGAACGTGCCCAGGTGCCCGGTTACCCCATCTTTGTAGACGAAGCGGGGACGGCCGTTGGGGTCCAGAGCAAAGTAGCGCTGCGGTAAAGCGTCATCCTTCAGCAAATCAATCACGCCGATGCCCGAACTAGAGGTCAGGTAGATCAGGCCCCACCGGGCTGGGTCGGTGCAGTTCTGGTCACAGGCCGCGTAGAAATAGTCATTGCCGCTTGCCCGCACCTGGGAAGGGGTTCTGAAAATAATGCGCGGCTGGCCGGTAGCGGTCAATTGCAGTTGCATCTCATTGACCAACTCGCCCATAGCGACGCCGCTCCAACTGGCATCATTGTCACAGTCGCCGGGGCAATAGTAGTACACGCCATACGTCGGCCTATCGTCAATGGCCGGTTCGTAATAATAGTAAGCCAGATGCATACCACCCTGGGCATCAATCTGGATGCTGGCGTTGCTGGTTTTATATTGCGTGTCAAAAAAGAAGCGGCCTTCAACCCCTGTGGGCGGTGGCGGCGGCGGGGTGTTGGTATTGCTGCTGGTTATCGCCGGTAAAAACACCAGGTACTCACCGCTGCCCTGGGCCGGCGACGGCCGTAACACCACAACCATCACCAGACCGGCCAGGATCATCAGGCAGATAATAGGTTTTAAGGAAGTTTTTTTGAGTTCTATCTTGTTCATTTGTCTTGTACCTCTTTTGAAAATTGTTACTGGTGGCTGCCCTGCTGCCGGGCATAGTCGTTCAGGATTTTCATTTCTTCGCGGTACACCATGCGCATAAAAAATGGCGTTGTGTAGCGGTCAATTGCCCCTTTCAAACCGGGTTGGGACTGCCAGACGGTGGCAAACGTCACCTGCGATTCGGTCGGGCTGATCGGTTTAACAGTAAAGGTCGTCACCAGACCCGTGTTGACATCGCGTTCCACCAGCACAGCGCCCGGTTCCGGCTCGGTGACGGCCATGTGCATCTGGGTTTTGCCGCCAAAGGATCTGGCATGAAGCGTAAATTGCGTGCCGTCGCCGACGCCGCCCGCGGTCACATCGAGACCGGTGAAATAGTTCGGCGGCAAAATGCAGCGATGGTGGTCGTAATCGGCCAGGATGTTGTAAACAACGGCGGCTGGCGCTTCTACGGTGCTAGAGACGGTAACGGTTATTGTTGACATGATTTTTCCTCAAACTAGATTGATATTAGTGAACACAGCACTCACATGGGTACGGCCGTTTTGCTTATTTTTCATCACGGCTTTCCTTATTGTAACCGGTGAAATTTTGACCAGGGTAACGGCGCAGCATGTCTAGCATAAGGGGAATGAGCGCCGCCCAGCCGCGAAAGTGGCGAATCTCGCCGCTGGGGACGTGGCGCAGTTTGCC
Source organism: Chloroflexota bacterium (assembly GCA_013112725.1). GTDB lineage: Bacteria > Chloroflexota > Anaerolineae > Promineifilales > Promineifilaceae > CAADGU01. The sequence continues at coordinate 11,866 of JABFFZ010000014.1, forward strand.
GCGCCATTGGGGTTGGCCATCCACCTCGCCCTCTAACCACACCCTGACGGTGAAAAGCTGTGAATCGGGAAGTTGCTCTTTATCGCTCATCATCATTTCCTGTTTCAAACTATCGCGGCCAACTCATTAGCGCGTGATGCAGGCACCATACCATCACGGCCGTTTGCCAGCCGTTTGGTATGCCGTTTGAAATGAATTTGAATGAAATTGGGGGAAATGAGCCGGGTTATTGCCCAACAATGCCAGACAGGATGGCGTTAAAGGGCTGCCCAACCGCTTCCTGTTGCGCCTGGCTGATTTGATCGGGCGTTAGCTGCGCTTGCAGTCCAGCGCACAACGTTTCGGCGCGCTGCCGGGCCTCCCAATCCAGGCCCGGATGCTGCAAAACAGACAAAGCCCACACCAACGCAGTGAATGGATCACCAAAATGGGCACACACAACGGCCGTTCCCAACACCGCCGCCAGGATATACCGAACCGCGTGTACCCGTTGTCTGGCGCGTAGAAACGTCAAAAAATGGGACCGGGCCGCCTCAAAGTTCTCGGCGTCTATTTCCAGGAAACCCATGGCCACTGAGGCCCGTTCCAGGCCAACTAGGTCATTGAATTCGGAGAACAAGGTCATGCTTTGTTCGATGAACTGCCGCGCGGCCGATAAATCGCCCTGCGCCTGTTTAACCAGGCCCAAATAGTGGGTGGCATAGGTAATGCTGTTGGGGTCATTTGTTTCGCGCGTGGCTTCCAGGCAGGCAGCCAACTGCTGCCCGGCTATTGATCTGGTGTATGACAGCAGCGAAGGGTTGCTGAAAGGCACGTATTACGTCGCGCCGGGCGCAGACCCGGCCGTCATTGGCTGGCGCTACCAGGGCGGCACGGCCGTAACCCTGGACGGGACAACCGGCGATTTATACATCACTCCGAACAACCAGGCCACCCTGGTGGAAAAAGCGCCGGTTGCCTATCAGGTGGTGAACGGCCGCCAGCAGCCCATCACCGCCGCCTACCGGTTGGATGGGGATGCAGTTCGTTTTGAGTTGGGCGAATATGATCCGCAACGGCCGTTAATCATTGACCCCACGCTGGTGTACAGCAGCTACTTTGGCGGCAGCAGCGATGATTATGGCCGGGATGTGGCCATGGACGGCAGCGGCAACGTCTATCTGGTGGGCAACACCTATTCCAGCACATTGCCCGGCGGCGGCAGTGCGGTTCTGGCTCCAGTGACTTGTTTGTAACCAAGGTTAACGCGGCGGGTACGGCCGTACTGTTCACCACCATCGTCGGCGGCAGCGGCGGCGACTATGCCGAAGCGGTGGCCGTCAATACCACCGGCAGCAAAATCTGGATCGCCGGCAGCACCACTTCCAACAATCTACCCACGGCCAACGCCTTCCAGGCCGTCAGCGGCGGCGGCGGCGACGCCCTGGTGATGCAGTTCAACGGCAGCGGCGGCCTGGTGTTTAGCAGCTACTACGGCGGCTACTTGTCTGACGCTGCCGCAGACATCGCCCTGGACAGCGCCGGGAATGCCCATCTAGTTGGTTCCATTTGGGGCGGCTTCTTCGCCAAAGTGAACGGGCAAACCTACCAAAACGAATACGAGCGGATGATCGGCGGTCAGGAAGCGGTGGGCCACGGTATCGCTCTGGACAGTCAGAACAACATCTACATCACCGGCGAAATTCGCTCGGCCACCTGGCCCACCGTCAACCCGGTGCAGGAAAATTGTGGTTCGTTTGACGACTGGACGTGCAGCACCGACGCCTTTGTGGTGAAACTACCACCCGCCGGCGACGATTTGTTGTTCAGCACCTACCTGGGCGGCAGCACGGCTAACGGCGGCAGCGGTACGGATATTGGCCGGGCGATTGCGGTGGACGGCAGCGGCCATATCGCCGTCGTGGGCGAAACGTTTGCCAACGATTTTCCGGTTGCCAACGCGGCCCAGGGGCAAAAACCGGGCAGTAACACGATGAGCGCCGCTTTTGTAACGCGGCTGGCGCGGCAGGGGGCAGGCTACCAGGTGGCCTTTAGCACCTATTTGGGTGACGAGGGGACGGATTGGGCAACGGCCGTAGCCATGAACAACGCCGGGCAGGTGTTTGTGGTCGGCGGCACAGGTTCAGATACCTTTCCGGTGGCGGCAGCCTGGCAGCCGCAGCGTGGCCCCGGCGTTTGTTTTAGCGCCACCAGCCGCAACTGCTACGATGCCTTCATCGCCCAGTTTACGGCAACCGGCGCGATGCCCTTCAGCACCTACTGGGGCGGTACAGATGATGACGTGGCCGCCGGGCTGGCGCTGGACAGCGGCGGCAACCTGGTAGTGGGCGGGCGGACGGAATCGCTGGCTTTCCCGGTAGCCGGTGGCGGCTTCCAGCTCAACCGGGGGCAGGGCGTGGAAGCATTTGTGGTTAAAGCGAGTATCGGCTCCACCCCACCGCCCCCCGATTTGCCAAACAAGGTATATCTACCGCTGGTTGTGCGCTAGTACCTGACCGGGTTAAGTTTGTAGTAACCGCTTCCACGGGCAACCGGCTAAAGCCGTTACGACAAACCCCCTCAACTTTCCTCTGCTAACACCGATAAGGCCAGATGAATAACGGCCGTCAACGGCCGTGCCTGTCCTTGTTCCCAGGCGCGCTGAAAGTTGGTTTCGCCAACGGCCGTGACCATCTCGGCCTGGATTTGCTGTTGGGCGGCGCGTTCGGAGTGGGGCACGGCTGTGCCCGTCTGCTGCCGCAAACCCGCCGCCGCGCCAAATAGTTCCGCACCGGGCAACGGCCGTGCCCATTTTCCGGCCAGCATGGCTACCCCCTCAATGGCATCCGCCGCCGCCACCGGGTCTGGCGTCTCCTGGTAAATGTGTAAACATTCCCGGAAATAAGCGGCGGCGGCGGCCAGATCACCGGTATCCAGCGCCAGCCGGGCCAGCGAATACAACGTCGTCGCCAGCGATGGTTGGTTGTTCACCTGCCGCAGCAGTCGCTCGCTTTCCAACAATACCGTTTGCGCCCGGTCATAAACCTGCAAATAACGGTATACATCCCCCAAATTGCCCAGCGCAGTGGCAATATGGACGGCATGGCCCGCGGCGCGCACCAGAGACAAATTCTCTTCGTGCAACACACGCGCCTGCTGAAAATCGCCCCGGTACATAGCTACAATAGCCAGATTGTTCAACGCACTCTGCTGGCCCCGTTCATTATCAACTTGCCGGTAATGGGCCAGGCTCTCATTAAAACAACGTTCCGCTTCCGCGTAATCCGCTTCAAACAAAGCCAGATTGCCCAAACTGTTGAGAGAGGCAGCCATGCCGCGCCCATTCCCGGCCTGTTGTTGGATGGTCAGCCCTGCCTGATGATACCGGCGCGCCTGGGCATAATCCCCGGAACTGCGGGCCAGCACACCGGCGCCCTGATACGCCAGAGCCAACGTCGTTGGCGTTAAACCATCGGCGGCGGCCGTGTCATCGGCCAACGCCAGCACCTTTTCCAACCAATCCAACCCTTCCCGCCAATAGCCGCGCCACCACCAAAAACGCCACAATTGACCGGCGAGTGACACCGCCACGGCCGCCGCCCGGTTTTCCAACGCCCAGGCCAGGGCCGCCCGCACATTGTCAATTTCGGCGTCTAGCTGCGCCAGCCAGCGCATCCCTTCTGGCCCTTCCAGTTGGGCATGGGCCTCCGCCGCCAGACTTTGGAAATAGGCGGCATGGGCCTGGCGCGCCTCCTGGTCATCGGCGGGGGTCAGCAACAGCTTGTGCAATAGATATTGGCGCACCAGTTCATGCAGATGGTAACGGCCGTCGCCACTGCGATTCACCAGCGCCCGTTCCACCAACGCCGAGAGGATGGGCAATGATGCCCCGGCTGCGGACTCGGCCGCTTCCCGCGTAAAGCCGCCGCGAAAGACAGCCAGACGGCGACCCACCGTCTGCTCCGTCGGAGTAAGCAACTGCCAGGCATAATCAAACACGGCCCGCATACTGCGCTGACGCTCCGGCAAATGGCGCTGGCTGCTGGCTAAAAAGTCCAGATCGCGCTCAATCTCCTGGGCAATTTCGGCGCAGCTCAACACACGCACCCAGGTAGCCGCCAGTTGCAGCGCCAGGGGAATGCCGCCCACCAATCGGCAAATGCGGCCAACGGCCGTTTCCTCTGCCGCCGTCAGGTCAAAATGGCGATTGGCGCGTTTGGCCGCCTGCACAAAGAGGGCCACGGCGCTGTTTTCGGCCGGCGGTGTGTGCGCATCGGGCAGGGGCAGGCCACCCAGATCAAAGAGCCACTCTTCGGCCAGTTCTAACCGCTGGCGTGACGTAACCAGCAGTTTCACGCCAGGCGCGCCGTGCAAAATCTCTGGCAGCAAGTCGCTGGCGTCCAGCACATGTTCCATGTTGTCAATCACCAACAGCAGCGTTTTGTCGGCCAGCGCGGGGATGAGCTGGGAGGGATGGGCGGAGCGTTCCGGCGCGCTGTGGGCCGCCACCTGCGCGATGGTGGCGGCGACCAGCCCGGCGTCCCGGATGGGGGCCAGGTCTACAAAGGCGACGCCGTCGGGGAAGATGCGCTGGTGGGCCACGGTCGTTTCCAGCGCCAGCCGTGTTTTGCCCATGCCGCCCGGCCCGACAATGGTGATCAGGCGGCAGCCGGGGTCGGCCAGCCATTCGGCCAGATGGGCCAGTTCCACTTCGCGGCCAATAAAGGGGGTGCCCGGCTGTGGTAATGGTCGCAGCCGAGCGGCCGGTGGTGTGGCAGCAGGCGGCGTGGTTTCGACCACGGCGACCGGCGCTTCCTGGCGGAGGAACTGCTCGTAAGCGGCCTGGGTGGTAGGCGCGGGTTCCACGTCCAGTTCCCGGCGCAAGGTAGTGACACACTGGTCATAGACGCGGCGCACCCCGGCGCGGTCACCGCTGCGGGCATGGAGGCGCATCAGGTGGACGTAAGCGGTCTCGTCCAGGGGGTCTAGCTGCAAGAGGCGCTGGCCAATGCGGGCAGCAGCGCGGAAATCCTGCTGCTGCTCCAGCAAAGCAACCAACTGGTGCAGGGCGTCCAGATACGCCTGGCGCAGCTCCTCGCGCCGGGGGATGATCCAATCGTCATAGTTTCCGGGCAGCAGATCGCCTTTGTAGAGGGAGACGGCCGTTTCCAGCAGGGCGATTGTATCGGTGGGGGCGGCGGCGGTTTCGGCCGTGGCCGTTTTGGCCGCCGCCAGCGCCGCTTCAAACTCGGCCACGTCCAACGTGTAATCGGCGTCGGCGCGCCATTGCAAGGTCATGGAATCGGCCGCCAGGAAATAGTCGGCGTCAGGGATCGTCTGGCGCAGGGTGAAGAAGAGATTGCGCAAATTGGCCCGCGCCTGACTGTCGCTGGAATCGGGCCAGAGGGTATAGGCGAGATGTTGGCGGGAAACGGCCGTGTGCCGGTGCAGCAGCAAATAGGCCAGCAGGGAGATAGGCCGGTCGCCGGCCATATTCACCGCCGGTTTGTCGGCCGGTATCAAGGAAAATTCACCAAAGAGGGTGATGGTTAGATGCGTCAACTGCTCAGTTACTCTATCTCCACCGCCAGCGCCACCGCTTCGCCACCGCCCAGGCAGAGCGAGGCGATGCCGCGCTGCAAGCCGCGTTGTTGCAGGGCGTGCAGCAGCGTTACCAGCACGCGCGTGCCGCTGGAACCAATGGCATGGCCTAAGGCCACCGCGCCGCCGTTGACGTTCACTTTGTCCCAGTTCCAGGGCAAACCCTGCCGGGTCATATCTACGCCGTTGGCTAATACCTGAGCGGCAAAGGCTTCGTTGAGTTCGATCAGGTCTACCTCGTCCAGGGACCAGCCAATTTTGTGCAGCAGGCGGGGAATGGCCTGGGCCGGGGCGGAGAAAATCCACTGGGGATGCACGGCCGCATGGGTATAACCGACCACGCGGGCCAACGGCCGTAAGCCCTGCCGTTCCGCTTCGGCGCGGCTGGTGACGACGACGGCGGAAGCGCCATCATTGAGGCCGGGCGCGTTGCCCGCCGACACCTGCCCGTCGGCGGCAAAGGCGGGCGGCAAGGCGGCCAACTGCGGCAGGCTGGTATCCAGTTCAAAACTGCCGTTGCTAAAACGGGCGCGAATGGGTTCATCCCGGTCAATGATGATGCTCCCTTTACGGCTTTTGACTTCAACGGGGATGATTTCGTCGCGGAAACGGCCGTGTACCGTGGCTTCGGCCGCTTTTTCATGGCTGCGCAGGGCAAATTCGTCCATCTCTTCGCGGCTGACTTCAAATTGGTGGGCGATAAAGTCGGCGGCGTTGCCCATAGCCCAATTCTGGAAAGAGCACCAGAGGCCATCGTGCAGCAGGGCATCTTTCAGTTCGGCGTGGCCGTAGCGCAGCCCCTGCCGCACTTTGGGCAGCAGGTAGGGGGCGTTGGACATGCTTTCCATGCCGCCGGCGACAAACACATCCGCTTCCCCAGCCACAATGGAATTGGCCGCCAGCATGACGGCTTTCAAACTGGAACCACAGGCTTTGTTCACGGCCGTCGCCCCCACCGTATCAGGCAATCCCCCATCGAGGGCAGCTTTACGCGCGGCTGCCTGCCCGGTTCCGGCCGGCACCACCTGGCCCATGATCACTTCATAGACGCTGGCGGGATCAATACCGGCGCGGGCGACGGCCGTTGCTACGGCCATCGCCCCCAACTGCGGCGCGGTGAAACCGGCCAACCCGCCGTTAAATTTGCCGGTGGGCGTGCGCGCCCCGGCGAGAATGACCACATCTTGACTGTTTTTTGGCTGACTCATGCAATTACGCTCCTATTTGTGGGTTTTATACTCGTTTGCCATTTTTTGCAGGCGGGCCAGGCTGTCGGGGAAACCGCCAGGGCGGTTACGGCCGTGCCATACCCGTTCAAATGCGGCGAGTAAGGCTTCCGTCTCATCGGCCAGTTCCTGCCGTAAAGCTGTATCTTCCCGGCCCAATGCCCGGCCAATGGCCCAGATGAGGCGGCGGCAGCCGTGGCGCATCATGGTGGCCGCCCAGGTGAATTCCTGCCCAATCAGGTCGGCGTCGTCCCGCTGCATGTCGGTTTGGGGCAGGCGGGCCAGCAGTTCGTCTACGGCCGTGACCGCCCGCTGCAAATTCTCCATCCGGATAGCCGCGCCGGCCGGATCATCAGCATTCACCATTTGCGCCAGATCAACCACCAGGGCATAGAAATAAGGCGTGCCGTTGAAACTGGGGATTTGGGTAATCTCATACACGTTGCCCAGGTCATACGCCAGTTGCCCCATGATGCCCGCGTTGTCACGGAAGGCAAACAGGTTGAGAGCGGCGGGCACATCTAGCGTCCGGTTGGCCTCGTCCGCCCAGGCCAGCGCCGCGCCGACGGCAAAGCCCAGGTAGCTGACGGGCAGCGGCTGCATATGGCCGTTGTCGCCCCAATCGGTAATGAGATAACCAACAGCGCCGTGTGTACGGCCGTGTTGCGCCGCGTTTTGCAAATTGCCAATGGCGTTATTGGTTCGGCCACCCAGCGTATTCCAGCCAGACGTACCGGGGCAAACGTAAAAGGGGACGCCTGATTCGGCAAAGAGACGGCCGTGTTCGGCAAACGGATGCCCCGCCTCGTACCCCCATTCCAGGGCAATCAGGTCACGCGGCAGTTCTTTGGTCAGTTCAGGATGTTCCATAATGATATCACCCCAAAACTGCATGGTATGGCCGCGCGCCTGCACTTCCCGGTAAATTTTGAGCAAATGCTCCAGGTAAACGCGCCCTTTGCCTTTTTGCGCCACCAATTCCCGGCTCAAGCCCTGGCCCACATCATACGTCTCATCGCCGCCCACGTTCACCTGGCGACTGCGGAAATTGGGCAGCAGTTCATCCAGCAAATCGCGCACCAGTTCCAGGCTGCCGGGCACAGCCGGGGAGAGCGAGAATGGCTCCGGGTTGTAATAACCCCAGGGAGTCTGCGCTCCATCGGCCTTTTCGGCCAGGTGTTGGTAAGCGGGATGTTTGAGCCAGTGGTGCATATGGCCGAATGTATTTTGGTTCGGCACCAGCTCCATGCAGCGGTCATGGCAGTAAGCGTCCAGGGTGAGGATTTCTTCGGCAGTGAGCGGGGAGGCGTCTTGCCAGACAAGGGGATGGCGGCGGTAGGCAAAGGTGTGTTCGGTGTAAAGCTGGAGCTGGTTGATCTTCCAGCCTGCCAGCATATCCACCAGATCGAGTAGGGTTTCCAGGGTAGGTACTTTGTTACGGCTAATGTCCAGCATAACACCGCGCTGCGAAAAGTCCGGCCAGTCGCGGCAGCGCAACGTGGGCAGTTCTTTGCCCGTCTGTTCCAGTAGTTGGCAGAGGGTCTGCACGGCGTAAAAGAGGCCGGAGATGGTGTTGGCGATGGCGTCAATACGGCCGTTGACCACCGTTAATTCATACCCCTGTTCATGGCGCATGCTGCCGGGAATGAGGCTAAGCTGCACGGCGATCTGCTCAGATGGAACACCTGTACCACCCACCAATTCATAATCCGCGCTGGCGTGTTCAAAGAGGGCGTCTTGCAGCCAGACGGCCGTGAACCACATGGCCGGCACATCCGCCCCATGCAGGGCAATCAGCCCCGTTTCTGGCAGGCTAAAGATGTGCCCGGTGTAGGTGATGGATTGTGGGTGGGGGAGAAGGATGGGATTGTTCATAGTGAGTGATTGGTGGCCAGTAGCAGATTGCAGGTGTTCACTTGCCACCTGCTACCTTGTTATTATTGGTAAATAGATCCAGTCAGTCGGTTCAAACGGCGCGCCGCCGTATTCGTCTGCACCGATGTCTGGGGCCGGGCCAATGGGACGGCCGTCGCCGTCAAAATCATCCATCACCTGGGGCAGCGGTAAAGCCTGGTCAATGGCGGCTACGGCCGTGGCCGCAAGATGCAAGTCACCCGCGGCTGCATTCACAAACCAGCCACTTTCGGCGTTGGTCAGATTACCGGTCAGTGTGCCGTTGGCCCCATCCCGGTTGCCCCAAATATCCATGTTTGTCAGGTTATAAGCAAATGTGCCCTGGCTGTCGCTGAAACGGGCTTCCATGCCCCAGGTCAGACCCGAACCGGGGTTCAGCAGCAGCGCCGTGTTGTGCGCCACCAGCCAGCCGGACGCATGAACCATTTCAATCACCACATCGTGCGGCTGGCTGGCATAGATCATATTGTTGCGCACAACGCCGCCGAGGTGGTCGTCCGCGCCATGCCCGGAGTTGCCAAAGGAAATCCCCTGGTAACAATCCACCAGCAAATTACGCTCCACAATGGTATCTGAAGACCCCGACCAGAACAGGATAGTGGGTACCGGACTATTGCCCGGTGTGCGGATGCGGTACCATTCGTTATCGCGCACCGTCCAGCGGTGGGCGTTGTGGGCGCTGATGCCGTTGGTATATTCGTCGGGGGCGGTGGTGCTGTATTCCAACCGCGAACAGGCCAGCAGGCCATCTTCGCTGCCATTAGCAAAGGGGTTCACCTTTACCAACTGATCGCCAATGTCGCGGATGTGCAGATTATAGAGCACGGGCCGGTCCCGGCCCTGAATGGAAACGGCATGATCGTTGGCGTTTTGGATGGTCAGGTCGGCAATGGTTACGTCGTCTGCCTCTACCAGAATGCCAAAGTGCCCGCCCACCATGCCGCCAAAATCGAGGACGACGTCACCCCGATTGCCGGTAGCGCCGCGCAGGCTGATGCCGGCATTCACCACATGCATAAACCCCTGCATCTGGTACACGCCGGGCTGAATGAGGAGGGTGGTTCCGGGTGCAGCATGATAAGCCTGATTGCGTAAAGCTGCCTCGTTAGAAATGGTGATCACCGCTCCGGTAGATGGGGGCAGCGGCAGGCAATGAGTGACCGGTAAACCAGTCTGGCCGGCCGCGGCCGACGGACGCATACTCAAGCCCGCCAGAAGGCAGAGCAGCAGACCGGTCAATCCCCAATAGAGCCGGTTAACTGTATTATGGTTCATACGGATACAGGTTAATTCGGTCAGCATGGACACGCACAAAACTATCCAGGGGCAGCGGGTCGCCGCTTGTTTTCACCGTCACCAGAACAGCGCCTATCAGGATATAAGCCACACCATCGGGCTGGATTGATTCTAGCTTGCCTTGCAGCGTAACCAACTGGTTCAAATCATAATCAATGACAAAATGCTCATCCGACACGAGTACAATATCCTGGCCCCAGGTGAGACGGTTGGCGGTTTCAATTTCCACGTGATAATGGTTGTACCGTTCAGGGGGCGCTTCACCCCGCCATTCACCCACTCCTACGCCAAACGGGTTTGAAAACTCCACCATCGTAAGACCCGTTTCCTCATCAAACAGTACATCGGTGATTTGAATACGCATCCTTCGCTCCTTGTGAGTTGTGGCTGGTGGTTTGTTGCTGGTGGCTGGTGGTTGGCGCCAACCACCAGCCACCGGTTATCACTCGCCAATCTCTTCTTGCAGATTGCACCTATTATATCACCATAAAACCGGTATAATCCGTGCGAATTACCAATTACGGCACACGCATCACGGTTTACGGATTACGGGTTACAGGTCATGTTTGAACAGGAGCGGGTCATAACACGGTTACAACAACGGGTGCTGGCAGAAAAGGGCGTGGCTGTCTGTTTTTTGGCGGGGTCTTACGGCCGTCGCCGTGAGAACGCCTTCTCTGACCTGGACGTGGCCATATTGTTTGCCGACAAAGCCGCCAGGGAAACGGCCTGGGCGGGGCGGCGGGAATTTGTGCGTTCCGTAACACCTTACGTGCCGGCCCGCTCGTTTGATGCCGTGCATATACGGCCGTACCTCCACATCACCCTCTACAGCAACGGCGCCAAAGTGGATTACCGCTATGAGACGCTGGCCTTGCCGCCCAACCCCTGGGACCGCGACATCCGCATCTTGAAAGACCACAACGGCTGGGCCTTGCAGTACCAGGCTGCCTGCGCCCAAACTGCACAACCTGTGCCCCGGATGACCGCCGCCGAATTGGAACAGCTAGACGAACGTTTCTGGGTCATGTTTTGGGACGTATACCGGCAAGTGCTGCGTGGCGATCGGGACAAGCCGTTCACCATTTACCTGGAACTGCTGCACGTTAGCCTGCCGCCGCTGTTGGCGGTGCTGCCACCGGAAGAACCGGCGCGCCAGGGATTGTTGGCCGCCTATTTCAATCGAGACACAAAGGCCACAGCCGGGCATTTGCGGGAGTTATTGGCGGCCTATCTGGCGGCGCGCACGGCCGTTGTCCGCCGCTTACACCTCATGTTTACTCCAGATACCCGTTTTGAAAATGAAATCCAACGATTGATGCAAACGAAAGCGAAATGAGATTGGAGATTAGAGATTGGAGAGTGCCATAATCTCTAATCTCTAATCTCCCCATTACATCATGCAAGAAATCCAAGCGTTTACTCAACAACTGATTGATAATGTGGAAAAGGTCATCATCGGCAAACGGCCGTCGCTGGAACTGCTGGCGGTGGCGCTGTTGTGCGAGGGGCATGCCCTGCTGGAAGATGTGCCCGGCGTAGGCAAGACGATGCTGGCGCGGGCGTTCGCCGTCAGCCTGGGCATCCAGTTTAAGCGGCTGCAATGCACCCCCGACCTGCTGCCCAATGACGTTACCGGCGTCTCCATTTTTGACCAGCAACAGCACAAATTCACCTTTATTCCCGGCCCCGCCTTTACCCATATTTTGCTGGCGGATGAAATCAACCGGGCCACGCCGCGCACCCAATCGGCGCTGTTGGAGGCGATGGGGGAGCGGCAGGTGACGGTAGATGGGGTGACATATCCATTGACACGGCCGTTTTTCGTCATGGCTACGCAAAACCCGGTGGAGTACGAAGGCACGTTCCCGCTGCCGGAAGCACAGCTTGACCGCTTTTTTATGAAGGTCAGCCTGGGGTATCTGGATGAACAGGCCGAAGGCCAGATGCTGCTCAATCTGGGCGGCATACACCCCATTGAAACGCTGGCGCAGGTGGTGGACGGCGCCCGGCTGCCGGAACTGGCGCAGCAGGTGTGGCAGGTGCATGTGGATGACACTGTGCGGGAGTATATTGTGCGCCTGGTGTTTGCCACCCGCCACCACAAAGATTTGGTGCTGGGGGCCAGCCCACGTGGCAGCCACGCTCTCTACCGGGGCATTCAGGCATACGCGGCCATGCACGGCCGTGACTACACCCTGCCCGACGATGTAAAAACACTGGCGCTATCCATCCTGGCCCACCGCTGCCTCATCCACCCCGAAAGCGCCCTGCGCGGCCTCACCACCACCCGCATCCTGGCGGACATCCTCAAAGACACCCCCCTGGATATAGGGGAATTATGAATTAGGAATTAGGAATTAGGAATTAGGAATTAGGAAGTGGGTTCATCCTTCATAATTCATAATTCATAATTTTTATGAACCAGTTTTCCACTCTGATCCTGATTTTCCTGGCAATCGCTTTTTTGCTGCGGGTTGATTTTGTGTTTTACATCATCTACGTTTGCATCGGCGTGTATGCCTGGAGCCGCTGGGTGGTTCCCCGCGCCGCCAGAAGTCTGCACAGTGGGCGCACCTACGCCACGCACTCCTTTTGGGGGGAGACGGTACCCATTACCATTCATCTGAAGAATGAGGGGCGATTACCCCTGCCCTGGATACGGGCAACGGAAAGTGTAGCCGTGCAGTTGCGCCAGGGCGCGCCGGTCAATACGGTGGTGGCGTTGGGGCACAAAAAGCAGGTGGACCTGACATATACCATTGCCGCCCGGCGGCGTGGTTTTTACCAGATTGGCCCCCTGCGCCTGACGATGGGCGACCTTTTTGGCATCCAGCCGGAGCGCCACGCCACCCTGCCCGCCGAATACATCACCATTTATCCGCGCATTACGCCGTTGGTGCGCCTGGGACTGCCGTCGCGCCTGCCGTTTGGCGTGTTGGCCAGCCAGCAGCGGCTCTTTGCCGACCCGGCGCGGCCTATGGGGGTGCGTGATTTCCGCTCCGGCGATTCGCTGCGGCAGATTAACTGGAAAGCCAGCGCCCACACCCGCCAGCTTTTGGTACGCACCTATGAACCGGCTATTTCGCTGGAAACGGCCGTTCTGCTAGATTTACACACCGACACCTATACCCGCCAATCCCGCGCCAACACCATCGAGTGGGCCATCGAAGTGGCCGCTTCGCTGGCAGCGCATCTGGTAGACCAGCGGCAGGCGGTGGGGCTGATCACCAATGGCATTGATCCGCTGGCGGTGGGCGATGGCCCTGTTTTTGACGAAAACAGCGGCCGTTTACTGCGCCACTCGGCCACCGCCCTATCGGAAAATCCAGGTGCTTTATTGCCGCCGATAATTCCACCGCGTCACGGCCGTAACCATCTAGTCAAAATTCTGGAACGGCTGGCCCGCATTGAAAACGAAAATACCGTGTTGTTGACTAACTGGGCCACTGAAGCGACGGCGCATCTCAGTTGGGGCGTCACCATTTTGGCCATCACCGCGCGGGGTACAGAAGCGGTGTGCCAGACATTACACCGGCTGGCCCGCGCCGGTTACAACCCGGTGCTTTTAGCCGTGGAGCCAGATGCGAATTTTGGGCAGGTGCGGGAACGAACGCGCCGGCTTGGTTTTAGCGCCTACCATGTGGCCGTCCCTGCCGATTTAGACCGCTGGCGACAGCGAACCACCTCCCCTTTTTCTTGACGCCTTGTTTGCCCCGGCGTACACTCTAATCAGACCTTGCGAATCTATTCGTAACCGTTCAGTTCCTCTGGAGACTTGACAAGTTTTTGCGCCTGAACTGCGGCATCCGCCTCTGGTAATAAACTCATCAAGTCTGAACGCTTACATCTGTTCAAATGTTACATAGCCGCATGATTAATCATGGCCACCATCAAGCGAAATTTTTCGCCCAAACCAATCAAACAACCAACCCGGTTTGACACAATAGGTAAAAAAGTTGACCTGAAACGCGCTTTCAGGCCGGCGGGGCGTTATCTGCAACGGCCGTATACCATCCTGCGCACTTATGATCGACAAAACTTGCGCCCTGATCTCATTGCCGGCATTACCACCGCGGTTATTGTCGCCCCGCAGAGCATCGCCTTTGCCCTCATTGCCAACCTACCCCCCGAAATGGGTCTGTATGCGGCTATGGTAGGCGGTATCATCGGCGCGTTGTGGGGTTCCTGCAACCAGTTATTCACCGCCCCCACCAACACCATCTCCCTGCTGGTATTCGCTTCGCTGGCGACTGTTATTGAACCGGGTAGTCAGACATTCATCTATGCCGCCGGGCTGATGGCGGTAATGGTAGGGGTTCTGCAATTTGTGCTAGGCATTGCCCGGCTGGGCATGTTGGTTAACTTCGTATCCCATTCAGTCATCATCGGTTTTGCCACCGGGGCCGGCATTCTCATTCTTGTCAACCAGATATCACCACTGTTGGGCATTTCCCTACCCAGAGATAACATCCTGGTCACCATTTACGGCATCTTCTTAAACCTGATTAGTATCAATTGGGCCACCGCACTCATCGGCCTCAGCGCCATGGGCATCATTTTATTCATCAGGCGAATTAATACACGCCTACCCACCACTCTGATTGCAATGATCATCACTTCGCTGCTGGTGGCCATCTTTGATTTACAGGAAAAAGGAGTCGCTACCATCGGCCAGTTGCCGGTTGGGTTGCCTCCCCTGGCTGACCTGCCTGTGTTAGACCTGAATCTGATCGGCAGCCTTTCCGCCGGGGCGCTGGCGGTTACAGCCATCAGCCTGGTACAGACAACGGCGATTGCCCACTCGGTCGCTGCGCAAACGGGACAGCGGTTGGACAGTAATCAGGAATTTGTGGGCCAGGGATTGGCCAATATCGGTATGGGTTTGTTTTCTGGGTTTGCCGGTTCAGGGTCATTTTCGGTATCGGCTATAAACCTGGCTAACGGCGCCAAAACGGCTCTGGCGCCTGTTTTTGCCGCCGGTTTCATCCTGATCGCGCTCTTTACGGTGGGGCCACTAACGGCCTATTTACCACGGGCGGCCATGGCAGCGGCCTTGATAGTCACGGCCGTAACCATGATAGACCGCGCCGAAATCCGCCGTATCCTGCACAGCAATCTGGGCGAAGCCACCATCCTGTTAGCCACCCTGCTGGGCACGTTGTTCCTCGACATCCAGTTTGCCGTCTTGTTGGGCGTCTTGCTTTCCTTTATTCTCTACATCCTGCACACCAGCACACCACGTGTCCACGAAGTAAAACCAGATGCCAACTACAAACACTTTCTTTACCAGCCGGAAAAAACCGGCTGCCCGCAACTGGGTATCATCGAAATCTTGGGTGACTTGTACTTCGGCGCCGTCCACCATGTTGAGGATTACATCCTCGACCATGCTGACAGCCATCCTGAACAGCGCTTTCTGCTTATTCGGATGCACAACGTGAATGATTGTGACTTCAGCGGCATTCATATGCTAGAAAACGTGGTAAAGGCTTACCGTGACCGGGGCGGAGATGTCTACCTGGTACGGCCGCAATATCGCGTCAAACAAATTTTTGCCACCACCGATTTTGTGGAAAATCTGTTAGGCACTGACCACATCCTGGACAAGGATGACGCCATCACCCACATTTTTTACCACGTTCTTGATCCAGCCATCTGCATTTATGAATGCCCCGTGCGTGTCTTCAAAGAATGCGCCAATTTACCAAAACGTGTAAGTATTGCTGGCATTCCCCACGACCATGAGGTAATTAGCGCCGATTTACATACCATTAAACCACTCACCCTGTGGCAGCAATTACATACATCGGCTTTGATCAACAAATATGCCGTCAATGGCCTGGGCATGACACCGCCGCTGGTGGTTGATGTGCGCGAGCCACGCGAGTATCGTCAGGGGCACATCGCCGAAGCCCAATCCATTCCCCTGGCAACCATCCTTTCTAAGGAAGTCAAACTGCCCACCAACCAGCCCATTGTGCTGGTATGCCGCAGCGGCCGGCGCAGCCGCCGCGCTGCCGCTGCCTTGCAAAATCTCGGCTACCAGAACATCGCCATCCTGGAAGGGGGCATGCAAGCCTGGGAGGCAGAGGCGTTGTTGGAGGCGGTGGGGGATTCGGCAATCGGCAATTCGTGATCGGTAATCCGTGTTCCGTAATCCGAAGTCCGAGGCATGAAGTGGAGGTTAGGAGATAGGAGATTAGGAGATTAGGAGATTAGGAGATTAGGAGATTAAGAGATTGGCAGGGGTTGAATCTCCCAATCCCTCAATCTCGCTCTGAAGCAGAGGTATGGCAGAAGAACGAGCGCCGCGTAACATTGGTTTAGACCTGGTACGGGTAACGGAAACGGCCGCACTCGCTGCCGGTCGTTGGATTGGCTCTGGCAATTATGCGGCCGCACATCGGGCCGCCACCCGTGCCATGCGGGCAGCGCTGGACACATTGGATATGGACGGCCGTATTATCATTGGCGAGGAAAACCGGCTGACTGCCGACGACGTGTCTTTGTGCCATGATGAAAAGGTGGGCACAGGGGACGGCCCTGAAGTGGATGTGATTGTAGACCCCATAGACGGTACCAGACTGCTGATCCGGGGACAGCCCGGCGCTATTTCTATCGTCGCCGTCGCCCCGCGTGATTCCATCTGGGACTGTGACCCGGCCGTTTACATGAATAAGCTGGTGGTAGACCGCCGCGCCGCCAAAGCGTTGGTACCTGAATGTTTGAATGCACCCGCCGCCTGGACGCTGGCACTGGTGGCCCGTATGAAGAAAAAAGCCGTCCACGATCTAACCGTTGTTGTCCTGGAACGGCCGCGCAACATGGATTTGATTGAAGAAATCCGCTCGGCCGGAGCGCGGGTGATGCTGCGCGCTGAAGCTGACGCCGAGGGAGCGCTACTGGCAGCCATTGGCGGCATGGGCGTGGATATGCTCATGGGCATTGGCGGCGCGGCGCAAGGCGTCATTGCCGCCTGCGCCGTTAAAGCCACTGGCGGCGCCATGCTGGCGCAGTTGGCCCCCCAAAATGAAGCCGAACGCCAGGCCATTGCCGCCAAAGGGTTGGATACTTCACGCATCCTCACCTGCCATGATATGGTACGCAGCAATCGGGTCTTTTTCGCCGCCACCGGCATCACCAATACCCGCCTGCTGCGCGCCATGCACTATTTCAGCAGCCACGCCACCACCCATTCTCTACTTATTCGCTCCGAAACCGGCACCCGCCGCTTTATCCGCGCTGAACATCATGCCCGCGTTTGATGATTGACAATTACCGATTGATCATTGACAATCCGCCCCCTATGCTATGGCGTTATCGAATTATGAAAGTGGCCATGACCATTTGCCGGCTGATATTGATGGCGCGGATTGAGGTACACGGCCGTGAACACATCCCCCCTTCTGGCCCTTACATTGTGGTATTAAACCATACCAGCGCCGTAGACACGCCGGTGCTGCTGCTGGCCTTTCCACTGCAAAAGTGGCGCTTTTTTGCTGTGGAAAAGTGGCGGCGCCATCCTATCTTTGGCCCGCTCATGGGCTGGTTGGGCGCCATTTACATCGCCCGTGATGAGGTTGACCGCCACCAGATGCGCCAGGCATTGGACGCCATTACCCAGGGCGTGGCTTTTGGCGTGGCCCCAGAAGGCACCCGCAGCAAAACGGGGCAAATGAACACCGCCAAAGATGGTGCGGCTTATCTGGCAGCCCGCACCGGCGCACCTATCTTGCCGGTGGGGTTAGAAAATACGGATGTGCTGTTTGCTAACTTCAAGCGGCTGAAGGGCACGGCCGTGCGCGTCCACATTGGCCCCCCTTTCCATCTGCCGCCGCTCGAACACCGGGTGCGCAGCCAGGATTTACCCGCCTATACCCACTACATCATGGCCCATCTGGCGGCCCAACTTCCAGAGCGTTATCACGGCGCTTATGCCAATAGTCCGGCGTTAGTCGCCTTGCAGCGTTGTGAAGATCCCTGGCCTTATTGCCATCAGGCTTAGTACCATTGTCTGTGACAAATTTTGAAAATCAGGCTGGTCAAAATTGCTGATTACTGTTATAATTTCTGCAAGCTTGGTTGGTTAAGGGATTTGAGAAAACACACCTCCCCCAAACTGGCACAAAAGAAACGCGACTGGAACAACCGCTGATCAAGCCCAGGGCACTGTTCCCTCTCTCAAATCTCTAACAGTGCCCGTTCCTTTGTGAACGGGCAGGCCACCTGAAATCAGGTGGCCTGTTTTTTTGTAACGCGATTTGGCAAATCGCGTTACAAAGAAGCCAATATAGAATGGGTTATCGCTTGCGTCGTCGTCAGTTGGGGGTAAGTCTCATGAACCAACGTGCGGGCCACGGCCGTTTCCACCCTCCCCGCCCCCTCCTCCAACCCCCACACATACCGCGCCAGCAGCGCCCCACTTAAAATGGCCGCTATCGGGTTGGCAACCCCCTTCCCGGCAATATCCGGCGCGGAACCATGCACCGGTTCGGCAAGCGCCACGCCATCCCCCCAATTCAACGAAGCCGCCAACCCCAATCCCCCGCCCCAATGCGCCGCCGCATCGGATAAAATGTCGCCAAACAGATTGGTGGTCACAATCACATCAAACGATTCCGGCGCCGCCACCATTTTCAGCGCGGCTACATCTACCAGTAGTTCTTCCACGGTGATACCCGCCCCCGCAAACACCTCCCGCACGCTATCCCGGAACAGACCATCCGTCAGCGGCAGCACGTTAGCTTTGTGGACGATGGTGAGTTTGTGGCGGTTCTGACGCTGCATCAATTCCAGCGTCTTTTGGGCAATGCGGAGGCTGGCGCGACGGGTAATGAGGCGTTCGGCTACGGCCGTGTCTCCCCCATCCTCCCACCGTTCCCGTCCCACATACAGCCCTTCTGTATTCTCACGCACAATGATCATGTCCACGTCTAGCCGGGGGCTGACACGGGGCCAGCTTTGCACCGGGCGGATATTGGCATACAGGTCTAGCTCCTGGCGCATGGCCAAAATCGCGCTGCGATACCCGGCCACTTTGTGTGATGGCGATGACACCGCGCCAAACAGGCCTGCGCCACATTCCCGAACGGCCGTCAACGTTTCCTCCGGCACGGAGACGCCAACTTTCTCAAACGTGCCCCAACCCGCCTCGGCCATGACGATTTGCAGATGGGGGATCGCGGCCGTTAGCACCGCCACTGCCGCCGGAATCACTTCCTGCCCAATGCCATCGCCGGGGATTACACACAATTGGGGCGCTGTTATCCGGTTCATTTACCGATACGCCTCATCTGGCTGCCAGTTAGTGGCCTGCGCCCATTCCTGGACGGCCGCAAACAGCATGTCCATCAACGGGTCTTTGATATAGAGATACCCCTCTATACTGTCCGGGAAAATTTCGGCCAGGCGCATTTTGATGAGGGCATAGCCATCACGCATGATGGGGTGCGCCCGCAGATAATCGCGGAAGAGGAGGGGGTATCGCTGGTTGAAACGGCCGTCCTGCCGAATGTGAATGTTCGTGCGGCGCTGTCCCTCTGGTTCACGACAGTAACGCTTACGCAGTTCCAGCGAATCTGGGTTGGAGATGCCGATGTATTCGTCACGGCCGTACTCCAGCCGCATCTCATAACCCGCCCCCACCAGCTTTTCTACAATCGCCGGGTCATCCAGATCAGCCACCGTCACCTGCATATCTATAATGTCTTTGGCGGGCAAGTCTGGGATGGAAGTGGAGCCGATATGGTCAATGCACACGGCCGTGTCCCTCAACACCTGCCGCAATCGCCCCCCCAATTCCCTGAAATTCATCCACCCATCGGGGTTGGTAGGGCACAATCACGATTGGTCTTGATTTCTCAAACTGGATCATTTTCTCTCCTTTCCTGATCATCAACCCTCCGCGCTGTCTGCACCAATCGGGAAACCTTCTTTTCACTCACGCCTTCCCCATCTAATACACCAGAATATGAATGTACAGCCAACCGACCGGCAGTCAATGGCAACTGCGCCAGTAACGCAGGTGCATTATGTGGGTCCAGACCACCACCAATGCTAATTTCCAGACGATTGTTTGCCTGGCGCATAATTTCTGCTAATTGGGCTACACCTGCGGTCGCCGGTAATGAGCTACCCCAGGGGGTACCGCTGGTTAACACCCGATCAACACCTATTTCAATCAACTGTTCCAACGCCTCAGCCTGGTTGGCTACGGCGTCAAACGTCCGGTGACAAGTCACGATTAACCCAAGGCTATGTGACCATTGCGTCAACTGGCGCATCTCGGCCACGGCCAAAGCCTGCCCACTCAGCAGGCCAAATACCACGCCGTTGGCGCCAGCGGCTGCGGCCGTTTCTATCTGCCGCCTCATTTCTGTCACTTCCTCAGACGTGTAACAAAAGTCGCCCGCTCGTGGCCGGATCATCACCATCAGCCCTGGCCGATCCCCAAAAGCCACCCGCGCGGCCACAATATGTTCTCGTTTCGGCGTAAGCCCATCAAGTTCCATCTGGCTGCACAGTTCAACCGTGTCGGCCCCGCCCCGACATGCCGCCGCCACCTGCTGCTGCACGGCCGTGACCGTTGTACAGTTAATGCAAATTTCCACCTGAACACGCAACATTATTTCCTCAGGCAGATAGGGTTACACGTAACTCAGCCAGGGGTCGTCCCGGATATAACTCAATTGCTGACCTAAATAGGGGCGTGGTTCTAATCCATGCCATTCCCGCAACAGGTGATAAGCTGGAGATGTGAGTAAGTTACATGCTTCAACGGCCGTTCGCCAATGCTCCCTTCGAATTTCAGCGATTGTTTCCGGTTTTGGCAAAATACCAAAATCCCAGGCCGCACACAACCGGCATAAAAAATCCACCTGATCTGCCAGTGATTCAATATGTTCTGGCGGCTCTTCATCTGGGTAAAGGGTAGCATCAAACCAATCAGCCATGGAGTGCCTCAAGAAAGTCCGATTTGAACCAGTTTCGTACCAGGCGAGCCGATGCCTGTTCTTTAGGGTCTGAAATGCCCGCCAACGGCCGATGCTGTTCAATCCGCACCAGGTGCATTTGCACTGCCAATCGCGCCCGATCTGAATCGGTGCTGCTGCCGGACTGGAACTGTCGTTGTTGCCACAATCGCCAGCATTGAACGGCCGTGAACAGTTCATGTTGGCAAATGGTATAAATATCTAGAAAGTCGCGGGGTGCGCCACGTTCCACCAACGCCACCATTTTGCTGGCAACCAGGTCTTCCAGACTGTCTACATGAATACCGTTCCAGGAAGATGGCACAGGCGGCTGCAACCGTGTCGAACGGGCCGCAATTTGAAAACTAAAAGCCTTACATCTGTCGATATGTAATTCGACACTGACTACGTCTCCCCACTGCCGGGTGGTCACTTCCCCATAAGGTCGTAAGGTTTGGGTCAACAGTAACACAATTTGCTCTCGCTCCTTGCTGGTAGCGTCTGCTGCCCACCAGGCATCCACATCATAAGTTGACCGGTATTCCAGGTAATGCATCAGGCCAAATGCCCCACCAAGCGAGATTTTACCGGCCCATGGACTTGTCGCCAGTGCTTCCAGACACTGGTTTGCATAATCGGAAACCTGACGGGGCTTTTGTGGTTGCATGATAGGATTATATCAAAGTTCAAGGTTCGCCAGGAAAACGGCCGTATTCCCGCACATACGCCACAATCCCACCCGCCGCCACAATCTCCTGAGCAAACTCCGGTAACGGGGGTAGGTCTATAGTCAAGTTGGAGGTAAGGACACGGCCGTTGCCCAAATCCAACTCCACCTCATCCCCATCTGCCAATAAAGCCACCGCTTCAGGGGAGGTAAACAGTGGAATCCCCAAATTGATCGCATTGCGGAAGAAGATGCGGGCAAAACTGAGGGCAATGATCGCCCCAATCTCGCGCCGCCGCAACGCCTCCGGGGCATACTCCCGCGACGAACCGCAGCCAAAGTTATTCCCGGCCACAATGATGTCCCCAGGTCGGGCATACCGCGCAAAATCGGGCCGCGCCTCGATAAAGGCATAATCCTTCACATCCTGCCCCTCTTTCAACATAAACGGCGCATACCGCCCCGGCACAATCTGATCCGTATCCACATCCGCCCCAAATTTCCACACTTTCGCTTCATAATTCATAATTCCTAATTCCTAATTCCTAATGTAACCATTCAGACCTGACAGGTTTTTTACCAGTTCAACTTGAAACTTTGCAGGCCAAAAACCTGTCAGGTCTCTTGAGGGACTGAACACTTACTTCCTAATTCCTAATTCCTAATTCCTAATTCTCTTGGGTCGGTGATGACCCCCGTCACGGCCGTCGCCGCCGCCACACTTGCACTCGCCAGATAAATTTGTGACGATGGATGCCCCATCCGCCCCTTAAAATTGCGGTTGCCGGTGGAGAGGCATACATCCCCTTCGCCCAACACGCCCTGGTGCCGCCCCATGCAAGGGCCACAGCCCGGCGTCGTCAGTATGGCTCCCGCTTCCAGCAGAACGTTCAGCGTATCATCGGCAATGGCTCGCTGCAATTCCACCCGGCTGGCGGGGCTGAGGATCAGGCGCGTCCCTGGAGCTAACTGCCGCCCTTTTAGAATATCCGCCGCGTCGCGCATGTCTTCGTAACGGCCGTTGGTACAAGTCCCTAAAAAGACCACATCCACCTTTGTCCCCGCCACCGCGCCCACATCCACCACATCATCTACCGCGTGGGGGATCGCCACCTGCGGTTCTAATTCATCCAGATTAATCGTGACGGTCTGGGTATAGGTGGCGTCGGGATCCACAAACAACCAATCTGGCACGTCCCAATCCACCGCCGCTACACCTGTTGGCGGGAAGATGCCCGCCTTCGCGCCCAACTCAATGGCCATGCTGCTGATGGTCTGGCGGCCCGGCAAGGACAGCCATTCCAGCCCATGATACTCAATTGCCCTGTACGTGGCCCCGGCAATGGTTAATTCGCGGCCCAATTTAAGGGCGAAATCTTTGGCGTCCACACCGGGGCGGAAACGGCCGTGTGCCACCACCCGCAGCGTCTCCGGCGCCCGCAACCACGTTTTGCCCGTCGCCCACACCAGGGCCACATCGGTAGACCCCATGCCCGTGCCAAACGCCCCCACCGCGCCATAACTGGTAGAGTGTGAATCCGACCCCACCACTATCATGCCGGGCCGGGCAATCCCTTCCTCCACCAACACCTGATGGCAAATGCCCCGCCCCACTTCAAACAGGCGAATCCCCTGCTCCCCGGCAAAGCGGCGCACCAGGTTTTGGTTATCGGCCACACCCACCGTAGAAGCCGGGGCCACATGATCCAGCACCAGCACCACCTGTTCCGGGTTGTGGACACGGCTCACGCCCAGCCGCTCCTGCATCACCTTGATGATGCCCGGCGACAGCGAATCATGCCCCATGGCTACATCCGGTTCCACCACCACCAGATCGCCCGGCTGCACCCGTCGCCCCGCTTTGTGCGATAAAATCTGCTCCGTTAACGTCTGTCCCACTTTTCCTCCTTTAATAGGATGCGGATTTGCAGGATGGACGCGGATTTTTTATCTCAGCCATTCCCAAAATCCGCGTCCATCTGCGTTTATTCGCGTCCTACTTTCAAAACGGCATCTCCCGTTTGTACCACTCCTGGCTCAACCACTTTCACATACAGGCCACGCAAACGCAAAGCTCTGCCCACATCGGAATTGGCGAATTTGACGGCGTCCATGCCGAAGCGGTCGGTGAATTTGGCGCAGCCGGTGTGGGGCACGGCCGTCACTTCCACTACGGCCGTGCCCAACTGTAACTGCTGACCAACCGGCAGGTTCTCCACGCTCAAATCCATGTCTACAATAAACTGGTCGCCGGCCAGCGGCCACCGTTCCCGGTCATCATTCGCGGCCAGGTTCAGGAAACGGCCGTTCATTAGCGTGAGCTGCATCTCCGGGTGCGCCGATCCGTCGGCCGTCCGTTTGCTGCCCCGCGCCCGCCAATTGTCCCCTTCCAGCCCATTGGCAACCGTCAATTCGCCCTGCGCCAACACCCGCCGCTCCCCATCGGCCGGCCGGGCCACAATCATCTGCACCACGCCGCCATCGGCCGGCGACTCCTGCACCTGCGCCAACCCTGCTTCCAATTCTGCCATATTCAAATGTTTGGTCATCGTTTACTCCTTTAATGGATGAGATTGAGAGATTAGGAGATTAGGAGATTGGGCATGGTTCACTTTCTCTGGAAACAGCGCCTTACAAATTTCTGACCGCAAACGGCCGACGACAGGCCGCCCACCATTGGTAAAATCGCGGTCGGTGGTCAGTGGTCGGCGGTCATATTTGTTAAGATCACCTGAACTATGCCAGAGATTGCAACCTCCTAACTCATGTTACGCACCTGCTCTGGTCGGTGTCCCACCGAGCCAGCGTCGCTCGGTCTGGAAACCGGCGACAGCCCGCGTAACATCAGCTCCTAATCTCCTAATCTCCCACACTATTTGCGGCATCATACAGCAGCGCATCCACATCATCCAGCGTCAAACGGCCGTGATCGGCCATCGTTTTGATTTCACTCGTCAAATACTTCAGTTGCTCATCATCCAGACATAGCCCCAACTGCTCCGCCCGCCCTTTCACCGCGTTCCAGCCCGTCAGCCGGTGCGCCACGTGAATATAGCGCGTCAGACCAAAATCCTCCGGCCGCAAAATCTCATACGTCGCCGGATTATTCAGCACCGCTTTGGCATGAATGCCCGCTTTGTGCGTAAAACTGGCAAAGCCCGTGATGTAATTGTTGAAGGGAATGTCCACCCGTACCAGCCGCGCCACCAGGCTGTCCAAATTACGAATCAGCGGCAGGTGATACTTCTTCACCAGCGCCGGGTCGGTGGCATAGAGACGGGCAATAAAACCGCCCAACGACGTAATGCCGTTCCGCTCGCCAATACCCAACACACTGGTATCAATGTGCGTGGCCCCCGCTTCCAGCGCCGCGTACGCATTGGCAATGGCGCAGCCGGAGTCGTTGTGCCCGTGAAACTCAATATCACAGGTCAACTCCTGGCGCAGGCGGGCCACCAGGTCGTAAATCTGGCGCGGTGTGCCCACGCCCACTGTATCGGCGATACCTACCCGATGCACACCCAATGCACACACCGCCCGGTAAACGCGCACAATATCTTCCACGTCACTCCGCAGGCTGTCCTCGGTGCTAAAGCGCGTTTCCACGCCCTGGCTGAGCAGATAGGCCACCACTTCCTGGGCTATATCCAGAATCTGGTCAATGGTACGGCCGTGACTAAATTCCCGCAGATACGACGACGTACCAATAACCACATCCACCCCGCCCACACCTGTATCCACTGCTTTTTTGGCATCTTCCAGATTACAGCGCGTGTGCGTCAAGATTTTGGCATTCAGCCCCAGCCGGGCAATGGTCACACAGTCGTTATAACTCTCCGGTGAGGCCAGCGGCGAGGTCAGTTCCAGATACTCCACGCCAAACGTATCCAGCAGCGTGGCAATCTGAATCTTCTCGGCCGTGCTGAAAAAGGCATTCACAAACTGCTCCCCTTCCCGCAGCGTAGACTCAATAATGGCAAACTTTTCCAGACTCATCACAACTTCCTTCGCAATTGACACGCCTTCCTTCTCATCGCTATACTCCACCTATGAAGTTTGAGTGGGACAGACAGAAACGGCTGGCAAATATCCGAAAACATCACATTGATTTCGCCCACGTGATTGAGCTTTTCTATCAGCCCACTTCATTGTAGAAGACGAGCGTTTTGATTATGAAGATGAACGATTTTGGGCGATTGGTTTCTTTCGAGACCAACCTACCATTGTCGTTCACACCTATGTTGGAGATGATGTCATTCGCATCATCTCCGCCCGTAAAGCGACGAGATATGAACAACAAAAATACTTCTCTTGAATCCCAAACCAACTGGGAGCGGCTGGAAGCAATGGACGATGAGGACATTGACCTATCAGACATCCCCGAACTCACAGAAGAAGATTTCAAACGGGCCAAACCGGCAGTCCAATTTTTCAAGGAACGTGGGATTAAGTTTGACCCCAACGAACCACTGGTCGTGACTGAATACCAGGAAGATGGCACGGCCGTGACATATGAACTGCCGCCACCTAAGCCCTTGCTTGTTACCCTCGATCCTGATTTACGCCGGTATTTCCCAGATTCCGAATCGGTCAACCGTACCTTACGTTCGCTCATTGCCCTCATTCCCAAAGCACGTGTTTGAGATGCTGACGGCCGTGCATTTATCCAGCAGCAGGATATTTCTGACATGCCGCAATTTGAGTGGTATGAGAAAAAGGCAAAACCAAATGAACGGAAACATGGCGTCTCATTTGATAAAGCTATAACTGTTTTCAAAGACCCCTTCTCTATCACTATTATTGACCCTTATCATTCAGATGATGAAACTCGTTTTATTGACATCGGTTTTTCTGACCAGGGATGCCTGGTGGTAGTGATTTATACTGAACGAGATGACCATACCCGGATAATTAGCAGCCGTTTAGCTAACAAGGCTGAACAAGAAACCTATGAACGAGAC
Organism: Chloroflexota bacterium; assembly: GCA_013112725.1. Classification (GTDB taxonomy): domain Bacteria; phylum Chloroflexota; class Anaerolineae; order Promineifilales; family Promineifilaceae; genus CAADGU01. The sequence continues at coordinate 38,483 of JABFFZ010000014.1, forward strand.
GAATAATAATTTGACAGATATGCAACCAGAATATGATTTTTCTGGTGGTGTGCGTGGCAAACATTTCCGAGAAATGCGCCAGGGTTATCGCGTCACCATTCATAACGAAGATGGCTCTACTACCATCAAAGAATATGAGCCGGACGAGGGCTGGATTGCCCTCGATCCTGACGTGCGCCGATATTTCCCAGACTCCGAATCGGTCAACCGCACCTTACGTTCGCTCATTGCCCTCATTCCTGAACATCACTCCTGACCTGGCAAATAGAATTCGCGGCTACATTTGCTAAGTTGCTAAGTCTGCCTTCGCAGACTGGAAGAGAACGCTTCAGCCGACACACTGCCTGCCCTGAACCTGGTGAAGGGTCGGCTTTGCCTTTTGTTGCCGCAATTTTAATCGCTGGGTTTTGCCTCACATCTCCACCAATACCGCTGCAATCGCCTCCACTACCTGATCAATCTCCTCTTTTGTAATCACCAGTGGCGGCGTCAGGCGGAGGACTGTAGAACCGGCCGTCAGTGCCAAAACACCGCGTTCCATTAAGCCCCGCACCACCTCCATCGCCCTGATTTTCAATTCCACCCCAACTAGCAGACCCAAACCACGCACCTCCCGAATAAGGGGTGAAGGAATGGCCCATAATTGTTCCATGAAGTACGCGCCCCGTTCGGCCGCACGGCCGTGCAACCCCTCCGCCTCCATCACAGCCAACACCGCATTCGCCGCCGCACAGGCCAGCGGATTGCCGCCAAAGGTGGAGCCATGCACCCCTGGCGTCAGATTTTGCACCCGCCCGCCAATGCCCACCGCGCCGATCGGCAGCCCCCCGGCCATCGCTTTGCCCAGACAGATCAGGTCAGGCGTAATGCCCACCTGTTCGCAGGCAAAGAACGTTCCGATACGGCCGTAACCCGTTTGCACCTCATCCACAATCAACAGCGCGCCCCGTTCGTCACACAGCCGCCGCGCCGCCTGGAAAAAGGCCGGGTCCGCCAGGCGCACGCCCCCCTCCCCCTGCACAATCTCCAGGATGACGGCGGCCGTTTGTTCGGACACGGCCGTGTCCAACCGGGCCACATTACCAAAGGGCACATGTGAAAAACCAGGCACCAGCGGTTGGAACGGCTCCCGGTAATCCGATTTATGGGTAGCGGAGAGGGCGCCAAAGGTACGGCCGTGAAACCCCCGCATCATCGCCACCACCTCCGCCCGCCCCGTACTCAGCCGGGCAAACTTCAACGCCGCTTCCACCGCCTCCGTGCCCGAATTGCATAGAAAGACGCGGTTCAAATCACCAGGCAAAATGGCCGCCAGCCGGGACATAAACCGCGCCCGCTCGTCGTTGTAAAACATCTCCTGGCAGGTGATGAGCGTTTGCGCCTGCCGGGTGATGGCGTCTACCACCGCCGGATGGCAGTGCCCCACGTTGGCCACAGCCGTTCCCGCCGCACAATCAATATAGACACGGCCGTCCCCGTCCCAAACCATCGCCCCCCGCCCCCGCACAATAGCGACCTCTCGCTTGCCGTACACGCCGCTGGTGAATTGGTTTTCAAGTGTGAATGTGTCCATGTTTTTATGTAATTGAGTAATTGGGTAATTGGGTAATTACCCAATTACCCAATTACCGTCCCCACCCCATCCAACGCCCTTAACACCGGTCGCTCCCCCCGCGCATCGCCCAGGATGACGTGGCGGACGCCACCTTGCAGCGCCTCCTGTGCGCCCAGCAATTTGATGCGCATCCGTCCCTGGGCATGGCTTTGGGCGACAGACTCGATCTCGTCCGCCGCCAGTTGCCGAATGAGCGAACTTTCGTCGGGAAAGTGGCGCAGCAGGCCAGGCACGTTGGAGAGAATGAGCAGTTCCGTTGCGCCCAGGGCTACGGCCGTGGCCGCCGCCGCCCGGTCGCCATCCACATTCATCGCCTCGCCGTCATAGCTGATGGCCGGGGGGGTCAGCACGGGTACAAAGCCGTTATGCAGCAGCCCGGTTAGCAGCGCTGTGTTCACCTGCTCCACCCGCCCCGTCAGATTATCGCGGATGAGGCGGGTACGGCCGTTTTCCACCACTTTGATCACCGCTTTGCGCGATCCCTGCCAGAGACGGCCGTCCAGCCCACTCAGCCCCACCGCATTCACCCCGCGCCGCTGCAACCGCTCCACAATGTTTTTGTTCACCTGCCCACAATACACCATCTCAAAAATCTCCAGCGTCGCCCGGTCGGTCAGGCGGCTGGTGTAACCGGATGGCGAGGTGACAAACTGCGGCGGATGGCCCAGCGCCAGCGCCACCTGATTGGTCAGGTGCGAACCGCCATGCACCAGCACCACCCGCTGCCCCTCGCGCACCAACTGCGCCACATCCCCACATACCGCCTCATAATCAATCCCCTCGCTGCCGCCAATTTTAATCACAATCATCTCTCATCCTCCCACTTCATAATTCATAATTCCTAATTCCTAATTCCTAATTCAAACCGGGTGTAACCCGGTAAACTCCAGCCCCATCCGCTCCGGCCAACCCATCATCACATTCAGGCATTGCACGGCCGTGCCCGCCGCCCCCTTCATCAAATTATCCAGCGCACTGAGCACCACCAACCGCCGGCTCTGTTCATCACGGGCAAAACCAATGTCACACCAGTTGGTACCCGCCAGGATTTTTGGCTCCGGGTAACGGTAAATGCCTTTGCGCTCATGCACCAGACGGATAAACGGCTCGCCGCCATACGCTGCCCGGTATAACTGCCAGACCGCTTTCTCGTCCACGTCCCGATTCAAAAAAACGTGTGCCGTACACAACACACCCCGCACCAACTCGACGGCCGTGACCGAAAAATGCAGTTCCATCGCCCCCAACGCCTGCAACACCTCTGCCTGATGCCGATGCCCGGTGGGAGCAAAGGATCGCACCGCCCCGCTCCGCTCCGGGTGATGGCTGGCGGCGCTGAAACTGTTCCCCCCCTCCGACGACCCCACTTTCAGGTCAACCACCGCCCGCTCAATCCAACCCGCCTGGACCAGGGGAGCCAGCGCCAGATTCACGGCCGTGGCGTTACACCCCACCCCACTCACATACCGCGCCCCCCGCAGCCGCTCCCGGTGCAGTTCCGGCAGCCCATACACAAAATCTGCCAGCCAGCCCGGATTGGGGTGCGACTGCCCGTACCACCGTTCATACACCGCCGCGTCCCGCAGCCGGAAATCGGCCGACAGGTCAATCACCCGTTCGGCAAGGGCGGCAAACTGTTCGATCTGGGCGGCGGCACGGCCGTATGGCAGCGCCAGAAACAGCACATCACACGGTTGCAACTCCTCCACCGCGCAAAACTGTAACCGGGTAATCCCGCGCAGGTTAGGATGAACCCCATGCACATACCGCCCCGCGTGTTGCTGCGACGTCACCTGCGCCACCCTCACCTGCGGATGCGCCAACAGCAGCCGCAGTAATTCCCCCCCTGCATAGCCGGAACCACCGACGATACTTGCTCTCATTGTTCTTCTCTCGCTATCTGGGAATCGGCAAGCAGTGAGCAGTGAACGGTTGACTGCTCACCGCTCACCGCTCACTGCTAACTGTCCACTTCATCAAAAAATCCACCACCCGCCCCGGAATATCCACCCCCGTGGGGGCGATGCTGTTGCGGAACTCCATGGTGTGGTTGACCTCGTTCACCAGCAAACGGCCATCGGCCGTTTCCAGCAGGTCAATGGCGACGATGCCGCCGCCCACGGCCGTTGCCGCCGCCCGTGAGAGTGCATCAATTTCTGGTGTCACCGGGCAATTTTCCGCCCGCCCGCCCCGCGCCGTGTTCGTAATCCAGTGCGCGGAATGGCGAGTAATGGCGCAAATCGTCTCATCGCCGACGACAAAGCTGCGGATGTCCCGCCCCGGTTTGTCCACGTACTCCTGAATGTAAAAAACGGAATGTTGGTATGACCCCAACGTGGCTTTGTGTTCCAGGATCGCCTCGGCCGCTTCCCGGTCATTGATTTTCGCCAGCAGCCGTCCCCAGGAACCGACTGCCGGTTTCAACACCACCGGGTAACCCATCTGCTCGATGGCGTCCAGCGCACTTTCCGGCGAAAAGGCGATCTGGGTGCGCGGCGAGGGCACACCGGCTCGCGCCAGTGCCAGCGTTGTCTCCAATTTACTGCCACAGGCCTGTACCACCTGGGCCGTGTTCACGCAGGGAATCCCCCACGCCCCCCAGATTTGCAGGCAGGCCAGCGCGGCCGTATGGCTGACGCAGCGGTCGAGGATGACGTCAAAGCGCCTCCATGCCGCGGGGCAGGTCAGGTCGAGTACGGCCGTGCGCACATCCACCAACTCATAATCCACCCCCCGCCGCTCCATCGCTTCAATGAGCAGCTTTTCCTCCACGCGGATTCGGGAATACAAGATACCTATTTTCATGTTGGTAATCGGTTATCGGTTATCGGTTATCGGTTGTCGGCTGCTTAACGATTACCGTTCACCGATTACCGATTACCCTCTATTCCCCCCAATCCTCAGCCACTTCCGGGGCCAGTTCCAATTGCAGCGGGTGTGTGCTGATCACTTCCAGTTCCACGCCGCAGTCGGGACATTCCAGGATTTCGCCGGGCAGCACGGCCGTGCCCACCGCTACCCCACCACCACATTCGGGACATTCAAAATTGTTCATCATTCAACTCCTAAAAATCGTTTCGTTTGTAGTAGGCGATTCATCGCCTTCTGAACGGCGATAAATCGCCTACTACGAACATGGTCGGAAAATAAAAAGCGGACTTACCACCGTTCTGGTAAGCCCGCCTGATACACCCTTTTACCTTTTCGCTCTCAGGGCGTAGCGCAACACACCAGAACCGGCGGCGGTTTGGTCTTCTTGCCCTTCTTGAATTGCAGCGAAAAGTTTGTGTTCATAACAGGTAATTGAGTAATTGGGTAATTACTCAGTGTAAGCGTTCAGACTTGACAAGTTTTTTACCAGAGGCAGTTGCCGCAATTCAGGTGTAAAAACTTGTCAAGTCTCCAGAGGAACTGAACGGTTACTACTCAGTTACCTAATTACCCAATTACAAATAAAAAAGCCCCGCCGGTTATCTGGCGGGGCCTTGCTGTGCAAACGAATGTCGGGAACGCACAACGTCCAGATAACCTACCGGTTTCTGCTGCCCTTCTTGCTCTTCTTGGAGACAATGATTGGTGTGTTTGCGTTCATCATGCGTCAAAGTTTAGCAGGGGATAGGGGATTGTCAACGGCCGTACCTCCCTTTCTGTCAAAATAACCAACCCCACCCGCCGGCCGTTGGTCATAGTTCACAAACAATGCCCCTTGCCGGTCATCTTGACACTTTCTAAACGCCACTGCCGCCAACCTGTACCCCACCTTGACCTCAGGCGCGGTACAGTTTGGGAAATCGTGATGCGTGATGCGTGACCGGGAAATCCTCACACGTCACACATTGCATGTCACGCCGGACTCCGCGAGATCCTATTAAGCCAAAATAAGCGGATGTGTCAAGAAAATGGCAATGTCCCATAGGCTCGGCGTCCTATGGGCTGGAGCAAATTGTTCAGGTAACGGCCGTACTAATCCGGGTCTTAACATAAACGAAAAAAGTTGTATAATAGACACACTTTGCATAATGTTGCTTCATTTGAACTGTCGGCGGCGGTAAACGGGCCGGCGGTTGATCAATCGGGAGGCTATGATGACGGCAAAAAAAACGATGGCAGGATTGCTGGCGGTGTTGGTCTGGTTCTGGGTGGTTGGTGTGGTCGGGGCACAAACGCCACGACCCACCCCCACGAATGTGCCGCCACCCGGCGGTGGCGGCGACTCGGCGCAAGTTGATGATCAGCGTGGCTCTATTTCGGGTTTTGTGTATGAAGATGTGAATGGCGACGGCCGTTGCGTGGGCACGGACGTCACCGGCGAAAATCCCATTCAGGGCATTGATGTCCGCTTTGTCAGCAGCGACCGGAAAACCGTGATCACCAATTACTCTGGCGCAAAAGGGGATTTTGGTCTCTATGCGACCGGGCAAAGTTATTGGGAAGTGACTGTTCTACCCCCCGCGGGCTGGACGGCGACGACACAAAGCACGGTCTATGTGCCTGTGTACCCGGAAAGCCTGAACCACGCTAACATCAATTTTTGCCTCACCAGGGGTACCAACGCGGTGATTCGACTGCCCGGCGCCAGCGGCATCGTTTTGCTGCCAGAATCTGGCGCCAGCCGCGCAGAGCAGCAGGCCGCGCAGTGGCAAATGGTATGGCAGGTATTGGCGCTGGTTACGGCCGTGTTTGGACTCGCCCTCATCAGCAGCGGCATTTATCTGCAATGGCAGCGTAAACCATCCAATTGACAAAGAAAAAACCTCTGGCTGAGCCAGAGGTTTTTTTATGAGGACAGCACACGGCCGTCTGGAAGCAATTTCGTTTCTGGGATTTGGGCAATGATCTGGCGAGCCACGCCTATGACGGCAATGGGCGAGGTCATCATTTCTTCAAAACGGCCGTCCAACATCACCACCGGCTCCACCTGCATAATCACCCGGCGTAACGCTGAAAGCTCCCCTTTCAAGCGCCGATTTTCTTCCTGGACGATATTGAGCATAGACAATTTCTCCTTACCGCATGGGCTCTACCCTGAAAGCCTTACCCTCAGGCAGCCATCACTTCTAACGGAACCGGCTCAATAGGGAGACGGCCGTTGCTGCCGCCCGGTTCTTCAGACAACCCGGTTTCCAGGGCGCTTACTGCCGGCGCCGGCCATTCCCAGTCAGCCAGCACCGATAAGGCATGATACGCCGTCAGGTCTAGCTGTAACGGCGTAACCGAGGCATAACCCTGGGCTAACGCCCCCACATCGGTGCCTTCTTTGGGCACACCGGTGGGGCGGTCGCCGCCAATCCAGTAATAATCGTTACCCCGCGGGTCCTGGCGTTTATCCAACCGGTCACGATACACCCGCAACCCCTGGCGCGTCATCTGCACACCGCGCAGTTCACCCACGGGCAGATTGGGCACATTCACATTAAGAAAAGTTCGGTCTGGCAACCTCTTCTCCACGACAGTTTGCACCACCTGGCAAGCCACTTCCACAGCCATACTGTAGTCTAGTTCCCAGGAGCTAACGCCCCGGCCATCCAGCGACACGGCCACGCCGGGCACACCCCAGATAATGCCTTCCATCACGGCCGTGACCGTGCCCGAATACGTCACATCATGACCCAAATTGGCCGACGTATTCACCCCGGAAACCACCAGATCAATTTTTTCATTCAGCAGCCCCATCAAGGCCAGCGCCACACAGTCAGAGGGTGCGCCATCGCTGGTAAAAGCCGGGCTGCCGTCGGCCAGTTTCACCCGGCGCACACGCAGTGGCCGGTTCAACGTTTTCACGTGCCCACCGCCTGACCAATCATGGTCGGGGGCCAAAATACTGACCTTACCCAAACGGCGCATGCCCTGGGCCAAAGCCAGCAGCCCCGGCGCCGTCACGCCATCATCATTTGTTACTAAAATATGCATCGGTTTCTCCAGGGAAATAGAGGCTGGTGGCTGAGGCAAAACAGCAGCTAACCGCCAACCCATGGGCTAACACCCCTGTCGTTTTCTTTCTTTATCATACAGGTAGCAGAGTAGCCTTCCCCCGTTAAGTCCGAATCAACAGCCGGTTAAGAGCCGGCTAAGGTTTGGTTAACAGCCGGTTAACCAAACCTCGGCAAAACCTGACAGGTCTTTGAAGACCTGTCAGGTTTGTTTAGCTGCCCAACCACATGGCGGCCAGCCGCCAGATTTGGGCGACGAAGAAGGTGACGGTAAAGCCTAAGGCCAGGGGGAGCAGAGCGGACACGGCCGTCCACTTTTTGCTGCCCGTCTCCTTGTAAATGGTGTAAATGGTGGTGCTGCACGGGTTGTGAATGAGCGAAAAGAGCATCAGGTTCACGGCCGTGAGCAATGTCCAGCCGCCCGCCGTTAGCAGACTTTTCACTGCCAACGGCTCATCTAATTCAAACATTACCCCCGCCCCTGCACCCACATCACCAGTTACGCCCAACATCATCACCGTTAGCATGAGGATGGTGGGAATCACAATCTCGTTGGCCGGGATGGCCACCACATACGCCAGCAAAATGACGCCATTCAGGCCAAACAAAATACCTGCCGGATTCAGGAAATTGACCATATACTCGGCAATGCTAACGCCCTGAACGGTGACATTACCAATCAGCCAGATAACGGCCCCGGCCGGCAAGGCAAACACCACCGCCCGCCACAACACATACAGCGTGCGGTCAATGAGCGAGGTGTAAATGGTTTGCAGCACCCGCGGCGGACGGTACGGTGGCAGTTCCAGGCTAAAGGTGGACAGTTCACCGCGCAGCACCGTGCGCGACAGGCTCCAGGAGACGACAAAGGTCAGCAACACACCTAACACGGCAATACCCACCACCGCCAACGCCGAGACCAGCCCGGAGATGTACGCCGGCGCCAACGCGCCCACAAACAGGCTGGCAATGAGGATTTGCGTGGGCCAACGGCCGTTGCACAATGCAAAATTATTGGTGATGATGGCAATCAGCCGTTCACGCGGGCTGTCAATGACCCGTGTGGCAATCACCCCCGCCGCATTGCAGCCAAAACCCATCATCATACTCAACGCCTGTTTGCCATGCGCCCCCGACTTTTTGAAGGCATTATCCAGGTTAAAGGCTACCCGCGGCAGGTAGCCAAAATCCTCCAGCAGCGTAAACAGCGGAAAGAAAATGGCCATCGGCGGCAGCATCACGCTCACTACCCAGGCTGTCGCCAGGTACATGCCGTCAATCAGCAGCCCACTCAACCACCAGGGCAGACCAATGGCGGCGGCAATCTGGTGCAGCAATGGCACCATCGTATCAATCAGGATGGACGCCAAAAATTGCGACGGATAATTGGCGCCGATAATCGTCAACCAGAAAACGATGGCCAACATGGCAATCATCATTGGGAAACCCCAGATGCGGCTGGTGACAATGCGGTCAATGGTGCGGTCTAGGTCAAAACGCGGCTTTTCGCCGGGGCGGGTGACGGCGCGGTCGGCCAATTGCGCCGCGTTGGTGTAAATATCTTCCATCAGATGTTCATGGAAGCCCTGCCCAATTTGCCAGCGCAATGACTCCGCCATTTGCAAAACGGCATCATGTGGATCAGATGTAGGTTGGGGGGCGATGGCGCCCCGGCCATTCAACGGATAGGTGGTCATGCCAGTACCTCCAATTCGATGCGATTATTCTGTTGCGGCGCGGGCGCGTTCAGGTGGCCTAATTCACCATTGCGCACAGCGCGGATAATGCTCTGGTCGCCATCCAGCAGCCGCAGCGCCACCCAGCGGGCATTGGGCAGGCCAGGAAACGCGGCCTGCAACTGCTGCACCAACTGGTTGATCGCCTTCTGCACGGCTGAGGATTCACTTTTGATGCGGTATGGTTTGCACACGGTCTGGCCCGTGGCCACTTCATGGACGGCTTGCAGTAGTTCGGGCAGGCCACGGCCGTAACGCGCCGCCGTGGGCACGACCGGAATGCCCAAATCCCGCGCCAGCCGCCGGTCATCTACTACCAGGCCATGCCGTTTGGCCTCGTCCATCAGGTTCAGGCAGGCCACCGCCCGGTCGGTAATTTCCAACACTTGCAACGCCAGATTCAGGTTGCGTTCCAGCCGGGTGGCATCCAGCACAATGATGGTCACGTCCGGCTGGCCGAAGAGAATGAAATCCCGCGCCACTTCTTCATCCAGACTGGTGGAGAGCAGCGAATAGGTGCCGGGCAAATCTACGAGTTTGTAGCGAGAGTCAGCGTAACTAAAACCACCTTCGGCGCGGGTGACGGTTTTACCGGGCCAGTTGCCGGTATGCTGGCGCAGCCCGGTGAGGGCATTAAAAACGGTACTTTTACCGGTATTTGGATTCCCGGCCAACGCCACCACATAATCCCAATCACTCATATCAATGCCCAGTTTTTTCAAATTACCGGCATTGTGAACGGGGCAGGTGACGCAGCCATCGGGAGTGTGTTGTATTTGTGTTTGCATGGTTCCTCTTTGCATCGTAATCCGTAACCCGTATTCCGTAATCCGACTTCGGGCCTCGGATTACGGTTCACGGATTATGGAAATAAATGCGGCTTGCTCCCGCCGCAGGGCAATCGTCGCCCCGCGAATCTGGTAGGCGACGGGGTCGCCGCCGGGGCTGCGAAAGCCGGCAGTGATTTTAGCGCCGCGCAAGATGCCTAAGTCCATAAAACGGCGGCGTTCTGCACCGCGACAGGCAGGTGAAATGGCAATGACTTCGCCGGTTTCACCCGGTTTGAGTGCGGTCAGCGGTTCGCCGGCGGGCACAGGTTCGGGGGGTACGGCCGTCTCTATCTCCACCACCGACACATTGGCGGCAATGATGGGGGCCAGCCAGTGTTCATTCCCATTAGCCCAGAAACGGATGCGCTCCGGCGAGACTTCCACCACCCGCACGGCCATTCCCGGATGCAGGCCTTCGGCCGCTAATTGGGCATACACCAGTTCCGGTTCATCTTCCAGGTGAACGATGCGGGCCGGTGTGTCCAGCGGTAGTTGGGTCAAGGCCATGCCGCCATGCGTTATGATCTCGCCGCTGGCAGTGGGGATGGGGTCGCCATGCGGGTCGTGCGTGGGGTGGCCTAACCGTTCCGCCAGCGCTTCCACTTCTTCCGGGGAGAGATGGTGTTCAATTTGCTCGGCACGGCCGTGCCACTCGGCCTGGTCATAGCCCGTTTCTTCAGCCAGGTGGCGCTCCCACAGCCGGTGGGCGCGGATGATGTGCAGCGCCGCTTCCCGGCCCGGTGGGGTCAGTTGAATTTGCCCCTGCTGAACAGTCAAGAGTTGTTCGTTTTGCATGTCGGTGAGCAGAACGGCCGTGTCATTCTGGCTGATGTGCAGCGTACCGGCAATGGCCGCCAGCGTCGGTTTTTCACCGCGCATCTCCGCTTTGTGGATGAACTTGAGCGCGTCTTCTGTCAGCACTCGCTGCGTCAGGCGGCCCGTTTGCTGCCAGCGCCAATACAAACCGCGCTCCGGCAGGAATAAAAGGAGGAGGACGGCAACAACGGCCGTGCCAATGAGTAAAGCAATCAATGGGTTATGCATAGAACCTCCAGGAATTTAGATATATCTAAATATCAGTTTAGCTAAAAGGCAAGAAAATTGCAAGTGGCAAAATGAGGAGGCGTAGACGGCCGTTTCTCCCTGCCCCCCCTTTATGCTACAATCAGGCCATTATCCGGCATATCCCAGGCAGGTGATCATTGATGGCAACCGTCACTCCGCATTTTTCAACCAAAATTGAATACCCTGATACGGACGGAAAACCCATGGCCGAAAGCGACTTCCAGGCTGATCCGCTCATTTACGCCAAAACAGCATTGAAGCGACACTTCAAACAAGATCCCAACGTCTACGTGTCTGGCAATCTGCTGCTTTATTACGAAAAAGGCAATCCAGAGGCAGTAGTAGCTCCAGACGTGTTTGTGGCCATGGGCGTTGCCAAACACGACCGGCGCTCCTTCAAATTGTGGGAAGAACCCAAAGGGCCAGATTTTGTCATTGAAATTACGTCTCTCAGCACCTACACGCATGATCAGGGATCCAAAAAAGGGATTTATGCCTTCCTCGGCGTCAGTGAATACTTCCAGTACGACCCTACTCAGGATTATTTGAACCCACCGCTGCAAGGCTACCGGCTGGTGGACGACTACTACTTACCCATCCCCGCTACCCCCTTATCTAAGAACGCCTTCGCCTTGCACAGCAACATACTACAACTGGATTTGCAGTGGCGAGACGGCGTGTTGCACTTCTACGACCCGGAAACCGAAGAATACCTGCTAACCTACGACGAAGCAATAGACACGCGCCTGGCGGCCGAACAGGCCCGGCGCGAAGCCGAACAGGCGCGGCAACAAGCCGAAGAGCGCGCCGCCGCAGAACGCGCCGCTCGTTTGGCGGCAGAAGCACGTATCGCCGAATTGGAAGCGCAACTGGCGCAGGGGAAAGCAACTGGTGATAAAACTTCTGAATAAGTTGCCGGTGGCAAATGGCAAGTCACCTGCAACTTGCCACTTGCCGCCTGCAACCTGCCACCTTCTAAATCACTGTTCTGCAGAGATGGAGAGGTAGACGTTGCTGATGGAGGTGGGCGCGGCCGTAAACATACGCCCACCGGTGACATTCGCCACCCGCTCTAACACGGGCACATCGGCGGCGTTGCCAAAGGCGATGGGATAGATACGCACGCCATCTGCTTCGGCATTGGCGGGCAGACAGGTGGCAAACATCTGGTTTTCGGTGGGGCGGCCAACGGTGTCTTCGCCGTCTGAAAGCAAGATGATGCCGTACAGGCGCGATTCCCCCGCAGCCAAATCCTCTGCCCGCAGGGTTTCCATTTGCGCCACAGCCTCACACACCGCACCATACAAGGCCGTGTTACCATCGGCAATCAGTCCATTCACCCGCTGCGATAACCCTTCCACTACGTCACCCACCCGCGCCGGCTCCGCCAACATCGTCACATCATTGCTAAAGACAATCAGCCCTACTTCATCATTGGCGTCCAGGCGGTTGAGGAATTCAACGGTGGCGGCGCGGGCGGTGTTAATGCGGTCGCCTTGCATACTGCCAGACACGTCCAGTACCAGCAAGATGGTGGCTTTGCGTTTGGTAATGTTGAACAGGTCAATAACGGCGTTGCTAACGGCGGCGTTGGGGCTGGGCAGTAAGGCGACGGTGCGCGGCGTAACATTGGGGTCGGTGCCATTGGCCATGGTCAATGGGGCGCGGAGGGGGATGCTGGGGTCTAACGGCCGTAGAAAATTATCTATCGCCTTCTCCTGCTGCGCCCGCGCCAGGATAAAGTCGCGGAAGATGGTGGCCGCTTCCGCTTCTTCGGCATCCACCCAATCGGCGTTATCCAGCACACAGTAGGGTTGGTCGGCCCAGATGGCGCCGCCCGCCGGGAAAATAAAGATCAGCGGGAAAGCGAGTTCGTCGCCGCGTTCGATGTTGAAGCGCACCACCTCGGCTTCGGGTACGGCGGCGGCGTGCAGATAGCTCGGCCCCTGGCGGGCCATGGCGTCGAGAATGGCGGGGGCCTGACGGCCGTATTTGCTCGTTACCTGTTCCAATGCCCGCATGGCCTCTTCCACTTCCGGCGCGTACACGTCGGCGGCGGTTAGCGTATCCGTCTTGCCGGTGACGCCATAGACAAAGCTGGTCATAGCCAGCAGGCCGGAATTGGCGTAGGCGGGATGGGTGTGCCCAAAGCGGAATTGGCCCCATTCAGGACGGCTGTAGCTGGCCCAGCCATTCGGATCTTCGGCCAGGGCTACAATCGTGTCCCAACCAATCGGTTCATTCGGCCAGCCCAGTGTTTCCGCCATCGGTTTCCACATGGCAAAACCCAGGGGCGCATAAACGGTAGCCGGGCACGGCTGGCTGGCTAATGGCTTATTGGTTCGCTGCCGCCAGGTGTCGTTGGCCTGATCTACCCAGGATTGGTCGCCTGGACTCCAGGCAACAGGCTGTAGCGTGCCATCTAAAATGGCGTCCATGGCCCCGCCAGACGTGCCATGAGTGACCTGAACGGCAATGGGACGGCCGTTGCTCGTTTTCATGCCCGCTGCGTTAAAGTCCGCCTCCATTTGTTTCATCCAGGCTTCTTTGGTATTGGAAGATTCCACCGTGACCAATATGCCGCCGGCCGGCACGTCTACTTGCGGGGCGCGCGTCTCCGCGTCAGTCTGGGAAGTGTTGGCGCCTTCCACCAGATTGCCAATCACCTGGACGCCGACCATGACGCCCACAATACAAAGGGCGATTACCACAATCACTACAAAAATAATGCGTGTACGGTCCATAAGGTCTCCTTAGTGTTTAATTGATATTGGGATTAAGGGGTCGCATCCCGCTATCCCAATCCCTCAGTCACGAGAAGTTTAGGCGCAGCGACAAACAGTTGCAAACGTCTTGTCATGCCTGCGCCGTCCATGTTAGAATCTGGCATATTTGAAAAATCGGAGGTACAGAATTCTGGATAGTTTAGAGTTAGCACATCTTTTGGTGGATGCGATTTTGGAGAAAAAGGGAGCAGACATTACACTGCTTGATTTGCGGGAGCAAAGCATTTTTGCCGATTACTTTCTCATTTGCAGCGGGGATAATGACCGGCAGATCAAGGCGATTGCCCAGAGCGTTGCCTACGACGCCAAACATAACGGCCGTGTCTACCCGGTGACGATGGAAGGCGAACCCGAAACCGGGTGGGTTCTGGTGGATTTCGGTGACGTCATTGTCCACGTGTTTATGCCCGAACAGCGCGAATACTATGACCTGGAAGGGCTGTGGGACGAGGCCCGCGTCTTGCTGCAAATGCAATAAAAAAAAGCCTGCGGTACCGCAGGCTTTTTTTTTACTCGATAATCCAGCTATCGGTGGCCCGGCTCCAGGTGACGAGTTCTTCCGGGCGGAAGAAGAGATTGACTTCGTTGACGCCATTTTCCGGGCTGTCGGAGCCATGCACCAGGTTACGGCCGATCTCCATGCCCAGGTCGCCGCGAATGGTGCCGGGGGCGGCTTCCACCGGTTTGGTGGCGCCCATGGTGGCGCGGGCGGCGGCCACCGCATTGTTGCCTTCCCAGGCCATGGCCACCACCGGGCCGGAGGTGATGTACTCAACCAGGCTTTTGTAAAACGGCCGTTCCCGATGCACCCCATAATGTTCACCGGCCAGTTCGGGGGTCATCTGGATGAACTTCATGCCCACCAGTTTCAGGCCACGCCGTTCAAAACGGCCGATAATTTCGCCAATCAATCCGCGCTGTACGCCATCGGGTTTCACCAGAATCAATGTTTTTTCCATGATCTACACTCCACAAAGTTAATTTTCAGCAAGAAGCCGGGTTTTTGCAAAAACCCGGCTTCTTTTTATCAGCAGAAATTGTGCCCGTTTTTTACAATTGGTCAAGAGCCATGCGGTAAGTGTTCAGCGCCTTTTGCAGTTGACCGTTGCGCATGTAGGCGTCACCCAACAGGCGACGAAAAGCGGGTTGGGCAGGATACTCATCCGCCAGCGATTCCAATTCGGCAATCAAACCTAAGGTGGCCGTACCGGAAACAATCATCCGGTGGTAATGGGCGGCGGCTTCCTCGTATCTCTTTTCGGCCAATACCACCCGCACATCAGAAAGCTGGCTCATACTGAGTTCGTCAGCGGCCAACCGTTTCACTTCAAACGATTCGGCCGGCATTTCTGGTTCAGCCGGCGTGAGTGAAGGTAAACGACCAGTGGCGGGCTTGGCAGACGGTCGTACCTCGGCTACTTCAGAGATGATCGCGTCATCAAAGTCTACCGTGGTCGCTTCTTCTTCGGCCACCAGCCAGCTAATGACATCCAGGTCTTCTACGGCCGTCAGCCAACCCGTTTGCCCGGTGCTGGATGAGCGTTCATCGTCTGCCGCCAGCCAATCTGGCAGAGAATCGGATAAATCATCTGCCATGTCCACACCCAGATCATCCATGAGGCTCAACTCTGTCTCGTCTGCCGATAAAGAACCGAACGCTTCCACATCGGTCTCTTCGCCGGTGAGCCAGGCAGGCAGCAGTGCGTCATCCGGGGCAATGGCCGGTTCCAGTGAACCGGTTTGTTCATCGGCGATTTTTTGCAGCCAGGCCATGGCCTCATCCGGGTCTTCCGGCACAGCGGCGATGATGTCCTCTTCGGCTAGGCCGGCCAGGGATGAAATTTCCGCGGCTGGCTCCATAACAGTGGTGGCCGGTTCACCATAATCAATGGCAAATTTGGCGTCTTCACTGGGGCTGATGGGCGGCGGCTCCATGTCAAAATCAATCATGAAATCGTCGCCGAGCATGTCTTCCAGCCAGCCCTCATCCTCACCGGTATCCATGCCAGCCATAAAGGCTTCATCGGCATCAGCACGCACATCGGCTACGGCCGTGTCCATCTCTATCTCTGGCTCGGCAGAAATGGTGCGGGCCGGTTCACCATAATCAATGGCAAATTTGGCATCTTCGCTGGGGCTAATGGGCGGCGGCTCCATGTCAAAATCAATAGATGCATCCCCCTGGGCCATGTCTAACAACCAGTTCATGGCCGCATCGGGGTCATCAGGCATGTCATCTATGTCCAGATCATCAGCCAACAACCCCATCTCATCCTGCGTGATAGCACCGGCAACGGCTGTGGGCAATACAGCACCGACCGGCTCAATCCACGTCTCATCCATCTCGCGCTCTTTATCCTCAGCCGGTTCCTCCCAGGCAGGCATAGACAAGGTTGGCGACAGGGCGGTTGTTTCTTCACCCTCATCGGCGCCAAAGCGGGCCAGCCATTCCATGGCTGCGTCGGGATCATCAGGCATATCTAACAAAGCCAACTCTGCCGCGGCTGCATCGGATGGCAGCGAAGTTGACGGTTTGGCAGTCACGGTCAACAAATCGGTGATAGATTCCGGCTGCTCCCAATCCCAGGATTCATCATCCCACAATTCAGCTTCGGCTAATCCATCCCCGATCGTCATTTCCGCAGCAACCAACGCATCCATCCGATCCATTTGTGGTTCATCGGCGAGCGCCAGGGCGTCGGCCAGTTCCCATTCACTGGCCATTTCCAATGGTTCAGGTTCGGCTGGTTCATCTATCACTACCGTTTGATCTGCCACAGATGATTCTTCCAACCAGTCAAGCGCCGCCATTAACTCGGCATCAGACACGACGGCCGTGCCCCCAGAAACCGCAGCGGTGATCCCTTCTGCCTTTACCTGTTCATCCAGGAAATTCAGCGCCTCGGCCAGTTCGTCATCCTGTTTTGGCGGCAGGGCAGCAGCTTTAGAAGAGGGGGCAACGGCCGTACCCGCTATCATAGTCGCCAATAACTCCTCATCCAATTCCGGCCATTCTTCCTTCGTTTCCGGCTCTTCCGCCAGATCGTTCATCCAGGCCAGTGCATCATCAAGGTCAGCCTGCGCTTCGTCCACCAGCCCATCCAGGCTGCGATCTTGCAAAGTGGGCAATTCTTCCAGCAGCGCACCTTGCCTGGCGGCCAATTCTTCTAGCCAGGCCATAGCGGCTTCTGTGTCATCTTCAGGGGGAGCGGGCATGGGGGTGACCTGGGTTTCTTCGTCAGCCATCAATACATCCAGCCAACTTTCGCCTTCCGCTTCTTCCTCTTCAGCAAGCACATCATCGGCGGCAGACATGGGCGTGAGATCTGCCGGGAATGCCTCCTGCCACGCTTCATCCAGGACATCATCAAATGCAGCGTCAAACATTTCTGCCACGTCAAACGCCTCTTCGTTGTCAAACGCTTCACCCATCATGTCCTGGCGAACCAGAGCGTCCATTTCGACGGCCGTTAATTCCTCCGCCAACAGATTTTCAGCGACGGTGGGTAGTTCTTCTACCGGCGTTTCTTGTTGTGACGCCAGCTCTTCCAGCCAGGAAATGGCATCATCCAGGCCAGCGCCGGAGGCATCCAGGCCCACATCTTCCAACCCTGGTTCAGGTGCAGCTATAACGGCCGTTTCCATCTCGGCCATGACAGATTCTTCAGCCAGCCAATCCAGTTCCACCTCATCGGCCACTTCTAAAGCGGAGGCAGGTTCCTCTTCACCCATACCCACCAGCCAATCCATATCAGTTTCCGCACCCAGACCGGCCAGAGTAGCCGGTTCATCGTGAATGCTGGAAAACAGCGCGGTCAGGTCAACGGCCGTCAACCCTTCATCAACCGCCTCTTCCGGCGCTGCTTCCTCAAACCCGAACGACAGGCCAGCTTCCAACTCTTCCAGTTCGGCCGGTGGCCCAAAGGCGTCAGCTTCGTCGGTGGCAAACAAATCTTCAGAATCCAACTGTGCCGGCGCATCACCATCATTTCCCATCAACCAATCCGGTAAATTGGACTCTTCTTCAGCCGTTACAATGAGATCGCCCGTGGCCGGGGATAACCAATCCGGCAAATTGCTTTGATCGGTGGCGAATAGTTCTTCGGAAGGGATTTCGGGAATATCGGCAGCAGCGGCGTAATCCGGCTCGCTGCTGGCAGCAGGTTCGTCTGCCGGCAGTGAACTTAGCCAGGATGTAAGACCACCGCCAGGCACGGCCGTGCCAGCCACCAATTCCTCGTCCGGGCCATCTTCAAACGAAGCAAAATCATCATCCGCCAGCCAATCTGCCAGCGGTGATTCACTGGCGGACATATCGGCCAACACATCGAACAGTTCGTCCGCCTCTTCACTATCACCAGCGGCAGCACGGGAGGGCATAGCAGGCGGTTCATCGGTTACGGCCGTGCCCGCAAAGCCGGTTAACCAATCTGGCACTTCCTCATCCTCAAACGCAGCATCCGCAAATGGCGTTCCATCCGGCACAGCGGCAGCCATCCACTGGTCGGCCGCTTCTTCGGCCTCACCGGCTGTATCCATTTCAAACCCGACTAACCAGTCAGGCACTTCGTCCGCCCCTGGCGTCACATCCAACTCATCGTCATCGTCAAATGCTTCTGCCTGGTCGCCGCCAGTAAACTCTGAGAACCAATCCCCCCTTAAACTGGCAAAATCATCCTCTGATTCTGGTTGTTCAGGTAAAGCTGCTTCTTCCTCATCTCCCATCATACCCATCACCCTATCCTCCGCTTTACCCACACTGGCCTGGTCATTCCCTAACAGCCAGTCTGGGATTTTTTCTTCTGCTCCAGCCAGATCCTCATCCAGGTAAGCCTGCTCCCCGAAGGTTTGGGCAAACTCGGCGGCCACATCGGTCGTTTCCACGGCCAGATCAGAAAGGTCATCGGCCAGCAGATCACCAGCCCATATGTCTTCCGCCTGGGATAACCAATCGCTGTCCAGGCTAAATTCAGCAGCTTCAGCAGCTTCATCGGCGGCTTTGTCTGTGAATAACGCACGCAGATCATTCAGCGAGACGGCCGTATCCGGTTCCGCCGCCGGTATTTCGTCAATCGCCTCCTCCAGGCCAGACAGCCAATCGTCTGCATCCAGGTCGGTCTGGGGTGGTGTGGGGGGCACGGCCGTGCCTGCCATCTCACTCACCTCGCCAAACAGGTCATCCCATTCATTCATCTGCGCTGCCGGCGTCTCTGCTGCTTCGGGCAGATCATCATCCAACGAAGCAAACATGGCCGTCAGCCCTAAGGCGGCCGTGCCTTTCACCGGCTCCGGCTCATCAGACAACCATCCAGCAAATGGAGAATCCTCTTTGGGCTCAGGCGTTTCGACCGCCATGCCCGCATCCCCGCCCAGCCAATCATCGAACGCTTCACCTCCGGTAGCCGCCGCCATTTCAGACTCTAATTCGCCTGTTTGTTTCAAGAGCCAATCCGGCATTCCCCCGGCGGGCATTTGCGCCCCAACGGCAGACACGGCAAGCGCATCCCCGGCCTCCGGTTCTGCCGCCACACCCTCTGAAGCATCAAAAGCGGCAACATCTTGCAGCCAATCTGGCATTTCTTCGGCGGTATAACCCGGCTCGTCCCACTGATCTTCGGCCCGTTCGTCAATTATCCAGTCATCTTGATCACCGGTCCCCACCGGCGCTAATTCCACCACGGCAAAGTCAGAAGCAGCCGGAACAGACGCGCCATCATCCACCAGGTTGCTCAGCCAATCTGGCATATTGGTTTCGGCTACAGACAACGGTTCATCATGACCGCTGTCACCAAACCAGTCTGAACTGATGTCGGCGGCGGCCTTTTCCCCGCCCAGATCGGGAATGTCCGGTTCATCCACCAGGGAAACCAGCCAGTCTGGGGCCAATTGTTCCGAGGCAAAGGTTTCTTCCGGTTCAAGCTCAGATTCTGACTGGGCCAGGAACCAATCTTCAGGTTCCGGCTCGGCCACAACATCGGCATCCAACGGAGCAAAATCATCGTCGGGAAAGAGCAAATCAAAATCATCGCCGGCAACGGCCGTTTCCACCGCTGCCAATTCGATGCCAGACAACCAATCATCTTCCAGCGCCGGTTCGGCTTGCAGCACCTCATCTACAAACCATTCAGATTCCACCGGCAAGCTCTCGGCCGATGTCAGATCATCGTTTACATCGGCCATCCAATCATAACTGTGCATGCCGCTGGGTGATTCGCCGACTACATCCAACTGCTTGTAATCAAACTTTTCACCCATGTCGGAATCAAAGGTAACGTCGTTCATCCAATCGGCAGAAGGCCCTCTGGCGGCAGCCGCGGCCGGCGTCGCCAGCCCATCACCCTTGAACTCAATTTCCACCTTGTCCGGTAAAGCAGGCGCCCCTTCAGCTCGGAAAGCCCGGCCAACGGCCGTGTCCAAATCCAGGCTTGCCTTATCCGGGCTGGTCAAATTGACCAACCGTCGCAGATATTTTTGGGACTCCCCAATTCGCCCCGTTTGCAGCCAGATATCCGACAAAACGGCATTTACGGCAATGCAGTTTGGCAATTTTTGCAGTACATTCAAACACACTTCTTCTGCGTCTACCCGCTGCTCATTGCGCCATAACGCCTCTGCCAGCAACACTTCCAGGTCTACCCGATCCTGGCTTTGCTGAATAGCCTGCCGCAATTCCTGCACGGCCTGTTGGTACAACTCCCCCTTAATATACAGCCGGGCCAACGCTCCCGAAGTCAGCGGAATCCGGTCTACTGCCATATCGGAAAATTGGGCATAATGATGGCGCAACTCTTCTTGAATGGCCGCATTATACGGTTCAATCTCAAACGCCCGCTGTAAGTGCCACAAGGCATCCTCCACCTGTGATTCTTCGGCGCGCACAATAGATAGACCCACATGGGCCACAAAATCATTGGGATCGGCGCTCAAGACGCGCTGGAACAGGTCGGTGGCGCCATCATAATCATGCTGCTCTAACAGGGCTTTCGCCAACAACCGGTAGGTGCGGATATGGCTGGGATAAGACTCTAGGATATGCCGGCAGTGGGCAACAGCCTCAGTCAGCATATTTTCATCAATCAGTTTTTCTATCCGCTCGTGATATTCCTGGAGGGTAATGGTGGTCATATGACTTGGCATCAGGCCCTAAGGGTTTTAGAAACCCTTAGGGTCTCAATTATTTATTTCGTTATGGTAAAGTTAACGAAATTATTATGCAAAGTTTCCGCTAATAAATCAAGTAACCCTAAATGAAATGCCGCTCCTGGAGACTCACCAGTAAATCAGTCACGTCGGTTTCCGGTTGAGGCATAGGGCCTAGTGGGTCTTGCCACATATCCCGGCCTAATAAAGCATAAATTGTATTGAGGATACCGTAGGAGAGCGCACCTACCTGGTAGCCCCCTTCTAACACGAACAAGATACGGCCGTGACACAACCCATTGGCCATCTCCACTAACGTCCGCACCATCTGAGCATACCCACGCAAACTCAAACCAGCCATAGCCAATGGGTCTTGCCAATGGGCATCAAAACCGGCCGAAACCAGAATGAGTTGGGGATCAAATGCTTTGGCTTTGGGCCAGACCACATCCCGAAAGAGACGGCTGTACCCCTCATCCCCCACATACGGCAGCAGCGGCACATTGAGCGTAAAACCACGTCCAGAGCCAATGCCAATTTCATTGACACCGCCCGTGCCAGGGTAAAACATGCGGGGCATAAAGAGGTGAGTAGAGACAAACAACACTGTTTCGTCTTGAAAAAAAATATCCTGGGTGCCATTACCATGATGCACGTCAAAATCCACAATCAGCACCCGCTCCACGCCATATGTGGCCTGCGCATAACGCGCCGCCGCGGCCACATTGTTAAACAGGCAAAAACCACTGACAGTACTGCCCTCGGCATGGTGCCCCGGCGGGCGCACCAATGCAAAACCATTGGTTGCCTGACCGCGCATAATGGCGTCAACGGCCGTCAGGCAGCCGCCCACCGCCAACCGCGCCAGGTCATAAGAAGCAGCCGTCGCATAGGTATCACCATGATCCAGCAGACCGCCACCGCACTCCGCCACACGCCGCACATGCTCAATCAGGCCATCGGTATGCACCCTTCGCAAATCAGTCAACGAGGCCAGACGGGATGGTAACGGCCGTAAATCCGCCAAAACCTTGTGCATATCCAAAAATGGCAATAAATCCGCCAACCGATGGCTGCCCTCAGGATGATCTCGTTTGGTATGCTCCATTGCCGGCGAAAAAACAATAACCGTACTCATACCCCTATTATACCCCTGAAACAACACAGGGGTGTGGCTAGAAGACCACACCCCTGCCCAACCAACAACCGATTACCGATTACCGATTAACCGCCAAACAACACAGCTACCAACCCCTGTCCGTCTGCCAGGTACGTCACCAGCCCGGCAAACACAACCGAAGCCATTGCCATCAGCTTGATCAAAATGTTAAGCGAAGGACCAGAGGTATCCTTAAACGGATCACCCACCGTGTCGCCCACCACAGCCGCCTTGTGCGCGGGCGAACCTTTACCGCCGTAATGTCCTTCTTCAATGTATTTCTTGGCATTGTCCCAGGCCCCACCAGCGTTAGACATCATGACTGCCAGCGCAAAACCAGCCGTTAACGTACCCGCCAACAACCCCAAGACACCGGCCACACCAAACAAGACGCCCACGATCACCGGCACCGCAATCGCCAGCAACGAAGGGGCGACCATCTCTTTTTGGGCAGAACGCGTGCTGATTTCTACACAGCGGGCATAATCAGGCCGCTCAGTTCCTTCCAAAATGCCCGGTTTTTCGCGGAACTGGCGACGCACTTCTTCCACCATTCCCCCGGCCGCCCGGCCAACGGCACGCATGGTCATAGAAGAGAAATAGAAAGCCGTCGCCGCGCCCGTCATCACCCCAATCAATACCGCCGGATTCAAAATAGTGACATTATAAAAGTCCATAAAATTCTGCATGGTCCAGTTGGTGATATTCACGCCATCTACGGTCAAGGCTGCGTCACCATGCAGCACCAACGCCAGACGTACCTCCTCCAAATAAGCCGACAACAGCGCCATCGCCGTCAGGGCCGCCGAACCAATGGCAAACCCTTTACCAATGGCGGCCGTGGTATTACCAACCGCATCTAGCTGATCCGTTCGATTACGTACAGCCGGATCCAAACCAGACATTTCCGCGTTGCCACCGGCATTATCCGCAATCGGGCCATAAGCGTCCGTCGCCAGTGTAAAACCGAGGGTAGACAACATGGCTACGGCCGCAATACCCACGCCATACAGCCCCATAGAAATGTTGGTCAACCCACCCATGGTATAAAAACTGACGGCAATCCCAACCACAATCGCAAACACCGGAATACCGGTGGATTCCATACCAACAGATAAACCTTCAATCATCAATGTGGCCGTGCTGGTATTTGCCTGCTCAGCCATCGCCCGTGTGGGCTTGTTGGCGTGAGAGGTGTAATACTCTGTGGATTTACCAATGACCATCCCCACCGCCAAACCCACAATAATGGATATAAATACCGGCCATATGTTAGGAATATCCAGGATATACAAAATGGGGATAGCCAGCACCGCGATGCCCACCGAACTCACATACAACCCACGCGACAAGGCGCCAATTAACTTACCCTGATCCGCGCCCTCTTCGGTGCGTACCAGATAGATTGCCAGAATAGATAAGAAAACGCCCACAGCCGCCAGCGCCATCGGCGCGGTGATATAACGCAGTTGCAACTGCATGACTGACATGCCCGCATCCACCGCAAAGGCCGCGCCGGCCGAAGTAACCGCCGCCACTCCCAACGCCGAAGTTGCCAGAATCGAACCGGCATAGGACTCATACAGGTCAGCGCCCATACCGGCCACATCACCCACATTATCACCCACATTATCAGCAATAGTCGCTGGATTACGCGGATCGTCTTCAGGGATGCCAGCTTCTACTTTACCCACCAGGTCAGCGCCCACATCGGCCGCTTTAGTGTAAATGCCACCACCCACACGGGCAAACAACGCATACGTGGAAGCGCCCATGCCAAAACTCAGCATAGTCGCCGTAATGATGGGCAGCGGATTGCCCGTGGCCATAATGAACCCGCCATTGGGCAGGATAGATGGCAGCAAATAATACAAAATCAAAAACCAGAGCGAAATATCCAGTAGGGCAAAACCAACCACTACCAGCCCCATAACAGCCCCCGCTCGTAACGCCACTTTCAAACCGGCGTCCAGGCTTTTGCTGGCCGCATGAGCGGTGCGTGCTGAAGCATTCGTGGCTGTTTTCATCCCAAAAAAGCCACACAAAGCAGAAAAGAACCCGCCGGTAATAAAAGCCACAGGTACAATGGGGTTCTGCAAATTCAAAAAGGCCATGACGCTGAAGATGATCAGCAGCGCCACAAAAACCAGGGCCACCACCCGATATTGGCTAGACAAATAAGCCATCGCTCCCTCGCGTACCGCCTGTGCGATTTCCTTCATCTTGTCATTGCCTTCGCTTTCTTTCATCACTTGCTGGTAGAAATACCAGGCAAAAAACAGGGCCACCAGAGCGCCAACCAAACCCAGCCACCAGATGAAGGGTAATGGTTCCTGGGTCGTGTTTTGGGCAGTCGTTGAATATAATGCATCCATCATGTATTAAGCCTCCAAAAAAGTTTCTTCTACCTCAGGGGTTTTTGCTGGTAACGCAACCGGGCAATAGCTTGCGGTTCGCAGACTAATCCCGTTACCCACTTTCTTCGATTTTCAAGTCAGTGTGAATTGCATACCTGCATTTTTTGATGTGAAAATGCCCCGTCACCGGGGCATCAACATGCCGATTGTAACGAATGGCACAAATGATGTCAAAAAGCCACAAAAAAAGGTGGAACCAGTTGGTTCCACCTTTTACCTTTTTCTTATTGCCCGGTTTGGGCTTCAATATATTTCATGTAATCCGTCTCATTGACACTGTGCCAAATTTGAATATCATCCCGGAACTTTTTCCACTGTTCAAAGATGGATTTGAAGTCAGAATCAGCCTGGGAAAACTCATCGAAGAGAGCAAAGGCAGCTTGTTCGGAGGCTTCGAGGATTTCCTGGCTAAAGCTACGCAGTTGGGTTCCACCCTGAATCAGGCGTTCCAATGCTTCTTTATTGCGGGCATCATAGCGGGCTAACATTTGTGTGTTTGCCTGGAAAGCGGCTGTACGAACAATCTCCTGGTACACTTCCGGTAGTTTATTCCATTCAGAAAGGTTGATCTGTACTTCTAGCGCAGGGCCAGGTTCCCACCAACCAGGGGAATAATAAAACTGGGCAGCATCATTCAGGCCTAATTTTTCATCATCATAAGGGCCAACCCATTCAGCAGCATCAATGGCGCCCGTTTGTAGAGCCTGGAAAATTTCACCGCCAGCGACTACCTGTACGGTAACGCCTAATTTATTCATCACCTGCCCACCCAGGCCGGGGATGCGCATTTTTAAGCCCTGCAAATCAGCCGGAGTGGATATTTCTTTTTTGAACCAGCCACCCATTTGGGCGCCCGTGTTACCGGCAGGGAATTGGATCACATTGAAACGATCGCGGTAGTATTGCTGTAAGAGTTCCAAACCACCACCTTCATAAAACCAGGCATTTTGTTGGCGGGCGGTGAGACCAAAGGGCAGGGCCGTGCCAAAAGCGGTCACAGGGCTTTTGCCGACATAATAATAGGAAGCGGTGTGGCCGGCCGTTACCGCACCCTGCTCTACCACATTCAGCACTTCCAGACCGGGAGCCAGTTCACCGGCAGCACGGGGGGTGATCACAAACTTGCCACCTGTCATGGCTGCAACCCGTTGGGCAAAAATTTCGGCGCCACCAAAAATGGTATCGAGAGCCACCGGCCAACTGGTGGCCATTTGCCATTCAATGTTGGGCAGGGCCGTATCGGTTTGGGCGGCTTCAGTGAGGGTGGTTTCATCGGCTACGGAGGGAGCTGTGGTGGCAGCAATGCTTGTGGGGGTGTTGGCAGTTTCGTCTTCAGCGCCACAGCTAACCAGCCCCATGGTGGCAGCGCCAGCTGCACTTTTTGAAGCGAGGCCTAAAAATTCTCTTCTGTTCATGTCTTCCTCCTATAGGTTTTGTGGGTATTGGCCTTATGGCCTGTGGTTAAGTAGGCGTATTGTAATAACCTGATGGTATAGAGGCAAGAAATCAGACAGGGCGATTCCAAAGTCGGGTTTCACACGCAGTAGCGGCGTGCGCACGCCCACGTGCTGCATGGTCGCACGTGGGCATGTGCACGCCGCAGACAGAAAATGTGGACTTTGGAATTACCCTGAGAAATCAGAAACGGCCGTCGCAGATTATTTGGACCTTTCAGGATTTCGTGGGGTCCGATGTGAAACCTGATAGTTGCGCAACCGAAACACCTTTTGTGCCTAAACTACTGTTGTCATTGTCGTTGTCATTATCGTTGTCATTATCGTTGTCATTATCGTTGTCGTTGTCATTATCGTTGTCATTATCGTTGTCATTATCGTTGTCGTTGTCATTATCGTTGTCGTTGTCATTATCATTTTCGTTGACGTTGTCGTTGTCATTATCGTTGCCGTTGTCGTCTGGTTCAGGCGTCTCCGTAGCTGCCGGGGGGGTAGCGGTTGGTGTTACCGACGATGTGGGTGTTTCGGTAACAGGCACGGCCGTCAATGTGGGCGATGGTGCTGGCGTCATGGGCACAGGCGTGGGCGTCCCGGTCGGCCGGAGGGTGCGCGTAGATGCGGCGGTTGGTGTATCTGTGGCTGTGGGTGTAGGCGTAGACGTATCCGTCGGCGTCATCGTTGGCGGTAGCGGCGGCTGGTCTTCATCTCCCGGCAGCACGACGATACGGGTGATGGTAAAACGGCCGTTCCCCGTCACCCCCGTCACCACAACCGCCGCCCCTACCACAGGGTTGCCTTCAATCATGGTTTGGTCATTGACGACGGCCGTCAATCCACACAACACCCAATTTTCCGGCCCTATGGCGTCTATAAACCCCCGGCATTCCACCTGGGCTTCGCGCCCTACGGCCAGCAGTGTATCAATTTCCCGCACGCGCTCTGCCGCAAACCGGGTGTGCAGCGTCTCTCTGGCCTGTTCATCATTCGTCAGACTCAGGCGCAAATCTTCGGCGGCTCTTTTCACCGGATAAAACGCCGAACCGGGCAAAGCAGCCGCCGTTTGTTCCGAAACCGCCAGGAAAGCCACAAATAACAGCACCACCATTCCCAAGGCAACTACCAGCCGTCGCCAGCCGGAAACCGCCAGGCGCGGCTGTTGATTCGCTTTTTTGATCGCTTTGGCATGTGCCAGAAAAACCGCTTGCGATGTAGTTTGCGCCTGCGGCGGCGGTTCCGGGGCCAGCAGGGCCAGTTGGACGGCCGTTTCCAGCAACGGCCATATCACATCTGTCTGCTCTGGATACTGCGCCAATATCTCCTCAGCCGGTACGCCGGCCTCTAATTCATCCAGACAATAAATCAACAAGGCTTCCAATACGTCGTCGTTCATGTCATCTCCCCGCCAGCTAACTGTTGTGAGAGGAGCGTCAGCGCCCGTAGTTGCAATTGCTTCACCGCGCCCTCACTCTTATTGATGGTTGCGGCCACCTCCCGTGTACGCATGCCAAAGCCAAAACGCAGCGCCAACACCCGCTGCTGATCTTCCGTCAGCCCTTGCATGGCCGCGCGCAGCCGTTCCGCCGTCAGGCGTTTATCCACTTCCTCTTCAGGCATACCTGTTTCCGCCGCTACCGTCTCCAACAATTCCACCTGTGGCGCCCGCCCCGTCTGCCGAAAATGGTCGCTCACCACCCGCGCAGCCACGCCATATAACCAACCGCGCAATGTATTTTGGGGGGCTGATTTATCCCGGAGCGCGCTCAGCAATCGGGTGAATACCTCGCTGGTCAGGTCTTCAGCCAGCGGTATATCACTGACGCGAAAGGCAATATACCGGTAAATGGCCCGGTAATACGCCTGGTGAATTTCCGCCAGGGCATCCGCTTCCAGGGCGCGCGCCCGCGCCAACAATTTCAATTCATCTTCCACCAGGGTTGATCTCCATGAACAATTGTCAATTGTCAATTGACAACCGACAATTGTCAATTAACCAACCCAATAGCCATTGGCAAACAGGGCGGTAAAGAGGCCGAGCAGCATCAGGGACACGGCCGTGACCAACCGATCCACCCACGGCCGTCCACCCCACTTTGCCAGCACAATAAACGCCGGGAACAGCGCCCACATGTAGCGCCGCTGGCTCATCAGCAGGCCAGAGCTAAAAGCCACGCTTACCCCTAGCAGCACAAAAGCAGACTCCGGCCAACGCCGCCAATACAACAAAACCAATCCCAGTCCGGCAAATAACAAAACGGCCAGAAAATCTATCCAGTTATCCAGATGGATGTTTCCAGCCCACAGCGCGGCCCACCAACCACCCGCCGGGGTTTTCAGCAAATCGCCGATTGTAACCAGCGGCGATTGTGGCTGGCGTGCCCAGGCTGCCGCCCCATGCACAAAGGCCAGCGGATCGCCAAAGGCGCGCCAGAGGTAGGCCATATAAGCCAATGTCCCCAACGGCACAGCCAGCGCCGCCAATACAGCAAAGGGCGACGGCCGTACCCCTTCCCCTCTCTCGCGCCATTGCCTCCACCATTCCAACAGCAGCACCGGGGCGATGATAACACCCACCACCCGCGTCAGCGCCGCGCCGATGCCCAACAGCGCCGCCACTTCCCAATAGCCGCGCCGGGCAGCATAAAGCGAGCCAATTGCACACAAGAGAAAGAGCGATTCCGAGTAAGCGGCCGTGCCAAAAAACGCCGCCGGGAAAATGAGCCAGTACCAGATAGCCCGATCCGCCACCACCTCATCCCAACTTTCCGCCACCAGCCGGTAAAAAAGTATCGTCGCTAATAACAGCGCCCCATTGCTGATGAGGATACCCGCCACCACGGCGTCCCCCACCACGGCGGCCAGCGCCCGCATCATCAACGGGTACAGCGGGAAAAAGGCAACTGATGGCAGGGGGACGCCTTCATAAAAGTACCCTTCTTCAGCGATGCTGACGTAAAAACCGGTGTCCCACCGGCTGCCCAACACATCTAGCAGCCGGTTATCCAGCCCACGCAAATGGTATGGCGGTGGGGCAGCGGCATCGGCCACCAACCCCACCGAGAGATAGGCCACTAACAAAATCCCCAACCGTGTAGTTGTAAACAGGATCACCGGCAGCCAGAACCAACGCGCTGCCGGGATGGCCTGCCAACGGCTGACGGCCGTATGGCTAACGGCCGTATGACTAACGGCCGTCTGTTCGTCTTCGCTCTTTCTCATTACAATAGCCATATTCATACACCCGGAGATTGGAGATTAGTGACAGCCCATCGCTAATCTCCAATCTCCACCACACCTACGGCTTCGTCACCAGCGGCAGATAGACCTCATTCACCAGGTTAAACGTCGGCCCCGGAAAATCCGGCGGCGGTGTTACCACTGACCCGGTTTCAACCAATTCAATACCGCGCGTCGCCGAAGCATTGATATCTACTTCCAGCGTCACGTTGTATTGGCCAATGGCAGCGCCGGCTGTATTCAACATGAATGTACCCACGCCATTGCCATCAATCGGTACCGCGCCTAATGGCTGCCCATCCTTATACGCCGTTGCCACAGTATGAGGCGGATAGCCGCTGCCGGTAAAGGCGAAAATACTGCCCGGCACACCTGACGGCGCGTTCACTTCCAATTCCGGTTCATAAACCCCCGCCAACGATTGCCAGGTAATGGCTGCCTGAGCGGGCAGGTCAATGAACGGCACCATTGCCAGACCGGATAGTAAGATCACGGCCGTCAGCGCCACTCGTATCATTTGTTCACGTAAAAATCTTTGCATATGCATTCTCCTATAAAAAGGTTTGTAGTAGGTGATTCATCACCTGCTTACACCGCCAAAGCGGTTACGCCGAACAACTCTTTATCCAACTCAAAACCAAACCTATCACCTCCTTTTTAACTCCTCAGGCGTCACGCGCGGTTCCAGTAAATAAAGAGGCCCAACCGGTTTGGCGGTCACATGCCGCAGCAGTTCCACAGACGGGTTGTTGACATAAATG
The DNA here is from genome assembly GCA_013112725.1 of Chloroflexota bacterium. Taxonomy (GTDB): domain Bacteria; phylum Chloroflexota; class Anaerolineae; order Promineifilales; family Promineifilaceae; genus CAADGU01. The sequence goes on from JABFFZ010000014.1 coordinate 68,610, forward strand.
GGGCGACGCCCCAATTCGGCCAGGATCAGCTCGTTCATATCGGCGCCGCTAATCAAGAAACGATTCACGGCCGTCACATCCCCCCTTTGCCCCTCAACAAACTGCAAATACTGAATCGCTGGCACCGTCTCCCACCAGCCAAAGATCAACGCATTGGGTTCCGCCAGTGCCAGGATTTCTTCGCTCTGTTCCCGTGTACTCCAATCGTCTGAACGATCTACCCGTCCCCAATTGAGCAGCAGCGCCAGCAAAACAGAACCCACAATGGCTATGCGCAGGGCGGAGATTGGCAACTGGCGATTGGCGATGAAAGCAATCGCCAATCGCCAATCGCCAATCTCTCTCAACATGACCTCATACCCCACCCCCAACCAGATCGCCCAGACCACATACGTGGGCAAAAACATGGTGGTTTTGTCTACCACGCGGTAATTGATGTAAAAGATGGCGTTTGCCAGGAACATCAGCGTCAACATTCCGCTCAGCCGCCAGTTGCGCCGCCAGAGGACAACCAGCCCCAGCAGCCCCGGCCCAATGCCCACTACCAGGAACGCCCCCCATAACTGGCCCAGGTACGCCTGCACTTCCCACCACACGGCCGAACCGCTGTACCCAAACATCTGCCCGGCAAAACTCTTGCCGCTGATCAGCCACCAAAATCCGGCCCATGTTTGCAAATTAACCGGCTGGAATGTACCGGAGGCATCATACATCCCGGCATAATTAAAGTCGGGTTGGGCCGCGTACCGCAGGGGCAGCGCCAGAAAAACTGAAGCGCCCAACGCTAAGGCCATGAACGCAGCCATCCATACGCGCGGCCGTATCAATTGCCGCGGCTGGCTAACCAGCACGTACCACAAGCAGCCCGGAAGCAGCAGCACGGTAGCCGCATGGTTGCCCATGCTGAGCGCCATTAAAAAAATGGGCAGCGCCAGACGAATGGGAGATGGTTGATCCGCCCAATACAACAACGCCAAAATCACCCCCGCCATCAACGCCGTGTGCAGGGTATACACCTCCGCGATCACGGAAAGCGCCCAAAAGAAAGGGGCTGTGGCCAGCAGGCCCAACGCGCCCAACCGCGCCCAACCACTCACCGGCAACCGGCGCAAGATGCAGTCAGCCAGCAAAATGGTGAGCGCGCCACAAAACGCGGAAAAAAGGTTCATCCGGTAGCCCATATCCCCCACCGGCAAATACGACCAGATTTTGCCCACTACCAGGTATAATGGATAACCGGTAGCGCGGATAATGCCATTGCTGGCAACGGCCGTCGTCAATTCGGCGCTGTCCAGGTTATAAATGGTAGGGGCCAGGGTGCGGGCATACAGTAAAAAGGGGAGAACAAAAGCGGCAACGGCCGTGCAATCTACCGCGAGAAGCCTGGCTTTCAAGGCAGCAAACCAACCAGAATTTTGCCGGGAAATGAAAGTTAGGGTGTGCATTTGTCTGTCCATCGTCTGTTAAGTCGCCTGACGCTAGCAAAAGGTTACGCACCAATTTCATTTTGAAGGAATATGAGACAGATGAATGGCCAAAGAGGAAAGGCGTACTGGCATCAACCTGGCCCACGCCAGAATTTAAGCGGGATTTAACCATCCAGGCTTCTGGTTACATTACTATATACCCATCAAATATCTACAGCGCCGTAACCTTTTCTTCTAAAATACGACCTGTTGATTGATGAGAGATTGGGGAATAGAGACTAGAGATTGGTAATCTCCTAATCTCCAATCCCCAATCTCCCAATCTCATTTCTTATAACTATGCAGCAGCATCGAGAACTAGAACTCTCCTTTTTTATCATCATCATCCTCAGCGGCGTGTATGTGGCCTATGACATCCTGGCTGAACCGGCGGGGGGGCATCCGTTTGGGCATTGGCTGGGCATTATCGGCACACTGCTGATGGTGATGACGGAAACGCTCTACAGCCTGCGCAAACGTACCCGCCTGCTGAACCGGTATGGGCCGGTGCGCTGGTGGTTGTCGTTTCACATTGTCACCGGGCTGGTGGGGCCATTCCTGGTGCTGATGCACACCGGCCTGCAATTTCGGGGATTGGCGGGGCTGACGGCGCTGCTCACGGCCGTCGTCGTCGTCAGTGGTTTCATCGGCCGTTACCTGTATACGGCGCTGCAAGGTGGCATCCGCAGCAGCCAGATGAGCCGCCAGCAGCTAGAGTTCCAGGCCGGCGGCATTCAGCAAATAATTGTTCAACTGGAAACAGACAAACCGGCGCAGGTACGAGCCATCACCCGGCAGCTTCAGGCGCAATATCCACAAAATTCGTGGTGGGGGCGCTGGCGTTACGGCCGTGCCCTGCAACACGCCCTGCACAACCTGGAAAAGGAAACGGCCGTGCAGCAGCAAGCGCTATCCCGCATCCGCCGCGACCAGGAGCGGCTAGCCCGGCAGGCCGCCCGCTTGGGGCAAACCCGCTGGCTGTTCCAATTCTGGCACACTGTTCATATTCCCATTGGGCTGGTGCTGTTCACGGCCGTAGCCATCCACATCATCGCCGCCTTCTACTTTCGCGCCGGGTTATTCAAATGAAACAGCAACGATTGATACAGCGCCAGCACCCTTTGTTTTCGCCCATTGCCCTGCTCATGACGGCCGTTCTCATTCTGCTCCTGGCACTTCTGCTCTGGCAAACGGGGGGGCGCCTCTTTAGTCCCGGCGACCTTTCCAGCATGGCCCGCAGCCCACAGCAAAGCGGCGGCTTCGCCAACCATGCCGCCTTCGCGGACGATTGTACGCAATGCCACGACCCCTTTGTGGGGGTCACGGCCGTGCGCTGTGAGACCTGCCACGTCAACATTGCCCGACAGCGCGAGAGTGGGACGGGCTTACACGGCCGTCTGGCTACCCCCGACTGCGCCGCCTGCCACGTTGAGCATCAGGGGCACGACTTTGACCTGTACGCCGCCGCCTTCGACCAGTTCAGCAGCGAACACCACGCCGCCCTATTCCCTCTGCACGGCCAACACGCCACCCTAGAATGTACCGACTGCCACCAAAACGAGCAGTACGCGGGCATACCGGCTACCTGCGTCGGCTGCCACGCCGAACCCGACCTGCACAAAGGGCTGCTGGGTACTGACTGCGCCCGCTGCCATACCCCCGAAGGCTGGCAGCCCGCCTTGCTCACTGACCATACTTTCCCACTCGATCACGGCGACAAAGGCCAGATTCCCTGCGCCACCTGCCACACCACCACCTTCACCGTCTACACCTGCGACAACTGCCACGAACCGGCGAAAATGATCGAAGAACACCAGCAAGAAGGCATCGCCCCGGCCGAACTGACCAACTGTATAGAATGTCACCCCACCGGAGAGGAGAAATAGCCTGACCAGACATCCGATTTCTTGAAGAAATCGGATATCTTACTGGCTAAAAACCATGTTCAAACGTCTAAAGAAAGAAACATCACCACCTACCGAACCCATTCACCTGGGGCTGGTAGCCGCCGACGCAACCCGCTGCATACAATGTGGTCTATGCGGCTACAACTGTCCAGTGGGTATTCCCGTGCGTGACTACGCCCGGCAGGGGTTGACGGTTGACGATCCCACCTGTATCACCTGCGGCAACTGCATCCAGGTGTGCCCGCGTGGTACGCTGCGCTGGGAGACTAAACATGATGCGTGACTTCACGAGTCACGTATCACGCATCACGTATCACTTCTATGAACTACCTCATCATCGGCAACGGCGCGGCGGGCATCACCGCCGCCGAAACCATCCGGCAGCATGATCCCCGCGGCCAGATTACAATTCTCTCGGCCGAGCCTTCGCTTATGTATTCGCGGCCTGGCCTGGCTTACGTCATCAGCGGCGAAATCCCACCGCAGCAGGTAATCGCCCGCACCCGCGAATGGTATGCGGATTTGCGGTTGGAACTGGTGTACGGCCGTGCCCAATCCCTCGATGTATACAACCGGCTCGTTATGCTGGCAGACGGCCGTGTCCTGCCTTACCACAAACTGCTCATCGCCACCGGCGCCCGCGCCGTACCCGCCCCCTACCCCGGCAACGACCTGGACGGCGTGGTTTATCTGGACACGCTGGAAGGCACAAAAGAACTGCTCAAAAAAGCGCGGCGCGGCCAACGCGGCGTGGTGATTGGCGGGGGCATCACCGCCCTGGAAATGGTGGAAGGGCTGACCCAACGCGGCGTAAACACCCACTACTTTCTGCGCCGCGACCGCCTTTGGAGCCAGGTTTTTAACGAGGCCGAATCCCGCCTGCTGGCCGAAAAAATGCACCATCATGGCGTCCATATCCACACCAACACCGAAGCCGCCGAAATCCTGGGCAATTGGCGGCATAACGTCCGCGCCGTGCGCCTGCAAAATGGCAAAGAATTCAAATGCAACCTCTTTGGCGTGGCGATTGGCGTCAAACCACAGCTTGAATTGGTGAAAAACACACCTATCCAGACCGACCGCGCCATCCTGGTGAACGAACAGATGCAGAGTAACGTCCCAGATGTTTACGCTGCCGGGGATTGCGCCCAGGTGTATGACCGTTGGAGCGGCCAACATCTGCTAGATGTGTTATGGCCCAGCGCCATCGCTGAAGGGCGGACGGCCGCATTGAACATGGTGGGGCAAACAACGCCCTACGTCAAAGGCATTCCTTTTAACGCCTGTCTGCTCTTTGGTCTGCACATCACCATCATCGGCCAGATCAGCCCTGACCCGAAAGCAAAGGATGATTTTGCCGAAATTCAGCATCTCTCGCGGGGATCATCGGAAGTGTGGTTTACGTTTCCCCGCCATTACCAAAGCGCCTGGGCAAAAAGCGGCCCGCATACCTTACGGTTGGCCTTGGGCGGCGGGAATGGGAACGGCCGTGAAGGGCACGGCCGTACCATTGTTGGCGCGCTCATCATGGGCGAACAAACCCTGGCCGACCCCCTGCGCACCCTGATCGAAAACCAGGTAGACGCCTCCCCGCTGCTCCCCTACTTGCAAAGCGACCGGGAGACGTTGGGGCGAGAAATCAAGAATTTGTCGTTATCCGTAATCCGTAACCCGTAATCCGACGCAGTTCACGGATTACGATTCACGGATTACGGATTACGGGTTACGAACATGAGACGCATCCTCTTCTTCATCAGCGGTTTTATCATCTTCGGCCTGATCGTTTTATGGGCGTTCGCTTTGTCGCGGCAGATGGCGGAGACCGGGCAAACGGCCAACAGTGACCAGATTGCTGCTTTATTGCAGGCGGTCAACACACCAGAGGGCAGCCTGACCGGGCAGCCGGTCATCTTCCTACCGGGGGCGGGTACGGTGGTGGGGCATCGTTACTTCCCACTGACCGGCGGCCATGCGTTGAATGATTGTGCAGCCTGCCATGCCGACGGCCGTTACCAGGGCACCGATCCTACCTGCCTCACCTGCCACGCCGCCGACGACGCCCACAACGGCGAAAACGGCACAGACTGCGCCACCTGCCACACCCCCACCACCTGGCAAGACGCTACCTTTGACCACGCCACCATTGGCGCACGAGACTGCGCCGACTGCCACACACCCCCACCCGACCATTACGCCGCCCCCTGTGCGGCCTGCCATCTGGACACCACCAATTTTCTAAACGTGCTGTTTGACCATAGCCAGATTGGCGACCAGGATTGTGCCGCCTGTCACACACCGCCGCCCAACCATTACCAGGGCGCGTGCCGTAATTGTCATTTGGATACCACTACTTTCCAAAACGCCACATTTGACCACAGCACAATTGGCAGCCAGGATTGCGCCAACTGCCACACACCGCCGCCAAACCATTACCAGGGCACATGCCGCAACTGCCACACGGACACCACCAATTTCCGCAACACCTTTTTTGACCACAGCGTTATTGGCTCTCAAGACTGTAGCAACTGCCATACGCCGCCGCCCAATCATTTTGTGGGCGCGTGCAGCAGTTGTCACTTTGACACCACCAATTTCCAGAATGCAATTTTTGACCACAGCACCATTGGTACGCAGGATTGTGTCAATTGCCATACGCCGCCGCCTAACCATTACCAGGGCGCGTGCCGCAACTGCCACACGGACACCACCAATTTCCGCAATGCTTTCTTTGATCACAGCGTTATTGGCTCTCAAGACTGTAGCAACTGCCACACCCCGCGACCCAACCATTTCCCTGGCGCCTGCCGCAACTGTCATTCGGACACGACCAATTTCCGCAATGCCACGTTTAACCACACATTCCCTCTGAATCATGGCAATGCCAACGGGCAGTGTACGGCCTGCCACACGGACAATGACTACAGCAGCTATACCTGCACATATTGCCACAACGGCGGTGAGTTTGAAGACGAACACCGGGAGGAAGGGATTACGGATTTGAGCAACTGTTTGCAGTGTCATCCCGACGGCCGTGAAGGAGATGATTGATTAACAAGGAATGGTCTAAATGAGCAAAGAACGGTATCTATTCCAGGTGGTAGAGCGAGTGGACGGCCGTGTCCTGTGGGGTAATTTGCACCTGCTCTTCTTCTGGCTCTCGCTTATTCCTTCTGTCACTGCCTGGATGGGGGAAAGCGATTTTGCCGCACTGCCGGTGGCAGCGTACGGCCTGACGCTGCTACTGTCGGCCATTGCCTATTTCTTTGCTCAGCCGCGCCTTACTGCGGCTGCATGAAAATGACTCGACATTAGCGGTAGCATTGGGCCGGGACGCAAAAGGCAAACTCTCCGTTGTGATGTATCTGGCGGCCATTCCTCTGGCTTTTGTGGCGACATGGTTGGCCGGGGCCTTGTATGTAGCCGTAGCCATTGTCTGGCTGGTTCCAGACCAACGAATCGAGAAGCAACTAAGATAGACTTCTGATTTCCCCAAAAATCGGATGTCTGGTAAAGGGTTTACCGCCAGACGAGTGGAGGGATTTCTTTGGTGATGTGCTGCATTTCGGGCGGGGTAGGGCCGGTTTCGTACTGCGGCAGCGTAAAATAGAAGGTTGAGCCTTTGCCCGGTTCAGACTCTACCCAAATCTGACCGCCGTGCATTTCAATGAACTTTTTGGCAATGGGCAAGCCCAAACCGGTACCGCCGGTGCGCCGGGCCATGTGCCCATCTAACTGCACAAATTCACTAAAGGCACGGGGAATATCTTCCGGTCGCATACCAATGCCGGTATCCGTTACGCTGACCGTCACCCACTGCTCGCCATCGCTGGCAGCGCGCACGGTAATATCACCCCCATCGGTGAATTTAGCGGCGTTGGAGACCAGGTTGAGCAACACCTGGCGCACCCGGTTACGGTCGGCCTGCACCAGGGGCAGGTTATCAGGCACAGCCACATGTAGGGCGATGGATTTGCCGCGCGTGAGGCCCACGGCCGTAGACATGACCCCATGAATCACCTCTGGCAAATACACCTTTTCCAAAAACAGGTCAATTCGGCCCGACTCAATCTTCGCCAGATCAAGAATGTCGTTGATCAATCCCAGCAGATGGCGGCCCGAATCCCCAATCCGGTTCAGCATATCTTGTTGTTCGGTCGTCAGCGGGCCATCCACCCCCAATGACATCAAGTAAGCAAAATTAATAATGGCATTGAGTGGAGTACGCAGTTCGTGAGACATGTTGGCTAGAAATTGTGATTTAAGGAAATTGGCTTCCTCCGCTTCCATCCGGGCGCCTTCCACAGCCTCGAACAATTGGGCATTGCGAATGGCGGTGGCAATCTGGTCAGACAAGGTTTGCAGCACCTGCACATCTTCCGGGCTGAAGGCGTACATTTCTGAATGCTGAATTTCTAATACGCCAATCACATCCTCGCCGACCTTGAGCGGCAGGCCAATTTCTGACTTCACCCGCGGCAGCCGGTCATCCGGTAGGAAATAGCTGTTTTGGATCACGTCGTTGGCAACCAAAGGCCGTCCCGTTTTCACCACCTGCGTAATCATGCTCTGGCTTTCGATTTTGATGGCAAATGAGCCGGGCATAACGGGCATCGCCTCGGCCGTGTCAGCCGCCGAAAGATACACTTCCCCCCGTTCCCGGTCTACCAGCAAAATCCCAACCGCATAAAAATCAAAACTCTGGCGAATGAGTTTCACCACTTCAGCCAGCAGGGCATCCAGTTCCAAATGAGAAATGGCGCTGCGCCCCACCTGGTTGATGAGATCAAGTTGCTGCACCCGTTCGGCCAGTTCCGCCGTGCGGGCATTCACCTGCGCTTCCAGGCTGATATACAGACGGCGCAACTGCTCTGTCATCTGGTTAAACGTGCGGGCCAGTGTGCCAATTTCATCCTGGGTTTGCACGCTAGCGGTGGCGGTCAGGTCGCCTTCGGTCACACGCACGGCCGTTTCCGTCAGGGCGGCAATTGGCCGGCTGATGCTGCGGGTGACCCAGGTCATAATAGCAATCACAAAGGTAATACCGGCCAGACCCGTCAGGAGAATGTTGGCCGTCAACTGTCGCACCGGGGCATAAGCTTCGGCAACCGGCAGTTCCGCCACCAGACCAAACTGCATCTCATCCAGCCAGCGGTAAGCGCCCAAGACGGGGATGTTTTGGTAATTGGTGTATTGGGCACGGCCGTCTTGCCCGGCCAACACCGCTTCAATCCCGGCTGAGGTCACTGTTTCCTTTTGCAGCGTGCGGTGCAGATAGGGGTCAATCACCTGCACCAAATGGCGATGGGTATCAACCAGATAGGTAATGCTGGCCGGCCCCAACCCCGTCTGGTCTAACACAATCTGCTCCATGTGCGTGGGGTCCACCTTGGCCGCCAGTACTCCTTTCACTTCGCCATTCACGGCGCGCAGCGGCGTAGCAATGACCAGATACATACGCGGCGCCTGTGGGTCGTCATCCACACTCTGCAAATAGACGTTTTGCAGACCGGCTTCAAAATAGGGGGCCGATACCCGCTCCCCCAGGCGGCTGGCATTGGTAGAGTAGAGGACACGGCCGTCAGCCGGCGACATGAGAAAAATCTCCAGCAAATCCACCCGCCGCCGTAGCACATCCCGCAAACTTTGATCCAACGCCGCATACGCCGTCTGATACAGGTCACTGCCACTTTCTGTGGCCGGATCAAGCAAGATTGTGCCGGCATTGCGCACTTCTGGGGCGCGGGTCAGCAACACCACGTCGGCCTTCCGTTCCGCCTGCCAGCGCGCCAGCGATGCTTCCTTCACCATGGTCACCGCTTCCATCCGGGCGTAAATGGACTCTTCCAATGCCTGCCGCGCCCAATAGTTAACGACCAGCACGGTTGCTAACACCGCCACCAGGGAAACCAGGAAAAACCCAATAATCAGGCGGCCCCGTAAACTTTTGCGTGGATCGAGGTTCTTACGAAGTTGCATGGCGCTATAGTAACGCATTTTAGCGCGTGATGCTGTGAACAATAGGAAATTAGGAATTAGGAATTAGGAATTAGGAAGGATGAATTGGGGAGAATGCTGATCTTCAACTACGAATTACCGATTACGGATCACTGATTACCGGTTTCCACCCCGCCGGCGGCTGAAAAAGGAGCTGCTGCCTTCGTTCTGGGAGAGTTCTCCTTGCAGGCGGGCTAACTGCGCCTCGGCGGAGGCGGCGCGGGATTGGGCATTCATACGCGCCTGGCGCTCTTCGGTAAGCAGAGCATCTAGCTTGTGCAGGCTTTGCACCTGCACTTCTAGCGTTGCCTTTTCCCGTTCCAGGCGAATACGGGCGTCGCGCTCTACCACCAATTGTTCGGCTACCTGGTCGGCCCGTTCAGCGCGAACTTCCAGGGTAGCGATTTTGCGTTCCAGTTCCAGGCGCAGGAGGCGCTCTTGTTCCAATGCGGCAGCAGATTGTTGGGCCTGACGCACTTCCACTTCCAGCGCCGCCAGTTCGCGTTCCAGGGCCAGCCGTATGTCGCGCTCTTTTTGTAGTTCTTGAATGGTTTGTTGAGACTGGGTCACGGCCGTTTCCAATATATACAGCCGCCGTTCCTGGTCACGCATGGCAGCTTCCCGCGCTTCTAGCTCTTGTTTCAACGCCAAGACCTGTTGTTCCGCCAACTGCAGCTGGTTGGCAAAGGGGGGCATTACCACTGTCGGCGCCGGTTTGGGCGGGCCCAGGGGGGAGACGGGGGTGCTGATGGTGGGGTCGGCAACGACGGCCGTTTCCCGCGCCAAATCCATCTTCGGATTAAACGTTTCCACGGCAGCCAATGGATCCTCACCACTATCCGGTTTAACTTTTCTAGCCATAATACACTCTGTCTACCAATTCCTGATACGCTACGGTCGCCGGGTTCAAATAACGCGGATCAAATTCAAAAATCGTTTGCTGCACCGACGGCGCTTCCGCCACTTGTTGGCTGCGCGGGATGGGGGCGCTGACGATATTGCCGTACTTTTGCCGCAGCTCTTCCACCATTTGTTTATCCAAGACCTGCCGCTCCACGTTAAAGGTGGGCACAATGGTGTGGATATTGATGTCAATACCCCGCACCTGTGCCTCAAAGATGTTCGTAATATGCTGCCCCGTACCCGCCATGCTGAAATAGTCCGGTTTCACGGGCACAATGGCGGCATCGGCAAACTGGTACACTGCCTGCGTAAAAGCATCCAGCGCCGGCGGGCAATCCATGATGATAAATGTGAACCGTTCAATCGCCAGCCCCAGCCGGTCAGATAATATCCGCAACAGGCCGTAATTCCGTTTGGTGGTCAGGGACATGGTTTGCAGCCGTAAAATATCTTTGGCGCTTTCCAGATTATCCGAAGAAGGCAGCAGCCACAAATTGGGGCGGGGATACCCATCGGCGGAACGGTCGGCGGAAATGACCGCTTCTGTGAGGTGTTGTTGTTCCAGCAGCACTTCACCAATATCGGCGCGGCCAGGGTCAATGCCCAATCCACGCGCACAGTGCCCCTGCGGGTCAAAATCAATCAGCAGCACATGGCCCAACAGGTAATAGATACGATCATGATAATGGAAAATGCTGCTGGGATCAGACACGCGCTCCACGTCTTCCGAGGCCAGGCGGCGCATGAGTTTGCGCGACAGGCCATGCGCCAGGTTGATGGCAGTGGTGGTCTTGGCCACACCACCTTTGCGGTTGACCACAGCCAACACTTTGTGCCGTTGGGGTGTTCCCTCTGTCATGTTGAGTCGCCGGATTTTTGGCTGGAATCTGGTAATTGGGTAATTGGGTAATTACCCAATTACTTAATTACTTCTTTCCCACCAGGCTACCAGTTCAGTTTCATACCTTACATAATGAAGCATGTCCATTGTATCATACGCCTTTCGTTTGCCCACTGAGAGGGGGGCGATTTTTCAAATCACCCTACAATGCCGATCACGGCCGTACCGTGTAACTGTCAATCAACGCACCGGCGCGATTGAAGAAGGTGAAATTGAGGCAGGTTTCGGTGGTAGTGAGCAGCAGAGCGCCGTAATCCTGGTTATAGCGCACGGCGCTGCCGGGCACGGCCGTGCCCCTAAACGCATCAATCCGCCACCGCCCTCCCAGGCCATTGACAAAGTAGACGATGCCATCGACGTGGATGCGTTCGTAGGTGTGGTCGTGCCCGGCAAGCACGGCCGTGGCTCCCCACGCCGCAAACGGCCACTGCCGCAATGGGTCGCTGCCATGCGTAGCCGCCGATGAATACGGTGCATGGTGCAGCGTTACCAGCTTCCAGGGAGCGGTGGAGGCAGCCATCCGGGTTTGTAGCCATTGCGCCTGGGCCGAATCGGCCGTGTACCCATCCGGCTCATGCTCATCACTGTCCACCACGAACAGATGCACCGGCCCCAATACCACATCGTAATACCGTTCATTGCCGGGCAACACGAAATAATCCAGATGCGGCTGCACGTTGCCGAGACGCCAGTCATGGTTGCCCAGCGCCGGGAAAAAGCGGTTTTCATCGGCCGCGCCGGGGCCATATGTGCCCACATACGGGTAAATGTACCGCTGGTAATACTGGCCGATATTTTTGTCAATGGTGCTGGCTCTGCCATACGAGTAATTGTTGTCGCCCACCGTCAGCACATAGGCCACCTGCCAGCCATGTACCAGCGCCGCCACATCCGCTTCCGGTGGGCCGGCGTTGCCAAAATCACCGATCACCGCCATCCGAACGCCGCCCACGCAATCCGCCGGGCTGCCGGTGATGGGCACATCCACCATATACAACTTCCGCCCTGGGCCATGATTCCACCACAGCCACACCGCCAGCGCCACCAAAAGGGCGGCCAGCATAATTCCCATGGTCCATCGTTTCATCGTCACATAACCTTTACGCGCATCTTCAGATAACGGATGGTCACGGCCGTTCTCCGTTTGTCCACTTCTCCATCCCTCGCCCATCCCCGCCATTATCAGCAATTCTCAATTTGGCTGGCTCCGGCAGATAAATCTGCACCTACAAAAGGCAAAGTCGGCCTTCGCCGACTGGCGCCCAGCCCACGCAGAGCCTGCCCTGAACCTGTTGAAGGGTGGGCTTTGCTCTCTGTAGGCGCGATTTTAATCGCTGGCTCTTGGTAAATTGAGAATTGCTGCGCCATTATCGCACAGCTTGGAGATCATCCCAATCAATGATAGCATTGCACAGAAGCCGGGTTTTTGCGAAAAACCCGGCTTCTTCAAGGAATATATGGAGCTATTTGAAGTAGTCGGCAATATGCACATGCACACCCCCTATTCCGATGGGGAGAAGTGGCACGCCGAGATTGCGCAGGACGCCATCGCCGCCGGGCTGGGCTTTATCATTGTCACCGACCATAACATCTGGGTGGATGGGGTGGAAGGGTATTATGAGAATGAGAACGGCCGTGTCCTCCTGCTCGCCGGTGAAGAAGTGCATCATGTCCGGCGAGAGCCGCAGGCCAGCCACCTGCTCGTTTACGGCGCCGAACGGGAGCTTTCCCCCTGTGCGCCCAATCCCCAAGAACTGCTCAACGCCGCCAACGCCTGTGGCGCCCACACCTTTCTGGCCCATCCCCACGAAAAAGATTGCCGCCTCTTCCCTTATCCCAATCTCGGCTGGCGCGATTGGGACATTGAAGGGTATACCGGTCTGGAATTGTGGAACTACATGTCCAGTTTTGTGTGCCGGTTGTCTGAAGAGCTAAACAAACTATCGGTGCAAAATGGGCTGTTGGATAAATTCACCGCCATTCGCGTCGCCCTCAGCCCCGAAAAATATATCGCCTTCCCCGAACCGGAAACGCTGGCCTTGTGGGATGAACTGCTGGCCCAGGGTAAAGAGGTGCCCGTTGTGGGCAACAGCGACGCCCACGGCACGCCCTTTAACCTCGGCCCGCTGCACCGCCTCATTTACCCCTACGAATACCTCTTCCGTGCTATCAACACCCATCTGCTACTGCCGGAACCACTTAGCGGCGACGTGGGACGAGATAAACAGCTGATCCTGCGCGCCATTGGCAAGGGGCATAGCTGGGTGGCCTACGATTTACCCCACCCCACCAAAGGATTCCGCTTTACGGGTCACGGCCGTGCCAAAGGGCATATGGGCCAGCGCATCCAATTGGACGCCGGGGCCACCCTGCAAGCCAGCCTGCCCACCCGCGCCCACATCCGCCTCATCCGGCACGGCGAAACGGTGAAAAGCATTGAAAACGAAACCCACCTCTCCTACACCGCCACCGAACCTGGCGCGTATCGCGTGGAATGTACCCTCCCCTTCCAGGGCAAGGAACGGGGGTGGATTTATAGTAATCCGATTTACCTCTGGTAATTGCGTAATTGGGTAATTGGGTAATTTGACACCGCCAACCACCCAATTACGCAATTACCCAATTACTTCGTATGACTCCAAACTTAACCAACAAAGTCGTTCTCATTACCGGCGCATCCGCCGGAATTGGGCGGGCGACGGCCGTCGCCCTGGCCCAAGCGGGCGCAAACGTTGTCCTCATTGCCCGGCGTCAGAAGCGGCTGGCGGCGCTGGTGGAGGAACTGGCAGCATATCCCGGCCAACGCCTGGCCATGGCCGGGGATGTGGGGGATGAAGCGTTTGTGCAAACGGCCGTTGCCGAGATCATCGCCACCTTTGGCCGCCTGGACGTACTCATCAACAATGCCGGGCTGGGCCACCGCAGCCGCCTGGCCGACATGCCCGCCGCCGACATGCACCGCCTCTGGGACACCAATGTGATGGGGCTGCTCTATTTCACCCAGGCGACCATCCCACAGATGAAAGAGCAAGGCAGCGGGCACATCATCAATATCTCCTCTATCATCAGCCAACGGCCGTTGCCCCACATGAGCCTCTACTGCGCCAGCAAAACGGCCGTGAACTTTATCAGCCGGGCGCTGCGGATGGAGCTACGGTCGTATCACATTCGCGTCACCACCGTTTACCCTGGCCGCACCCAAAGCGAATTTGGCGACGCCCTGTTAGGGGAAAAAGGGGCCAATCCCACCCGTCTGGCCCGCGTTTCCGCCGACCGGGTGGCCCAGGCCATCGTCAAAGCCATCCACACCGGCAAAACCGAGGTCTACATCACCGGGACAGACTGGCTCTTTGCCCACTTCAACCGCCTCTTCCCCCGTACCACCGATTGGTTGGTAGAGCGCATTGCGGCCCGGCGTGACACGTGACGAGTGATGCGTGAGGTTTCTCTAGTCACGCATCACACGTCACGCATCACAGCCTGCCCCGAGCTTGTCGGAGGGGCCTGTCAACCCCCTGAATTCCTAAAAAACCCCTTTATGCCCTGTGCCTGGCACTGCTTTGGGGGTTACAATACGGCCGTAACCCTATCCACAAGGAGGACAAGCCTCATGCAATTCACTATTTCCCTGCCTGACTGGGCCGAAGCGGAACTGGCAAAATTACCGGCATATTTGCCTACACTGGCGGAACGGATGACGGCCGTGATCCACTTTTCCCGCCTCAACATTGAACACAACACGGGCGGCCCCTTTGCCGCCGGTTTGTTTGAACGGGAGAGTGGCAAACTGGTGGTCATCGGCGTCAACCGCGTCGTGCCGCAGCACTGTTCCTCCGCCCACGCCGAAGTGGTGACGCTTTCGCTGGCGCAGCACCTATTGGGCACATTTGACCTGGGTGGGCCGGGCATGCCCGCGTATCAATTGGTAGTCAACTGGCGGCCCTGTGCCATGTGTTATGGCGCGGTCGTCTGGTCGGGCGTGCGCTCGTTAGCCATTGCCGGCAGCGGCCCGGAACTGGAAACCATCACCGGCTTCGACGAAGGCCCCATCCACCCCCACTGGCAAGCGGAACTGGAAACACGCGGCATCGAAGTCATTGACGGCGTATTGACCGCCGAAGCGGTAGCCGTTTTTGAACAGTTCCGGGAGAGTGGGGCGCTGGTGTATAACGGCCGTTTGGGTGACAACTCGTGAACCGGTGCATTTGTTTGGAACCGCCATTCCATTCCGCAAATTTTGACTCATCCAGCGTGGGAATTGATGAGACAAACGGCCGTTTCGCCGAAGTTTCGCTTGAGAGGTGCAAACAATGTGGCCGCAAATGGCTGCGTTATTTTGTGGAATATGAAGCCTTCCCCCACTCTGGCCGCTGGTATCGGGGGCTGATTGCCGATGAGATGGTGGAGAAGGTGACGCCGGAAACGGCCATGACCATCCTGGCAAATGTGGAGTGGCGCTTTTGTGGCGGCAGTTACTTCAATTCCACCGGGCACAGGCATGTTGGCCCGTTGTTTTTGGATTGATCAGAGGGAGACATAACCCGTGTATTTTGATCAAAACGAATACGACATCCGCTTTGAATGGGGGCTGTCCGGTTTGCAGGCGCTGCGGCCTGTGAGCGACGTGCTGGTCATTATGGATGTGCTGTCCTTCACCACCTGCGTGGACATCGTGGTGGGGCGCGGCGGCGTGGTGCTGCCCTACCGGGGCCAGGCAGAGGCGCTGCCCGCTTTTGCCCACAGCCAGAACGCCCTCTACGCCAGCCCATCCCGGCAGCACGACGCCCGACAACATGATGCCGCCTTTTCCCTTTCCCCCGCCTCCCTGCTGACCATTCCCGCCGGTACGCGGCTGGTGCTGCCCTCCCCCAATGGCTCGACGCTCTCCCTGGCGACGGGTGATGTGCCCACGCTGGCCGGCTGTTTGCGCAACGCCACGGCCGTAGCTGCCAAAGCACAGCAACTCGGCCAGTGTATCAGCATCATTGCCGCCGGGGAAAGATGGCCGGATGGGCTGCTGCGCCCCAGCCTGGAAGACCCGCTCGGTGACGTCGTGCTGTCGTTCTTAAATAACGCATCGTCAAGGTGGGCTGCTGCGCCCCAGCCTGGAAGACCCGCTCGGCGCGGGGGCCATCATCGCCCAATCGCCGGGTACACGCTCACCGGAAGCGGACACGGCCGTTGCCGCCTTCCACCACGCCCAAAGCAACTTGCCCGACATCTTAGCCCGCTGCGGCTCCGGCAAAGAACTGATTGGCCGCGGCTTCGCCGATGATGTACAGCTTGCCAGCCAGCTAGATGTGAGCCACACGGCCCCCCTGCTGGCAAAGGGCGCCTATCAACAGCCAGGCTCTACGGGATTTCGTGGGACATGACGTGACGAGTGACGAGTGACGAGTGATGGGTGATGGGTGACGAGTGACGAGTGAGGGATCTCTGATCACGTATCACTCGTCACGCATCACTCCTCACCCATCACTCCTCACCCATCACACCCTGCCTACTCTCTGAATTCTCAAAGAGCCGCGATTTCTTCACCCCATAGCACAACCAACAACCGGTTGATCAGATAGACAACCAGGAGAATGATGGCCAGAAACGGCCGTGCCACCGCCACCAACGCCACCGCTGCCAACCCAAACAACACCAATTCCACCAGAAATCGCCAGGGGTCGGCCAGCCGCCGCTTCGCTTTGGGCGCAATCAGCAGCCCCCAAACGGTTGCTGCCAGCAGCGGCGCGCCCATGCCCGCCACCAACCGCAGCAGCCAGCCGCCATCCCGTTGAAAACCCCAGTATGCCAGCGCCGCTGGCATACACAATTCCAACAAAAACCGCACCGTCATGTTCACTGCTCGCCAAACAATCATTGCTAATCCCTGCGTAGCGCGATTTGGAAAATCGCGTTACGGTATAACGCCATCCAGATAAGCTGCCACCAACCGCCGAAAACTTTCATCCTGGGCCAGCGGCAGGCGAAACCCCTCGGCCGATTCCAGCGCGGTAAAGCCGTGCAGCACCGCCCGGAAGCCACGAATGGCGTGCAGGGCGTCATCCCCCGTCAGCCCCACCGTGGCCCAGACCAACAGCAGCATTTACACCAATTCTTGCGCCAACATCCCTAGTTCGGCGTCATCCGGTTCAGGGGCACGCACCGTCAGAGGGTAAATACCAGGGTGGTTGTGGGCAAAGTGGCCGTAGGCGTGGGCCATAGCTTCCAGCGACGGCCGTGCCACTAACCCCACCGCCGCCACCCGCAGTTCATCTAGCAACAACCGCACCCCGGCTACCGCCATGCCATGCTGCAAATCTTCCAGACTGGCGACATGGTTATAGAGTGAGAGGGCGCGCACATCCAGGCTCTCGGCCAGGGCGGTGAGGGAGACGGCCGTAGCACTACCCGCCGCATCCGCCATTACCATCGCCCGGCCAATAACCAACTCACAGTTAAGCCACCTGCGCTTGCCCATTAACCTTTGCCTCCGCCAGGCGAATCGCCGCTATCATTGCCGGTAGGGGGTCTTCCAGCACACGGCCGTGCCCCACCGCCAGCCGGGTCGAGTTCAGGGCGCGCAGGGCGACGGCCGTCTCCAGCGCCGTGGGCAAATGCCAGGTAGCCATGGCCGGAAAAGGAAACGACCAGCGCACGACCCCGGCAACGGCCGTGCCGCCCTGCGTTTGGAAAACGTCCCCGGCAATCAACGTGCCATCGCGCTCATCATAAAAGGCGATCTGATCCGGCGTGTGCCCCGGAGCCGCCACCACCCACAGTGAACCGAGCCTATCGCCAGCTTGCAGCGTCCGGGTGGCCTGGGTGGAGCGGTTCACAAAGCTGCCGCGCAGTTTGGCCTGCGGTTCGCCGGGTTCGAATGCGCGCTGTCCTTGCAGGAACACGGCCGTGCGCGCCGCCAAAGCCACCTCCACCCCTGGCAGTTGTGTACTTACTTCATCCAGCGAACCGGCGTGGTCGCCGTGTGCATGGGTCAGCGTCACCCGCGTAATCGGCCAGCCGATACCCTGCGCCGCCTGCAAAATTCCCTTGCCGCTGCCGCTCATGCCGGTGTCAATCAGCGTCAGGCCATCAGCCTCACACACCAGATAACAGTTGAACATCCCCATTCGGGTCAACTGCCATAAGTTTTCACCAAATCGCGTTATTTTCATCGCCTACATCGTAACCGTTCAGGTGTGGTCTGAAAGATGTCAATTGCAAAAAAGACCCATAGCCTGAAAGATGAAAAAGAGGCATACTGCAAGGATGAGCGCCACAGAACCATCCCTCCCCGCGCAGGCGGGGAGCATCTCCCAGGCCGATTGGCAAACCACACCTCTGGTGGTGCGCCAGTTGGTGCTAACGTTGTTGGCGACGGTGGAGCAGTTGCAACAAGAGGTGGCGCAATTGCCGGAGCAAGTGAATAAGAACGCACACAACTCATCGAAGCCCCCATCCAGCGACCCGCCCTCGGTGAACCGCAAGCCACCGGTTGCCAAAGGGGAACGCAAACGGGGCGGTCAACCTGGTCATGAAGGCAGCGGGCGGG
>JABFFZ010000015.1 GCA_013112725.1 Chloroflexota bacterium
GAGATGGGCAAACGGTGGAAAGTTATCTTCTTGTGGAAGACGCACCTTTTGGTTTGTGCTGTGACTGGTCGCCAGACGGCCGTGAAATTGTAATCGCCCTTCTTGACAGACCATCAGAGATAAATGGTATCTACGTATTTAATCTGGAAGATGCCAGCTGGCGACAAATTCTGCCAGGATTTCAACTCGATAGAGGGCCAATCTGGATCCCGGAGATGCCTTAAGGTCTGTACTAATGCGGAAACCATGTACCCATCTCTGGGCCTGGTTTCAGTATCTCAAAAATTAGTTTTATTACCAAGAGGGTCTATCCCTTTACTTTATAGCATGCGAGGAGGTGTAATTGTGTCCGCTACGGCTAGAAAAACAATCTTTCTGTTTATTTGTATCTTTAGCCTGAGTGCTGTCCACCCATTTGTAAGCCCGCCAGCGATTGGAGCAGCCCAGGCTGCCACCTTTCTGACTCCGCCTTACTTTGGCACAAAAACGCTTAATGCCGTCTGGATGTGGACGCCATCAGAGATGCCTGTCAAGCCAACCCGCCCGGAATTTACCGCCACCCTGCCTGGTCATCGTCCCTAATCCGTAATCCGTTTGTAGGAGGCACTTCAGTGCCTCCTAATGGCGATGAATCGCCTACTACGAACCTGAGGAGGTCAATATGAAACCCCAACACCTGTTGTTGAGCCTGGGTTGGCTGCTATTGATAACCGGCTGCACGGCCGTTCCGGAAACAGCGGCCACAGCCCCCCCTACCCGCGTCGTGAGTGTGGCTACAACGCCCACTCCGGTTGTCTCGCCTGTTCCGGACACGCCGCTCTTGCCGCCATTTTCTACACCCACATCCACTCCGCCCCCCACCCTTTCGCTGGCCGAATTGCAGGCGACATACACCGCCCAAGCCGCAGCCTATACCCCGCCACCCACCCAAGGGCCTACTCTGACCCACACTCCCAGCCCCACCTTCACTCCTATCTCTGGTCCAGTCTGGCCCATTCTTTTTGCTGGTGGGCCGTGTGTAGCCGGGTATTCCATTTGCGATCAGGACGCCGTACACGAGTGGGGCTGGTTCCAGATTTACAGTGATGGTTCTGGCTTTAGGCCAGTACCCCAGCTTAACATTCATCCTGAGTTTCTTATTCAGGACATTCGTTTCTCACCTGATGGAACCAAAATGGCTTACTGGGCCTGGTCAGAACAAGGATACCGGTTATTTATGGCTGACCTGAACAACAGTAGTCCTCTAGAACTGGTAACTACTTCCTTCGAGCAGTCGGCCTGGATGCGGGGATTTGACTTTATGCCGGGAACCGATTGCCTGGTGATATGGTGGTCAGACATTCAACAAGCAACAGATGTGGAAACTGTCTCTGTGGAGCAAGTCTGTCCCGGACAACCAGCCCCACAGGCATTGGATGTAATTGAGCTTCCCTTTGGTTCAGGCAGCTATCAGATGTCCCCCCAAGGAGATGCATTCCTGGCAGTCAGTCAAGATCGAGTACATAACTGGCACCTGTCCATTGATGAACTGGGAGATGATGCACCACCGCGATTATTGTTCACCGCACCTGCACAAGAGGGACTGAGTATCGGTCCATTATATTGGCAACCTGATGGCCAACAGATTCAATTTATTCAGAATATGCTTCACTTGAATGGCACGGCATCTCTGACCCATTATATAGTTAGCCATGATGGGCAAAGCGTGGAAAGCCAGCAAGAACTAACAATGCCTTTTGTCCTTGTGACTGGTGGCTGGTTGCAAGACGGGAAGGAAATCGTTTTTTTCTCTGGGCTAGGTGATTACAAGCCAGAAACTACAGGCGTTTATATTTTTGATCTAAACAACGGTATATGGCGGCAGATATTGGCCGGTTATTATCTCACCAGGTGGCCAGCCTGGAGTCCAGAAATGCCTTCAATAAATCAAGAGGAGATAACACCATGACAACTTTGCCTAAAAAAGTCTTTCCGTTTGGCGTATGTTTTCTTGGCCTTCTAGTTTACCTATATCTGGCAACCAGAGTACCTGTAAGCCAAGCCCAGGTTACGACATTTTTAACTCCGCCCTACTTCGGTACAAAGACGGTTTCCACCATATTTGACCACCAATACCCAACCCTTTATGATCGCACTCCACCAGACGTTCCTGGCGGAAGTATGCATCGGGATGGTAATACCTATCCAGCTCCGGGGCCCTGCGCTGGCTACAGCGGTCATGCTGGCGTTGATTATGTTATGGTTTATGACTACGTGCTGGCGGCACACAGCGGTCAGGTTGTTAAAGCCGGCTGGATGCGCGAGAATGATCGTCGTTATGGCCTGGGGCTAATGGTAGAGATACAGACGACGGTAAACACTGGCACGTATACGTCACGGTATGGTCATCTCAGCGCTCTGACAGTGCAAAACAATCAGCCCGTTGTACAGCAGAAAGTCATTGGTATTAGTGGTAAAACAGGGCACGTTGAAGGAGTACATGGCCTTCATTTACACTTTGAGATACACAAACGCCACACAAACGATCTGTTTTACCCAGTAAATCCATACGGTTGGGGGAGTACCAACCCCGATCCCTGGCAGAATTCAAATCTACCAATTGGCCGACCAGCCAGCGTTAACTTGTGGCAAAATGCACCGGCCATTGGCTTTACCGGCGGTTGTCCACAGCAAATGTATGTGTCCGGTACGCCATTACTGCCATCCAATAACCCGCCCCTGGCCCCAGACTTAACCAACCCCGTACACCGGATAATAGATGATAGCGACACCAATCGTTTTGTTCAGTTTGGCCCTTCCTGGCAGACAGTAAACAATTGTGGCAGCCAGGGGCAGTGTTATGGCGGCACCTATCGCTGGCGTGTGCGTGCCAGCGGCGACACCTACAACAGCGCCTATGCCCAATGGAGGCCGCGCGTCCATGACCTGGTGGTGGGAACATATGACGTTTATGCCTACATTCCTAACCAACACGCCAATACAGTTCTGGCTTTCTACCGGATTTACCATAATAACAAGGTGCATTGGGCCGGTATTGACCAGAGCCGGTTTAACAAACCTGGCTATTCACGCACCTGGGCCTACCTGGGGCGGTATGACTTTGACGATGGGCTGAACACCTTTCAAGCACAACAGATTGTCATTTACCACGATGGCGATGTGGCACAGGAAATGGCCGCTGATGCGGTGGCGCTGGTGCTGGCTGACGGCCCGCCAGACCTGAACCTGCCCATTGCCCTGGGTTCTGACGATGCGGGGCCATACCCAGATTACAATTGTAACTATGGCGAGTCCTGGCAGGAAATATACCTGGGACGTTGTTATACTGGCGCAGAAGTTGTGAGCGGCTTCCGGTTTAGCAATGTAGACATTCCGCAAGGTGCGGTTATTTCCCGGGCACATATTCACTTCACCGTAGATGGGTATCTGGAAATTGATCCGCTGCTTTTACGATTTTATGGCGATGAAGACCCGAACTCGCCCACATTTAGCCCGACCAACCGTCCAGAAGACCGTTCACTGACTGCTGCCTGGCGCCGCTGGTACATCCCCGGCACGGATACATGGTCATGGGAACCGCCGCCGCAGCCGCCGCAGATCCGTTACAGTCCAAATTTAGCGTCTATAGCCCAAGAGATTGTGAATGACGCGGAATGGCAACCAGGCGGTTCTGCGCTGACCTTTATTGTCAAACCGCAACTGGGCTTCAGCGGCACAGACCACCGGCGGGTGATGGCCTATGAAAGACCTGACGCACCGCCGGGCACATACGCGGCGCGGCTGCTGGTCTGGTTTGATGAATAAACCTGCTGAATATTCCGCGAAGTGACTGGCAGGCAAGCGCCAGGCAAGGGTGGCGGGCCAAACTGCTAAGCCTCAGGTGCGACGCACTTTTGAAGTGCGTCGCACCTCAATCGTTTCACACGTATTCCTCAAACTTGCCCGTAATCATGTACCCCACCCATTCACAAATGTTCCCCACCCGGTCGGCGGAACGTTCCAGATTATGGTTGGCCCATCCCAGCCGGTTGATGTCCTCATAAGACGTCAGGT
Organism: Chloroflexota bacterium; assembly: GCA_013112725.1. Classification (GTDB taxonomy): domain Bacteria; phylum Chloroflexota; class Anaerolineae; order Promineifilales; family Promineifilaceae; genus CAADGU01. Next base: position 4,054 of record JABFFZ010000015.1, read on the forward strand.
TGTGCATAAACGCTTCCGTCATCTTTTTCAGCGCCTTGTTAAACAATTCATCCACGATGTCGTCCTCCGCCGGGATGGCCCGCACCAGGGCTTCGTCCCGGTTGATAAAGGCATCCAGCGCCCGGTGCAACATGGAGCCGGTTTTGGCCGCCATTTCCGGGAACTCGGCCATCAACTCCGCCGGGATGGGGTCGCTGTTCATCATCAGGCTGATACGGCCGATCCCTTTGGCATAGTCGTGGATGCGCTCCAACTCGTTGGCAATGTTCATCACAGCGGCGATCAGCCGTAAATCTTTGGCCGTCGGCTGTTGGGTGGCAATCAGCGTCAGCGCCTCCATATTCAGCGTCAACTGCCGCTGATTGATCCAGTGGTCGGCTTCAATCACCCGCTGTGAACGTTTCAGGTCACGGGCGCGCAGGGCGTCTACGGCCGTGACCAGATTCTCCTCCACCTCACTACCCATGCGCAAAATCTCATCCTGCAAATGTCGCAAATCTCGATCAAAATGCTCGCGTACTATCATTTTCGTTTCCTTACGGAGATCAGAGATTGGAGATTAGAGATTGACCATCTCCAATCTCTAATCTCCAATCTCCTCTTTACCCAAACCGCCCCGTAATATACTGCTCCGTCAATTCATTTTTGGGATTCGTAAACAGTTCGTTCGTCTCGTTATACTCTTCCAGATAGCCGGCCCGGTCTTCGTCCATGTTGAAAAAGGCGGTGTAATCAGAAGCGCGCGCCGCCTGCTGCATGTTGTGGGTGACGATGATGATGGTATAGCTCTTCTTGAGTTCTTGAATCAATTCCTCAATTTTCAAGGTTGCCACCGGGTCTAGCGCCGAGGTGGGTTCGTCCATCAGGATGATCTCCGGTTTCACGGCGATGGTGCGGGCAATGCACAACCGCTGCTGCTGCCCGCCGGAGAGGGAATAACCACTCTGGTCCAGTTTATCTTTCACCTCGTCCCACAACGCCGCCTGGCGCAGCGCGCTTTCTACCAGATCATCCATATTCCCTTTGAAGCCGTTAACGCGCGCGCCCCAGGCCACATTTTCATAAATGCTTTTGGGGAAGGGGTTCGGTTTTTGGAACACCATGCCAATGTGGCGGCGCACTTCCACCGGGTCTACGCCGGCGTCATAAATGTTGTGGTTGTGATACAGCACCTCGCCTTCGACGCGGGCGGTGGCTACCAGGTCATTCATGCGGTTAAAGGAGCGCAGCACGGTGCTTTTACCGCAGCCAGACGGCCCAATGAGGGCACTGATTTGGTGCGAGGGGAATTGCAGGGTGATGTCCTTCACGGCGCGGAAATTGCCATAATACACGTGCATATTGTTGGCTTGGATGGCGATATGTCCGTTAGAGTGGACTGTGTTGGTCATAGTACCTCTGGGAAGAGGTAATTGAGTAATTGGGTAATTGGGTAATTACTCAATTACTCAATTACCCAATTACATTCTTACCGAATAGCGATTCCGCAAAAACACGGCCGTCGCATTCAGCGCCAGCAACATGACCAACAGCACCAAAATAGCGGCGGCGGCAATGTTGCGGAATTCGGCCTGGGGCCGGGATGTCCATTGATAAATCTGGATGGGTAAAGTCGTGAATTTAGAAAACGGCCCGGACGGGTCCAGGGCGATAAAGGTCGAAGCCCCCACCACCACCAGCGGCGCCGTCTCGCCAATGGCGCGGGAAACGGCCAGGATGGTGCCGGTGAGGATGCCGGGCAGGGCCACCGGCAAGACGTGGTGCCACGTCGTCTGCCATTTGGTAGCGCCCAGGGCCAGCCCGGCCTGCCGCAACGAGTTGGGCACCGCCCGCAGCGCCTCCTGCGCATTGATGATCAGCAGCGGTAGGATGAGCAGCCCCAGGGTGAGACCGGCGGAGAGGATGGTACGGCCGTTGGCCGTTGTGGGATCCGTCACCTCCCCAAAAGCGGCCCCGCTGGTAAACGATTCCAGCGCCCGCACAAAAATAGCCAGCCCCAACATGCCATAGATAATGGAGGGCACCCCGGCCAGATTGTTGATATTCGTTTGCAGCAGCCGGTTCAGCCGGTTGTCGGCGGCATACTCTTCCAAATAAATGGCCGCGCCTACCCCCACCGGGAAGGAAAAAATAATTGTGACGGCAATCACAAATAGCGAGCCGAGAATGGCGGTGCGCACCCCGGCCAGTTCTGGCGTGCTGGATTGGGCATTGGTCACAAAATCCCGGTTAACCCAGGCGCGAAATTCCAGGTCGCCATTGGGGTAACTTTCCGCGGCTTCCGCCTGAATGGCGCGCCGGTTTAAGACACTGTTGAGCAGCGTATAGGTTTTCACCACATCGGGTTTCACCACCTCCGTCATCAGCAGGTCATAGATGTTATCCCGGCTGCGTACCGGGGCCGTACAGCCGGTGGGGCGGGCAGCGGGCGGCTGGGCGCACACCTCGTTCCACAAATCGGGCGATTCAAAAAGCAGGGCATTTTCAAAAAAACGTTGTTCCCGCTCCAGGGCGCGGCCACGACCAACGCTAATATTGGTCGCCAGCAGACGCGCCAGTTCTTCTTTGGATAGATCAGATAAGCGGGCGTCATAAACCGCGTCGGTGAAAAAGTCCAGTGTGCCACTGTCCGCGCCGGGGATGAAGCGATAGATAGGTTCATCCGGCCAGGCCGGGTTTACGTCCGCCCACGTCTGGGCTATGGTGAATACCTGCTGCAACTCTTCCTGGGTGAGATTGGTCACGAAGTCGTTTTGGGCGTTGACTACCACCGCCAGCGCGTCTGTGCCCACGCGGAATTCCTGGGGGAAACGGCCGTTTTTGCGGCATACTTCAAACTCTCCTGACTGGATGGGGCGGCTGGCGGCGGCTATGTCTGCCTTACCGTCGCAAAAAGCGGCAATACCGGCCGTCGTCCCTACACTTTGATTGTTATAGACGCCCTCATAACCGGCAGCCTGATAGGCAGCCAGCATATGATCTGTGAGTGGATAAACGGTGGAACTCCCGGCAATGGTAAAGTTGCCCAGGATGCCGGAGGGGTTGATGGCCGCCCACTGCCCCGGCTGTAGCCCCAAATTGGCATTGGCCCGAATCCAGTTTCGCTGCGAAAAGGTCAGGTCTTCCTGACTGGTGGGCAAATACCCCACCTGCTCAATTTCCGCGTTCACGTTGGTCAATAGATAGTTCATAAAGACATTGGCCGCCTGATTGTTGCTTAATATATCGGCGGTGGTGTACAGGAAGAGGGGGCGCACCAGGGGGTATGCGCCGGATAGGGCTGTCTCTTCATTCGGCAGATCTCCATCAATCGCCACCAACTTCAGCCTGTCCCGGTTTTGCTGGTAATAGGCATTGCCAAAAAAACCAATCCCATTAGGGTTGGCAGCCACGCCGTCGGCCAGTTCATTGTCATCTTCGCTGGTGAGGGTGTTGCTGGCGCTTAACAATTGCATAGCCACCACATCCAGCGCCAACCGTTCCGGGTCTTCTCTATTAATGACCACCACATAACCAAAAGCGTCGTTTACTATCGTTGCCAGCAGCGCCACCAGCGAAGCAATGGCCATCAGCAGCGCCAACATGAAAAAGATGCGCCACCACAGACCACGCCGGTTACGGACATCTATCTGCTGTTTGATCGCGTCCCCCTGTGGATATCCGGTATCCTCATCCTGAAAGAATCGTTGTGGTTGATTGTCTAATTTGCCCATAAGAACCTGGAGAAGTTCAACTTTTCCCCAAAAGTTGAACTTCTTTATTCATATACTTCCCGGTATTTATTCACAAAATAACGGGCCACAATGTTCAATATCAGCGTCATCAAAAACAGCATCAGACCAATGGCAAACAGGCTGTTGTAATCTATGGAGTCATAACTCAGATCGCCGCCGCTGATGCGCACAATATGCCCGGTCATCGTTTCCGCCGAGAGAAATGGGTTGAGAACATAACCAAACAAGCTATCCTTGCCTAAGGTGAAATTTTTTGGCCCTGAACCGGCGGCAATGGCCACCACCATCGTCTCGCCGATGGCGCGGGAAATGGAGACGACAAAAGCCGCGGCAATGCCAGACAGAGCCGCTGGTGTAACCACTTTGAGCGAGACTTCCAGCTTGGTCGCTCCCAGCCCAAAGGCCGCTTCGCGCAGGGCGCGGGGCACGGCGTGCAGCGCGTCCTCACTCATGGAACTCATCAGCGGCACAATGAGAATGCCCACCACAATACCCGCCGACATAACGTTGAAAATTTGTACGTTTTCCACGCCAAAAACGGAACGCAGCAGAGGGGTCATGAACACCAGCGCAAAAAAGCCATACACCACTGTGGGAATACCGGCCAAAATCTCTAATATGGGCTTGAGCGTGCTGCGCACTTTCTCCGAGGCATATTCGCTCAGGTAAATGGCGGTGGCCAGACCCACCGGCAAGGCCACAAACATGGCGATGATGCTGGTGGCTATCGTGCCGTACAGCAGCGGCCAGATGCCGAACTGCCCCAACTGCGGCATCCAGTTGGTGCTGGTCAACGTGTCTATGACGTTCACATCTTTAGCCCGCGCAATTTGCAGCCCGGCGGCGTAAGCAGCCGGTGTTGTTCCTTGCGCGCCGCGTTCCACGACGATGATATTGTCGTTCATAGCCGTGATGATCATGACTTCATTGGTCAGCCGGATGACATCACCCACAAACAGGGCCGCGCCGGATGTGCCTACCTCAATTTCGGTCATTGTCGGGTCTACTTCGACGGCGATACGCTTGTTGGTGGTGGCCCATTGCTGGCTGTTAAAGAGCGTAAATGATTCGGTGACCAGAATATAAACGATGCCTACGGTGGTAAATATGGAGAGTATTCCACAGAAAAATAAAAAGCCCTGAATGAGTATTTCGCCTACACGTGGCTTTTTCTGCAAGGAGATCGCGGTAATTTCCGTCTGGGCAAATGTGCTTGCCTGGGTGTGTATTGCCATTCCCTTTTCCCCTATAAAGCAATCAAGTAATTGGGTAATTGGGGCATCTCAGTTACCCAATTACTCAATTACCCAATTACTCAATTACTATCTTTAGTTGTTCGCATTCAGCCAGTTGAACTTGGCCAGATTCAGGGCGTCATCGCTGGCGGGGAAGTAACCGACATCCACCACTTCTTCGTTGACAAAGGTGAGGTAGAAGTTAATGAAAGCGGCGACCTGCGGTTTGGCGGCCATGATGCTGGCGTCGGAGTAGATGAACAACGGCCGTGCCAATGGATAAGTTCCATCTTCCACATGCGCAGCCGTCGCTTCCACACCTTCAATCGGTACCAGTTTCAGTCTATCGGCATTCTCTTGAAAGTAAGCGTAGCCAAAGTAACCGATGGCGTTGACGTCGCCTTCCACGCCCTGCACCAGTACATTGTCATCCTCAGACAGTTGCAGGTTGGCGGCAGAGAGGATGGGTTCTTCGTCTTCATCAAAGACCTCTTCCACGAAGTAGTCAAAGGTGCCACTATCGGTGCCGGGGCTGAAGCGGATGATGGGGGTAGCCGGCCAGCCTTCGCGTACCTCAGCCCAGGTGGCGGCGGTGGAGAAAGCCAGCGCCAGTTCTTCCAGGGTCAAAGTGTCTACGAAGTCATTGGCGGGGTTGATGACCACCGCCAGGGCATCGGTACCCACACGGAACTCAATCGGTTCACGGCCGATAGCGCGGCAGGATTCCACCTCGCTGTCGCGGATGGGGCGACTGGCGTTGGCAATGTCGCTCTCGCCGGCCACACAGAATCGCTCCAGACCAGCGCCAGAGCCGATGGAATCTACGGTGATGTTGCCACCGTACCCTTCCTGGCGGAAGCGTTCGGCCATACGCTCGGTCAGTGGGAAGACGGTGGAACTGCCGGCGGTGATGATGTCGCCTTTAACCGCCAGCGGGTCTACGGCGGGCAGCGCCATCACCTGCACCTGCTCGGTTATAGTCTCTACTACCGTGACCGTTTCCACGTTAGTTTCGGTGACGGTTTCTACCACCGTTTGCACACGGGTCACTTCCAACGTTACCGTTTCCGTGATCACCTGTGGTTCGGCGCTGCCGCTGCCGGAACAGGCTGCCAGAGCGGCGGCAGCAATCAACAATACAAAAATGAAAAGTTTGTTACGCATCATTCTTCTCCTGCGTGAATTGGGATTGTGGCAAAAGGCAATATAGACCCTAAGGTTTTTCCGAAACCCTTAGGGTCTATGGCACACTCTTTCGCCTTTTAAGATACTGCATAGGAGTGTATCCCCGGTCAGTTAAAATTTTGCGACTGATTGGTTAACGTCTGGTCATGGCTTTGTTAAGGTAGGTTATCAAATCGTTAACAACATGTTAACAAATCCGGTCTGTTAACTTTTTGTTAAAGTGAGTAAAATCCAGCCCCGGAAAATCAACATCCAACGGGAAGAGATGGATGCAAAAAAAGCATAGTCCTATACAGTCATACCCAGATTGGCAGAAGCCAACTCACCTTGAAAACCAAACCTGGCAAGCAGTCAAAATCATCTTCATTTTACTGCTTGCTTTTTTGTTGTTAGGAGGGTGCAACGGCCGTGCCGCCACCACCTTAACTACCCCCTCAACCTCCCGCGCTATTCAAAACAAAGGCTCCGACACCATGGTCAATATCGCCCTGGCCTGGGCCGAGGCGTACCGGGAGGTAGACCCCTCGGTGAGCATTGCCGTTACCGGCGGCGGCTCCGGCACCGGCATCGCCGCCCTGATCAACGGCACGGTAGATATGGCCAACGCTTCCCGCGCCATGAAGGAGTCAGAGTTGGAGGAGGCGCGTGCCAACGGCATTGAGCCGGTGGAGCATGTGGTGGCCATTGACGCCCTGGCCGTCATCGTCCACCCCGATAACCCGGTGAGTGCGCTTACCATCCCCCAACTGTCGGCCATTTACACCGGGCGCATCACCAATTGGCAGGAGGTGGGCGGCCGTGATGCGCCCATTGTTTTGCTATCGCGGGAGACGAATTCGGGGACGCACGTTTACTTTCTGGAAGAGGTGGTGCGGCAGGGTGACAGCAAGAGCAAGGAGATTTTTGCGCCGCAAACGATGCTCATGCCTTCTTCGGTGGGCATTACCAGCGAACTGCGCCGCAATCCCAACGCTATTGGTTATGATGGCCTGGGGTATGTGGACCCGGCGCATGAAAAGGTGGTGGCGGTGGCCGAAGATGAAAACAGCCCCTTTATTTACCCTACGTTGGAAGCAGCGTCTTCGGGAGAGTATCCCCTGGCGCGTGACCTGTATCTGTACACCGCCGGCGAGCCGCAAGGCGTGATCGCCGAATACTTGCATTGGATTTTAGGGCCGGCGGGGCAGCAAATTGTGGCGAACCTGGGGTTTGTGCCTTTACCCGGAGATTGACTCATTCAGACCTGACGCTCAGGCCGGTCTTCAGACCGAGCCAGGCAAGGCGGCACGGTCTGGAGACCGGCCGCAGCCAGAGATTGACATATGGCAACATACGAAGAAATAGAACAAACCAGAGAGGACACGGCCGTATCCCCCACACCACGACGACGCAACGGCCGTGAGCTGATCATCGAGGGGCTGATTTTGGCCTCTGGCGTGTCGGTGATTATCATTATCACCCTCATTTTCCTCTTCCTGCTGAAAGAGGGGCTGCCCGCCTTTACCTCGCAGCCGATCAGCACCTTTTGGGGCCGCCGCTGGTATCCCATTGAGGAGACGTATGGGCTACTGCCCCTGCTGGCGGGGTCGCTGCTGGTGACGGTGGGGGCGGTGGTGATTGCCGTGCCGTTGGGCTTGACCACGGCCGTGTACCTGGGTGAGTTTGCCCCGGACTGGCTGCGCGAAATTCTGAAACCGCTGATTGAAGTGCTGGCCGGTATCCCTTCCATTGTGCTGGGCTTTTTGGGCTGGGTGGCGCTGGCCCCCCTCATTCAGAACATGGGCGCCCCCACCGGCCTCACCGCTTTTACCGGCTCGCTCATCCTGGCTTATATGGCGTTGCCCACCATCATCAGCATCACCGAAGATGCCCTGTATGCTGTACCCAAAGAGTACCGCGATGGCTCGCTGGCCATTGGCGCCACCCATTGGCAGACGGTGTGGCGGGTGGTGCTGCCTGCCGCTCGCTCCGGCATTGTCATCGCCATTATGTTGGGCGTGGGGCGGGCCATTGGCGAGACAATGGCGGTGATGCTGGTGACGGGCAACGCGGCCAATATCCCCGAACTCGGCCTGGGCATGATGTTCCAACCCATCCGCACCATGACGGCCACCATTGCCGCCGAAATGGGCGAGGTGGCCCAGGGCAGCACCCATTACAGCGTCTTGTTTGCCATCGGCATTGTGCTGTTCATCATCACTTTTTTGGTGAATTCATTGGCCACGCGGCTAATAGGCGGTCGGCCCAAGCAGCGGGGGGCGCAGTTATGAGAGTGCTGAGTCGCCAACAAACGCAAAAGGTGGCAACGTTTCTGATCACCACCGTAGCCACGCTGGTGGTCATCCCGGTCTTGCTCATCATCCTGATGATTTTTTACAACGGCATGTCGGCTATTAGTTGGGAATTTTTGACGCAACCGCCGCGTAATGGCATGACAGAGGGGGGCATTATGCCCGCCATTTTGGGCACGATTTTGCTGACGTTGGGCACGGCCGTTGCCGCCATCCCCCTTGGCATTGGCGCGGCCATTTACCTGGCCGAATACGCCGGCGATAACGCCCTCACCCGCACCATTCGCCTGGCGATTGTGAATCTGGCGGGTATCCCTTCCATTGTTTATGGTTTGTTTGGGCTGGGCATGTTTGTCCTCTTTTTCCAGTTTGGCACCTCCATCCTGGCCGGGTCATTGACGTTGGGGTTGATGACGTTGCCTATCGTCATCAGCACGGCCGAAGAGGCCATCCTGTCGGTGCCGCAGGCGTTCCGCACCGTCAGCTACAGCGTGGGCGCCACCCGCTGGCAGACCATTCGCCACCAGGTGTTGCCTAATGCCATGCCCGGCATCATCACCGGCATTATCCTCGGCCTCAGCCGCGCCATTGGCGAAACGGCGCCCATCTTGTTCACGGTTGCCGCTTTTTACCTGCCCAATTTGCCCACCTCTGTCTTTGACCAGACGATGGCCCTGCCGTATCACCTGTATGTCATTTCTACGCAGGTGCCGGGTATGCCCCTGCAGGTGCAGTATGGCACGGCGTTGGTGCTGCTGCTGTTTACGCTTTCGCTCACCTTTGTAGCCACCATGATCCGCAGCGCCATGCGGCGGCGGAGAGAGTGGTGATCGGCGTGATGCGTGATGCGTGAAATCTTTCTGGTCACACGTCACGCATCACGCATCGTATCTTACCGTTTTATGGTTCCTAAACTTTCTATCCAAAACGTTTCGTTTGATTATGGTGATGGGGCGACGGCGCTGCGGAATATCAGCCTGGATATAATGCCCCATGAGCTTTTTGTGCTGTTTGGGCCGTCGCGCAGCGGCAAGTCTACGCTGTTGCGGCTGCTCAACCGGTTGTCGGATTTGCTGCCGGTGGGTCAGATGCACGGCCGTATCCTCTTTGATGGGCAGGATATTTTTGCGCGGGGCACAGATGTGTTTGACCTGCGGCGGCGCATCGGCATGGTCTTTGCCACGCCTACCCCCCTGCCCGGCAGCATCTATGAAAACCTGACCTATGGCCTGAAAATGGCCGGTATCAAAGACCGCCGCGTGTTGGATGAACGGGTGGCCCGTTCCTTGCAGCAGGCGGCGCTGTGGGAGGAGGTGAAAGACCGTCTGGCCGATTCCGCCTTTGCTCTCTCCGGCGGCCAAAAACAGCGGCTTTGCCTGGCGCGCAGCCTGGCGCTGGAGCCGGAAATTGTGCTGCTGGACAATCCCACCTCTGGCCTTGACCCCATTTCCACCTCCATTGTGGAAGAGTCGCTGTATGAACTCAAACAGCAATACACCATTGTCATGGTGCCCCACAGTATGCAGCAGGCGGCGCGGGTGGCCGACCGGGCCGCCTTTATGCTGGACGGCGAAATTGTGGAGGTTGGCGCCCAGAAGGACCTGTTTGTCTATCCCCAAGACAAACGTACTGAGGATTATGTGTCGGGGCGGTTTGGGTAAAAGGGGATTAGAGATTGGAGATTAGAGATGGGAGATGGGGTAATCTCTAATCTCCAGTCTCCAATCTCCAATCTCAGAACTTATGGACAACAAACTCGAAATCCAAAACTTCAGTTTTTATTACGGTCAGTTTCAGGCGCTCATTAACCTGAATTTGCCGATTCGGCGCAACCAGATCACGGCGTTGATTGGGCCGTCGGGCTGTGGCAAATCTACCTTTTTGCGGGCGTTGAACCGGATGAATGACACCATTAAGGGGGCGCGGGCTGAGGGGCAAGTGCTGCTGGACGGCAAAAACATTTATGACCCGGATGTGGATGTGGTGCAACTGCGGCAACGGGTGGGCATGGTGTTCCAACGGCCGAACCCGTTTCCGCAGTCCATTTACAACAACGTGGCCTATGGGCCGCGGGTGTTGGGGTTGGCCGGGGGCAACGGCCGTCTGGACGAGATCGTGGAGCAAAGTTTACGTGACGCGGCGCTGTGGGAGGATGTGAAAGACCGGCTGGAAGGGCCGGCCCAGGCGCTCAATCCGGGGCAGCAGCAGCGGTTGTGTATTGCCCGTACCATTGCCGTAAAACCGGAGGTGGTGTTGATGGACGAACCCTGCTCGGCGCTAGACCCGGTGGCTACCCTGAAAATTGAAGAACTCATGCAGCAGTTGGCGGCGGATTACACCATTGTCATTGTTACCCACAGCATGGAGCAGGCGGCGCGGGCCTCCCATTGGACGGGGTTTTTCTGGTTGGGGGAACTGGTGGAATACGGCCGTACCCCCGACCTCTTCACCAACCCGGAAAAAGAACTGACCGAGGCGTATATTACGGGGCGGCAGGGGTAGGGCGTAATCCGTAAACCGTAATCCATAACGTGGCGAAGCCACAACCAAAACTTACCACAGAGGCACAGAGGCGCAGAGATTTTTGGTTTTTCCTCCGTGTCTCTGTGCCTCTGTGGCTAGATCTTTTTACGCTTTTGGCGCACATTTCGCGCTGGTACGAAGTAAACCGTAATCCGACATCGGTTTACGGATTACGATTCACGGATAACGGCTCGCGGGAAATGGGCAGCGTAAAGTAAAACGTACTACCTTTCCCTTCGCGGCTGGTGACGCCGATACGGCCGTGATGGGCCTGCACAATGTGGCGCGAAATCGCCAGCCCCAGGCCGGTGCCGCCGCCGTTGCGGGTGCGCGCCCGGTCAGATTTGTAAAACCGCTCAAAAATGCGCGGTAAATCTTCTTCGGTAATGCCCACGCCGGTGTCGGTTACAGAAATTGTCAGTTCGTTAGCGTTTTCTGCTGATAGCCTGGCCTGCACTGTAACGCGCCCCCCCTCAGGCGTAAATTTCACGGCATTGTGCAGCAAATTGGTGACGACCCGCTGCATACGCTCTTCATCTGCCAGCACCGGCGGCAAATTGGCGGGCACGTCCAGCGCCATCTCAATTTCTTTGCGCTGTGCCTGGGGGCGCAGCCGTTCCATGGGGCCGAGCAGGAGGTTGGACACGGCCGTGACCTGAAACCGAAACGGCACTAACCCCGACTCAATCCGGGAGAGTTCCAGCAGTTCCTCCACCATCTGCGTCAGCACATCCACTTCATTTTCGGCGCGTTGTAAAAAGTGCTGCGCCGCCGGCGGATCGTCCAGTGCCCCATCCTGCAGCGTTTCTACCACCGCTTTGAGCGAGGCCAGGGGGGTGCGTAGTTCGTGGGAGATATTGCTGATAAAGTCGCGGCGTACCGTTTGCAGCCGTTGAATTTGGGTCAGATCATGCAAAATAACCAGGAAGCGGCGGGCGCCTTCCTCTTCAAAGGGGATCACGGCCGTTTGCAAAAAAACGCCCCGGCTCACCTCGACCATTTCCACCTGCTCCTGCCGCGTCTGCTGCGCTTTTTGCCACAATTCAATCAGTTGGTGGTGGCGCACCACTTCGGCAAAGGAGCGGCCAATCGCTTGCTCCGTCATTGGCTCTAGCAGCCGGGTCGCCGCTGGATTGAGCAGGCGTACCGTGCCGTTCTCGCCGGTAATCAGCACCCCGTCGGTCATGCTGTCCAGAATCGCGCCGTATTGCTGATTTTCCGCTTGCAAGGCGTGGATTTGTTCGCGCAGCGAGGCCACCATGTCGCTGAAGGCGCGGATCATATCCCCTTCATCGTCGCTGGTGTAACCGAGGATACGCGCTTCCAGGTCACCGTGGGTGATGCGCTGCGCCACTTCGGTGATGTGGCGGGTGTAGCGGTGGGCGGAACGTTCCAATCGCAGCGCCAGGAGATAGGTGATGACGGCCGTGATCGCCATTGCCGCCAACAGATTGCGCCAGACACAGCCTGCCCCACCCAGGCACGTGGGCTGCGTCAGCAATATGCCCAAAACGAGCAAAACGAAGGCAAAAAAGAGAAAAAAGGGAATGGCGATGCGCCAGCGGATTTTGGAGAACATGCTTTATGATGCGTGATGCGTGATGCGTGACCCGTGAGCCGTAATCCGACTTCGGGTTACGGATTACGGTTACGAAACTACCCGTCAAACCGGTAGCCAATGCCGCGCACGGTAACGATGCGGCGGGCGTTGGCCGGGTCGGCTTCAATCTTTTCGCGCAGCCAGCGCACATGTACGTCCACCGTGCGACTGTTGCCGTCATACGTCCAGCCCCACACACGCTCCAGGATCAGATCACGGGAGAGGGCAATGCCCTGGTGCCGCGCCAGAAAGAGCAGCAGGTCATACTCTTTGGGTTTGAGCCGCACAATGACATCGTTCAGGCGCACTTCGCGCCGGTTTTGGTCAATGACCAGAGAATCGAAGGCGAGTACGGCGTCTGGGCCGGTGGGCACGGCCGTGGCCATCCCCCCCGGCTCGTGGCTCAACTCTTCTCGAATGAGTTCCACCCGGCGCAGCAGCGCCTTCACTCGCGCCAGCAGTTCGCGCATACTGAACGGCTTGGTCAGGTAATCGTCCGCGCCCATTTCCAGCCCCACCACCTTATCCACTTCTTCCGATTTGGCGGTGAGCATGAGAATGGGGGTGCTGAACTCTTTGCGCAAGATGCGGCACACCTCAAACCCATCCAGCCCCGGCAGCATCACGTCCAAAATAACCAGGTCTGGCTTTTGGGTGCGGGCCAGGGTGACGGCGGTACGGCCGTTTTCCGTCGTGATCACCTTATACCCCTGGCGCTGTAAGTTATACTCCAGCGTTTCCAGCAGCGTCTTGTCATCTTCCACTACGAATATCTTGATGCTCATATCTGTCGTTTGTAACGCTGAACGCCATTCTCGTCAACCCGGCACAAACAGATTGGGCACAATCAGCTTATCCTCTACGGCCGTACCTTCCCCATCCAACACTGGCAGGCGACGGCCGTCACCTAGCAAATACCAGCCCACCAGCAAACGATACGCACCGGGGGCCATCTCCTGGCTCAGGGGAATGGTGTATGAATCGGGGATTGTTTGCCCCGGCTGCCAACCGCTGGTGGGGTGCGTCCCTTGCACCGGCCAGCTATCCACCTGCCCCACAATCCGGTCTTGGGCGTCCACCACTTGCAGGAACAGGGTGTAATCCTGGTTCATGTTTGCCAGCGCCAGCCAGTTCAGTTGTACCTGCAAAACGCCACCGGGCGACAAAGCGGGGCCGCTGGTGGTTATATCCAGCAGGGCGATCTGGTCGGCATAGTTCACGGCCGTGTCTGGCAGCGCCACGCCGCTAATTTCCACCTGCCCCACCACACAGCCGGTCTGCGCGGGAGACATCCAGCCGCAATAAGACGCCGGGGCAAGGCAACGGCCGTGGCCACAATCCGCTTCATGCTGTGCCTCATAACTGGCAATCAGATTGTATAAACCCGCCGGCAAGTCTGAGTTTAGATTTTCATACCAGATGTGGGCTGGGGGCACAGGCGGCGGCGGCGAAAATTCGGTGATTTGCCCAATAGGGCTGCTTACCGGCTGCAATTTGAATTGCAGTCCCGGATTTTCACTGCCGAACCCTGTCAGCAGCAGGGGTAGTCTGGTCTGGGAACGAATTTTGGCCGGGAAGTCGGCGCCGTTTACCAGATAGCCCCCAATTTGGGCGCGCAGCAGCCGGGATGGTAGCGCCGCCGTGTTTTCAGTGGCCGTTACTTCCATAGTGGTTACATCCTGCCAGGCCAGTTGGTTGGCCGGGGTAAAGGGGGGAGCGATGGCTACCTGGTACGTGAGGGCGCCATCATGGGTGATAACCGGGCGCGGCAGCAGGTGGTAGTCGGCCACGATCTCGCCGGGCCGCCAGGCGTTAGTGGGGTAAAAGTTATTGGCAGGGTGCTGGCTGTGGGTGGCACGGCCGTCCCCTTCGCCCCCCACCACACGCACATACACATGCAGCACCTCGTCCACCGCTTGCGCTGCCTGCCAGTAGAGGGTGACGGCCGTGTTCCCTTCATCCCCCGCCGCCATTGGTTCCAGCGAGTAGGCCAGGAGGGTGAGGGGGCCAAATTGGGAATGGGGTAATGGGGTAATTGGGTAAACCTGTCCTGGGACTGCCGAAGGATTGGGTAATTGGGTCATTGGAGAAGTAGAGACTTCGGTGAGGGGCCCGAGGGAACGCAGGTGGTAGATGCCTTGTAGACCGGGCAGGTAACGGGCCAGGTAGACGGCTTGGTTTTGGGCCAGACGGCCGTCCACTTGTGTCCGATAGGCGGCTTCATCCGGCCAGACGGAAATGTCCAGGTCGGGGCGCAGCCCTTCCGCCACCTGCAAATAGAGCAGTGGCGCAATTTTTTCGCTATCGGCCAGGATGGCTGCGCCCTCAGCCAGGGGCAGGGCCAGCACCGCCCGCCCCCACTGTTCCAGCGGGTTTTCGCCTGACTGGTCGTTTTTTGCCCAATGGTTTACAGTCATTGTTAAGGCCGGAATCAGGGCAAAGGTCAATGCCAATGGCGCCACATCCGGCCAATGCTCGCGCCGGGCCACATCCTGTACCAGCGCCAACCCGGCCCACAGCCCGACCGCCCACCAGACGCCCCCTACCAACTGCGCCGGGATGACAAACACGGCCAGGTCAGGCACGGTGTAATTGAGAGCGTAAAAGGTATAAGCAAACCAGGTCAGCAGCAGGATGACGGCCGTTTGCCACTGCCGCCACACCATCACCACCAGCCCCAACCCGGCCAACGCCAGACCCCACCAGCCCCAATTTTCCAAAAACAACCGGCCCACAATCTGGTAGCGCACGGGATCATCCAGCCAGGCGCGCAGTTGCAGCGCCCCTTGAAAACGGCCGCCCACTACCCAGTCTACAAAGCGCGCCAGTCCCATCGCTTCTCCGTTCACTGCCTGCCAGCGCAGGGGCAGGTAGGCGTAGAGCAGCAGGGGGAGGAGGAAGGCGACGGCCGTTTTGAGCCAGAAACGGTAATCCGTAATCCATAATTCATTGTCCGTGATGCGTGATGCGTGATGGGTGGTGAGGCGGGTGGGTCGGGCAGTGAAGAGGATGGTAAGGAAGGCAGATGGTAGTAAAAGGAGGGTAGTGAGGTGGTTGGCCATACCCAGGCCAAGGGTGAAGGCCAGCGCGTAGACGTGAACAGGTGAGGGGGTGATAGGGTGAGGGGGTGGAACTCTCAATCTCCAATCTTTTATCTCCAATTTCCAATCCCCAATCTTCGCCATCAAATATAGCGCCACCATCACAATCAACGCATGGAGGGCATATACTTCGGCGATGATGGCCTGGCTCCAGAAGGTGAGGCTGAGGCCGGTAACGGCCGTGCCCAGGATGGCAGGTAGGGGATGGCGCAGCATCCGCTGTATCAGGAAATAAAGCATACTCATCGCCGCCAGCGCATACACGGCCGAAGCCAGATTCAATCGCCAGGCCAGTGTGCCCACCGGCAGCAGGGTAAACAGTTTGCCCAGCAGCAAATACAGCGGGTAGCCGGTGGGATGGACAATGCCCAATTGGGGCGTGACCACCTGGAACTCAAACGTATCCGCCGCCCCCACGCTGGCAGACATAGTAAACAAATAGACCGGCAGCAGCGCCACCATGACCAACAACCAGCCGCCCCATTTTCCCCATCGGCGTTCATCCGTGTTTATCTGCGTCCAAATGAACACGGCCGTCAGCCACACAGTTGCGGCAAAAATCAACCGGCTGCCTGCCAGATCAACTGCCGGATTGAACAACCAGAGCAAATTGAGCAGCAGCGAGCTGAAGGCGAGCGGGGGCAATTGTCTGGCCCATTTCAGCCAGACCAGCCAGACGGCATAAGCGGTGAGAGCGGCAAAGGGGAGGGCAACCAACGGCCGTGCCAGCCACAACAACTGCGGAAAAAATCCCTCATACAACAAGCGGCTTAAAGCTAACCCGGCTATGAATGCCAAAAAAAACAGGGTGAATTGACCCGCATAAAAAGGTAACCGCCCATTGTGTGACGTTGCAGCCTGGTGAACAGCCATAGGCCGCCAATTGTATCACCACAATCGTGGTGAACCCTACCGGATGGTAGTCGCTTCCCCTGTCAATAGTCATATTTGACTTGTACCATTAGCCAGATTACATTTTCTGCCATCGTCTGATATATCTATAACGTCTACATGGATTCTCTGATCCGGTAAATTTAGAGAACAGGCTTGTCTGAGGAAATCCCATGAAATCTTATGTACATTCATCAATCGCATTCGGCAAATGGATACTGCTACTGATCGCCATCGTTTGGCTGGTAGCTTGCCAGGGTCAGGGCACGGCCGTACAGAATATGGGCGTAGAGCAACCGGGTTCTACCACTTCTGGCCTGCTTTCAGTAGCCGAGGTCAGGTCGCCAACATTGCCACGGGCCGATGGGCTGCCCGAACCCCCGGCCAACCTGGTGGTGTTGTGGAATGAGGCGATGCTGGCGGCTGTGCGCAATGGCGTGCCCCGGCCGACGGTGACGGCGCGGGCGCTCTATATGACCCACGCTGCTATGTATGACGCCTGGGCGCTGTATGATGACACGGCCGTGCCCACCGTCCTCGATCCCGCGCTCAAACGCCCCGCCGCCGAACACAATGATGTCTACAAAGGGGCGGCGGTCAGCCAGGCTGCTTACCATATGCTGATCACCCTCTATCCTGACCACGAGAAGAAAACCTACGCCTTTAGCAATTTACTGAATGCGTTGGGCTACAAGATTGTCATGGAGGCAGACGCCACTACCCCGGCAGGACTTGGCTATATGGCCGCGCAGGCTGTGTTGGCCGACCGCGCCGACGATGGCGCCAACGCCGCCAATAATTACGCCGATCTTACCTCGGCTATCTACCCTGAACTGTATGTGGTCTGGAACAGCGCCGACCCCAACGCCGACAACGCCCCCGGACATGCCGGGTTCAATCCCAATCATTGGCAGCCGCTGCGGGTTCCCACGGGCGAACTGACCGATGCGGCCGGTTGGCCTGTGGCTGACCATGCAAATCCGGCCACGTACCGGGACCAGGTGTTTCTGACGCCGCATTGGGGGGCGGTACGGCCGTTTGCCCTCAGCAGCGGCGACCAATTCCGTCCCCAAATGCCGCCTCAGGCCGGCTCCACCGAACCGTACACCGACGCCCTGGGCCAGACCATGACCCACGACGAAGCGTACCATCAACAGGTGGACGAAATCCTGCACATCAGCGCCATGCTAACTGACGAACAGAAAGTGATTGCCGAATACTGGGCCGATGGGCCGCGCTCGGAGACGCCGCCCGGCCACTGGAATGCCCTGGCGCATGGCATCTCCTTTCGTGATAATCATGGCATTGATGAGGATGTGAAGCTCTATTTTGCCCTCAATGGGGCCTTGTTTGACGCCAGTATTGCTGCCTGGGAAGCCAAACGTACTTATGATTATGTGCGCCCGGCGTCGGCCATCCAGCACAAATATGCCGGGCAGATGATTGAGGCGTGGGGCGGCCCCAACCAGGGCACGCAGTGGATTCCCGGTGAGACGTGGCGGCCATACCAAAGCCTGACCTTTGTGACGCCGCCGTTTGCCGAATACGTATCCGGGCACAGCACCTTTAGCGCCGCTGCCGCCGAGGTGCTGACCCGCTTTACCGGCAGCAACCAGTTTTATGATGGCGTTACCATGTTGTATGATGAGGATTTTAACCGGGACGGCATTCCCGATTTGTTGGGGCAGCATGTGGTTCCCATTGGCGGCAATATGTTTGAAAACAGCCCGGCAGAAGTGGTGACGCTGCAATGGGATACTTTCCAGGAGGCAGCCGACGAGGCGGCTGTGTCCCGACGGTACGGCGGCATCCATTTCCAGGACGGCGACCTGTTTGCCCGGCGGATGGGCACATCTATTGGGGCGCAGGCTTATACCCTGGCAGAGCAGTATTGGACGGGGCAGGAGGTACGGCCGTAACCATAACTTGATAGCGCCAGGCACGGGGCAGTTCGTCTTTGGTTGGCTCCGACCTGTGCCTGGCGCCGCCACTCTTTATGCTATACCTGTCCATCAATGGCGTTACCTATTATGTAGAAATACATGGGGCGGGACGGCCGTTGCTATTGTTGCATGGTTTTACCGGCAGTTCCCAAAACTGGCAGCCCATCTTGCCAGGGTTAACCGGCCATCATCAGGTGATCCTGGTAGATGTGTTGGGTCACGGCCGTACTGCTTCCCCGCCCGGTGAAAACCGCTATGCTATAGAGCGGGTGGCGGCTGACCTGATTGTTCTTATAGATCAATTAGGATATGCGGAGACGGGGATATTGGGGTATTCGATGGGGGGGCGATTGGCGTTGTTTACGGCCGTGACCTACCCCCACCGCATCACCCACCTGATTCTGGAAAGCGCATCGCCTGGTTTACCCACCGCTGCCGAACGGCAGGCGCGGGTGGCCCAAGACCGGGAATTAGCTGACTGGATTGAGATCAACGGCATT
Organism: Chloroflexota bacterium; assembly: GCA_013112725.1. Taxonomy (GTDB): domain Bacteria; phylum Chloroflexota; class Anaerolineae; order Promineifilales; family Promineifilaceae; genus CAADGU01. The sequence goes on from JABFFZ010000015.1 coordinate 23,057, forward strand.
GAAGCGTTTGTCAATCGGTGGGAGCAACTGCCCTTGTGGGCCAGCCAGCAGCAGCTATCACCGGAAATCCAGCAGCAACTTCATCAACAGCGGCTACAAAACAATCCGACGGGGTTGGCAAACAGTTTGCGCGGCATGGGTACCGGGATGCAGCCCTCGCTCTGGGAGCATCTACCTGCCTTGGCGATACCCACATTACTGCTGGTGGGCAAACTGGACACAAAGTTTGTGACCATTAACCGGCAAATGGCAGCCTTATTACCCAACGCTCACCTGGAGATTGTGCCTGGGGTGGGGCATACGGTGCATTTGGAACGGCCGTTGGCCTGGCAAGAAGCCGTCACCCGTAATCCGTAACCCGTGAACTGTAATTCGGATAACGGATAACGGATTACGCATTACGCATTACGCATTACGGATACGGCTCCGACGGCGCCTCTTCTACCACACCAGACGCCGCAAAAATCGCTCGTTCGGCAATGTTTGTCGCCCGGTCGCCAATGCGCTCCAGGTTTTGCCCGACTAGCAGCAGCGTGGTAGCGCGGGGGATATAGTCGTCATCTCGCATATCCTGCAACGTTTCCCGGATCAATTCTGCATAACGGGCATCTATGCGGTCGTCATCGGCCATCACCAGCCGCGCCAGGTCTTCGTCGCGCTGCAAAAAAGCCAGCACTGCTTCATGCACCATATCACGGGCACGTTGGGCCATCGCCGGTAATTTATAAAGCGACGTGAACGGCCTATCAGCGTCCACCCGCAGCACTAGCCGGGCGATGTTCACCGCGTGATCGCCAATCCGCTCCAATTCCAGGGCCACGTACACGGCCGTCATAATTGCCCGCAAATCCCCGGCCATCGGCTGCTGCGTGGCAATGGCTTGCAGCGCCAGCTTTTCCACCTGGTAGCGCAATCCATTCACCTGTGCATCCTGGTTAATGATCTGGCGCTCCACTTCCCCGTCCCGCTCCAGAAGCGCCTGCACCGCCTGCGCAGTAGCCTCCTCCACCAGATGACTCATCTGTTGGATGGTCTGATTAAGTACATCAATATCTTTTTCCAGTAATGAACGTTTCTGAAAATTCATTTCTCCTCCTTGGATTGTTCACGCAAAGGCGCCAATGGGCCAAGATGAAAAAAAGCTTTCGGTGAAATCTGGGTTGATTGTATAATCAGGCAACCCTGCTTTCAATGACAGATGGCAGGTTTCATCCATGATCTATGAACCCTGAGATGAAAAGCGACTACGATTCACCGTGGAAGGTCATCATCGAGCGGTACTTTCCCGACTTTATGGCCTTTTTCTTCCCCGCAGCCCACGCGGACATAGATTGGCAGCGGGGCTACACATTTCTGGACCAGGAATTGCAGCAAATCACTCCAGAGGCAGAAATTGGGGTGCGCCGGGTGGACAAACTGTGAAACTGCTAGACTACGAAACAAAGCAGTCCACATTGGCCGAAAGCAACAATCCTTTTTCGGTGGTTGTACTGGCGCATTTGCAGACGATGAAGACACGCCGTCAACCAGAAGAGCGGTATATAGCCAAGTTAAATCTGGCTAAAATGTTGGTGGATGTGAATGAGAATGACAAAAAATGCGCCTTTGCTCATTTATGATGGTGACTGTGGCTTTTGAGAAAAGTCGGCGCGTCTGGTGCAGACGTGGACAAAGGGCCGCGTTGCCATTTCTCCCTGGCAAATGATACCAGAGCAAATGGCGGCCTTGGGACTGTCTGATGTAGATGGCATGACGCAGGTGTGGTTTGTGGATACCGACGGCCGTCTCCGCGGCGGCGCAGCAGCAGTCAATGGGGCGCTGCGTTATGTGTGGTGGGCACGGCCGTTTACCTGGCTCTACTCCCTACCCGGCATCAAACAGCTACAAGAGCGGGTTTACCGCTGGGTAGCCACCAACCGCTACCGGTTGCCCGGCGGCTCGGCCCAATGCCGGTTCGATGACAAGATGAGCAGGTGAAGAGGTGATGGGGAGGTTAATTACTCAATTACCCAATTACTCAATTACCGAATCCACGCAGGCAAAATACCATTTTCCACCAGGGGCGTAACGGCCCCGGTGCTGACTTCCAGCAGCGCGATTTGCGGGGGGGTGGTGCGGTTGGTGGTGTCAAATTGTTGGAAGAGCAGGTAACGGCCGTCTGGCGACCAGACCGGCGGCCCATGATGAATGGTGAGGGAGTCTGTCAACGGCCGTGCCTCCGTCCCATCCGCCCGCATCAACCACAACTGCCGCCCGGCGGTGGTGCGGACGGGTTTGCGGCCAAAAGCGATCCAGTTCCCATCTGGCGACCAGGACGGGTTGGCGTCATCCACATTACCCGTCTCGCTGAGTAAAGGATGCCATTCGTTATTGGTATTGCCCCGATAGAGGTGGATGGCCTGGGCAAAATCGTGGCTGTGTTCGGCATGGCCGGTCTGGTTGTCGTCGCCATGGTAAACGAGCAGGTCAAAATCGCTGAACAAAAATTGGGAGATAGTGGGATGCCACACGGCCGTGTTGCCCAACAAATTTGTCACCTTCTGCTGCGTACCCACGCCAAAAGCATACAGCACCGTTTCCTCGTTGAGCGGGTCGGCATAACTGAGCCATTGGCCATCGGCGGAGATGGCCGCGTTCTGGCTGACGGCCGTCGCCTCTTGCAGCACCGTCACCGTCTCCCCCGTTTGTGTATCCAGCCACCACAGCCGGGGGGTGTTGCCTTCGCGTCGTTCGTAAATGAGGCGACGGCCGTCCGGGTGCCACACCATCTGCCCACACACCGCCTCCACGCAGGTGAGCAGGGTACGGATGTTGCTGGCGGTACGGCCGTTCCAATCCAATAATTTCAAGGTTGTGCCGCCGTCGGCGTTTTGGGTGGCGTAGGCAACGGCCGTGCCGGTAGGCGACACCGCAAAATCGAGTACATCCTCCGGTTCGGTGGTTAACTGGTTAACCCTCTCCCCGGCAGGTGTGTTGCTTACAAATAGTTGCCACACCCCACTGGTGTCTTCGCGCAAAAAGGCCACCTGCGGCAGGCGCGGCGGCAGCGTTTGCCGCCCGGTAAACTGGTTGTAAAAGGTGATGAGGATGACGCCCAGAAAAGAGACGAAGATGAGCAGGGTCACGGCCGTAGTTATCAACCGCCCCCACTTGCCCGGTTTGCCCGTCTCTTCAACCTCATCCGATTCCCACTCTGCCATACCGTAATGCTACCTCATCCCCTTTCAATCAAGTATAGTTAGGCCCATTGCCTTAGTAAGCATTCAGTTTACCGATGACCGATACCTGGTTACCGATAACTGGTAACCAACCTGGAAACGAATATGAAAACAACCAAAGTTATCCTTATCCTGGGGCTTCTCTTGTTGATGGTATTGTTCGTGGGGCAAATGGTGTGGCGGGTCACGGCCGTGACCCCCACCGGTACTACCCCGCCCACCTACCTCCCCCTCGTCACCAAACCCGGCACACCGCCACCGCAAATTGCCGGCTGTGACATCTTCCCCGGCGACAACATCTGGAACACGCCCATTGATACCTTGCCCGTCCATCCCAATTCCAGCACCTTGATCAACACCATTGGCGCAAATAGAGGATTGCATATGGATTTTGGCTCCGGCGTCTGGCCGCCCGGCTCCAATAGCCCCATTGGCATCCCCTTTGTGGTTGTGCCCGGCAGCCAGCCAGAAGTAACCGTGGACTTCATCTGGTGGCCGGAACAGAGTGACCCCGGCCCCTATCCGGTGCCACCCGACGCCCCCATTGAAGGCGGCCCCGATAGTGATGGCGACCGGCACGTGCTGGTACTAGAGCGGGATAACTGCATCCTCTACGAGATGTATGCCGCGTACCCGCAGCAGGATGGTAGTTGGGAAGCGGGCAATGGCGCGGTGTATGACCTCAATTCTCATGCTTTGCGCCCCGATGGCTGGACATCGGCGGATGCCGCTGGCTTACCCATCTTGCCCGGATTGGTGCGGTATGACGAAGTGGCGGCGGGCGAAATTCGCCACGCTATCCGCTTCACGGCGCCGGAAACCCGCAGCGCCCACTGGTGGCCCGCCCGCCACGATGCTTCTGACCTGACCGGGGCGCAATATCCCCCCATGGGGCTGCGTGTCCGTCTGCGGGCAGACTTTGACATCTCCGGCTACTCGCCCCATGCCCGGGTCATCCTGCAGGCGATGAAGACGTATGGGATGATCTTGGCCGATAACGGTTCTGCCTGGTATGTCTCCGGCGTGCCGGATGAGCGGTGGGATAATGATGTGCTGCATGAACTGGATGATGTCACGGGGGCAAACTTTGAGGTGGTAGATGTTTCCTCACTGATGATTGACCCGGATTCTGGGCAGGCGCACCAGCCCTAATCGCACACGGAGGGGAGGCTTTAGCCGACCACTTGTCGGCTAAAGCCCCCCCTCCATCTTTCAAGAGGTTTATGACGGCCGACCAATCATTCGATGTCATTGTGTTAGGCGGCGGGCCGGCGGGTATTGCGGCGGCGGAACGAGCCGCTGAACTAGGGGCGCGCACGGCGTTGGTGACACAAGATTTTGTGGGCGGCATGGCCGCGCATGATGGGCCTATTCCGGTGCGTACACTGGCCCATGCCGCCCGGCTGGTGCGCGAGGCGCAGCAGTTGGCGCGGTATGGCATTGCCGCCGCGCCGCCGGTGGTCAATTATGATCGGTTGTTGGCGCGGATTCGGGACGTAATTTATGAGTTTCACCAGCAGGTGGACTTAATTGGTGATCTGGAAGAGCGGGGGGTGACGATTGTGGCCCAGGCGGGGGCGGCGCGGTTTGTGGATGCGCATACGGTGACTACGGCCGTTGGCCACCATCTCACCGCCCATTCCATCATCATCTGCACCGGGGGCCATTCCCGCACGCTGCCCATTCCCGGCTTTGAACACGCCATCACCCACAGCGACGCCTGGGGGCTGAAAGCCATTCCCGATTCGATGGTGGTGGTTGGTTCGGGCGCGACCGGGGCGCAGGTGGCTTCCATTTTTAATGCCTTTGGCACACGGGTCACAATGTTGGAAGCGGCGCCGCGCATTTTGATGACGGAGGATGCGGAGGTGGCCACGGCCGTGAAAGCAGCCTACGAAGCCAATGGCGTCCAGGTGGTGGAGGACATTGAAGGGTTGACGGCGATTGAACAGAGGCACGGCCGTCTACTCGTTCATTACCGATTGGCGGGAGAGCCATACACGGTGGAAACGGCGCTGGTGGTCATGGCCATTGGCTGGCTGGCGAACGCCGAGGGGCTGAACCTGCCGACAGCGGGGGTGGCGACTGACACGCGAGGTTATATTGCCGTGAACGGGTATATGCAGACCAATGTGCCCCATATTTTTGCGGCGGGGGATGTGAACGGCCGTCATATGCTCGTGCCCGTCAGCAGCCAGGAAGGGTATTATGCCGCTACCAATGCCGTGAAGGGCTGCCATGCCCCCATTCGCTATGATCTCATCCCCTTTGGCAGCTTTACCAACCCGGAATATGCCCAGGTAGGACTGACGGAAGCGGCGGCGCGGGAAACGTTTGATGTGGTCATTGGCAAAATTGGGTTTGACCGTTTTCCGCGCAGTATCATTGACGGCCGTACCACCGGCTTTTGCAAACTGGTGGCCGACCGGGCGTCGTTGCAAATTTTGGGCTGCCATCTGGTGGGTGAACGGGCCGTAGAGACGGTGCAACTGGTAGCGGCGGGCATGAAGGCCGGGCTGACGGTGGCGCAGTTGGCCGAACTGCCGCTCTCGTTTCCTACTTATGTGGAGATTGTGGGCTGGGCGGCTTATGACATTTTGCAGCAGGTGGGCTTAGACCGGCGCGGCGGGCAGTGGGTGGCTCATTTAGGCCGGGGGTGAGGATGCCTCAATCGTGCAGACGGGCAACCATCACATCATAGCGGTAATGGGTGGTGAGCAGGTCGAGCAGGACCGCTTCGGTCAGCGTCTCTTGGGAGTCCTGGTCAAGGCGGCGGCTCCATTTGTGGTAACGGCCGTCGCCCACATACGTTAGCCCCCACTCCTCCTCCTGAAAGCGGGTCACAAACCGCTTCCCCGCCCGTAACTGGGCCACAAACGCCGCCGCTTCTTCATCTTTCATGCAAGCACAATTTCCAATAACGTTAGTGTCACGAAGTTTTGCCCCCTTCTTAAGACTACAACGGATGGAGAAATAAACGGATAATTTTCCAGAGGGGAATCCGTTCAATTCCTTATCCGCTGTAGTCATGGCGAAAAAGTAATGACATTACCCAATAACCGATTACCGATAACGGATTACCGATAACCGTCTTACCACACCGTCCGCATGGCCCCACCATCCACAATCAACGTCTCACCGGTAATGTAGCTGGCGGCGTCAGAGAGCAAAAATGCACCCGCTTTGCCAAACTCATCAATCGTGCCATATCGCCGCCACGGGATGAGCGATTCCTGGTATGCTTTTTGCTCATCGGGGTTCTGCCCCAGCCGTTTGGCCGTCAGGCTGTCTAGCGATTTTACCCGGTCGGTATCAATGCGACCCGGTACCAGGTTGTTCACCCGGATGTGTTCCGGCGCTAACTGGCGTGACAGACTCTTGACTAGGCTCACTACCCCGGAACGCATCACGTTAGACAGCAGCAAAATGTCAATCGGCTCTTTCACCGAAGAGGAGGTAAGGGTCAAAATAGAACCACCGCCTTTTTGCCGCATGGCGGGCAGCGCCGCCCGAATCATGCGCACACTGCTGAGCAGCGTCAGTTCAAACGCCGCCTGCCAGTCCGCATCTGAAAAATTTTCAAAACCGCCGGTGGGCGGGCCACCGGCATTCACCACCAGCCCATCAATGCCGCCAAAATGAATTTGCGTGGCCTGCGCCCAATCCTGGATAGATTGGGCATCGGTGGCGTCCATCACAAAGCCCATCACCTGCGCCCCGGTTTCCGCCTGTAACTGGTGGGCGGCCAACTCAATGTCTGCCTGGGTGCGGCTGGCAATGGAGACCAGCGCCCCCTCTTGCGCCACCGCCCGCGCAATGCCATATCCCAGCCCCTTGCTGGCGGCAGCCACCATAATCACCTTGTCTTTTAAACCCAAATCCATCTTACCCTCCGCTCTGGAATGAGAGACATTGTCAGGCTTGTTGGCGTGTTAACAGGGACGCCACAAACGCTTGATGTTCTGGAGAAGCAATGCCGGCCTGTAACACCCCCAACAGCCCGACCAGATCATCAGCCCAAAATGAATTGGCATGAAAATGTAGACCGGGGAATACCTGGCTTTGGATAACACCATTTTCATCTGGCGACATCAACACATATTCCCCTTCTAACAGGTGGAACCAACGTGTTTCCTGCTCATAAGCCAGCAGCACCAGATATTCCTGCACCCCGTTGCGCCGGTAAACACGTAACTTTTCGTGCAAATCGTAAGCCGCGCTACTGGCAGCCACCTCCACAATGAGTTCCGGTGGCCCTTCAAGAAAATCATCTACACCAACTCCGGACTGACCGCCTGCGGTTTCCAGAATACGCAAAAAAGCATCGGGCTGGACCTCGTTTTCCAGATCGAGCCGCACGGTAGCATTATCGCCAAAATCTGTGCCGGGTGTGACCGCTGCATAACTACCAAGAAACAAAACGATTCGGCTGTGCGGTTTGCTGTGTTTTTCAAGGCGGACGGGCGAGGGCATGTAAACAACTCCTTCAATCAGTTCAGCCTTCTTCAAGTGGGGATGGGCCAGGTAGCGGCGTTCAAACTCGGCGCGTGTCAGGTGATCGCCATTAGCTAAGGGTGGCGTTGGCTGTTCACCTTTAGCTCTTTTAGTTGTTTTAGGGGGTAATGTTGCTGTTACCATCGAGGTTTTCGCCTGTTTATGGGAGGTTCATCCGATTTTTCCTGTCATACTACCAGGTCGAGTATAACACATTACAGGGGATCCGATTTCTCATAGATTCACTGTTTCCCCATCCAGAGGGATAAGCAAACGCGATGCCGAAATCCCGTGATTGTCGGCTGCGGCCCGCAGGTCGGCGCGGGAAACTGTGCCGTGATCGAGCGATTCCAGATGCACGGCGATGATGGTGGCCTGGGGCGCGGCCTGGCATGCGGCGATGGTCTGGGCGGCGTCCATGACAATGGGGGCGCTGTCGCCAAATTTTGCGCCGCTGGAATGGATGATGATCACATCGGGCTGCACGGTGCGAATGATTTCGGCCACAGCTTCGTACCAGATGGTGTCGCCGGCCCAGTAAACGGTCGGTTCCCCGGCGGTCTGCCAGACGAAGCCGGAGACCTGCCCCATGCGCTGTCCCCTTCGCCCGTGCCGTGCTGCCCTGGGGTGCGGGTGAAGGTGATGCCTTGCCAGGTGTGGGAGTGAGTGATGGGCGTCACGGCCGTAAACCCCTTCTCCTTTATCTTCTCCTCATCCCCCGGCTGGCACAAAATGGGCAAACCCTTCGGCAGTAAGGCCACGGCCGTGTCATCAAAATGATCCACATGTAAATGCGAAATAAGCGCCATTTCCACTCCGGCAACCGCCTCTTCCGGGGTACAGGGCAGTTCCACAATCGGGTTCGGCGCAATCTCGGCAAACGACCGAACCGTCCCTTTAGCCGCCAGGAAGGGGTCTACCACAAACAAATGACCGCCATACGTCACGCGCAAGGTTGCACTGCGAATTAACTGCACCTTCATCATTTGGTTTCCAGTAACAGGTTGCAAGTGGCAGATAATTGCTTGCCAGCAGCCATTTACAATGTCAGCTAAAAATTTTATCCAAGTTAACAGTGATACCCACTACCGGGTCGGTCATTTCCCCAGAGGAATACACGGTGGATTCCATCTCCGGCGTGAATATGACAATAGAACTGAGCGCGGGCTGAACCAGCCACCCTGATTTCACGCCGGCGGCAAAATATAACTCCATCTTATCTATGAGGTCCGATATGTATTGTCGTGGAGACAGAATTTCAACGACCAACAGAGGCAACTTCTGAGCCTTAATCTGGTCATGTAGCAGGTCCAGAGAAAACCTGGGATACACGCAGATGTCTGGAATTAAGGGCTGGGGTTCTAGATCGAGTGTTAATTCGCTCGCAACTGTATATTGATCCTCATACTTCAGCAATGCGCCGATGAGCCGCGCTTGTATCACGCCATGATTAATGCTAGGCATGGGTTTCCCCCTTTCCAATTCATATTCGGAGAGTATTTCAAGGGTTTCCATGATTTTCACCCCTTCCAGTTCGGTAATCGGTAATCGGCCAGATCCTTCACCGATAACCGATTACCGATTACCACAATTACCCATTCAAAACAGCACTCTTAATCACCATCTCCGTCGCCGCCAGCGCCCGCGAGATGGGGCAGTTGGCTTTGGCTTTGGTTACGAAATCCTGGTAATCGGCTTCGCTCAGGCCGGGCACGGTGGCCTGGGTGTCCAGTTCGATCAGGGTTATTTTTGGCCCTGTTTCGTCCCGGCCCAGGTGAACCGAAGCGGTGGTCTCGACGCTGGTGGGGGTGTAGCCATTGTTGCTCAGCAGCGCAGAGAGGAACATGGAGAAGCAGCCGGCATGGGCCGCGCCAATCAGTTCTTCCGGGTTGGTGCCTTTATCCGAATTTTCAAAGCGGGAGGCGAAGGTGTAGGGCACATCGGCGTACCCGCTTTGTACCTTCATCTGCCCATTGCCTTCTTTGAGGGTGCCGTTCCACACGGCCGTTGCTGTTCGTGTTGTCATTGTTTATTACTCCTTTTCGTGTTGGTGATGACGGCCGTATACGGCCGTTCACCTTTTATACTACCCCGCCCCCGAATCCGTGCAACCGTTTGCCTGTTGGTTGGCGTTAGAACGGCCACGGGTTTTTGACGCCATACAACGCCCGCGCCTCCGGGTAGGCCAGTTCCGGGATGCCAATCTCTACCGATTCCAATAAACCATCGGCCCGCCAGCTAACCTGCCACTCCACGCCCGGAAATTCATAAAACCAGAGAATCTCCGTTTCGTCCTCTACAAATTCATGGTAGGGATCGCCGCAAGCCCAGCGCATATCCTTGGGGGTGGTCTGCTCGGAAATAGACAAATTGCGCCCCTGGTAACGCCACAAGCCTGTAAACGGCCGTGAATCCTCATCCGGCAATAATCTGAAAATGAGCGTCTCCAGCAGGTCGTTATCGGCAATCAGGTAAAACCCTTGCTTCAGGTAATAATATATGCCCGAATCGTTGTAGATATTTTCGGATGGCCCCAGGCCGCTCAATTGGTCAATGTGCCCGCCAATCGAGACGCCGCATAAGGCGTGTTTGTCCAAATCAACCACCAACGGCAACGCTGGCTCTTTTTGCCACTGCGCTGTGCGGTTTTTGCGACCAAGCAATCGGTTTTTGAGGCTCATGTTAATGCACCTGCACCGGGTCTTTGATCGCGCCGCGGGCAAACAACGGTGTATCGTACCCGGCGTCCCAACCGGCAGGCGCGGTGGTTTTTTCAATGCGCACGGCCGTGTTCTTGTAATCCGGTATCTTGGCCCGGCCGTCAATCCGGTCCAGCGTCAGCAAATTGGCCGCCGCCTCCGCAAAGTGGAACGGGATAAAAATCGTCCCCCGCGGCGATCGCTCCGTCACCAACAGCCGCAACACAACAGAGCCACGCCGCGAAGAGACTTTGACCCAATCTCCCATCTCCAACCCCAAATCTCCCGCATCTTGGGGATTCATCTCACACACCGCTTCCGGGAACACCTCCTCAATCTGCGACCGCCCGGTCATGGTGCTGCCGCTCCAATGGTACAGCACTCGCCCTGTACTCAGGTTAAATGGATACTGTTCATTCGGTAATTCAGACTCTGTGCCGTACGCCACCTCCCAAAATTTCCCCTTACCACGCGGAAACTCTTCAGCAAAGAGGAAGGGCGTGCCGGGATGGTCAAAGCTGGGGCAGGGCCAATGGACGCCGCCTTCGCGTTCCAGGCGTTCATAAGTGATGCCCCAAAAATCAGGCGTCACCTGGCGCATCTCCTCCCAAATCTCCGCCGGGCTGGCATAGTCAAAACCATGCGCCAGCGCCAGCCCCAATCGCTGCTCGATGCGCCGCCCCAGGTCACACAGAATGTCCCAATCGGCGCGTGAATTGCCCACAGGGGGTACGGCCGTGCGACATCGCTGCACCCGCCGATCCGTATTCGTAAACGTGCCGTCTTTCTCGGCAAAGCTGGTGGCGGGCAAAATCACGTCCGCCATTTCCCCCGTCTCGTTGATGAAGATATCCTGGCAGACCAGCAGTTCTAGCTGCTCCAAGGCGTGGCGGGCGTGGTTCTGGTTCGGTTCGCTCATCATTGGGTTTTCACCCAGAACAAAGACGGCACGGATACGGCCGTCGGCCGCCCCATCCACCATCTCGGTCGCCGTCAGTCCCGGCGTTGGATTCAGTTCCACGCCCCAATGCTGCTCAAATTTGGCGCGCACGGCCGGCGCGCTTACGCTTTGGTACGCGGTGAACACGTTAGGTAGCCCGCCGCTGTCTGAGCAGCCCTGCACATTATTCTGGCCGCGCAGCGGATTCAGCCCCGTGCCCGCTTTGCCCACGTGCCCACACATCAACGCCAGGTTGACTAACGACAGCGTGTTGTCCGTGCCATGTGTACTCTGGCTGATGCCCATGCCCCAATAAATGGCCGCCCGTTTCGCCCCGGCATAAATCCGCGCCGCCTGCCGGATTTGCTCGGCCGGGACGCCGCTCACCGACTCCGCCCACTCTGGCGTGTACTTTTCCAGCGATTCCAGGTAGTCGTTAAACCCTTCGGTGCGGTTTTGGATGAATTCGTCATCATACAATTGCTCTTTGACCACGACATGGGCCATCGCCTGGAATACGGCCACATCCGTGCCCGGATTTTGCCGCAGCCAGAGGGTGGCAAAGTTGGTCATATCAATATGGCGTGGGTCTACGACGATCAATTTGGCCCCATTTTGGCGCACTGCCCGCTTCAGAAAGTTAGAAATGACCGGGTGTGTTTCGGTCGTGTTGCTACCGGTGACGATAAACGCTTCCAGGTTTTCCATCTCGGCGATAGAGTTGGACATGGCGCTGCTGCCGATGGACAACTGCAAACCCGTCACCGACCCGGCGTGGCACAGCCGGGCGCAGTGGTCTACGTTGTTGGTGTGCATCAGGGCGCGGATGAGCTTTTGGTAGACGTAGTTGTCTTCGTTGGTGGCTTTGGCGCTGGCGTAGCTGGCAATGGCGTCGCCGCCATACTGGTTACGGATGCGTACTAGTTCATCGGCCACAAAATCCAGGGCTTCATCCCAGGAGGCTTCGCGCCAGATCGGTTTGGCGCTACGGCCGTCGGCCCGATTCACCCGGATGAGCGGCGTCTTCACCCGCCCTGGATGCTTGACATAATCCGTACCAAACCGCCCCTTGACGCACAACATCCCATAATTAGGCGCGGCGTCAAAAGGGGCGGTGACGGCATAGATGAAATCGTCCTTGATGTTTAGTTCCATCTGGCAGCCCACCCCACAGTAGGGGCAGGTCGTGCGCACCACACGGTCAGGGGAAATCATGGCGTATCTCCTTATGCTGTTTAACGGTTCAGGTTCAGTTTACTGCCAAAGTCTGAGGGGTGAGCATCTTCAGATGCTCACGAGTGGCATCTGAGGATGCCACACTCCGCATTATAGTTTGGAAGGATCAATTACTTGAGCATGTATCTCGAGCTCATTATCACCAGGTATGTGCGTAGAATAATCAAATATCTGAATCCAGGATGTAGGAATCTCGATTCCGCCATCTCTCTGGATTGATAAGCCCAGGCTTTCAAGCTTTTGGAAAAAGGCATCCAATTCTTGATTATCGGAGATGCCTTTTGAATTACAGTCAAGATATGACTGAAAAAATGGCCGAAAGTCATCATAACTTGGCGTGGGGTTAAACACGCCCATATAGACACTCATACCTGTGTCCCTGTCTTCAAGGTTTGTCTGTCCGATATATTGCTCTCCTGCATAAACCTGGTACTTCATTTCTTTTCACGCTTTGAATTTCCGGGCGATTTTAAGCAATAAAGTAGTAAGATCACTAAGGTCATTCTTCCAGGCCAAGCTGTTTTTTGATGAGTAAACAGAGTGAGTCTTTTATTTCGTTGTGGCGCGGAATGGGGGCTTTACGGCCGTTACGCGGGTAAATATCGTGCTTTTTGCCATGCCGGTACAAATGGCAGCCAGCCCTGGTCAATTCTCGGATAAAGGTCTTGCGGTTCACACTTCCAACGCCAATTCTTTTGTCATCGTTTTTTCAGCGATATACACATCGTCCGTATCCATCATCAGTTCATAGGCATCGCGAATGTTTTCTTCTAATTCTTCCAGAGTTTCGCCCTGGCTAAAGACACCGGGAACTTCTTTTAATCGCCCCACATACCATTCATCGTCTATCCAGTATTCCAATGTAAATAATCGGGTCATGGTCTACCTTCTCCTAAAATTCAAAACTCCTATGCCAAGAGTGTAATCATTTGAGCTACGGCCGTCTAGTAGCAGTGCCAGGCAAAGGGCTGTGTGGCGTTGGTCAATTAAGATAAGACTGTTTTGCCCCTTGCCTGGCATTACCTACGGCGCCCACACATCAAACTGCACAGACCCCACGGCCGTGGCCACAATCGCCGTGTCACCGGTCAGGTTGCCACTGGTCAGGTTCCACACATTGCCCGTGCCCAGGCCCAGCACATAGGCGGTGTTGTTTAGCCATTGGGCGTCAGACAGGCCCACCGGCAGCAGCACCTCCACCGGGTTGGCGCCCGCCTGCCCCAGACCAAAGAACCCTTCCCCGGCATACAACACATGCGAATTGGCACGGTTCCAGCCAAATGAGCGCATATTTTGGCCGCTGCGGTACGGCTGGGTATTACTCCCGCTGCTGTCCGCCAGGATCAACGTTTGCTGGTTGGAGCCATCGGGAATAAAGCGCACGTAAACCAGTTTGCTGCCGTCCGAACTCCACTGCACCGGGTTGAACAGGATATTGCCGGGCAGACTGCCCTGCACCAGGGTGTTGGCGTTGGCGATGCGGTAAAGCGAGGCGGCGGCGTTGGTTTGCCAGGGGTCCTGGCTGGACACGGCCGTCAGCGCCACATTCCCATTACCCACCCACTGCGTCACCGGCACATAAGCATATTCGCTGGCGGTGTTCACAAAAGCAAAGGTCAATACCGTTTGCCGGTTGCTGCCATCCATATTCACCTGCACCAGGCTTTCCGGCAGGCTAAACAGCACCCGCGCCCCATCCGGCGAAATGTTGAAACGATGCCCTCCCTGCCCGGCGACAAAACGGGCCTGCGGCGAGCCGTTCAGCGGTGCGATCCATAAATCAGATTGAGGAGCCGCGCCAGGGCCGGTGTTATTCACCACATAGCTGCTAAAAGCCAACGATTGGCTGTCTGGCAGCCAGGCGATCTGGTCAATCAACACCGACACATCAGATGAGCCGCTGGCATTAGGGATGCTGCGCGATGTGACCAGGAAATTGCCGCCGCTGCCATCGGTATTCATGTAGCCCAGCACGTTGGATTCGTTGTTACCACGTAGGAAGGCCACTTTACGGCCGTCCGGCGAAATGATCGGCTGTGTGATGTCCGCGTCTGTCGCCAGTTGGATGGGGGTCCCGGCGGTGGGTGGGTTTTGGCCCAGATTCAAGGGCACAACCCATAAGCCGGTATTATCCGCATAGGCCAGCAGACCGGTCCCGCCCGCTACCTGCGTGGCCGGTTCTAAGGTAGGTGGTGGTGTAGCCGTGGGTGGCGCGGTGGGGGTAGGGGGAACAGGCGCCACCGGCACACTCTCTGTGTTGCTGGCCTGGGTGTATTGTGTGCCGCCAGAAATCCAGCAATCGGGGCTGGTGATAGTAAGCGGGCATTGGATTTTCCACCAGCCAGAGAGGGGGTCGCGGCCGATGATGGGCACACTCTCTCCTTGCAGCAAAAAACCCACCCGGTCATATTGCACGCCGGGGCCGGTGCGCACGTTCAGGTCTACCAGCACGGTGGCAAAGGGGCCGGTAATGGGTACGGCCGTGTTCTCCGCCACCTGCGTTCCCGTTCCCGGCAGCGTTACCGTGGGCGCTGCGCCTGGCACGGTGGCTTCTGCCCCTGGCGTCCCCGGCGTCAGCGTGGTCACAAAGGTTGGCAGCGGCAGCTCAAATTCCGGCTCCACATTCCCGGCAAAGGCATTACATGCCAGCGAAGTAACGAAAAAAACGCCAATTAAAAAGAAAATGTATCTGGTGCGTATCATGCCTGTCTCCACAGAAGGTAATTGGGTAATTGGGTAATTGCGTAATTACCCAATTACCCGGTTTCATCTCCATTCGCCACCGATTGGCGGTTAGTTTAGAATAGATTATCGTAATTGGCGATTATTTTCTATGCGAGATGGCAGTGAGTGGAGTACGGCCGTGATACGTGACGAGTGATGCGTGTGGTCTCTCTGGTCACGCATCACTCGTCACGCATCACGTTTATCTGGAGGATATGGAATGGGAGCAGGCAGTTACGGCCGTACCGCGTTGTGGGGCGCGTTGGGTTATGGCGGGGGATTGGCGCTGGGAGTGGCGGCCTTTGGCCTGATTTTACGTCTCAATCTCATCCAGTTAGTTACCAGATTGCTGCCGGATGACCAGTTCTTTATCCGGTTACTGGTGGGTCTGGTGTTGGGGTTGGTTTTGGCGGGTGGGGCCGGCGCGGTCAGCGGCGCTTTGGGTGGCTGGGCCATTAGCCAGGTGGAGACGGTGGTCTCACCGCGGCGGCTCATCCGGCGTAGTGCGCTTAGCCTGGGTCTGACCTTGGGCATTCTGATTATACCCCTGCTGTTCCTGACGGCGCTGGTGGCGTTTTATTATGATCCGGCTGACCGACGGTCATGGCCCCTTATCACCCTCTTTGCCTTTTATGGCTTTCTCTTTGGCCTGCTGGCCGGTTTTTTCCTGGCGCTTTTCACCAGCAAACTGCGGCACTCCTGGCGGGTGCTGCTCGGCAGTATGGCTGGTTTTACACTTGGCGGCGGCGTGATGGGGCTGTTTGTCTATTGGCATCAGGCCAGAGGGTTGTTTGCTGAACTGCCCACGCTGTTGTATGTGCCGCTTTTGTTCCTGCTGACCGGAGCTATCGGCGGGGCGGTGTTGGGGCTGGCCTACCACTGGCTGGCGCAGCGCGAAGCGATCAAAGAGATACGCCCCGCGCCACGCTGGTGGCAAATTTCCCGTGCTGTACTCCTGCTGATGGTTACGGCCGTTGGGCTGGTGGTCGTCTGGAACTTAATTAACCTCATTCGCTACCGTGACGCCGATTTGCAGGCTGTAATTCCGGTGGGGGCAGAAGGCACACATTGGACGGATTTGTTAGCAGTGGCCGAAGGAGAGCAGCCAACGGTGTTTGCTTCGGATACAGGAACGCCCTTTGTAGCCTGGGTCGGCGCGGGTGATATTTTCTACGCGCCAGCAACCGGCGGCGCGCCGGTCAACGTGTCCAATGATGCGGCCGGGGCCGCCGTTGATCCGGTGGGTGTGGCCGACAGCCAGGGCCAGGTGCATCTGGTGTGGCAAACGGGGGCGGGGCAGACGGTTTATGGCCGTTGCCGGCAAAACAATTGCACCACACTCGCCCCCTTACCCGCCGGCTGTGGCAGTGGCAAGGCAGCCCAGCCTACCATGGCCATTGACGCCAATGATATGATCATGGCCGTCTGGCAGGAGGGCAGTGGGTTGGCGTTTGCCGCCTGGCGCGCTACCCAATTACCGGAGACAGGCTTTTTCGGTTGTGTGATTGCCGGGGGCAGCCCGGAACAGCCCCAGGTGGCCGCGACGGGCAACGGCCGTTTCCAACTCATCTTTGCCGATAAAGAGCGCATCTTCACCAGCAATCTGGACGGCAGCGGCTGGTCGCTGCCGGTTCAGGTGGCCGGAGGCCACTCCCCGTCCATTCTGGCAACGGCCGGTGGGGTCTATCTGGCCTGGTGCAGCCTGGATGGTCAGGTGACGGTGCAAACGCCCGCCGCCGTGCAGGAGATAATTGCGCTGCCATCCTGTCACGGCCGTGTGGCTCTGGCGCAAGATGGTGACGGCCATCTCCACGCTGTCTGGCATTCGGCAGAGGCGCTAAAAGTAACCGGCGTGACCACCCAGGATGAGTCGCTGCTGTATGAGAGTGTGCGGCGCAATGGGGCCTGGTCAGAAGCGGCCATTATCAGCCAGACAGGCGCGGCGGAACCGCAACTGACGGCCGTATCAGACGGGGTGTTACATCTGGTATGGGCGGAAGGGACGGCCGTGACCTACACCTCCCAAACACAATACAACTGTATTGACCCTGATCTGAACGCCATCGAGCGGGCTGTTTATGATGCCCTGAATCAATCTATCTTCAAACCGGCAGATGAACAGTTACCCGTTTGTGGCAACCGGTACGAGACGCTTTTTTACACCCCCAACCCGGTGTTGGCCGTTGGCCAATTGCCCACGCTGAATGGAGCCTTTGACTGGGTGGCGGAAATGGGCGAACAGGTGCAGTATGAAGTTCTTTTTGCTGTGATGCAGTGGGATGTGCCCAGCAATGAACCCAGTCCCGGCAGCACACTGGCGCAGGCCATTGTAGACCTGTACAATCGTGTTAAAGCTAACCCAGAGCAGCACCCCAAAGGCATGACCGTGCGCATCCTCACCGGTAATATGCCCGTTGTTTCCTTGCTGCCGGCTGATGACCAGACCTGGAATGTGCTGGCCGATTTGCGCAACGCCGGGTTACCGGAACTGGTGAACGAAGAGATCGGTTGGCGGCTGGAGATTGCCGACTTTGACGGCCAATGGCCGCACATGCACACCAAGATGATGCTGGTGGACGGCAAAACGATGATGGCCGCCGGATTCAACTACAGCTACCTGCACTTTTCCCAGGAGCATCCCTCGCAGTTGGGGCTGGGTATGGTGGATTATGGCATTCATGTCACCGGGCCGGTGGTGCAGGCAGCGCGAGCGGCATTTGATGATTTGTGGGCGGGGTCAGATACGCTGACGTGTGATGAACTGATTAGCGAATATGAAAATGTGTGGCGGCGCAGTTGTGAGCGGGGCACGGCCGTTGTCACCCATGTACCCGAAGTGCGGAAATACTATCTTCCCGCGAACCCCAACGCCGACGCCTACGCCCTCTACCGCACCGAAAACCACCTGGCCGGGGATGCAGCCATTGAGGCTGCCCTCCGCGCCGCCCAAGAAAAAATAGACATCTCGGAGGTGAATTTCTCTCTGGAATTCATGTGTGATGCGGCCATCGTTTTCCAGGGTGTCTGCACATATGAAGACAACGCCCTGCCTTTTATGACGGCCCTGGTAGAAACTATTGACACCAGACGCATCCCGGTGCGTATTCTGGTGGAAAAAGAGGCGATGAACGGCATGGAAAACCGGGTGGCTATCCAGACCATGTTGGATGAATTGGAAACACGTGGCCCGCGTGACCTGGTGGAAATTCGCTTTTATAGTGGTAAATTGCACAGCAAAGCGGTAAACGTAGATGACCAATTCCTGATCATTGGCAGCCACAATTTCCACTATAGTTCATGGGGCAATACCCCGTTCAGTCTGACGGAATTCAGCATTGGCACGGATAACCAGCAGGCGATTGTGGATTTCCAGACCGCTTTTGAGGCGCGCTGGGCGGACAGCATTCCGGCCGAGGAATTGATGCCCGCGTTAGCGCCGTAGAATTTTGGCGTGATACGTGATGCGTGACGAGTGATGCGTGAGAAAATCACTCGTCACTCGTCACGTGTATCTGGAGGATATGGAATGAGAGCAGGTGGTTACGGCCGTACCATCATCCTCAGCGCCCTCGGTTATGGGGGTGGGCTGGCTTTGGGCGCGCTGGCATTGGTATGGGTGCTGCGGCTGAGCCTTATCCGGCTGGCGGCCCAGGCTGTGCCGGACAGCCAGTTTTTTATTCGCCTGCTGGTCGGGCTGGTGTTGGGGCTGCTGGCCGTGGGCGGGGCCGGTGCGGCTGGCGGTGGCCTGGGTGGTTGGGCGCTGACCCGCGTGGAACAGATCGCATCGCCCGCCCGTTTCATCCGCCGCAGCGCGTTGAGTTTGGGGCTGCCTCTGGCGCTTCTGTTGCTGCCGCTGATTTTTGTCACGGCCGTCGTCGCTTTCGCGTACGACCCGGCCGACCGACGGCCGTTAGCCGCCATCACTCTCTTTACCTTCTATGGATTGCTCTATGGGCTGCTGGTCGGTTTATTTCTGGCGCTTTTCACCAGCAAGCTGCGCCAATCCTGGCGGGTGGTGGCGGCAGTGTGGCCGGTTTTGGCGGGGGTGGGGCGCTGGTTGGCCTGTTTGCCTATGGACATGAAGCGCACCATTTTTTGAACTGGCTGCCGGATTGGTTATTTGTCGTCTGGCTCTTTTTGCTGTTGGGCACAGGCGGCGGCGCAGGCCTGGGCTGGGCCTACCATTGGCTGGCTACCGGCACAGCGACAAAAGGGGAACGGGTGGGGCCGCGGCCCCGTTGGCTGCGCGTGACACGGGACGTCGCGCTGGTGCTGATGGTTACGGCCGTACTTGCCATCACCTGGAACGTCGTTGAACTGATCCGCATCGTCCCGGCCGATCTGCAAACGATTGTGCCCATTAACGCCCAGGGAAACTGGTGGGCCGCAGCACAGCCCATAGAGTCTGTGGCCGATGTGCTGCCGGTGTTGGCTGGCAGCGATGCCTTGTCCTGGCAAGCCCGGTGCAGCCCGGCGGGGCAGGTGGTGGTGCAGACGCCAACCGGTGAGCAAGAGACGATAGAGTTTCCCGGCTGTCACGGCCGTCTGGCAGTGGCCGTTGATAGTGACGGCAATGCGCATGTCGTCTGGTATTCAACGGAGGCGGTCAAAACAACCGGCGTGGTGGTCAATGACCAGTCGCTCCTTTACGAAAGTGTGCGGTGGCATGGGTTCTGGTCAGAAGCGGCCATTGTGGACCAGACGGCGACAGCAGTAGAACCTGTGTTGGTGGCTGGCGCGGACGGCCGTTTGCATCTGACGTGGGCGGAGGGCACGGCCGTTTATTACACCACCCAAACCCCCTATAACTGCGCTGACCCTGACCTGAACAGTATCGAACAAGCCGTGTACGCGGCGTTGAACTAGCCACAATATCTGGCTCCCGGTGAGAAACTGCCCATTTGCGGCCACCGGTATGAGGCGCTGCTCTTTACCCCTAATCCTGAAGAAAACAGCCGCTTCCCGGCCACCCCCAACGGCGCGTTTGACGCCGTGGCCGAGATGGCGCTGGCGGCCCAGTATGAGGTGCTGTTTGGCATTATGCAGTGGGACCGGCCGACCGGTACGGACAGCCCCGGCAGCACGCTGGCGGATGCTATCGTCGCCCTTTACCATCAGGTGAAGGAGAATCCGGCGGCCTACCCCAAAGGGATGACGGTGCGCATCCTCACCGGCAATATGCCCCAACTGGCGCTCTTTCCGGTGCCCGACCACAACTGGCATGTGCTGGAAGATTTGCGCGCCGCCGGGCTGCCGGAACTGGTGAATGAGGCGTTGGGCTGGCGGGTGGAAATTGCCGATTTTGACGGCCGTTGGCCGCACATGCACACCAAGATGATGATCGTGGACGGGAAAACGGTGATGGCCGCCGGTTTTAATTACAGCTACCTGCATTTTGCCGGCGACCACCCCTCTGACCGGGGCATTGATATGTATGACCTGGGTATTCATATCACCGGGCCGGTGGCGCAGGCGGCGCGGGCGGCTTATGACGACCAGTGGTCGCAATCTGACCAGTTGGTTTGTGCAGAACTGGTGGGTTTTGCCGAAAATGTGTGGCGGCGGGTGTGTAAAAGGGGTACGGCCGTGGCCGACCACATACCCGAAGTGCTGCGTTTGTACGTCCCGGAAGATGCCAGCCGTACCCTATGTATCGCACCGAAAAGGTTCTGGCGGCAGATACGGCCGTTGTCGCCGCCATCAGCGCCGCCGAAGAGAAGATTGACATTTTCCAGGTCAACTTCTCGTTGGAATTGCTGTGTACAGCCGCTGTTGTTTTTCAGGGGATTTGTGACTATGACAACAACGCCCTGCCATTCCTGGAAGCAATTGTAGAGACAGTAGAAGCTAAACGCGTTCCGGTGCGCATCCTGGTGGAAAGAGAGCCGATGAACGGCGCGGAAAACCGGGTGGCCATTCGGGCGCTGGTGGATGAACTGGCGGAACGCGGCCTGCAAGAGCTGGTGGAAATTCGCTTTTACAGCGGCAAAATCCACAACAAATCACTCAGCATTGATGATGCCTTTTTGATTGTGGGCAGTCAGAACTTCCACTACAGCGCCTGGGGCAGCCACTATTTCAGCCTGACGGAATTTAACATCGGCACAGATGACCCGCAGGCGATAGAAGATTTTCAAGACATCTTTGAATATCGCTGGGCCAACAGTATTCCGGCAGAGGAGTTGATGCCGGGGTTGGGTAATTGAGTTGCAGCCATAAACCTTTAGGCGCTGTCTCAGGATAGGGATACAATCCCTCTAACTGTACAGGTTTTTACTTTACCATCCCACAAGCTGTGGTATCAAAATGAGACAATTTACCCATTTATGGCCCCCTGACGCTGCTGATTCCGGCTTGTTGCAGGAGGGTGGCGGCGATCACGGCCGTGTCCCCCTCTAACCCTATCTCCGGCGCCCGTGTGTAATCAAGGATAGAGCCGTAATCCAGAATGTCATAAACGGCCGTAAAAACCGCCTGCAAATCCAGCAACACATCCTCATCACCGGCCAAAAGGGGCACAGGTACAGTGGGTAGCCGCGATGTGATTTGAATCGGCCATACATCAATGATCGGTCGCGTTTCCACGCGGCTGAGGAACACGAAATAGGGGGCATCCGGCAGAGGGTCAATCATGGGGATGCGACGGCCGTGCCGCAACCAATCAATTTCAATCAGGTGAACCCGGCTTTGCAATATCCGGTCTCGTTTTTCCAGATAGTCGCTGTATCCTTTGCCTCGTTTGTTGGCCGGAGATAAGACCTCAATAGAAGTGACCAGCTCTTGATTTTCCCGATCTACCACTTCCACCACATAATGAGGAATTTCGGTAGGCACGGCCGTCACCAATTGTACTGGTTCGGGGGCAACGGCTGTTTGCCCTTCCACCCAGGCAGGGGACGTCTCCCGCAACACAACGCCTACGTCTGGATACACCTCTCGTTTTTTGATGCCAATTTCGAGTGTGGCCGAGATAAATCGCGGTATTGTGCGGGCATAATACTTTGGCCGTAGTTTGGGGATCAGGTGATGGGTTATGGCCGCACTCACTTCAATGTGAAAACTGTGCCACTCTTTACCTTCAAGATAGGGGTCCATGCCCGGAAACGGTGACGGCATTTCGTACTCTCCTCGGATGGCTGTCCACAGATGTCACAAATGGTTTTTCATCTGGGAAAGCTGCGGCAAATTATACCACATCCCCCTTTGCCTCTTCCCCATCACCCAGTAAAATATCCCCACCATTATCCTTTGCATCTTCCACCCTTTGCATCTTTGCGTTAAAAAATTCCCACAAGGAGAGCGCCATGTACGAGCAACTGTATCAGCAATCCATCAATGACCGAGAAGGCTTTTGGGCCGAAGCGGCCGCAGCCGTTCACTGGTATAAAAAGTGGGACAGGGTGTTGGATGATGCCAACCCGCCCTTTTACCGCTGGTTTGCCGGGGGGTTGGTGAACAGTTGTTACAATGCGCTGGACTGGCATGTAGCCAACGGCTGTGCCCACCAACCCGCCCTCATCTACGACAGCCCTGTCACCGGTAGCATCAAAACCTACACCTACCAACAACTGTTGGACGAGGTCGCCCGTTTTGCGGGCGTTCTGGCGGCGCAGGGGGTGCAAAAGGGCGACCGGGTGATCATTTATATGCCCATGGTGCCGGAAACGGCCGTGGCCATGCTCGCCTGCGCCCGGATTGGGGCCATTCACTCTGTCGTCTTCGGCGGCTTTGCCGCCAACGAACTGGCCACGCGCATTGATGATGCCCAACCCAAACTTATCCTCTCTGCTTCCTGCGGCATTGAAGTCAACCGCACCATCCCCTACAAACCGCTGCTGGACAAAGCCATTGAAATGGCCCACCACAAACCGGCGCACTGCCTTATTTTGCAACGGCCGCAAGAGAGCGCAGAGATGGTGGACGGCCGTGACCT
This sequence comes from Chloroflexota bacterium, assembly GCA_013112725.1. Lineage (GTDB taxonomy): Bacteria > Chloroflexota > Anaerolineae > Promineifilales > Promineifilaceae > CAADGU01. Next base: position 46,301 of record JABFFZ010000015.1, read on the forward strand.
GGACTGGGCCGAACTGATGGCAACGGCGCAACCGGTAGACTGTGTGCCCGTGGCCGCCACCGACCCCCTCTACATCCTCTACACCTCCGGCACCACCGGCATCCCCAAAGGCGTCGTGCGTGACAACGGCGGCCATCTGGTGGCCCTGAAATGGAGCATGAAAAATGTCTATGACGCCGACCCCGGCGATGTCTTTTGGGCCGCCTCCGACATGGGCTGGGCGGTCGGCCATTCCTACATCGTCTACGGCCCACTCTTTCACGGCTGCACCACCATCCTGTACGAGGGCAAACCGGTAGGCACACCCGACCCCGGCGCGTTTTGGCGCGTCATCAGCCAGCACAACGTCAAAATCCTGTTCACCGCCCCCACTGCCTTCCGCGCCATCAAACGAGAAGACCCGGACGGCCGTTACATCCGCCAATACAATCTGGCCAACTTCCGCTATCTCTTCCTGGCCGGGGAACGGTGCGACCCGGACACCCTGCTCTGGGCGCAAAACCAACTCGGCGTGCCCGTCATTGACCATTGGTGGCAAACGGAAACGGGCTGGCCCATGGGCGCAAACTGCGTGGGATTGGGCATGTTGCCCGTTAAACCCGGCTCCTGCACCAAGCCTGTACCCGGTTATGACGTGCAGGTGTTGGATTACGCCGGGCATCCGGTGGCGGCGGGCGACATTGGCAGCATCGTGGTCAAACTGCCCATGCCGCCTGGCTGCCTGCCCACGCTGTGGAACAACGACCAGCGGTATGTGGACTCCTACCTGAGTGAATATCCCGGCTATTACCTGACGGCCGACGCCGGTTTCAAAGACGAAGACGGCTACCTGTTCATTATGAGCCGCACCGACGACATCATCAACGTGGCCGGGCATCGTCTGTCCACGGGGGGCATGGAGGAGGTGCTGTCCGGCCACCCGGACGTGGCCGAATGTGCCGTCGTGGGTGTGAGCGACGAGTTGAAGGGGGAAATCCCGGTTGGTTTTGTGGTGTTGAAGGCGGGGGTATTGCGTGACCCAGATGTGATTGTGCAGGAACTCATCCAGCGGGTGCGGGAGCAGATTGGGCCGGTGGCTTCGTTTAAGGTGGCGGCGGTGGTAGACCGGCTGCCCAAAACCCGCTCCGGCAAAATCCTGCGCGGCACCATCAAGAAGATCGCCGATGGCAATGAGTACCGGATGCCGGCCACCATTGATGACCCGCTCATCCTGGGCGAAATCAGCGACGCCCTGGCGAAGTTAGGGTATCCGAAGGGATAAAATGGTCAAGGGAGTACGGCCGTGACCCCTTGACTATTCCTGACGGCCGTTATTCCAGCCGGAAAGATTCAAACGAATACTCAATAGTTGGTTCCAGGTCTTCAAAAAACACGGTTGGGGAGAAGTAGGTCAGGTGGTATGCCAATTCATCTTTGAAGTACAGCATATAGCGGATGGTATAACCGCTGGCTGGAGATTCAAACGTTAATGTGGTGATCGGCAGATTGCTTTTTGTGGTCATCTCCTCACGGGATTGAAAGGTAAATCCACTCTCGACAAATACATCAATCAACCAATCCACATATTCATCTGCGGGCAAATCTATCGGTTCTGTGAAGACGGTCAACAAGAATCCATCCTGGTAACTTTCAAAACAGGCAATATATCGCTGGCATCTGACATAGTTTGGCGAGTTATCGGACTGCACGCACCCCCATTCCCCGGGATATTCAATAGAGAAGCCATGGCGGGAATTGGTGTACAGATTCATTAAGCCCAACTCTGTCTCGTAAGGGCTTGGTGTAGCGGTGGGGGCAATGCGTGTGGGAGCGTCGGCATACGGAGCATCCACCGTCAGGATGTACCCCCCTGTTTCATAGCCTTGCGTACTTTCCACGACAATCAGATACAACCCTGTCTGTGGGGCTTCATACGTCATCTCTGCTTTTAACCCAAAGACGCCGCCGCCGCTGTTGTCATCAGAGATCGCATACTCGAGAAGGGATAAACCTTTAGGCAAAATGCTAACGTATGGGTTTATCAAGATTGAATCTGCCTGAATGTTGACAGTACGACCTGTTTCCAGGGGGAGTAAGTAATAATCCACGTCACCGGGGTAATTGATACGGCCGTAAACTGTCCGCCCCACGCTCAGTGTGCCAAAATCCTCCTTATCTTGCAGGCGCGTCAATGATACGTTACTCCGCAAACTATAGGTCTGGCGTCCGGCGGCATTTTGATAGATACGCACAAAATAAGGGGCATCCAACTTTGTAGTTGTGACATAATTTTGATTGCTGGCGCTGTTGCCGAACAAGATAGGATAGCCATAGATGTCGGTGAGCGTGAAGTAAGCCTGGTCGTTACCTGAACTGAGCAATTGCAGATTAACAGAGGTTCCTGCTGATTCATGGATGACAAAAACAGAATCGTCCCATTCATTTTCGAGTATGACTGATGATGACGTTCTTCCTTCGCCTGTCGGCAGATGCCAATCATCCAGACCAACCATCTCTTCCTCATGGATGAGAGCCTGCGCGCGGGGCCAGATATCGGCGGCTGATGCTACCAGAGCGAAGCCGGCCTCGGTAAAATAGAAGCCGGAAATGCCGATGACCTGTCCATTTTCATCAACCAGCACCCCACCACTTTGCCCCCCAGCAATGGCCGCATCCGACTGGAAGTAGGTGACGCCCATGCCCTCCCATTCCCGGAGTCGAGAAATTAACCCTCGTGTGATGGTTGGCTGGGGCAGCTTTTCAACTTCTCCTGGATAACCGATCAGGTAAACATCACTGCCGATCACTTGCCCTTCGCCGTTAACCAGAGGAACAGGCTCGATTTCTGTATCAAGTGGGCCGATAACGGCCAGGTCAACCATTAAATCTACGTTGAATACAGGCGCTTCCTTGATTTCAGAGCCATCAGGGAATACCACACGCACGAATTCAAAAGGCCAGACGACATGGGCGTTGGTCAAAACGTAGTTGCCTTCTATCAAGACGCCGCTGCCTGAACCAACGGGTGTTATCCACAAAAGCAACGGCTGGTGAAATCTGGTCAAAAATCTGGGCGGGCGTTAAGGGGGCGGGTGTTGGCGTTTGGGTGAAAGTGGGTTCGAGGGAAGGGGTAAAAGTGGGGGTTGGCGCCAGCGTGGGCACGGCCGTAGCCGTGGCCGTAGGTGGCAATGGCATCGGTGTAAAAGTGGGGGTTGCTTCTGCCTGGCTGCAACCTGCTAACAGGATGGGCAGGCCCAAAGCCAAAAGAATCACCTTCCAATAACCTTTCATGCGTATGTTTCTCCCTGACAGAAATTCAGTTTTTTGGTCTGGTCGGAATAGATTGACCGGAAGATATTCTCCCCGTTTATCCCAAAAATCGGAGGAAATATACAATATGTTTCTATCCCTGCCCACCAATTGGCGTCAGACATTAGGGCGATTGCATATTCCTCAATGCGGCAGATAAATTTGCACCAACAGAAGGCAAAGTCGGCCTTCGCCGACTGGAACTCAGCCCACGCAGAGCCTGCCCTAAACCTGTTGAAGGGTGGGCTTTGCTCTGTGTAGGCGCGATTTTGGCCGCTGGCTCTTGGTAAATTAAGAATTGCTGGGGGTTGAGTATGCAATTGCCCTATGCTAGAAATGGATTACCAGACAGCAATTCCAATTATGTCTGACTTGTCTGGAGTTGCTGGACTAAAATGATGGTCGTTATGTGGTTTTTTCGTCTGACGCCAGCAACCTGGTCAGCAATGATACCAATGGCGTCCGAGACCTCATCCAGGTCTACCGTCTCGTAAGCATGAATCAACTTGTCGCGCATCCCGGCAATTAACTACCAGGGAATTCCCGGATGCAGCCCGCAAAATTCAGGGGACAGCCGTTTCAGCGCTTCGCCAATGATCAAAAGCTGGTGCAAGACGGCCGACTGCGTTCGGTTATCCTGCCAAAACAAATTCCGGTCAAAACCGGCAACAAATTCAGCAATCAATTCGGCAGCGTGGGCAATTTGTAATAACGTGACATCATCGTTGTGTATGGTCATTTCTGGAAGATCACCTGGCTGCTGTTGAGAATTTCTTGTTTCAGCCGCCAGTTGTAGCTCATTTCAACCGATTTCTTTGTCAACAGATCCACTTCTTTGCCCATCAAACCAGCTAACTCTTGTTCCATCTGGACATGATCCAACAATCCCCAATTCGCTTCTGGCGCAAAGGTGACGAGTACATCCACATCACTGGCCGGCCCAAAATCATCACGCAAAGCCGAACCAAACAGAGCCAGTTCTGTTATTTGCCAGCGCTGGCAAAAGCGGTCAATTTCAGCCATATTCAAGAGAGTGGCCAATGCCTGAGATCTGTTTCCTTCTTTTTCCGCAACAGATGAAATAGTATTCATGCGTTCATTATAAAGTAGCGCCGGGCGCAGGAAAAAAGAGATTCTTCTTCAAGAATTACTGACTCAACCAACAAAAAGAGCCAGTGGTTGCACCGGCTCTTTTACTGTTTATTGCTCACTGCTCACTGCATACTGCTAACTGCTCACTTTCTCAACCGCCGTTCAATTTCTTCCAACACGTCACCAGCCACATCCTTCACATTCTTTTGCAGGCGGGCCACCCAGCCGGCGCGGTGCCCGGCCAGGGTGAGGGCGCGGCCCACAAAGACGGGCGCCATCTGGCGGCGGTACTCGGCGCTGGCGTGAATGTCGCCCATCACGTCGCCGCCCAGGTCGTTCAGAACCAGGGCAGCGGCAGCGGCGATGTTGTCGTCGGTGAGCTGCTTGCCAACCAGCGCCGCACCCACGGAAGGAGCGGCCGTCGCTTTCGGCGTCAACCCGCCCACGGCCACGCTGCACGCGGTACACTCACCCGTCAGGCTGACGGTGATGTTGGCACACGCGCCCACCATTGCATAACGGGAAGCAGGGTTGAACAACTTGGCATAGGCCGAACCATTTTCGATACCTTCAGCGGGGACTTCAACGGCCGTTAACACCTCATTCTCCGCCAGCGCCGTCTCAAACAGCCCGGTGAAAAAGTTGGCCGCATGCACGCTGCGTGCCCCGTTGGCCCCGGCGATGTGGAAGGTCGCGCCCAAGGCCAGGAAGACTGTCGGCAAATCAGACGCCGGGTCGGCATGGGCCACGTTGCCGCCCACCGTGCCCCGGTTACGCACCTGCGGGTCGCCAATCATCCCGGCGGCGTGTTTCAGGGCATCGGGGAAGTGGCGGTCATCGTAAGCGGCGACGGTGGCATGGGTGGTTAGCGCGCCAATACGGAAGCTGTTGCCACTCCTGGTGATGCCGCGCAGCCCATCAATCCGGCCAATATCAATCAACACACCAGGGTCAGCCAGACGCATCTTCATCACCGGCAGCAGACTGTGGCCGCCGGCGATAAATTTGCCGCCGTGCTGTCCCATCAGGGCCACGGCTTCGTCCACCGAATCGGCCCGATAGTAATCAAATTTTGGTGGATACATCAGTTACCTCCTCCGTTACTTGTCGCGGCCTTGATCGCGTTGTGGATTTTCTCGGCCGTGAGCGGCATCTCTAAATGTCTGATACCCAGCGGCGCCAGGGCATCCATCACCGCGCTGACGATGGTGGTGGTGCCGGCAATGGTGCCCATTTCACCCGCACCCTTCACCCCCAACGGATTGTGCGGCGATGGCGTCTCATTGCGGTCCACCTGGATGGTGGGAAAGCGGTCGGCGCGGGGCATGGCGTAATCCAGCATGGTGGCCGTCAGCAGTTGGCCGTTTTCGTCATAAACGCCATGTTCCCAGAGCGCCTGGCCCACGCCTTGCACAATGCCGCCCACAATCTGCCCTTCGACGATGAGCGGGTTGATCACCTTGCCCACATCGTCTACGGCCGCATACTTTTGGATGGTCACTTCGCCGGTATCGCGGTCAATTTCCACCTGAGCCACGTGGGCACTGTTGGGGAAGGTGAAGTTGGCCGGGTCGTAGAAAGAGGTCTCTTCCAAACCGGCTTCCATACCGGGAGGCAGCTTGTCGGCCGTCGTCAGGGCAAAAGAGAGTTCGCCAAACGCCTTCGCCCGGTCAGGTGCGCCTTTCACGTGTACCTTACCGCTGTTTTGGTCATATACTATGTCCGCCGGGTCGGCTTCCAGCAGGTGCGCCGCCAGCAGGGTTAATTTATGGCGGATTTTTTCGGCGCTTTTGACCAGGGCGCTGCCACCAATGGCCGCGCTGCGGCTGCCGTAGGTACCTACGCCGTAAGGGGTGCGCTCGGTGTCGCCATGAATGATCTCCACATCTTCCATGGGCACGCCCAATTCGTCGGCCACAATCTGGGCGAAGGTGGTTTCATGCCCCTGCCCATGGGCGTGGGAGCCGGTGAGTACGGTGACTTTGCCGGTGGGGTGTACCCGGATGACGCCGCTCTCAAACAGGCCAATGCCCGCGCCCAGCCCGACGGCCACGGCCGACGGCGCCGGCCCGCTGGCTTCAATACAACTGCTAAAACCGACGCCTACGAGACGGCCGTCTTTTCGCGCTTTCTCCTGTTCTTTTCGCATTCCTTTGTAGTCAGCCAGTTGCTCAATTTTGTCGAAGAGGGCGGGGTAGTTGCCGCTGTCATATTGCAAGGCGACGGGCGTCTGATAGGGGAATTCGTTGGGCGGAATCAGGTTTTTTCGGCGCAGTTCCACCGGGTCCATCTTTAAATCCTGGGCGGCAATATCTAGCAGCCGTTCTAAGACGTAGCTGGCTTCGGGGCGGCCGGCGCCGCGATAGGCATCAACAGGCACGGTGTTGGTCATGGTGCCATACGTTTCGCCGAAGATGACGGGGATCTTGTAGAGGCCGGAGAGCAGGGTGATATAGAGGGCCGTGGGGATGAGGGGGGCAAAGGTGGAGAGGTACGCGCCCATGTTGGCCCAGGTGGTGACGTAGAGGCCGGTGATGGTACCGTCCTTTTTCAGACCCAGTTTGGCGTGGGTGACATGGTCACGGCCGTGAGCATCCGTTATGGAGGCTTCACTGCGCGTAGACACCCATTTGGCCGGTCGGTTCACCGCCCGCGCTACCCAGGGCACAATCACTTCTTCGGCATAATGGAAAATTTTGCTGCCAAAACCACCGCCTACATCCGGGGAAATCACGCGCAATTTGTGTTCGGGGATTTGCAGCGTAAACGCGCCGAGCAGCAGGCGAATGGTGTGGGGATTCTGGCTCGTCGTCCACACCGTCATATTTTCCATGAAGGAGTCCCATTGGGCCACGCAGGCGCGTGGTTCCATGGCGTTGGGGATAAGTCGCTGGTTGATCAGTTCCATCTCGACTACATGGTCGGCGCTGGCGATGGCCTGGGCCGTGGCGTCCTTGTCGCCCAACGGCCAGTGGAAACTGCAATTATCGGGCACATCATCATGCACCAGCGGCGCGCCCGTGTCCATGGCGCCTTTGGCGTCTACGATGGCGGGCAGCGGCGTGTAATCCACCTCGATCAAATCCACCGCGTCATGGGCAATATAGGCATTCTCGGCGACGACGACGGCTACCGGGTCGCCCACGTGCCGCACCTTACTCACAGCCACAACCGGATGGGCCGGTGTCTTGATGCCGGGCGGTGTAAAACCGCAGGGCAGGCCACCCACATTGGAGAAATCTGACCCGGTGTAAACGGCCACCACACCGGGCAGTGCCGCCGCCGCCGCGGTATCAACGCTGTTGATGGTGGCGTGGGCGTAGGGGCTGCGTTTGATGGCTACATGCACCATGCCCGGTATGGAGAGGTTGGCGACGTAGCGGCCTTTGCCCTGAATAAAACGCGGGTCTTCCACCCGCTTCATGGATTTACCCTTGTAGTTGCCCATCAGTCACCTCCTGCCATGGCTTGCGCGCCGGCTTTCACCGCCCGGACGATGTTTTCATAGCCGGTGCAGCGACAGAGATTGCCTTCCAAACCGTGCCGAATTTCTTCGTCGGTGAGGTGGGGGTTGCCTGCGGCCAACTTGGTCGCGGCCATAATCATGCCGGGGGTGCAGAAGCCACATTGCAGGCCGTGTTTGTCCCAAAAGGCTTGCTGCATGGGGTGCAGGTTGCCATTTTGGGCCAGCCCCTCGATGGTGGTAATGGATGTGCCATCAGCCTGGACGGCGAGGACTGTGCATGATTTCACGGCCGTGCCGTTCAAATGAATGGTACAGGAGCCGCATTGGGTGGTGTCGCAGCCAATGTTGGCCCCTGTCAGGCCCAGCTCATCGCGCAAGAAGTGAACCAATAACATGCGTGGTTCCACGTCGCGCTCAGTAGCTTTGCCGTTAACAGTCATGGATACTTTCATGTTTTACCGCCTCCTTTCCTGAATTGTGAATGAACGGATAACTGAGTGGGGAAATCAGATCTTTGTTTGTGGGGGGATCACCTCCTTGAAGAGGTAATTGGGTAATTAAGTAATTGCGTATTTACCTGATTATTAATTACTCAATTATTTCAATTTCCGGGCTACCTTTTTAGCAATCAGTCCGGCAAACCAATCAAGCAAAATATAGAGAATAAACAGGCCACCAGTAGCGATGATTACTTTGCGGATGAGTTCGGCCTGATCTTCGTCGGCCAGTGCATCTTTTACCATATGCCGGGCTACGCCGAGAGCGAATTCGGTTTGGGAAGGAGGAGGTGGGGTGGCGGCGGCCGTGTCCGCCCCGACTTCGCCATCTCCATTCATCCGGGCCGCAATTTGGGCTTCCAGCCCTTCCAGGCTTTGACGGATAATGGCTTTGGCGGAGGTATCCAGCAGCCGTTGGCCGACGCTGGCTAAGCGACCGCCCACCTGGGCGTCACCTTCATAGTGGAGGATGGTGCTGGCGCCGTCAGATTCCAGGCGGAGACGGCCGTTGCCCTTCACAAATCCCGGCGCGCCCTTGCCATCTACGGCAATGGCGTAGCTCTCTGGCGATTGGATGTCTGATAGCAAAATGTTGCCGTTAAAATCGCCCTGCACCGGGCCAACCTTTATTTTAAGAATCCCCTGGTATTCGTTATCGGCCACCTGTTCCAATTTTTCGCAGCCAGGCATAACGCTGGCTAATATGTGGGGGTCGAGCAGCATGGGCCAAATGACCTCTGTTGGGGCGGCAAAGGTATGAGAGCCATTGATCTTCATTACTTTCTCCTCTAAAAATGATAAATTATGAAGGATGAATTATGAATTCTCTTCTTCTTTGGTGTATTCCGCCTATAGGAAAACCCCGGAGGATAGGGGCGCATTGTTGTTGAATTGTGAGGAATGCCTGAATTTCAAGCGAGTTAATTGTATCTATTTTACCCAAAGAGGGAAAAGCTGTCAAAAAATGGGAGGTGATGCGTGATACGTGAGGTCAATCCGGTCACGCATTACGCATCCCACATTACGGTAAATATAGATTTTTGGGGATTAGTCTGCCAATAAGCACATGGCTTCACAGCCTTCACAATCGTGGTAAGCAGCGAGGGCGGCACGGATGAAGCCATCGGCCATTTCACGCATCCGGTGGTCGGTAATGCCCTGGGCAATGCGGTTGATGACCCGTTTGGGCATCAGGTTCATGCCGCGTGGTTGTTCCAGTTCTGCTTGCAGGCGCAAATTGGCCTCAAGGCGCGTTTGCCCGCCCAGGTCATACAACTGCGCTTGAATGGCAAAAAGGCCATGCCCCACCGTTTCGCGTAACGTGGCTTCGGGTTTGATGGGCACGGCCGTTTCCAGGCGCACCGGATACACAGAAATTGTGTGAGCGTGACGGTCTATGTTGCCTTCCAGGTCGGTAAAAATGCGTATGGTGTATGACCCCAATTCTACCGTTTCATACATCACCCGAATCTGGTTAGGCGCATAGGTGTGCACCAGGGAAATATGGGGCATAAACTGAGCAACTTGAATCAACTCGCTGAAAAAAGTGAGGGTCTCTTGAACTTCCGCAGGGAAAATGAATGCACGTTGTATCGAGCCAGAAATTTGCATCATGGAGGCGGTTCAGGGGAGTAAGTGGGGTGGGATTTGTCGCTTTCTTCAATTAGGCTGTCAATTCTGGATGACAATTCTTCTATTTGACTGGTAAGTTGTTCCACTTCACCGCGGGAGGGTACACCGCGGGCGCTAAATAAACGGCCAATCTGTTGACCGGGTGAAGCCGATTCGGCCACCTCTGCTCCCAAAGCGAGAAGCTTGTCACGCAGGCGGGTGGCATCTTCTTTAGCTAACTCGCCACGATTGACCAGGGTTTGTAGCCGTTTCTCAATTTCTTCATCTACATGGTGCAGCATCCCCAGCGGTGCGGTCAGCGTGCGACGCAAGGCGTTGACGGTGTCGCCGCCTGACTGCACCAATCCGGCAAGGACGGATTGCGGCAGAAATCCACTGCTGCGTTTTTCTTGTTCAAAGATGATCTGGGAGAGGGTGACGGCCGTCAGGTCTTCATCGGTGGTATGGTCCACCACCTGCACTTCTTCCCCCTGGCGGATCAGGTCGGCAATGCCATCCAGCGTGATATATTTTTTTTCTTCCGTATCGTACAGCTTGCGATTGGGGTAACGTTTGATGACCCGCATGGCCGTTCCTTGAGCCGGTGATTGGCGCCCAGGGGCTGGTACCAGCCCCTGGGCGCCAATCACTATTTTATGATTCAGTGCGTCATGGGAATTATAAGCGGGAATAGCGGGGATGCAAAAGGATGTGCGGGTGAAGGACTGATTTCTTACTCTCCCAATCCCTCAATTTCTTGATTCTCGGAAGTACTTATGACTGAGGCTGACGGCCGTTGCCCTTCCAATTCTTGCAGCGCCTCTATTTTTTCTAAAAGGGCAGAAACCTGGCTGTTTAGGGCGTCAATGTCTGTTTTGGTAGGCACGTTCAGGCGTTCCCGTAGGGAGTTCACCGGATTTGGCAATCGGCGGCGTTTTTGTGGCGACTCTATTTCGGCCTTTGTTTCCTCAGCTTCCAATAACCGGCTCATGCGCGCTTTCACGGCGCCACCGACTACGACAACGGCGCCAATGCCTGCCATTACCAACCGGCGCGACGTTTCTGCGGGGGCTACGGCCGTGACCTCTACGATTTCTTCTTCAACAACAATAACATCTTCACTCATTTATCTACCCTCTAACATGATGGGGCGATTTGGGAAATCACCCTACATCATCACCCTGTCAAGTATACCCCGTCCAAACAAAAAAAGAAGCAGGCTTATGCCTGCTTCTTAAACTGCTTGCTGTTTACTGCTTACTGCTTACTGAACCGCCGGTTTGCTCATCTCTTCCACTTTCTTGTTCAACTTCGTCACTTTGTTGCTCAGGCTGTTGATGTCATTTTTGGAAGGAATGTTCATGGTGTGCAGCAACGCTTCCATGCGCTTGCCAAACTCCTTCTCCAGCCGCTTCTGAGCGTTGCGGATGTTTTTTTCGCGGGCTTGCCGTTGTTTGTTCATGGTTTCACGGGTTTCTTTTTGCAGTTTCTCGCCGCGTTCCACCATCTTCGCAGAAAAATCACCCACATTGGTGCGGGCATTTTTGACGGTATCGGTGGTCACAGAGACGGTGTATGAAGCCGTGCCTAAACCAAGCAGATAAACCTTACGCGCGTTTTCTAAAACGACGTTTCCTTTTTCTTCCATTTCGGTGAATTCAATTGTCTCAGTCATGATTTGCCTCCAAATTATTTCGCTGCCACAGGGCAGGTTATGGTTAGAATTTTTATGACGCAGTGCATCATAAGCGAAATATAACACACTGCGTCATAAATGTCAATCAGTTTTGTGTGAGGCATTTATGAGAAAAGGTTAGCGATAATCGGTGAATGGAAATCGGTAGATCCACCCATAGCCGATTACCGCTAACCAATTACCCTTTCAAAGCCAGGGCAATTTGCAATTCATCCAACTGCTTTTGGGCAACGGTGGAGGGAGTGTCAGACATCAGGTCGGTGGCCTGAGCAGTTTTCGGGAAGGCCATCACTTCGCGGATGTTCGGTTCGCCGCACATGAGGGCCACCAACCGGTCAATGCCGGGGGCAATGCCCCCATGTGGTGGCGCGCCATACTCAAACGCTTCCAGCATGTGCCCAAATTGGGCTTCGGCCTCTTCCCAGGAAAAGCCGATGAGTTCCATAATTTTGCGCTGTAACGGCCGTTCGTGAATCCGAATACTGCCGCCTGCCACCTCAAAACCATTGCACACCAGATCATACTGTTCACTCAACACCTGGCCGGGGTCCGTATCCAGCAGCGGAATATGCGTCCGCTTTGGTGAGGTGAACATATGATGGCTGGGCGCATAATGCCCATCTTCCATCACTTCTTCAAACAGTGGGAAGTCAACCACCCAACAAAAGGCCAGTTCTTTTTTGTCCTTCAGCCCCAACCGCGTCCCCAATTCCTCACGCAATTTGCTTAACACAGCATGGACAATGCGCTTCTCGTCACTGGAAATCAGGATCAAGTCGCCATTGCCTGCGCCCATCCGCTCGGTGATAGCAATCAATTGCTCTACCGTAAAAAACTTGGCAATGGGGCCGCGAATTTCGCCCGTCTCCGGGTGAATGGCTAAATAAGCCAGTGCTTTGGCCTCGGTAGCTTTGGCTAAATCTTCCAGATCAGTGAGTTGTTTACGGCTGTAATCGCCACAACCTGGGGCGCAAATCGCTTTCACCGGCTTCCCGGCGGCCACATTTTCAGCAAAAACGCGGAAGGCGCTGTTTGCCACCAGGTCACTGATGTCCGTCAGTTCCAGGCCATAGCGCAAATCGGGACGGTCAGTACCAAAGCGGTTCATGGCTTCGTGGTAGCTCAGGCGCGGGAATTTGTCATAAGCCAGCGGCACCAGGCTGGTGTGCTGCACCATGCCGATCATCAATGCCTCAATCAAATCCAACACATCGTCACGGGTGACAAAACTCATCTCCATGTCCAGTTGGGTGAACTCTGGCTGGCGGTCAGCGCGCAAATCTTCATCGCGGAAGCAGCGGGCAATCTGGAAATAGCGTTCATATCCGGCGACCATGAGCAGTTGTTTGAGTTGCTGCGGGCTTTGCGGCAGGGCATAAAATTTGCCCGGATGCACCCGGCTGGGCACCAGATAGTCCCGCGCTCCTTCCGGGGTACTTTTGAACAAAATGGGGGTCTCCACTTCCAGAAAACCATGCGCATCCAAAAAGTCGCGGATGAATTTGATCGCTTTGTGACGAATGGTGAGATTGCGCTGCAATCGTTCGCGGCGCAAATCCAGATAGCGGTATTTCAGGCGCAGGCTCTCGTCTACGTTTTCGTCGCGGTCAATCAAAAATGGCGGCGTTTTGGCCGGGTTCAGGATGACTACTTCTTCGGCCAGCACTTCAATGCTGCCGGTGGGTAGATTGGGGTTTTCCTGACCGGACGGCCGTTGTGAAACCTTCCCGCTTACCTGTAACACAAACTCACCACGTACTTGTTCGGCCAGTTTGAAGCCGTCTGCGGTACGGCCGGCGTCAATGACGACCTGGCATTTGCCCAGGCGGTCGCGCAGGTCAATAAAAATGACGCCACCCATATCGCGCCGCCGGTTGACCCACCCGGCTAAGGTAACGGTCTGCCCTACGTGTTCCAGACGTAACTCCCCACAACTATGTGTCTTTAGCATGTTATTTCTTTTCCCTTTTGTTTTGCGGCCGTGTGGCGCAATTTTCTTAATTTGCTCTCTGAGGCAAATTCCGCGAATTTTATCATGGGGAAATAGGGGGGGCTAGTGACTGGTTAACGGGTCAGCAATTCTCAATTTGTCCGGCGGCGGCAGATAAATCTGCACCTACAAAAGGCAAAGTCGGCCTTCGCCGACTGGCACCCAGCCCATGCAGAGCCTGCCCTGAACCTGTTGAAGGGTGGGCTTTGCTCTCTGTAGGCGCGATTTTAATCGCTGGCTCTTGGTAAATTGAGAATTGCTGTTAACGGGCGCCCATCAGGCCCAGAGCAAAACGCAGCAGTGCGCGGTAAAACCAACGTAGCGGCCCCAGCCTGGGTTTGACGCTGAGGCTTTCTTCCATACGCAGCATCGCTTCCAGCCATTGCCCCTGCTTTAGGCGCATCAAGCTGTAGGTGCGTAAGACCTGGCTTTGTTTTTGGCGCTGGTTGAGTTGGGCAAAGAGGGCGGCGGCTTCGCTGTAACAACGGGCGGCCTGGTCTTGTTGTTTGTTGAAGGCGTACAGGTCGGCCAGGTTAGCCAGGGTTTGGGCTTGTTTGTCGGTATTGCCGAGTTGGGAAAATATCTCGCCGGCTTCGCTGAGGGCGGCGATAGCGGCCTGGTTGTGGCCTTTGACGCGCTGGATGACGCCGATGTTGTTGAGCATTTCGGCACGGCCGTCTTCGTTCCCCTCTTGAGCGTAAGCGGTGACGGCCGTCTCAAACACTACCAATGCTTCATCCTTTTTGCCTTGTTGGAAGAGGGCTAAACCTTGCGCTTTGAGTTGGTCGGCGGGGGAAAGGGGCATAACATAAAAGGTATGGGGGTATTGGGATATTGGGATACTGGCACATCAATATCTCAATATCTCACTATCAAAATGTGATTTCTAGCAAATCTTCCGCAATCTGGCGCAGGCGACGCACATCCATTTGGCTGAGTTTGCGGGCCGTTTCCATATAGCTGGCATTGACGGGGTTGGTGATAAAGGCGCGTAGTTCCGGGGTCATGCGGTCGAATTGTTTGAGTAGTTGCTGGCGGGTTTCATGGCGGGCCAGGGGGCCGTGAGTATCTTCCATGAAGAGGGAGAGCGAGCCATCCAGGTAGCGGGCCAGTTGTTCCAGGTGGAGGTAGGGCACGGCCGTGTCCCCCATTTCATACGCCTCGATCACGGCTTCACTGACGCCGAGGTGTTCGGCTGCTTCTTTACGGGAGCGATGCGCCCGCAGCCGTAGTTGGTTGAGCAGCACGCCAATGACCCGGTTGCGCAGGGTGATCATATCTTCAAAATCTACTATCGGGTCTTGAGGCAAAGAGTCGCTGCCCCAAAAGTAGCCCATGGTGACTTTGAAAAAAATAGCCAGCGCCTCAAGTTGTGGCAAAGAGACCGGGTATTCACCGGCTTCGGCCTGTTCATATTCTTGAAGGGAAATGCCCAGAATCTCGGCGCATTCGGCCGGTGTGTGGCCACTGTGTTCACGTGCAGTTTGAATCAGTTCACCTAGTTTTTTTGCTCGTTTGGAATCAATCGTTGCCATCACGTTACTTTCAACCTATGCCATTTTGCTTTGCGCTAAACAGGTCACACTCATTTTCCCACCTGCGGGCAGATATTAACATAAATGATGGCAATTCACAACCTTCTGTCAAAGGGGTAAATGGCATATAATACGGCCGTACCGTGCAGCCTGTTGAGACTTTTGAGATGCATTCCATGGAACACAGTTACCAGCGATGGCCGTTTTTACCCCCGACCATGCGCACGCCGGAACAAAACCAGCAGTGGTGGGAACATTGTTTCCTGCCGGTGCTGCCGGTGGTGAATTTTGCGCAGGCGGTGGGGAGTACGGCCGTGATTGGGCAACAAGGTAATGGCAAAACGACATCGCTGGAATTTGTAATCAGACAGGTTGGGGTGCAATCGCTCCTGGTACGGTATCCTGTCCAAAACTGGCCCCACAGTACGCGCCCTAAAATCCCCGGAAAAGGGCATATCAGCCAGATCATGGCGTTGGTAGCCGCCGGGGTGGTGCATGTGCTGGAAATGGAACCGCAGCGCGTGACGGCCGTGCAAAACAATCCACTGCAACAAGAGTTTTTTTGTTGGCTGGTGGAAAAGTATCTGGGGCGGCGGAACCTGGTACGGTTGGCTTATCGGCTGCAACAAACCAGTCAGGCTGTACTACCCGTGCCGGAACAGTTCAAAGAGGTATATGCTTCTGATGAGGATGACGCGGACGTGTGGGGGCAGATTGGCGAATCGGCCGATCTGGTGCAGGCATTGGGTTTTGAGCGGATTGTTTTGTTGATAGATTTGAACGTAACCGAGATGTCGGACCACCTGACCGATTTAACCAGCCTGTTTTCCCGGCTGGATTTGTTGGAACATCCCGGTTGGTCGGTTCGGGCCGCGCTGCCGCAGACCGACATCACGCGCCAGCAAGTGCTTCCGGCGGTCAACGGCCGTCTCCATCCCATTCGCCTGGAATATACCAACGAGGAAATGCAAACCATTGTGTCGCGTCATTTACAGGCGGCTACGGACGGCCGTGTGAATTCATTGGTGGAGGTAGCGGATACGGCCGTGTTGGCGCGCGCCCGCCAGGAGTTGAAAGCACTCTATGGTTTGGAAACATTAACCGGTTGGTTAAACTGGGCGGAAACGATGCTTCATCTGGGGGCAGTTGGTTGTGAATTTGATGATGATACGCTTTCAGAAGCGGATAAAGCCACGCTTACTTTTTTTAAGCGGCATGTTTTATTGCGTCTGGATAAAGAGATGAAGGGGGTATGGCGTGGCCCACAGTTTATTAGCCTGGAAGGGCAGCCATATGAGCTGATGAAAAAATTGTTTGGGGCACGGGGACGGCCGTCGCCCGATGCCATCTTTGAAGTTGCGGGCAGCACAGCCAACCTGAACACACTGGCCAACCGCCTGCGCGAGAGAGTAGAACCCCTGAAAGGCAAAACCAACATCTACATTCAAAACCGCCGCGACCAGGGATACTGGTTGGAAAACTTCACAGAGTGACCTTCTTTGTAAGACTGGTGTCAGACAGTTGTGCCATTCACGCCTTCCCGTTAGCATATAATTCTCATACGCTCTTATACATTTTGATAGAAAGCGGTTGTCTTATTGCTAAATAAATTCACTGATTGTTTCAATCAGGAGGGGTTATAGACTGGAAATCATTCATAGATTCTTGATCTGTTGTCCTGATAAGCAGGGAGTCCATGTTAGTCGCTCAAAACATCGCACCCAATTTGCCTGATGGAATTAACTCATCTGCCACTGCGTCTGATGATAAAAAAGGCTATTCTTCCAAACGAGAACAGTTAATTAAAGGCACATTGAGGTTAAATCATGATCCTTTTGCCGCTGCCACAGCGGAGTTGGAGCTATTAGTACAATTAGAAGACCCTCCTTTTTTTTCTTATTTTGTTCCCCCGCCAACGGATCCCCCCCAAGAAAATCTGCTTGAAAGTTTGCGCGAGGCAAATCCGGTTTTTATCTTCGGCCCGGCCGGTAGCGGCAAAACGACTTTACGGTATGCGCTGGAGGCGTTATGCCGGGCTGTGCCAGACCGGACGCTGGTAGTCGCTTATACATTGGGCAAAACAATAGGGCGGCAAAATGAGGAAACGGCCGTCTGGCAAGCCCTGACCGAAGCCTTAGCAACTGACTTATTCATTCAAATAACAGAGCAATGGCACACCTTAGGCAATGTAGAACTGGGGATGGTAGAAAAGTTAGGCCGGTTCTGGTACAGGGCCATACCGCATTTCAATCGTAACCTGCGCCGCCATCTGGAAGCATACCAGAGCCACAGCCTGGCCGGTATTGCGGCCTGGTGGACGACCTGGAAACGGGCTACCGTTCGTTACACGCCCCTCACCCTCGCGCGCCAACAGTTCTTTCAACAGCTATTAGCTTTGGCAGAAACACCCCCTCCGCAGGACAGGGCCTATCAGGATATTTTTCATCAAGGGTTACAACTGGCAAAAGAAATCGGCTTCACCCAAATATACCTGTTAATAGATGTCGTAGACAGCCGTCAACGGCAAAATAATCAACTAACGGACCATCTCGACTTGCTGCTGCAAACTGTCAATGTCGTTTCTTCTCCCATTCCCCTCTATCCCAAACTGTTTTTGCCGGAAAGCTGGCAAGATCATGTCAACAAACTGGCAACTTCCCTGGACTGGTTGACCCCGCAAACACTCTCCGTCATAATACGGTGGGATAAACCAGAAGCCTTACAAGCCATACTTGCAAATCGGTTTCGTAGTGCAGGAAGTTGGATCAGAGGGTTTAACACCATTGCCGGCCAGGAAATTGCCGACAGGCTGGAAGAGATGATGTACCAGACAGCCGACCAGTCGCCCCGCCGCCTATTGCAGTTAGCGAATCTGCTGTTAGACGTTCACGCTAACAGAGAGCCGGATGATTGGTTGATCACGGCCGTAGACTGGAACACCATGTGCCAGCTCTGGAACTATGGTTCACCCAACCCTCGCCCTATGACTACAAACCACTCACCAAATGGCAGGGAATGAATAGACCATGAACGGTAAACCTCCACCTGATCCCCCAACGGCCGTGCCCGATATACGTCGGGATTACAATCCCCAACAATATATTCATCGCCCCCAAATTCAATCCGCCATGCGCTGGCTGCATGACAAAAACAAACAATTGCTCACCGTCGCCAGCCCCCCCGCTACCGGCAAAACCTGGTTTCTGAAAAAACTCCGCGAAGAACTAGATAACAATGGCATTTTCAAGACGGTGTGGATAGATGTGGATGATCTGCTGCCACCGCCCAAACGCCCTCCGGGTGAAATCACTCCAGATTCCAAATCCGCCTGGTTTCAGGGTTTTTTCCAACAATTAGCAGCCCAATGTCCAGACGCCAAACGCCTCAAATTCCAGCCACAAGCAGACATCTCCGAGCAAATTGAGAAACTGGCCAAAGAAATGTGCCGGCACTGTTTTGTCGGTCAACGGGTGGTGTTGTTTATTGATAACGGTGATATTGTGTCTGATGCGAGTTGGCGATTATTTGAGCGTACCATTCTAGAGCCATTTGCCCGCGAAGAACTGCTACGTCTGGTCATTGCCCTGCGCGAAGACCAAAAAGTGCAATTCCCCCTGACTTGGCGACAGCAGCGATTGATATTGGGTGATCTGACTGCCGAAGGCGCTCCCCAACCACATCCGGGCGATAAACATATTCAGACGCTGAGCCAGGAATTTTCTGCCCAACTTCCCCAGGTGCTGCGCCTGCTTGAAGCGGTGCCCACGTATAACAAGACCCATCCAGGCATTAACACCTTTCTCTTTCTCTATGCCGAAAAATATCCCGATCCTCAGCTTTCAGTTGAATTTTTGCATATTATGCTGGAGTCGCTATACCCCTTTTCGCTGGATGACACTGGCGAATTGATTGATACATTGCGCTGTGTGGCTGACTATGCCGATGAGTGGGTGATTGAGGAATTGGCTGCCTGGCAAAATGTATCCAATACCGAAGCCTGGCAGCGTGCCCAGAAATTGATTGACAATTTCCTGGTGGTGAACATTGCTTATAACCGTTATAAGGTTGCTGATGGCGTGCGCGAATTTGCCCGCACTGCTCTGAAGTTACAGACAACTGTAGTGGTGGAAACAACTTCTGATGTGCCCGCAGAACAGATGGAACAACGCCTATTGCAACAGTTAGCGACTATGATGCCGGTACATGCGGAAAATGTGTTGAATGTTGTTACTACCCCTGACCGAATCAGAATTGCGCTGGACTTACCCACCGAGTTCGCCAACCAATTGGTCACACTATCCCTGCAAAAGCAGTTGGTCTTTTCAGACGTGAATGTGATAGCTGTGCAATATGAGCCGATCAAGTTACGGGCGCGCATAGAAAAACACTTTGATCTGACTGAGTTGAAGATGCTTTGTTTTGATTTAGATATTAACTACCAGAACTTATCAGGTGACACCTTAACGGAGAAGGTTATTGAGTTAGTCAAGTATTGTGAGCGTCACGGCCGTACATCAGATTTATTAGCAGCCTTGCAGCAGGCAAGGCCCAATGTACCCTGGCAGTTTTAAGGAGGGTGAAATGGGTCAAAGACGTTTGTTAGCCGTAGTTAACCGGCCTGTCCATCTTGTGAATCGCAAAAAAGAGATGGAAACAATCCGTCAGGCTATTTTTGATGAGGGAGATGGTTGCCGGTTGGTGTTGGTGGAGGGGAAAGGTGGTCTGGGAAAGACGCGCCTGGTGGAAGAAGTGCTGCGCCGCCTGGGACATCCCGAAATAAGAAACATGTACAGTGCGCCGCGCCCGGAAAATGATTGGTCACAGCATAACTCTCAAGTGCTGATCTCCGACCTGATTGACTTTACCGATATCCGTTTGCACACGCGCGAATATCTGTTAGAAAAATTGGCGGATCCATTGAACTGGAACGGCCGTATCCGTTTCACCCACTATGCCCAGGCCCATGCCCGTTACCAGCGGTTGGCTGACTTTGGTGTCGCTTTCACCATGTTGCAACCGGCCGCTGTCGAAGCCGAAAATGCCTTTTGGGAAGATTATCGGCAGGCCGCCCAAAAACAACGGCTGGTTATTCCCATGGACACCACTGAGCAGTTAGCCATTATAAGTTCCAAATGGCTGCTGGATCGAGGCCTGATTCGCCCGGAAGATACCGCGTTTAACACACAACAATGGTTGCTGGATCAGATCAAAGCCGGTAGTTTTGCCAATACTACCATCATCATCGCCGGGCGGCAGGAAGAAGGGGCGCTTTTCTTTGATTTGCTCAAGCAAACAGCCCATCAGGCCCAGGATAAATGCGAGCTAATCACCGTTAACTTGCAGCCGTTTAAGCTGGCCGACACCCGCGCCTATTTTGATACGATTTACGAGGATTGGCATGAGACTCTGGCGCGTGAGGCGGATCAGGAAACGGCCGTACACATCCGCAAAGTATTAGAGTTACTCCGTGCTGACGCTGAACGGCTGGAAGTGTTGTGGCTGTTCACTGGCGGCCAACCCATTCGTCTGGCACTCTACCTGGATGTGCTGGTCGAGGGCCGCACCATTCCTGAACCGTTGCTTTCCCCCCTTCCGGCGGCGCGCCGTGCTGCCACCAACCCGGAAACCCTGGCGGCCATTCAAAAGGAGATTGAGGCCGAATTTGTGCAACTGCTGTTTAGTGCTGAACCAGACTTGCGGGCGCGTATTCTGCGCTCGCTGGCTCGCGCCACACGCGGCCTGAATGCAGAGCAACTGCACTTCATTTTAGACAGCGAACCACAACAGAAAGTGAAAGAGTGGCAGCCAAACACACGCCAACTGGAAGCCATCCAGTCTGAACTGGACGATATTGGTCGCTTATCCATTGTCAAAAGCAAACCCGGCGGGCGGGTTGGTTTGCAGGATGAGATGTACCGTATTTATGCGGAGTGTATGTCGGCTAAAGAGGCTGACCGGCAGAAGGAGATGATTTCCCGCCAGGCCGCTTATCGCCAGATGCGAGCCTGGGCGGATTATCAACGACAACAGCTAGATGAGGAAGATGAAGCGTATGTGCGGGATGATTTGAAGCGGATTCATGTAGAACGGCCGTCAAACATCCTTAGCACCCGTATGCCCACCGCTTCGGCCATTGAGGAACGTCGCCGCAATCAGGCTGCGACCGCCTTGTTGGAAGCCGAACTGGAATACCTGCATTATACGTTGTTGATAGACCCCAACGTACATTTCAATGATATTTATTACAACATGGCGAATGAGCGGGTGATGGTCTATCAGGAAGCGGAAGTGGCCATGTTTCAGGCGGAGATGTGGCGTATCTTGCAGGATAGCAATACTTTTCGTTTTATAGACATATCGGAACGGTCGCGTCACGGCCGTGAAACTGAGCCATTACCAGACATTTTGCGTCGCGCTGCCCAAACCGACGACGCCGTCAAATGGATTATCCGCTTTGTTCTTCGTAAAGAATATGACCGGGCTGTGGCCCTCGCCGATGCCATAGATGTCGAAGCTACTAAATTGACCGACATTAATGAACGGCATAGTTGGAATCATACACTCGCTCGTCACGAACGATTATGCTGGCGCGAATATGCACGTCTACTTCGAGCAGAGAATATCAAACAATCCGTGCTCTTTTATGAACAAGCTATCAAAGAACTAGAAGCGTTAGCGCAAGCGGATGTAAACACACTCGTTTTTCCTGAACGGAATGAGTATGGTTTTGTCAACCACCCTGCAGAAAAGCGACTGCTCCTGATGCTGGCCATCATGCACAGCAACCTGGGGTATGGGTATACAACCATTGGTGAATTTAATAAAGCAACACAGGCATACGCAAATAGTCTGAAATATACGCGCCAGCTTCCGGCCAAACAATCCAAATCACGTGAGGCTACCACTCGTAACAACCTGGGACGTGCATTAGCAGAGATGGGCAAAAAGCGATCTGTTCGTGTCTGTGAAGATGCGTTGGAGTTACGCATTCAGGTAGGAGAATGGCTACCTATCGCTCTCTCTTATAATACGCTGGGGCTGATCATGAATGATCTGTATCGGCCATATGAAGCCACCCAATATTGTGCCCGTGCTCTAGCCATTGCCAGTAGAGTGAATGATCCGCGTGTGACAGGTCTGGTATTGGTGCAGTTAGGTGAAGCCCTGCGCCGGCTGGTTGTATCCAAAATTCCACCGGAAGATTCACCGGATGAGATTTACCGTGAGGCTGAACGAGCGTTGGAGCAGGCTCGTGATATTTTCACCAATTTGCAGGAAAGTGTGCGGTTGATTGAAGCCAATCTGGAGACCGGCTGTCTGTACCGCAATTGGATGTTGATAACCGACCGGGTGCAGTTGCCGCGCATCTGGGAACGGCGTTATGGGGATGCAGTGGGTTATTTATTACAAGCCATACAGATGGCGCATGAACGCCAGTTAGTGCGGTTGGAACTGGATGCACGCGCCAACCTGGCCTGGACATATTTTCATGCGCAAGATTGGACGGCCGTGACCGAAACTCTACAAGCAGCGGAACAATTAGTACCTTCTGATGCCTTGTTGCGTCCAGGGGAACTTCCCCCCAAACGCGATGCCGTTCCTGCCCACTTTTATAAGCAGTTAGGCAAATTGTATGGCTTGCACGGGCAGATGGCGCTCAAGCAATTTGAGGCTATTGTAGAAAAAGAGAAGTCACGACTGTACACGGCCGTAGACCGCGCTGCTTTTCTGCAACAAAAAGAAGAGTTTCTGGCAAAAGCAGCCGATGCTTACGTACAGGCACTGGCTTATGCTGAACTCTTTATCCCCCGTTCTGAAGCCCTGGTCATCATGTATGACGTGTTGTACAGTTATCTCAAACGCATGAACCGGCATGAGTTGCAGCTTTTCTACCGCGCCGAACGAGAAGCAAGCCAGAAGTATAATGTTCGCCTGATTGAACTGGAAAACTTCGGCAATCTTGAAGGTTTCCTGCGTGACAATTTTGGCGACTATTACGAGCCGGATACGGCCGTGTCCTCCCCTTAGGCCATCCTTTCCCCATAGGCAACCACATGTCTCCCAAAATCCCCCTTTTGCTTACCCAGCCCCAACTCGAACAAGATGATGACTGCGCCTGTCCGGACAAGACGTTCATGCTTGCGTTTGACTATGCCAAAAGTGAAGTAGATACCGACTGCGCCTGCCCGGACAGAGCGTGGGGGATCACCGCAAAGGCTTACCACTCTGGTCTCTTCACCACCACCCCTCACACCCACAGCCAACCCCTCACGGCCGTACACACACTCCTCTACAGCCCCTTCGCCCCCGGCGGCCCCAGTGTGCTGAACCAGGCCGCGCATGAACGCTGTCAGGCATTTCGCCAGCCCCAACCACTGCAACAAGAGATAGATTTTCAACTGGCCGAACAGGCGTTGCTGCAACCGGCATACGGTGCTTTTCAGCCGCAGTACCGCACCCCGGAAACGCTGACCGCCTGGCTGCACATCACCAACGCCTGCAATCTGGACTGCCCCTACTGTTACGTGCGCAAATCGTCGGCGCGGATGGATGAGGCTACCGGGCTGAAGGCGCTGGCGCACATCTTTGACACCGCCCAGCGGCACGGCTTCCGGCGCGTCAAACTCAAGTATGCCGGCGGCGAGGCCACGCTGCACTTCAAACTGGTGCGCCGGTTGCATGAGGAGGCCGTGCAACTGGCAACCTCCCACAATCTGGCCCTGCGTGAAGTGGTGTTGAGCAATGGCGTTCACCTGCGCCCGGCGGACGCCGATTGGCTGGCGGAATCCGGTATCAAGTTGATGGTGTCATTGGATGGAGTGGGAGAGATGCATGACCGGCAACGGCCGTTCCGCAACGGCGCGCCCTCCTTCTCTCACCTGGAACACACGGTGGATCACGTTCTCCTGCCACGCGGCATCAAACCGGATGTCACCATCACCCTCACCCGCCTCAACGCGGGCGGCGCAGCCGAGGCTGTGCGTTGGGCGCTGGCCCGCGACCTGCCCGTCAGCCTGAACTTTTACCGCCAAAACATCCTCAGCGCCAGCCGCCAGGAGCTAGACCTGGAGGAACAGGCCATCATTGACGGCATGTTGGCGGCGTATGCGGAATTTGAGGCACATTTACCGGCACGGCCGTTCCTCAATGGCCTGCTCGACCGGGTGCAGGCCGAAGCCCATGCCCACACCTGTGGCGTCCAGCACAGTTACCTGGTCATCACCCACGAAGGGCGCATCGCCCAATGCCAGATGCATCTGGATCAGCCTGTTCCTACGACGCTTACCGGTGATTTGCTGCCGCTAGTAGCCGCCGGCCCCATTCAAAACCTGGCCGTTGACGACAAAGAAGGCTGCCGCTCTTGCGAATTCCGCTACCGCTGCACCGGCGGCTGTCCCCTGGAAACATTCCGCGCCACCGGCCGGTGGGATGTGCAAAGCCCCCACTGCCGCATCTACAAAACCCTCTTCCCCCATGCCCTCCGCCTGGAAGGGCTACGTCTTCTCAAAATCAGTCAACAGTAAGAAAATCAGTCAGCGGTAAGCAGTCAACAGTGAGCAGTAACGAGACTGCCCACTATCCACTGTCAGAGTTATGTCAGACAACAGTAGGGGTCCTGTTGGCATTACCTTAGTCAGGCGCGAGAATGGGCTGTTACAATACCTGGCATAACAAAGTTGGTATGAGATCAGGAGACAAAATGATGAACTCACTTCTAACATACGCGCTTCTTTTTCTGGCAGTGTTGATGATGATGAGTATTCCTTCGGCATTTGTGGTGATGGCGGCAGCCATACAATCCGCTCGATTGAGCCGGGCTGAAGAAAACGCCTGCCAACCGCTTCAAGGGAGGTAATTATGTTATCGGATACCAGTTTTTCCCATCGCTTTTGGCTAAAAGTAGGGTATCGGTTTGTTGAGGATAATACACTACTGCCGGTGATCCAACACGGCCGTGTCGTTTCCTTCCTGGAACCTGGTTACCATTACCGCGCCGGCCTGGGTACGAGTTATGGCGATCCTATCTCTACCGCTTTGCGCTTTCCGCTCCCTATACAGGTTGATGCGCCCACCAAAGACGGTCTGGTTGTCTCCGTTTTTGTCAAAGTCCATTATGTCTTTGATCCCCGCCTGTGCCATGCGCACATGTGGTCGGGCATTGTCACTCTCAGCAGCGACGCTTTGAATAACCTGGTGTTTGATCGCGTGGAGCGGGCTACCCGCGCTGTTTGCGGCGTTAAGACGGAAGCGGAGTTAGCCAATGGCGCGCTTTGGCCTGAGTTGGAACTGGGCATTCATCGCCGCTTACAAAAAAGCCTTGCCGATTTTGGCATTGTAGTCAGGGGAGACACGGCCGTGACCATCCTGGCCATCGCCCCACCTCCCGACATTGTCCGTGAACGAGTCGCCGCCCAGGCCCGCGCCATCTATGTCCACAGCCTCCAACAGCAGCCGGCCGAACTGGCCCACTACTTGCACGAACAGGAAATTGTTCGGCATAGTAACTTTGTGCATGTCTCTTATGATCGCACACCGCCGCCACGCACCAATGGGTTGCCCATCATAGCCGTAACCGAATTTGCTCAAAACGGCCGTCACAAACATCCCAACTAAAAAGAAGAATGCCTCATATGATCTGATTCTTACAGGATCACCTCCCCTCAGGCACTTTAATTCCGCTGAAAATGGGCAATCGTTTGGGCTACCCCCTCGGCCAGGGGTGTATCCGGGATGTCGCCTAACCAGGCGCGTAGGGCCACATCGTCCTGCCCATCGGGGAAGGGCAGCGGCGTTTCTTCATAGGTGATGCGACCGCTGGCGGCGGGTTCAGCCGTTTCAATGGCCGCTACCACTTCCCGCATATGCGCCACCGCCCCCTTGATGTTGAATACGTCTGCCCCCTGAAACGGCGTCCGCGCCGCCTGAATAAACAGTCTGGCAATGTCATCGGTATATTGAAAGCCATTATAGCCGCCAAAGCTGATGTGGTATGCCTCACCTCTGGCGGCGGCTAACATGGCCTGGGTGGGGGTGGAGGTCATGCCCTGGTCGCGGCCGGGACCGTAGACAGTATACGGCCGTAGCCCCACACTCGCCAGCCCCGCATCCTGCCAGTAAATGCGGGCCGTACCCTCGTTCGCCTGCTTGTAGACACCGTACAGAGTTTGCGGATGCAGCGGCGCATCATGGGGCAGCAGGCGGGTGGGGTATTGTTCTTTATGGCCGTAAACCGCCACACTGCTGGCATACACCACCTTCTCCAGGCCAACCTGTTTGGCCGCTTCAAACACATTCACCGTGCCCGTTACATTCACCGCCGCCCCCAACGGTGGGTTGGTGCGGCAAAAGGGCACTTGCAGGGCGGCTAAATGAATGAGATGGGTGGGGTTAGATTGGGTCACGGCCGTACTCACGGCCGTTGTATCCGTAATATCCCCCCGCACAAAAGCAATCTGCGCAATTTCAGCCGGTGTCATAATCAGTTCCAGCCGGTGGCGGTCTTCGCTCAGGTCAAACGCCGTCACCCGCGCCCCCGCCTGCACTAGATTCCGCGCCACCCACGCCCCAATGCAGCCCATGACGCCGGTTATAAAAAAGTGTTCGTTGGTCATTGTTGTCCTCTTTATTTCAGTCAGCAGTCAGCGGTTAGCAGGAAGCAGTGGAGACGCCTTTACTGCTCACTGCTAACCGCTGACTGCTCACTTCCTTTTCCGTTCCGGCTCAAAAAACGGCGTCTTCACTACCGTCGCCTTTGCCCGCTGGCGCTGATATTCGATAGTGAACTCCATTTCCAGGGTATTGCCGATATGTCCGTAAGCCGCGTACACGGTGCCAATGCCAATGTACTCCTTCAAAATGGGGGAAAAGGTGTGGCTGGTAATTTGCCCTACTTGTTTACCACTTTTATACAGCGGCACGGCCGTGCGCGACGCCCGCCCGGCCACTTTGGGCGGTAAATCTTTGGCCCCAAACAGCCGCTCCAGGTCTTGCCAATCCGCCTTCACGCCCACAAACGCCCACTCGGAACCGGCTGCCTTTTCGCGCAGCAGCGCCCGTTTGCCGATAAAATCGGCCCCGTCCAGCGCCACCGCCCAGCCCAGCCCCAGTTCATACGGCGAAGACAACTGGTCAGGGATGACGGCTTTGAGCGCCGATTTATAATCTACATCGGCTAGCAGCAGCCCGGCTTCTATGCGGGCCACATCCAGCGCCAACATGCCGGCGGGCAGCAGGCCATACCGTTGCCCTACCTCCATGAGCATATCCCACACGGCCGTCGCATCCCTCGGATTCAGCCACAGTTCATACCCCAAATCGCCGGTGTAGCCGGTGCGGGTGATGGTGAGGGCACGGCCGTCTATCTGCCCCTGTCCCAATCTAAAATATCTCAATCTCCCCATATCCAATCCCGTAACGACATTCTGCAAAATAGCCCGGCTTAATGGCCCTTGCAGCGCCAGCGCCGCCAGGTCATCACTTGCATTCACCACCTGCGCGTTCAGGCCATAACCCACATCCTGAAACCAGCGCAGGCTGGGGTCGGCGGCGGTGATGCGGAAATGGTTATCATCCAGCCGGGCCACCGTGCCATCATCAATTACCTGCCCATCCTCGTCACACCAGGGGGAATACATCACCTGCCCCACGGCGCATTTGGCGATGTTGCGCGTCATCACGCGATCCACCAGACGCAGCGCGTCTGGCCCGGTGACTTCATATTTGAACAGGGGGGAAACATCAATCAGCCCGGCGGCGTTGCGAATGGCGTAATACTCCCGTTCGTGGCTCGGCTCATACAAACTGGCGGCCAGAAAACCCGACCAGTCGCGCCAGTCATAACTTTCAACCAACGGCGCGGTGCGTGCATGAAAAGGGGTAGGAATGGGCATATCTTTTTTTGGCAAAGATTGCGTAGATTAGACCGATTTTTTATCTGCGAAATCTGCGCAATCTTTGATGATCGAATGGTGAAGTAATCAGGTGCGGGATTATACAGGGAATCAGGAGCGGCGGGTATGGCGGCGGGGGCGGCGCATGGGGGTGGATGGTGTAACCGACGGCCGTACCACCGCTACCACCTCTGGCAATTCCACCTGATTTACCAAACCGGCCTTGATCAGGCGTTGCATTTCGGTGAGTACGGCCGTGTCCGTCTCAATTGGTTCATATTTTGCCAGCCGTTCGATCACTTCCAGCTTCGCTCGCTGCTCAAAGGTGTGGCCGCCCAGCTTTTGCCACGTCTCCCGGTTGGTGCGGTCGGTGGTTGGTTTGGTCAGGTATAGCTCTTGCGGCCAATGCGCCAGGGTGTGTGCGGTCGTAATGAGATGCTGCTCCGCCAGCAGTTCCCGCGCCAGATCAAGCGTGGGCAGGTCATCTATCACCTGTGTCTGGCGCACAAAATGGAGCGTCTGCCCGCACCATTCATTGTCCGCCACCAGCTTTTCCAGGCTAAAGGTCAGCACGTAATCCAACATGCCCGGCCCGGAAACGGAGTTGATGCCCGCCAGCGCCGCCAGCAGCGCCCCGCCAAACGTCTCTGCACCCGCCTGAGCGTCTACAAATTTGCCTTCGCTGAGCGCCATGTACGCTTGTGTGGGCAGGTTGAGCGCCTTCGCCACCTGTACGTAGGCCACGTTCAGCTTCAAGGCTTCAATAGCGGCCATGGGGGCCACGGCCGTTTGCATATGAAACGCGGCCGGCGCGCCGCCAAACAGGACGGGCGCACCGGGCTTAACGATCTGCGCCATCGTCAGCCCCGCCAACACGTCGGCCACGTGGAACACCGTCGCCCCCACCAGCGTCACCGGGGCGATGAGGCCCATCAAGGTGACGGGCACAATTTCAATGGGGATGCCCCATTCCACGCAGTCCAATAAATTCTGGCAGGAATCTTCGCCATAGCGGAAGAAGCCGGTGGCGGTGATGGTAAAAATGGACATCGGCCGGGCGATCAAATCCGCTTTGTCCTGGCGGAACAGCTGCATCATTTCGGCCATGCGCGGCACGCCGTGTTCGGTGAACGCGCCGGAAACCACCGGTTTGTGCGAATTGCTCAGGCAGAGATAGAGTCGCCAGGCATCGGATACCTGCGCTTCGATGTCGTCATTGGTGGAAAAGGCGGTGGCCAAGTAGGCGATGTGTTCCAGGCCATCACACAGGCGGACGTATTCTACAAAGTCGGCCGTATTCGCCAGCCGTGTCTGCCCGGTTTTGTAATCCAGCACCTTGAGACCGCTGGAACCGGGTACAAAATGGACATTATCGCCGCCGAGGTGGGCATGGGCACGGCCGTCTCGGTCATACAGCGTGAAGGATTGTGGGGTGCTGGCAATGGCCTGGTCTACGATGTGGGGCGGGAAGAGGATACGGCCGTCGGTTCCCTCCGCCTTTAACCCGGCAGCCAACAATCGCTGCCGCAGCCCCGCCCCGCGCACATCCACGCCAATCTCGGCCAGAATCCGTTTCGCTTCCTGCAAAATTTGGGCAATCAGTTCATCAGGTAATACTTGAATGGTGGGTCTCATATCCGTGCATCATATCCTTTCACCTTAGATTTGCAACTGCCGTATAATCGTTTGTAGTAGGCGATTTATCGCCTGCTCACGGCGATAAATCGCCTACTACGAACTTTTGGAGGAAGAAAACATGACCCATCCCCTTGTGACCCAATTACGTTTTGCCCGCAGCGAGTTTCAGCGTGGGCTGGTGGGGCTGACGGACGATGACGCCCGCCATCGTTTCCTGCCCATGAACTGCATTAGCTGGAACATCGGCCATCTGGCCTGGCAGGAGCAGCGTTACTGGCTGCAACGGCTGCAAGACAAGGTGTTGCTGCCGGAGTTGAATGAGATGTTTTGTTTTGGCTGCCCGGCGGCTACACCGCCGCTGGCGGAGATGCGAGAAGCATGGGAAATTGTGACGCACGCGGCCGACCCGTTTCTGGATACGCTCACGACGGAGGATTTGGTGTTGGCACGGCCGTTTACCAACCCCGCTTACCACTTCACCGCCGGCTCTCTCATGCTGCGTACCATTTACCATTACTGGTACCACAATGGCGAAAACCTGGCCATCCGCCAGATGTTGGGCCACACCAACCTGCCCCAATTTGTGGGCAACATTGATGAAGAAGCCCCCTACCAGCCACATTGATCCGTAGTTGGCTTAAAGAAAAACCGGCTTGCCCGCTGCGGCCGATTCGTACAGGGCCAGGACGGTGCGGATGTGGTTGCGGGTTTCGGCCAGGGTAAGGTATGTAGGACGGCCGTCCAGAATGGCGGCGTGCATGTCTTCAATTTCGCCCAGGTAAAGTGGCTCTTCGGGGATGTCTACATATTCCGGCTCGCCGCTATCGGGGTAAAAGACCATCTCGCTCTCTTCCACATTGGTAAACGGCCGTGACATGCGCAGCCGTCCCTTGGTACCCACCACTACTGACCGGGTATGATAGGGTGTGAGGAAGGAAGAGCTAATTTGGGTGACACGGCCGTGACCATAATGCAACTGCCCGGCAAAAAACTCGTCCACTCCCGTATCGCCCTTCTCTTGGAAACCAAACACCCAATCCGGCGGCCCGCCCATGACAAACTGAGCAAAACTGACCGGGTAAATGCCCACATCCCACAAACTGCCGCCGCCATATTCTGGTATTAGACGGATATTATCCCGTGATTTGAACTGAAAATTGAATACAGATTGAATGAGGGAGATGTCACCCAGACGGCCGTCGCGTACAAACGCCTCTACCAACTTCATTTGCGGATGGTGGCGGTACATAAACGCCTCTGCCAGCACCAGCCCCGTCTCTTGTGCGGCGGCAATCATGCGGTCAACGTCCGCCAGCGTCAGGGCAAAGGGCTTTTCACACAGCACATGTTTGCCCGCCTGCAAAGCGCGAATTGTCCAATCGGCGTGCAGGTGGTTAGGTAGGGAAATATACACTGCATCTACAGCGTCAGAAGCCAGCATCGCTTCATAGCTGGCAAAGGTTTGGGGAATGTCCCAATGCTGCGCGTAACTGTCGGCCGATTCCTGGCTGCGGCTGGCCACGGCCGTCAATTCCCCTCGCGCCGATTGCCGTATAGCCGGAATGACGCGCCGGTTGATATTGGCTGTAGAAAGTAAACCCCAACGTACTTGTCCCATCCTCATTTTCCTTCTTGTTCGTAGTAGGCGATTTATCGCCTTCTGACGGCGATAAATCGCCTACTACAAACTTGCTTATCGGATCACATCTACGCCGCCCATATACGGCCGTAACACCTCCGGCACCACCACCGACCCGTCTGCCTGCTGGTTATTCTCAATCAGGGCAATCATCACCCGCGGCAGCGCCAGGCCTGAGGCATTCAGCGTGTGCGGGAAGCGTGTCTTGCCGCCATCAGCCGGTTTGTACCGCACATTGGCCCGCCGCGCCTGGAAATCGGTGGCGTTAGAAATTGAGCTGACCTCCAGCCATTCACCACAACCCGCCGCCCACACTTCAATATCATACGTCTTGCTCATAGCAAAACCCACATCCCCGGTACACAAATCTACCAGCCGGTAATGGAAACCCAGCGCATCGCAGATGTCCAGCGCGTGCTGTTTCATCTCCTCATGCGCCTCCAGGCTCTTATCCGGGTGCGTAAACTGGTACATCTCCACCTTATGAAACTCGTGGCCGCGTTTGATGCCGCGTACATCCTTGCCCGCGCTCATCTTCTCCCGCCGCCAACAGGGGGTGTATGAGACGTACTTCAACGGCAGCATCTCCTCCGCCAGAATCTCGTCGCGGTGCAGGTTGGTCAGGGCGATCTCGGCCGTGCCCAACCACATAAAATCCTCTTCAGCATCGCGGTAAATGTTGTCAAAAAACTTGGGCAACTGTCCCGCGCCTTCAAAAATGGCCGAACGCACCATGTACGGCGGCTGAATTTCCGTGTAGCCGTGATGTTCCAAATGATAATTGAGCATGAACTGGATGACGGCCCGCTGCAAGCGCGCCCCCATTCCCTTGAGGATGTAAAAGCGGCTGCCTGACAGCTTCACGCCCCGCTCAAAGTCTATAATGTCCAGCGCCGGGCCTAAATCCCAATGCGCCTTGGGTTCAAAGTCAAACACCGGCTTGGGCGCGCCCTGCGGCGGGTGAAAAACGTTGGCCGATTCATCCGGGCCGACGGGCACGCTGTCTTGCACAATGTTGGGCACCCAGAGCATGTTGTCGCGCAGGCGGGCTTCCACCTGGCGCAGTTCCTCGTCCAATTCGGCGATCCGGTCGCCAATGCGGCCCGTATCGGCTTTAGCCTCGTCCACGTTGAACTGCATGGCATTGAGTTGGGTTTGCAGCGCCGCCAATTCTTGCCCCACGTATTGCCCGGCTTCGGCCCGTTTCAGGTCGGCTTCCAGCTTTTTCAAGCTGCCCATCCAGGCCCCAATCTGTTTTGAGCTTTCGTTGCGCTGGCGGCGCAACTCTTCTACCTCCAGGATGATCTCGCGGCGACGGCCGTCGTCCGCCAATATCTCATCCACCGGCGCCGTCGTGTTCCGCTTGGCCGTCTGTGCCTTCACCCACTCCGGTTTCTCTCGTATCAGGTTAATATCTAACATCGTTCACTCTCCTTAAAAGGTGTCAGGTGTTCAGGTGTCAGGTGTCAGGTGTCAAGTTCCTCTGGCGCCTGACACCTGACACTTCAGCACATGACACATAAAAACAAAAAAGCCCCCTCGCCATTTCCAGGACGAGGGGGCCCGTGGTGCCACCTGGTTTCATCGGCTACCGATTATCGTTTACCGATAACCGCTTACCGATCTCTGAATCGCGCTAACGGGCGAACCCGGCTCACCTTCTCTCGGCGGCAACTCCTGAGTGGATTCTGATTGCTGGCTCATTAGCTCGCACCAACCGCTAACTCTCTGCCGGGCCGCACAACCATACTACTCTCATTCAGCGTCGTTGTGTTCTCAACTATGCGGGCATTATACGCAGGATGGTTGCCAAGAGCAACCAATCTTACGATAGCGGGTCAATGAACTCATCACGATTCAAGTCACCATCCCGCAGAATTTGTGCCATTAGCGATTATCTCACCGCGATGAACAGGCACAACAGTATGCCTCCCGTCGGGATGTTCTAGAAAATGGTGGCCGCCTCTCACCCGAATGACCTGAAAACCGGCCCTTCGCAATGCGGTGATGAGTTTCTGTCCGGTCAGACGTGGTTATCTGGTCATACTTCAACCCAGACTTGTTGTATATCACAGCAGATGGAGAACCCAACAGGCGCAATTGCCTGTTTAGCGCGGCACTTCCAGAGAGTTGAGGATGCGGGTGATGAGGGCATCGGCGTTTAGCCCTTCGAGCATTGTTTCTGGCTTGAGGATGATGCGGTGCCGGTAAACGGGCAGGGCCACCGCTTTTACGTCGTCTGGAGTGACAAAGCCACGGCCGTGCAGTGCCGCATGGACTTTACTGGCCTAACAAGGCCACGGAGGCGCGGGGGCTGCTGCCCAAAAAGAGTTCGCGGGCGTCACGGGTGGCGTTGCTGATCTGGGTGATGTAGACGAGGATGCTCTTTTCCACGGTAATGGTCTGGATGTGCTGGCGCACGGCCGTGAGCTGTTCTGGCGTCAGCAACGGCCGTACCCCCGTCGCCGCCAGTTGGTGTGGGTTAAAGCCCTGATTATAGCGGTGCAGCATCTCCGCCTCGACCGGTGGCGTCGGGTAAGGTACTTTGATCTTAACGTAACTTTTGTGCAATTGGCGACGAAATCTTGAAAAATCGCCAAAAATGAAAATCGCCCTTTAACATTCGGCTCAATTGTGGCAGGCTTATGGTCATCTCACACAGTAAGAGGTCACTATGAGTTAACCATCCACATCACCCGCTTCTGCTCAAGAAACACTGACCCAACACGCTATGCTGGTTGTCTCGGGCTTGTACGCCCGCCGCATCGGGTTGGTCCAGGCTCTTAATCAGGTAGAGCTGAAACAGAAAACCCGTGACCACCAGCCGCAAACCAAAGTCCTGGAGTTTCTGGTCGCTATTCTGGCTGGTCTGCCCTATCTGCAAGAGATCAGCCGCGCCGCCCACCTGCTCGACCAGGACCAGATGACGGCCGAAGCGTGGGACCAACCGGCCTGGGCCGACTACAGCGGCGTCAATCGTACGCTGCAACAACTGAGCGAGAGCGAAGTAGACGCCCTGGTTGCTGCCTTGAATGAAGTCAGCCAGCCTTTTCTGGAGCAAGAAGTCGAACTGGCGCTGGCCCAATCGGGCTGTTTGTTCTACGACGGCGATTTGACCGGGCGGCCCATCTCTCGCGGCAGCAGCTACCCGGACGCCACTTTCGGCTTCATGGGCGACGCCGTCAACTTCGGCTATCAGGCGGCGATACCTTCATCTGTCCGCTGAATGTGAAGCTGGCTCGTTATCGCACCGGGGAGACAACGCGCCATGCGGTCCTGCTCCACTATGGTCAAGACGAGGTTATGACGGACCTGAAGGGGTGGTTCAACAGCTACAACGGCCGTCAGACGATTGAGGCCAGTATCAAAGAAGGCAAAGGCGTCTTTCAGATGCATCATCTGAAGGTGCGGTCGGCTCCGGCCTTGCGGCTACAGGAGCAGTTTGCTTGTTTTGCGGCCAACTTTGTCCGCTTTGCCGCCCATTGGCTGGCTACCGAGCAGACGCCGACGGTCCTACCCACTCATTCGGTCAAGCGTCTGGTACAAGTCGGTGCGCACACGTCGGCCTGGGTGTGCCGTCAAGGTGATGGATGGTTGTTAAGGCTCACGGAGCAAAGTGTGTATGTCGGGTATATCCTGCGTTTCGGCAACAGGCCGGTTCAACTGCCGCTGCTGCCGCCACAGAAGAACTTTTATTTTTGCCATTTTTGAGCTATTTTGGCTCTGATTGTACAAAACTTACGTTAGGAAAACTGTTCCCTTATGTGATGCGCACGGCCAGAAAGGCCAGGCGCGTGTCAGCTTCCATGCCGCGCACGGTACCGGCGGGCATCACCACGGTCGCGCCTGCGGTAATCGGCAGCCGTTCGTCGTCAACCAGCATCCAGCCGCTGCCTTCCAGGATGTGGTACATGGCGGCCGCTTCCGGGTGCGCCGGTATTTTTTGCCCCGGTTCTAAACCAGCGACGATGATTTTGACTTTTTCGTCGGCCATTAACGGCTGCGGTTGGGGGCCTTCGGCCGAGTAGATCGCTTTTTCGCGCCAATCGGCGTAGAGGGTGGGCTGTATCATTTTGCTGCTCCTTATGGGTGTATTTGGTTGTAGTATAAACGTCTGAAGAACGGCCGTCGCCGACTTTTGTCGGGTAGTTTTCAATCACCCGGCTGGTGGCTCGGCAGTGCGGCGATCTGCTGGCGCGAGGCGTGCAGCCAGATGCATTCCCCTTCCAGGCGATCTAGCAAATCAAGCGGTATGAGGCGGTAAACGGCCGTTGGGGGAACTTGTCCCAACAGCAGATGCGTAGTGGTCTCGGTCAGGCCGCTCTGCACCACGGCGGCGACCGCGCCCACCATGCTGCCATCCTGGGCCAGCACCGGCATACCGCGCGTGACTTCGCCGCCCACCGGGTCAATCTGGCCACGCGCCAGCAGGCGTTTGGGCGATGTGGTCATGGTAAGTGCCTCCAGCAGCTACATCTAGTTAAGCGCTGACCTGCCGCCGGTAGCTAATGACCAAGACGGAGACGGTAACGGCTGCGGCTACCACATGCAGAAAGGCGGTGACGGTGCTGGCTAAAAAGGTTTTGTATTCCACCGGCAGCAGATAGTCGGGGATGATGCTGAGTACCAGTACCACGGCCGAAATAACGAGAAACGTGGGTACCGGGTCGGCTTTGCGGCGGGCCAGCCAGGCAAACAGGGCTGTGGCGGCAGCAGCGGGGATGGCGGTAAAAACGGCCGTTCGTGCCAGGCTGTCCAGCGGTTTAAATAAGGCAATCTCTGGCCAGATAGTCATGGCGGCAATCTGGACAATGAAAACGGCAGCAACACTGGCAACGGCCGTTATCAGCCCCAGTTTTAGCCATTGATTCCGGTCAAGTTGTGTGTTTGTTTGTACATTCATTGTTGTCATCTCCTCAACTCCTTTGGGGCTTTTGCCCATATAACGAAAATGCTCACCCGATAGACTAATGCTATCAGGTGAGCAACAAGCAGTCGCCGACTTTTGGTAACCGTTCAGACCTGACAGGTTTTTCACCAGTTCAACTTGAAACTTTGCAGGCCAAAAACCTGTCAGGCCTCTTGAGGGACTGAACACTTACGACTTTTGTCAGGTTTTACGGCCTAAATTTTACTCAAGTCCCTTCACGTGAAACGATGCGCCGCCAGGCGTGCAGGGCAAAAAAAGCAACCGCAGCTCCTTCGGCAGCACGGCCGGCTGGCAAAAACCACGGCCCGGCGCGGAACGTTGTCCCTGCCACCACCAGCCAGATGCCCAGGTTGAGCAAAACAAAAGCGATGGTGGCATACCCTGGGTTGGGGCGGCGCGGCTGCTGCCAGTAACGGGGCAAAATCCAAAAAGCCATGCCCATTGTCACCTGCACTACCCAACCAAACAGCAGGAATTCAATGTGTGCCGGCAGCCAACTCCACAAGGCGGGATGCAGCGGCAGCCCTTTGTGCGCCAGCAGCAGTGCGCCGACGGTAAACCCTGACAGCAGGTAGATGAACGCGGCGCGAATAAACCATTGGCTCAAACGTGGCATCTCACCCGCCCCGGTACTTTTCTTTGACGCGCGGCCAGGCCAGGATCACAAAAATGACGGCTGCCAGCCATTGCAGCAGCGCGGAAACGGCCAGCAGCCAGCCAAACCCGGCTTCCGGGCGCGCGCCAACCAGCGGTTCACCTACCACACGCAGCAGCAGGCCCACATTGAGCAGCCCATAGCTGGCCCACCCCAGATGAGCATTGCCGCGCGGCTGGGCGCGGGTGATGATAGGAAACATCCAGTAGATGACGCCAAAGATCATCTGCGTTACCCAGCCCACCAGAAACAGATGAAAGTAGGCGGGGTTCAGGTAGCGAATGAAGAGGGGCAGGTTGGCGCTGGGGGGCAAGGCCAATATCACCGCCAGCAAAAGCGCGGCCGCCAGGTAAATGAGAGCCGATTTGATATACCAACGGGTCAGCGAAGGCATGGTTACTCCTGGGGGTGGTTCTGGCGGCGATGGCGAATGGCGGCTACGGCCGTGAACAGCAAAAACAACACAATCGCTACTTCATTCAGCAGCCCGCCCCAGCGCCGCAGGGCAAACGACGGCAGTAAATCACCCGCCACCCGCAGCAGCAGCGACAGATGCAGCAGCCCCAAATGCAGGTAAAAGAGCGGCGTGTACGGAATCTGCACCCCTAACACCGCCGGGACGATGATCGGCGCATGACCAAAGATCATGGAAAAGACGAAACCGATAAAGAGGGTGTGCAGCAGGGCGTCATAAAGGGGGCCGGCCACATACTGCCCGCCATACACCAGCCAGAGCAGGCCGCCGATGATGAGCCAGATGTACCCCGGCAGCAGGCAGGCGGCAATGTAGCGGGTTAGCCCTTTTTGGCGGATGGTGCGGCGGGTGATGTCGTAGCGCAGCAGCCAGAGACCCAGGGCAATCAGCCCCACGCCAGCCAGCCGCAGCCCCACGTCTAACGCCACCAAAGACAGCAGCAGCCCGGCCAGAAAAACGGCCGTGACTCCCAAAAAAATCTGCCGCGTCCGCTGTTTCTGCAGCAGCACCCGCCCCAACTCCAGCCGCTCGCCGGCAATGGTCAGAATGAGAAAGCCGGCCCACCAGGGCGATACCCGGAAGACGGGCCAACCGACCAGCCACAGCCCGTTGCCCACCAGCCACAGCAGCGCCCCCACCCCCATCACGGCATGGTCCGTCGTCGGCTGCAAACGGTAGATGACGACAAAAATAAGGACTAGCCCCAGGGCGCCCAATGTGCTGAGGCCACGCGGCACGGCTGGCGGCAGATCAAAAAAGAGCGTGACGGCCCCCAGACCGGCCAGCAGCGGCGCCAGGTAATAACGGCGACGGCCGTTCTGGTTCTGACTCAAGGCCACCGCTCGCTCCAGACTGATCAACGTCCCCAAAAAGCCGGAAACCATCAGCGGGCCATGCCCGGCCGGCAGCCGCAGCGCCAACGGCGGCAGCGGCCAGCCCAGCCGG
>JABFFZ010000016.1 GCA_013112725.1 Chloroflexota bacterium
ACGCTGCTGATGTCCGCGCTGCCGTTGACGGCCAGGGTGCGCTGCGTGGCCGGGTCAAACCAGCGCATCGTCTCGATTTCGTCGCCAAATAGCTCAATGCGCACCGGGTAGGGGGCGGCCACGGGGAAGATGTCCATGATGCCGCCGCGCCGGCTGAACTGCCCGCTCTTTTCCACCACCGGGGCGGCTTCGTAGCCCACATCCAGCCAGGTTTGGGTCAGCTTTTCCAGGTCAATGAGCTGCCCCACGCGCAGGGCGCGAGTAGCGGCCACAAAGTGGCGCTTGGGTAAGGTTTTCTGTAAAAAGGCGCGAGCAGAGGCGACAATGAGGGGTGGTTGGGGTAGGGCGGGGATGTGGGGCTGCTGCCCGGCCATCAGCCGCATGAGGACGGCGATGCGTTCGGCGCGGCAGCGGTCGCTCCAGGGGCCGCGATCATTGGGCAGGGGGGTGGGTTCGGGCAGGCGGCGCATCACATCCCCTTCGGGCAGCCACATTTCCAATGCCTGAATCCAGGCGGCGGCCGACTCCACCCGCCCGGTGAGCAGGAAGATGGGCACGCGCCGTTCCAGGTAGAGCTTTGCCAGGATAGACGGCCGTGCCCCCTTCGGTAGCAGCAGCGCCGGGACGGGTTGCTGTGTGTTCAAGGCGTTCACCAGTTCGGCAAAAGCCGGTAACTGGTCGTAGATTTGCAGGATGCCGGAGACGCTCATTGGTAATTGGGTAATTGGGTAATTGGGTAATTGGTTGGTCAATTACTTAATTACCCAATTACAGTCCCATTAAACTTCGTCATCGCCATTTGAATCCCTTCGGCGATAAAGGTTTCGGCGGCGCGCACGGCCGTGTCCAGCAGTTCGTTCAACACAGGCAAATCATCCATACCGAAGTCTTGCAGCACGTAGGCGTGGGGCGGCATTTTGCCCGGCGGGCGGCCGATGCCCAGCCGCAGCCGGGGGAAATCTTGTCCTAAATGCGCGATGATGGATCTCATGCCGTTGTGCCCACCTGCGCCGCCGCTTTCACGCAGGCGGATCGCGCCAAAGGGTAAGTCGAGCTCATCATAGATAACCAGCAAGTTGGGCTGCGGAATTTTGTAATAACGCAGCAGAGAGCCGACCGCGTCGCCGCTGAGGTTCATGTAGGTTTGCGGTTTAGCCAGGATGACCGGTTTGTGGGCGATACGGCCGTCGCCCACAATGGCCTGGTTCTGCACCTTGCTGCTCTGGATGCCGTGGGCTGCCGCCAACCGGTCTACGGCCATGAAGCCGATATTGTGCCGGTTGCCCCGGTACTGCCTGCCTGGATTGCCCAGGCCGATGATGAGAAAGCGGTCTTCCATGATGCGTGATGTGTGATGTGTAATGCGTACTCCGTTGCGGGTCACGCATCAGGCATCACGGTCATTCCTCAATATCCCACGCAAATACATTCCACAACTCCGACGGCTGCGTGGGGTCGGGTTGAAAGTTACGGACGGTGGGGGCGGTGACGGCCGTTTTGATGTATTGGAACAGCGGAATGGACGGTTTGCGTTCGGCAAAGATGCGTAGGGCGGTCTGGTGATTGGCCTCAAACTCCTCGGTGCCGTAGATAGCGTTTTGGGCG
The DNA here is from genome assembly GCA_013112725.1 of Chloroflexota bacterium. GTDB lineage: Bacteria > Chloroflexota > Anaerolineae > Promineifilales > Promineifilaceae > CAADGU01. The sequence continues at coordinate 1,606 of JABFFZ010000016.1, forward strand.
GCCTGGCAGGCGGCATCATACTCCTCGTTACCCCAACCGGTGGCGTTGATATTGTTCCAGCCGCCAAAACCGCGTTCCTCCGGGCCGGTGATGTTTGTAGAGAGATAAAGGCCACAAGGCGGCGTGATGCCCGTGCGCCAGGCAAAGGTTGCCAGGTCGAAGCGACGGCCAAACAGGGGGCTGAACGGGCCATCATCAAACCAAGTTTCGGCCGGATAATTGACCAGGTTGGCCTGGATGCCACAGGCGGCCAAATCTTCTTGCGCCAGTTCGTTCAGACGCAGCCGGAAGGCGCTCTCGCTGTTGGTGCTCAGGGTGATGCTAAAGGTAGTGGTAGCGACGATGGTGCGCTGTAAGTCACGTTCCACCCATTCGCGCCAGCCGTCGCCATCAGTGTCTACCAGGCCGAATTCTTCTAAAAGTGCATTCCCGGCGGTGGGGTCATAAGGCCAGAGGGTGATATCCGCCGGATACAGTGGGTGGTCGTCCGGCACGTAGGCGTTCATCACCTGACTTTGCCCATACAGTAGTTCATCTATCATGCGCGGCCGGTTCAGGCAATGGGCAATGGCCTGGCGCACCGGCAAAAAGTCGAACCAGTCGGGACGGCCGCGGAAGATGTCATCCCCATAATTCCAGGAATTGATGCCAAAATCTATGTGCTCAAAAATCAGGTCGTTGGTGAAGTAGGGCGTCAGTTCACCGTTTTGAGCGGCGTTTATCAAGTCAGGAATTTGGGCAAAATCTACCAGCCCTCTGGTGACGATATCACACGTGCCATTTGCCAGCAGTTCGGGCCAGGTTGGCGCCTGAAGAATGGTTTGAAAGATCAGGCGGTCTATGGCCGGGAATCCTTCATCCTGACGGTAATAGTATGGGTTGCGGCTGAGGAAGATTTGTTCACCGGGTGGCCAGGATGCGAGCATGAACGGGCCGTAGCTGAGAGGTTGGCGCATGCTCACCTCGGCGGTCAGCAGGTCGGCGGCGCTCAGGTCGCCCAGTTGGTGGCGGGGGAGCGGCTGCCAGACGTTGGTGAAGTAGGTGGGATCGAGAAAACCCGGCAAACCCGTCCAACGAACGGATTGCTCATCAAGGGCTTCATAGCTGGCGGTACGCTCGATTTTGTTCTTATCGCCGGGCGTGATCGGATCCGACGCCAGTTCAAAGCTGAAAACGGAATCGTCGGCCGTCACCGGTGTGCCATCTGACCAGACCAGCGGGTGCAGCGCAAAATCCACGACCATTTGCTGCATTTGAACCGGCGGGTCGCCTTCACGGGGTGCCCGGAACAGTACAGTCTGGCCATCGGCGTTCACGATCTGGGTGCCGGGTAAGAGGCGGACTGCCTTCCCGGCAGAGTTAACGATGAGATCGCCTTCGGCTACATCTATGGGTTGGATAATGGCGTCGCCATCGGCCAGGTCAGGTAACTTTACCAGAGCTTGCGGCTGGTAGCCGTAGCCCAGAGTAGTGTAGAGGCTGTCATAGAGGGCATGACGCACGGCCGTAGCTGCCAATGACTCATCACCATACAGATACAAACTGGTGGGCACGCCCGACATACAAACGGTCAATTCTTTGACCGGGATGGGCGTGGCTGTGGGCGGCACGGGGGTGTGGGTAGCAGCGGCTTCAGGCACGGCCGTTGCCTCTGCCGCTTCCGGGGTATTTTCCATTACCGGTGCAGCGGTGCTGCTGTCTCCCAGGCTAGCCGGTATATGGGTCGCTGCTGACCGGGTCGTCGCCGGGGTAACGGCCGGTGCGCTTTCTTCGCTACGGCAAGCCGCCAGCCACAAAACCATCGTCAAAATAAAAACTCTATAATACAACGCATCTACCTCCATGAAGAGATGGTGATCAGGTAATTGAGTAATTAGCCGATTACGCAATTACCCGATTACGCAATTACTCAATTACGCGATTGCCTGTTTATCCAAAACCGACGCCATAGCCGCCGGCCCAAGCTACGCAGCAGCAGGTACAGCGCCATGAGGCTAAAGAGGACGGCCGTCAGGCGGACACCGCCCCAAAAAGCGCGGCCAAACTGGCCGGTGTCTACGGCTTCTAGCTGTCCTAAGACGCCGCCGCTGCCGGGCGTAGCTGTCGGCAGCAGGCTCCCGGTCAGACTGACCGGCGTGGCCGGGGGCGTGGGCGTGGGAAACGGGGTGAGCGAGGGTAGCGGCGTGGCCGGGCTGAACACGGCCGTATCCCCCTCTGTTTGTGGGCTGTCCGGCGCACCAGGGTTGGCGGCCGTCGCCGTGACCGCCAGCGCCGTTTCATCCGGCGTGGGTGTGGCTGTTGGCCCGGCATTGTTGATTGTTAAATTGGTGACGAAGTATTCGTCGTAGTTGTAATCGGTTTTTACCACGCGCAGGCGCAGCTGGTAACGGCCGTCAGGGAATACCGGCGCGCCCACATTTTGGCCTACGGTGGTGTCCCAAATTGCCAGGACGCCATTTGTCACCGGCTGGCTGCCCTCGGCAAACACAATCCAACCGGCGGCTTGGTTGGCCTCATTGAGGAAGGCCAATTCATACCGCAAGTATTCGGGGTGTACGGCCGTGCCCGTCACCATGACCACCCCAGAAATGGTCTCGCCACCGGTTGGCGCCGTGATGCCATTGTTTTGGGCTGCGATCGGCGTCACGGCCAGGCAGGTGAAGATGAGCAACAAAAAAGAAAAGACCCATTTCCTAAATCTTATACCTGTACTCGTTGGTAACTTTAGCCGGTTTCGTTTAATATCAGGCGAGTTAATCATGACCCGTGTATTCTCTAAAACAAACACGTAAGTCTAACACAAATCAACCCTCCTGACGAATGAAATGGAGTAACTATGTCCTTTAGAATGACGCAATCCCCAACCAATTTCTGGTTGATTCTCATCTTTTTAGCTTTGTTATTGGCGGCTTGTGGTGGCGCGGCGACCGAGCCGTCCGCCGGTAATGGCGATGCTGGAGTTAACACGGATTTACAAGAATGGCTGAACAGCCAGGGAACAAGTGGACAGAACGGCCTGCCCGGGGCGGTCGCCGATGTGGTAACGCCGGCGCCAACTCCCACGCGGCCGCAGATGAATACGGCCGTTTCCGCACCCGGCGCTGCCGCCATTGCCAGCCAGACCACCGATGCCAACGGCATTACGGTGGGTTTTACGGCGGACGGCCGTGCCTTCAAAGGCGATCCTGATGCTCCCATTCTCATTGAAGAGTTTTCTGACTACCAGTGCCCCTTCTGCGCCCGTTGGGCCAGCCAGACCTTGCCCAGCCTGTTAGCCAACCAGATTGCCAACGGCCAGGTGATGCTGGTGTATTATGACTTCCCGCTTAGCAGCATCCATCCCCAGGCAGCGGCGGCGGCCAACGCGGCCCGCTGTGCCGGTGAAGCTGGGGCGGTGGCTTACTGGCAGTTCCACGACACATTGTTTGCCCGTACAAACGAATGGAGCCACAATAACCCCAACACCACCTTCATCAAATTTGCGGCCGAATTGGGGTTGGATGAGACTGATTTTACGGCCTGTGTCAATGCCAACCGGTACGGCAGCCAGGTGCAGGCGGACGTACAGTTGGGGCAGCGACGCGGCGTCAGCAGCACACCCAGTTTTTTCTTGAACGAACAGGCATTGATTGGTGCGCAGCCAACAGAGGTGTTTAACCAGGCCATTGCCGCCCTGTTGAACGGCGAACGGATTGCCGCCGCGCCGCCGCAGCCAGAGCCACAGGAGATTGTCATCCCCACCCCGGCGGCGATTGCCCTGGGTGCGGATGACATCGCTTTTGCCCTGGGCGACCCTAACGCGCCGGTGCAAATTGTGGAGTTTACCGATTATCAATGCCCTTACTGCCAGCAGCATTCGGCGCAGACGCTGCCGCAAATTATTAGCGAAATGGTGGAAAACGGCCGTGTCTATTATGTCTTCAAAGATTTGCCTCTGGATATTCACCCGGAAGCGCGGGTGGCGGCCAAAGCGGTGCGCTGTGGTGGCGAACAAGACGCCTTCCTGGAAATGCATGACGCCGTTTTTAACAGCCAGGGTCAATGGGGTGGTCAGGGTGACAAAGCAGGAGATATTTTTGCTGCTCTGGCTGCCGATTTGGGGCTGGATAGTGTGGCTTTTGCCGCCTGTTATGCCAGCAGCGCCCAGGATGACCTGGTGCAGGCCAATGTGGAAGAAGCCATCGCTTTGGGCGTGCGCAGTACACCCTCTTTCTTCTTTAACGGCTATCTGGCTTCTGGCGCTCTGCCATTTGATAGTTTTGAGCAGATTGTGACCTGGGGTGAAAATGGCGAGCTGGCGGCGCAGGTGGAAGCGAATGTACGCGCCGTTTATGCGGCGCAGCAGGCGCAGCAACAGCAGCAGCAGCAGGTTCCACCCACCCCTGCCGGCCCGGTGGATGTGCCTACGGATGATGTAGCTTTTGCCATCGGCAGCCCGGATGCGCCCATTACCATTGTGGAATACACCGATTATCAATGCCCGTTTTGCAGCCGTCATTTTGCCCAAACACTGTCACAGTTGAAAGCGCAGTATGTGGATACCGGGCTGGTGCGGTATGTGTTTAAGGACTTCCCGCTGACTTCTATTCATCCACAGGCGGCGCTGGCGGCGGAGGCGGCGCGCTGCGCCGGTGAGCAAGATGCTTACCTGGAAATGCACGACGCGCTTTTTGCCAACCAGAATGCCTGGAACGGCCGTCAGGATGCCGCCACGCTTTTCGCTACCTATGCCCAACAATTGGGGCTGGACGCCGCCTCTTTTACGGAATGTTTGGAGAGTGGCCGTTACCAGCGGGCTGTGGAAGCTGATTTGAACGAAGGGATTGCGTTTGGGGTGCGGGGTACGCCTACCTTTTTCATCAACGGCAACATCTTTGTCGGCGCGCAGCCATTCGAGGCGTTTGTGCAGATGCTGACGGCCGTGCAAAATCAATGAGCAACTGTTTGTAATTATGTAATTGGGTAATTGAAGCATTTCAATTACCCAATTGCCCAATTACCATGTACCTCCGTTTCGCCAAATCTGTCCCCTATCTACCCGACCCCGTTCGCAGCCGTCCGCATGTGACGGCCGTGGACAAGGAGCGCGGCAGCGCCAATCCACCCCATGCGGTACCGTATCACTGCAAACCCTGGGTGGATGGGCAGACGGTGGGCTGGACGCTTTTTTATGGGTTCCTGACGCCGATCACTATTTCGGCGAAAGTGGATGGTACGCTGGTGGTGGAAAATCTGGAGATGTTAGCGCGAGAAACGCAGCAGCCCAAAATAGTTTCTCACTTTGCCCAAGGGCATTTTGGTATTGGTTGTGGCTATACTTTGCAGACGCCGCCCGGTTTTGCCAGCCTCATCATCCCGGCGACACGGCCGCCAGCGGGGCTAGAGGCCTTAACGGCCGTCATAGAGACTGATTGGTACCCTCGCCAATTGTTTCTGGTGTTTCGCATCCCGCCACCCGGTGTGCAGATTTTCCTGGATCGGGGCATGGAACTGGTGCGAGTGGTCGTGATTCCGCGCCAGGAACAGGGGGAGGCACGGCCGTTCACTGCCGATGAATTGGCCGAACTGCATGAGCGCGAGCAGCAGTACCTTGAGGAAGAAAAAACAACCCTTACACGCTGGACTTCGGCTTCTGGCGACCAGTTTACCCACCTGTACAAACAGTGGTCGGCCCGGAATAAGAGTGGGGGTGAGCAGGTGAAGGAGTGAGGGGGTGTTTATATGTTCACGTAAACACCTGAACACGTAAACTCTTAAACATCGGCCACTTGCTCCCATCCCACATCCTCCATACACTTCCCCCATGTATCTGCAACTGCACCGGCTAACCATTCACCTGAACAGCGAGGACACGGCCGTGAATCAGGTGTGGCAGTGGCTTTTTTCTGGTTGGCGGGTGGATCAATCGGCCCAGGTAGACATACGCTTGCAGATGAACCTGGTTGGCGAGTTACCCCCCTTGCCCACATCCCCCCCCGTTTTTACCGATTCTCGCCCATTGCCGGATGACATTGGCGTGTTGTCGGTGTACGCAGCCGGGCCGGATGTGGTCTGGCTGCATTATCACGATGGGGCGTTGGTGCAGGCGTCGTTAGCAGCAACGGCATCACCGCCCACGATACGTGGGGTCGTGATACCGTCTGCCTTAACTTACGGCCGTCTGGAAGATATTACCTTTACCAGTTTAGCACCGGCGCTGCGGCGGCGTAGTTATTATCTGGTTCATGCGTTTGCGGCGACTAAGGACGGCCGTGCCGTCTTGATTGTGGGCGCATCGGGCAGCGGCAAGACCACATCGGGGCTGAGTTTGTTGCTGGGTGGGTGGCAGTTGTTGGCGAATGATATTTTGCTTTTGGAGAACCGAGATGATGGCCTCTATGCTTTGCCTACGCCGGGCGGCGTCAGCATTCGCCCAAATACCTTTGATCTGCTGCCAGCGTTGCGAGATTGGCTGACCGTCCGTTCTTCAGGTGGCAGCGTAGCTGTTTCTGCGCAGCAGCTCACCAGGGGGCAATGGGCCGAACCAGCGCGGGTGGATATGATTTTGCTGCCACAGATTGAAGCGACACGGCCGTGCAGCCACCTGCAACCGGCCAATCGGGCCATCACGTTTGTGCGCCTGTTGGAAGAAAGCGCCGACCGCTGGGACACAGCCGCTCTGACGGCCCATGTGAATGTGATGGAGCAGTTATCGCGGCAAACGGCCGTGTATCATCTGCATCTCGGCCAGGATGTGGCTAAGTTACCGGAATTGATTGCCGGGGTAGGGAAGGTGATGGGTGATAAGTGACGAGTGACGAGTGATGAGAAAGATCACGCATCACGCATCACGCATCACTCGTCACTCGTCACGGAGAAATCAAGATGAAAACACGCACAATTTTTACAGTGATGGGGGTGCAGGTGCAGTTGACACAGACGGGGGTGGTGGGCACGGCCGTGTTGTGGCTGTTGTTTACGGTGCTGGCCTGGTGGTGGCTGCCGCTGTCACCAGCCGTCACTATTGTGATGGGAATTCTGTTCACACTGCTGCACTGGTTGGGGGAATGGCTGCACCAGATGGGCCACGCATTGGCGGCGCGGCGGGTGGGCTACCCCATGCAGCGTATTCGCATGTGGTATGGGTTGGCTGCCGGGCTGTACCCTAAAGATGAACCACCGCTGCCGGCCGAAATCCACATTCGCCGGGCGTTGGGCGGGCCGGCAATGAGCCTGTTTTTGAGTGTGGTGGGGGCGGTATTGGTGGGGGTGTTACGGCCGTCCGGTGGCATTCCCTACTACCTGGCTGTCTTTTTCACTCTGGAAAACTTCTTCGTCTTTTTCCTCGGCGCGTTCCTGCCGCTTGGTTTTACCGATGGCAGCACCCTGCTCTATTGGTGGCCCAAACGCGGGCAGCCATCAGGTGATAGCCAGACTCTTGGCAATTAGCTCTTCGGCTTCTGTTAGCATTTGACGCACTTCTTTTTCTACTGCCACCGAGATGGGAAATAGTGGATAACGGCTCTCAAAATAAAACTCGGTAACTCGAATACAAAGCGGATTAAATTTGGCAAGAGTTGGTTCATAGACAGTGGCATCATTCAAAAGTTTGGTCAAATCATGAACCCTCTGTAGTGCCTACCCCTTGGATAGCAGAAACCCTTTTAGATATTTCTCCAGCGCTTGTTGGGTATGGAAGGCGGCTACACCATATAGGCGTACCTTATCATCCATCAAGGCCCTGGCAGCATGTAAATCCTCTTCTGCTTTAGCATACCAATCAGTTGGGATGAGAGAATCCGTCGCGGACATACAATACTTTGCCTTTTCCAATAATCTCTTGCAAGAATTGATCCCCCATGGCCAGCCGTTGTCTCATTTCGACCGGCGTCAGCACATACAATGTCAAGGGCATTCTGGCGTTTACAGGTTGTAGTAATTCCCGAACCTGTAGGCGACGGTCTAGTGGACGCTCGGCCGAATCTTTCACAATAAACAAATCCAGGTCGCTGTCGGAGTGGGGACGGCCGTAAGCATAAGAGCCAAACAATATCACCTCATCCGGCTCATAATCCGCTTGCAGGATGTCAACGACCTCTTGTAACACCTGGTTCAATTGTGCATCCGTCAACATTCGTTGATTTCTCCTATTCGTTGTCGTCGCGCTGTCAGGATTATACAACAATCACAAAGGGTTTTTACGTTTCCAGTGCCAAAGCCACCGTTTCGTCCAGGGACATGGCCTGCCCGGTGGCCCAGGCATGGTTGAAGGGGGCGTTGTCGGGTTAGGGGTGGACGGCCGTCATTCGTCAATACATCGCCCCAATCAGATCGGCGTAGGGGTGGGACGGCGCGGGTTTCATTGGAGCCGTCTCACCCAAACCGCCAAACGGCGCAAGGGGCGAGACAGGCGGGAACAGGTTATTTTGTGCAGCACAGGCGCTGGCCCGCCTGTCCCTCCCCTACACATCATCTTCCCTTACGATTCTTGCAAAGCAAAGGTGACAGCTTCGTCCAGCGGCATGGCCTGTCCGGCGGCCCAGGCTTTGTTGAAGGTTTCGTCGCCCAGTTGGGTGCGAACCATCGTCAGAACCTTTTCATAGCCTAGTTGGAAGGCCGGGGCACGGATTTCCTGAAAGGTGGTACGAGAGACGGCCGTTGCCCCTAACAATGCGGTTGCTTGTACCGCTTTTCCCTTTGCCGCCCAAACGCTGGCCGTCCCTTCGACTCCTATGTTGAGTAGTTTCTTGATATTTACCTCCTGTGCCAGGCGCAGACTCCCCTGGTAGCAAGCGATGGCCTGCTCGATTTTTCCTAGTTGCAGACATGCCTGACCTAAAAGCGCCAGGAGGCGAGATGACGCATACTTGACTTTACGTTCCCTCCAAAGTGCTAAACTGTCCTCAAAGAACTTCTTCGCCTGTTCATACTCTCCACGAATCAACGCAACCTCACCTAGAAGCATCAATGACTGGGCTATTCCCCACCTACTGTTAATCTGGCTGAACAGGCGCAATCCTTCTTCAACACGCCTTTTTGCCTGATACAGGTCACCTTGATTGTAGGCTATATCTCCTAAGTTGTTCGTCAAGCTGGCGATTTTGAGTTTGTTCCCAAGCTTTTGGGCATACTGCAAGGCCGTATCGCCCAATGAAAGTGCCCGAGAATAATCACCCTGACTTGAGATATCCATGGACAGCAGGTAAAGGCTATCTGCCAAAAAGAATTGATCTCTTACCTCTTCGAAAATTTCAACGGCCGTTTCATGATGAGCGCGAGCTGCTCCATAATCTTGGAGATACGCAGCAAAATATAGACCCTGGTAGTGCGCAGCATAGCCGTAAAGCCATATGCCCTTTGTTTGCTGGCTTAAGATGAGCGCCTCTTCGAGAAGGCTTTTAGCCTCGGCCTGATTGCCCAGGGCTGCCTCTATCGACCCGCCATTACACAATGCAAAAACCAATAACTCTTTATCAGCCAGCATCCGGGCCAGCGACAGACACTCAGGCTGATAAGCGATAGCCATACTGCGATCCCCTCCTCCCCAGGAGTTTCTCACCATGAGTGTTAGAGCTTTAAGACGGGCCAGCGAGGGCGTTTGATTCTGAGGCAGCGCCAAAATCTTTACCTGCCAATCCGTCACACCCTGCCAATAGCCAGTCATGTACCAAAACCAGGCTAAGGCACCGGCCAGGCGCAACGCTTCTTCAGGGGCGTTTTCGCTCGACCAGGCTAAAGCGGCCCATAGATTGTCGTTTTCACATTCCAGGCGGTCGAGCCAGAGGAGTTGGTTGGCACGGCGGAGTTCGGGTTTAGCCGTCTCCGCCAGAGCGACAAAATAGGTGGTGTGCTGTTGCTGCATCGCTTTTGCTTCCCCACTTTCAGCTAACTTTTCCAGGGCATATTCGCGGATGGTTTCCAGCATGGTGAAACGGGGTTCACTGGCTACCTCCTGTTGTTGCAGGAGGTGGTGGTCGAGCAGGCTTGTCAGCCCGTTCAGCACGTCCAGGTTGCCCTCGGCGTTGGCGACTGCTTCGACTGCTTCCAGAGTACAGCCGCCGACAAACAGCGCCAGCCGCCGGAACAGGGTTTGTTCGGCTGCTGGCAGCAGGTCATAGCTCCAATCAAGGGTGGCGCGTAAGGTTTGCTGACGCGCCGGGGCGTCCCTGGCCCCGCCCGTCAGCCATTGCAGCCGCCGGTTGAGCCGTTCGCGCATTTGCCGGGGCGACATCAGTCGGATGCGGGCGGCTGCCAGTTCCAGCGCCAGGGGCAGACCATCCAGCCGGGCGCAAATCTCGGCTACATCCGGCGCGTTTTCCAGAGTGAGGGTAAACGCCGTCTTTGCCGCGTGTGTTCGCTCAATGAATAGCTGCACCGCCTCTATCTGCCCCAATTGTGGCAGTGGTGGCAACTGGTGCATGTCTGGCAGGAGCAGGGGCAACACCTCGTAGCTTTGTCCGCTGGACAAGTGCAGCGAGACACGGCTGGTGAGAAGGAGTTTAATCCGCGGTGCAGCCGTTAGCCATTCGGCTAGTTGCGTCACGGCCGTCATGAGCCGCTCCAGGTTGTCCAATACCAGCAGCAGCTGCTTGTCACGCAGATAATCGGCCAGCACGTCCGGCCAGGGTGGCATACCGGGTGATTCCTGCAACCCCAACTGCCGGGCAATGGTGGCCGCCACCAGGGTCGGGTCGGTAATGGCCGCCAGGGGTACAAACCAGACGCCATCGGCAAAATCGGGCAAGGCTGCTGCGGCTACTTGCAAACAGAGCCGCGTTTTACCTGTGCCGCCGGTGCCCGTCAATGTCAGCAGGCGGGTGGTGGGTTGGGCCAGTAGCTGGCGCACGGCCGTGACCTCTGCCTTTCTACCAATAAAGCTGGTAGCCTGCGGGGGCAGGTTGTGAGGCGGAGATGAGGGGTGAGGATCGGGTGGCAAGTTTTCGATGGGGCGGGGCACGGCCGTAGCCGAAACAGGATGAACTCCTTCTAGCTGTGCACCATGCGACTGGTATGCCGGTCTGTCATCATCACGCCCCGCCTCTGCCAAAAGCTTGTGAGGCGATGGAAACAAGGCGGCAGCCAATACATCGCCTTCCTCACCCCGCGAGAGCCGCTCAAACAACGCTTGGGTTTGTGGCGATGGCGCCACACCCAGTTCATTTTCCAGTGCCTCCACACAGCGACGATAGACGGCCGCCATGCGCAGCAGGTCGCCCCGGCCGGCATGAGCGATCATCAAGGCGCGGTAAGCGGCTTCCGGCGTTTGCCCCTGCGCCAGCCAGCGTTCGCCCCATTCCAGCAGGTCATCCCAACGGTGCACGGCCGTTAGCCTATTCAACAGTTGCTCCATCTTGCGCTCAAAGAGGGTTTGCTACCGCTCCCGCTGCCACACCACCCAGTCGTCATAAAAACCGGGCAGCAGTTCGCCGCCATACACGGCGACAACGGCTATGAGTTCCTCTGGCGTGGCGCTGGCGTCCGTCGGTTTTTCCAGCAAAGCCACGTCCAGCCAGAAGGCGGCCGCCGCTCCGACGGCCGCCAGAGAGGTGGGTGCAAATGTAACCGTGATGTCATCGCTGTGCAGGTAATGGGGAGCGGCCTCACCCAACGCCTTGCGAATATGCCAGAGAGATTGGCGCAGGTTGCGGCGCGCTTTTTCATCGCTGCTGTCCGGCCAGCTTTTCGCGGTGGTGAGCGGCGCCGGCACTGAGGGACAGGTAAGCAAACAAGGATTGGGCGGGGCGCGAGAGGAGGGTGACGGGACGGCCGTCTAACTTCACTTCAAACCGACCTGACAGCCTGATTTCCAACATGTCTACCGACTTGTTCGGCTGCGAACGCGAAATGTGGGCACGTTGTAATGGATGGTGAGTTGTTGACTGCCAGAAGTATAGCGGAAACAGATTGCCTTTCAAGAATGAAAATGGGGAAAAAGATGGTGAAAAGACACGGCCGTAGACGCTGGTGGACGGCCGTGCCTTAAAGTGCCCAATTAATTCAACGCCGCCCAGATGACTGCTTTTTCCGTTCCCATCATTAATCTGGTCTCAGTTGTTTTGTGTCTTGTATCCGATTCGCAACTCACAACCCAGGAAAAAACAGGTCAGTAGTAATTGCTTAAGAGCGTTAAATCGGCTGAAGCTGTTCTACCCCTGCCTCACTTTTACTGGTTCAGTTGCCGTCGAAAAGAGGTGGCAATGTCCATATGAAAACCAGCTCCAGGCTGACCCTAAATTTACCTTGCGTCCAAAAGGAACTTTTGAAAGGCAACTATTTGCCAAAGGAGAAAATCATGCCTGTATTAACCAAGAAGTCCAAACGTTACGCTGTCGTCTGGTTCTGTATGCTGGCGATGCTGTGGCTGGTGGGCACGGCTAGCGCGGCTCCTAAGGAGAGTGCCAATAACCAGACTGGTGCTGTGCCGGTGCCGGCGGTCTACACCTTTGAAGGCCCGTATCTGCCCGATGTGCTTAATACGGCCGCGCATACCATCCGGATCTGTCGCTGCGAAGGTATGGTCAGCTACTTTGTCTTTGAACGGACGGCTGACCCCGGGTATCGCCTTCCTATCTATCTTCATGGCCCCTTTCCAACCTCGTCTTTACCTGACCATTGGGAACGTGTTCATTTTCAGGGCATCTCTCTACCATCCCTCCTGGAACAAGCCGCCAAATATGTGAAAAACTGCCAATGTGAGCCTTATGTGGTGGATATGGTCTACCGGCGAAGTGGCCCATCCACAGACGCGGAGACCGCAATTCCTATGCATCATGTCTATTTGCTTATCGCCTGGCCGTTCCCAACTTAAGGACTCAGTGCCAGCAAAGGAGAATAAGATGTTTACCAATAATCGGAACTTAAATAAATGGCGTCTGGTGGGTTTATGCCTGTTCATGGCTTTGTTCATGGTCGGTTCGGTGAGCGCCTCGGTGAGCGCCGCTGAGCCCAGTAAGTCTATGACACAACAGGCAAAGATTCCTTCATCATATTATTTTGAAGGCCCAACATTAAGTGGTGTATTGAGCGAAGCGGCCACTGTCATGCAGAATTGTAACTGCCAGCATCTGGTGACCTCTTTTGCTTATGAACGCACAATCATGGACTGGCATGGCCTGACCATCCATCTGAATTGGGTAACACCAGATGCTGCGCTGGGCATCTGGGAAGAGATTCCTTTCCAGGGCGCTTCGCTGCCGACGGTGTTGCGAGAAGCGGCGAAATTTATGCAACATGATGGCTGTGAAAGCGCTGTGCGGGACGTCAGGTATGGACGGGCGGCACCAACACTGAATGATCAACGACGCCTTGCGCCTGTGCATATTGTCTACCTGGTTCTGGAATCACCTTCTCCCTGTTGATAGATCGCCGTGACAGGATAGTGCGGTGAACTATTTTGGCCGATGCCCACTCTTTCGTTTGGTGGGTATCGGCTGTTTTAGTTGTTCAGGCGGCGGAACCAGAACCAGCCGGATGGCCAGCTTTTGTCTTCGACGTGGGTGACGCCGATTTCGCTTTTTTCCAGCGCAAAGTCGGCGGCAAAGAGGGTGTGTACGGCCGTCTCCTCAATTCCGCGTGGCCCTTCTTCTCCATCTCTGGCGCCCAACCGAGCAAAGAGTAAATAGGTGGCGCCGGGTTCCAGCAGGCGGGTTAGCTCAGCCTGGTAAGCCCATCGCTGCGGTTCGGTCAGGGCGTGCAGGCAGCCCACGTCTATGGCCAGTTGATAACGGTCGGGCAAAAACCCCAGTTCCGTCACCGATGCCTCATAAAACGTGGCCTTCTCCGAAACCCCGGCGGCGGCGGCCCGCTGCCGTGCCTCGGCAATGGCCTGGGGAATAAAATCAACACCGTCCACCAGCCAGCCATACTGCGCCAGGTAGATGGTGGTACGGCCGTAACCACAGCCCAAATCCAGCGCCCGGCCTGGCGTTAAGCTGGTTACCAGGGTGATCACTTCCGGCGGTGGCTCCGTGTTATCCCAGGGAACCGGCCCGGCGTTGTAACGGTCGGCAAATCGCTGCCAGGTTTCATCTGTCATCGTCAATTACCTTGAAGCTGCTAAAAAAAATTCTGCCGTCTGGGCGGCAATTTTGTCCCATGTGAAAAGGTCGGCTACGGCCGTTGCCCGCTGCCCAAGCTGCTGCCGCAGATCGGGGTCTGTTAACAGATATTGGATTGCTTCAGCCAGTGCTGCCGGATTATCTGGCGGCACAAACCAACTGTTTTGGCCGTGAATCAGTTCCGGGGTAGGGGTCGCCGGATAGGTGGTAAGCAGGGCACGGCCGTGCGCCAATGCCGCCGTGAGCGTGCCCCGCCGCAGCGATGCGCCATCTCGATAGGGCAGTACCATCAGGTCTACGGCCGTCAGGTAAGCCGATGCTTCATAGTCAGACACAAAACCCGTCCAATGTACCCGGTTGCTCAGGCTGCGTTCGTTGATGAAAGCCTCCAGTTGCTCATAAAATGCCTGGTTATTAGCCTCATCGCTGCTGCCGGTGCGCCCGCCGATGAACACCACATGCACATGTTTCGGTAATTCCGCCAACGCTTGCAGCAGCCGATCTGCCCCTTTGCTTTCGTGCAAAAAGCCAAAGTAGCCGAGTAGACAATCGCTGACGTTCAGCCCCAATTGGCGGCGCACGGCCGTGACTTCTGCGGGCGTCACTTCTCTGGCCTTGATGTTGCTGCCAATGGGAATTTGGGTGATGGGGGTGCGTACGCGGGCGGTAAGCGCCTGGTAGTCACCCGCATTGGTGACAATGACGCCCGTTGCCTGCCGCGCCATGGTGTTCACGGCCGTTTGCCGCAGCCAACCCGCTTTAGGGAACAAATACGGCACACGCAAATCGTGAAAGGTGACAACGGTAGTGGTGACGCCTTTTAATCGCCACGGAAGTAGATTGATGGCCGCGCTGCGCATGTTGTAGGCCGCCGGTTGATACTGGATATTGACCACGTCAAATTCATGCCGCAGCACCCAGTCGGCAATTCGGGCAATCGAAGGCCAACGCCAGCGGTTGATGAATGGATAAAGTTGGGCAAAGGGTAGGTGAAATAGCTCTCCTGGTTTGCGTTTGGCGTCCGATAAACCCGGCGGCTGTATGCCCCGCCGGGTCATAATATGAATGTCGTGTCCCTGTTCGGCCAATGCTTTGGCCAATTCCTGTGTGAATGCGCCTACCCCCCCCTGCATGGGGGGGTACTCGCCCGTTACGAAACCGATCTTCATAGCTGGTGGCTGGCGGTTGGTGGCTGGCACGTCTGGTAAGCCACCAACCACTAAAGCAGCACATCTTCGGCAATGATGGGATGACCGCGCCATTTAAGCAGGGAAAGGGCATAGGTGCGACGCAATGAGGCAAAGTCAGCTTTACGGTGCAATTCGGTTTGATTGGCCGGTTCCGGCCAACGGCCGTCGGCCACCTGCATCAATTCTTTATCATTCATGCTGTTGAGGGCGATCAGGTCGGCATGAAACGCTTCCGGCACTTTGCTGAGAGAGGGGGGCATCCCGGCCTGAATGCACTGTATGATGACCTCTTGCAGCGGCCATTTGGAGGCATCGGCCATCTCCTTCAGCAGCGTATAATCAATATCTGACAATTCAATGGTGACTTTGTGGGTTTTCATGGTTTCACCTTCAATAGATAAGATAATGGCTTGTGGCCGGTTTCCAACCGCGCCACCCCTGACTCAATATCCGGCCGGGCGCAAACCAGACCGTATAACTAACCAATACGCATGAACACGCTGCCAGCGCAACGGCCGTTTGTGCCCGACCACACCCTTGCCTGCTTCCAGTACCATTTGCGCCAGATAGTTTAGTAAAAGGAAGAGACGCAGGATAAGGGCGGGGGCACGGCCGTGATATTTCCGAAAGTAGCGTAACTTGGCCCGGTTAAAGTAAATATGGCGCTGCGCTACTACCTGTTCGCTGCTCTTGCCCTGGTAATGTGTGATCTGGGCGGTGGGCAGATAGACCACCCGCCACCCGGCCATTTTAATGCGGCGGCACCAGTCGAGTTCTTCCGAGTACATGAAGTACCCCTCGTCCAGGCCGCCAACGGTGTGGGCAATCTCTTGCCGCGTCATCAGGCAGGCGCCCATCACCCAATCCACATCAGCCGTCTGGTCATCGGCCATATCCAGAGCATAATACCTGTCCAAGATTCGCTGGGGCGCTTTGGATTGCAGCCAGGTGCTTTCAAAGAATGCGGTTGTCAAGGTAGGAAAGCGCCGCCGGGAAGATTGTACCGAGCCGTCTTCATTCAGTAATTGTGCCCCCACGACGCCTACATCCAGATGATTTTCCAGATAATCAACCATGTGTACCAGCGCGTTTTCATGGAGGACAGTATCTGGATTAAGCAGTAGTATATAACGGCCGTGCGCTTTGGCAATCCCCATATTGTTCCCACGTGGAAAGCCGACGTTTTCGTCAGATGCAATCAGCGTTACCTGCGGGAATTCGGCGACGACCATCGCCGCACTGCCATCGGTGGAGGCGCTGTCTACCACAATCACCTCGACGGTCAGGTCGCCTTGTGTTTGCACAATGGAACGCAAGCATTCGCGCAGCAACTCGCGCACATTCCAACTCACAATCACAATGGACAACTGGCGGTCTACCGGTAGCAAATCAACCTCTTGTGCTTTGATGTGAATCCCTCAATCTCTACCTCAATCTCTAATCTCTAATCTCATTTTTGAAAACAACCGCCGGGCGTTTTGGGTGGTGTGGTGGGCAAACACGGCCGTGTCCATCCCCCTTTCCTGCGCTATCCGCGCTGCTACCTGGGTCACAAAAGCCGGTTCATTGCGTGACGGCCGTTTGCCACGCGATGCCCCATCGCCCTGTTCCGGCGCCAGATAAGGCGCATCCGTCTCCACCACAATCCGATCCAGCGGCACACGAGCGGCAATGGCTCGTAATTCGGTCGCTTTTTTATATGTCACCGGCCCGGTGAAACCAAGGTAGTAGCCCATGTCTAAGACCTGCACGGCCGTGTCCCAATCGGCGGCAAAGGAGTGCAGCACCCCTTTGCCCGGCGTTTCGCGCAGCATCCTAACCACATCTTCGCTGGCCTCCCGGTTGTGTACAATCACCGGCAAATCCAGTTCCACCGCCAGTTGTAGCTGCTGCCGGAAGGCATGATGCTGCACCGGGTGGGGTGATTTATCCCAATGATAGTCCAACCCAATTTCGCCAATAGCCACCACTTTTTCATGCTGCGCCATGTTACGCAGCTTATCTAGCCAGCCATCTTGCCAATCGGCCGTTGAATTGGGATGGACACCCACCGCCGCGTACACTTCGGGGAATTGTTCGGCCAGGGCGAGTACGGCCGTGCAGTTTTCCAGATCAATTGCCGGTACAACGATGCGCACCACCCCCGCCGCTACCGCCCGCGCCACCACGGCCGCCCGGTCGGCGTCAAAGCGATGAAAGGCAAGATGGCAGTGGGTGTCTATCAGCATTCGTAGTTTGTTGCCCGTCATCCGTTACTGCGACAAACCGGCCAGGCGCAGGCCGTCTTCCAGGATCGCCTGTACCCGGTCTTCGTGCGTCGTTTCGCAGTAGACGCGGATAATGGGTTCGGTGCCGCTAAAGCGCACCAGCAGCCAGCCGCCATCTTCCATGACAAACTGATGCCCATCAATGGTGACAATATCGGTTACTTTGAGGCCGCCAATGGTAGACGGCCGTGCCGCATCCATATTGTGCCAGATTTCCGCCCGCCGTCCCTGGTCAAAGGTGGAATCTACCCGGTTGTAAAAATGGGGGCCAACCAGTTCAAACAGCGCCGCCAGCAGTTCCGACGGTTTCTTGCCCGTCAGCCGCATCATGTCCAGCATATACAGCCCGGCCAGAATACCATCCCGTTCCGGCACATGCCCGCGAAAGGCATAACCGCCGCTCTCCTCGCCGCCAATCAAGCCATCCACCTCTACCATTTTGGGGGCGATGTATTTGAAGCCCACCCCCGTTTCATGCACCGGCACACCATAAATCTGGCCCAGTTTGTTCAGCATTTTGGTGGTGGAGATGGTCTTGACAATGGGGCCGCGTTCGCCGCGCACTTCCAACAGGTAGTAGCCCATCAGCCCATACACGCGCAGTTGGTCCATAAACTGCCCGTTTTCGTCGCCAAAACCCACCCGGTCGGCGTCGCCGTCGTTGATGATAACCACATCTGCGCCCACCGTGGCGGCAAAGCTGAGGCCGTGATCCACGTTCGGCGGAATGGGTTCGGGGCGGGTCATGTGCGGGAAGAGAGGGTTGCGCTCGTTGTGGACTTCGGTGAGATGGGTACGGCCGTTCGCCAGCAGCCGCGGAAACCAGCCCGCCCCGTTGCCCCACATACAATCCACCAGCACGTTGAAACCGGCATTTTTGATGGCCTCAATGTCCACCAGCCGGTGTAGTTGGGCGATGTAGGCGGGGGCGGGATCGAAGGTGTGGACACGGCCGTCGCTCAACGCATCATCCAGCTTCATCCGTTTCACCCCGTCCAGGTCGGGAATAGCCGCCTCAATCTTCTTTAAATCTGTTGGCGGAATGGCCCCACCCAGGGGGTCACGCACCTTAAAGCCGCAGTCCCAGGGTGGATTGTGGCTGGCGGTAATGTTAATGGCCCCACCTGCCTGTTTATCCACCACCGCATACGAAATCGTCGGCGTCGGCGTGGCCCCGTCTGTCAGCCAGACATGAATGTCATTGGCTGCCAGCACTTCCGCCGCCGCCGCCGCAAAAAACTCCGCCTGAAAGCGTTTGTCATACCCAATCACAACGCCTTTTTCCGCCAGCCCTTGCTGGTGTAAAAAGTTGGCAAACCCCTGCGCGCAGCGGCGCACATTGTCAAACGTATAATCTTCGGCAATCCGCCCTCGCCAGCCGTCCGTGCCAAATTTGATGTCGCTCATGTTGATTTCCTTGTTCGTTATCCGTTATCCGTGAACCGTGAACCGTAACCCGTGAACCGTGAACCGATTACGGGTTACGGTTTACGAACTACGCATCACATTCCCGTCCGCCCTGCTTCCAGCAGTGCCAGGTCTGCCTCCACCATCATTTTCACCAGCTGCGGGAAACTAACGGCTGGTTCCCATCCCAGTTTTTGCCCCGCTTTCGTGGGGTCGCCAACCAGCAAGTCCACCTCGGCCGGCCGCATGAAACGCGGGTCTTGCACCACATAGTCGTGCCAGTCCAGGTCTACACAGCCAAACGCCTGCTCCAGGAACTCTTCCACCGAATGGGTTTCGCCGGTAGCTACCACGTAATCATCGGGCGATTCCTGCTGTAACATCAGCCACATCGCCTGCACATAATCCCCGGCAAAACCCCAATCTCGCCGTGCATCCAAATTACCCAGGCGCAGTTCATTCGCCAGCCCCAGTTTAATTTGGGCCACGTGATACGTTATTTTGCGCGTCACAAATTCCAGACCTCGCCGGGGCGATTCGTGGTTGAACAAAATGCCGGACGAAGCGTGCATATTGTAACTTTCGCGGTAATTGACGGTGATCCAATGGCCGTAAACTTTGGCTACCCCATACGGGCTGCGGGGGTAAAAGGGGGTGCTTTCACGCTGTGGCACTTCCACTACTTTGCCGAACATTTCGCTGGAACTGGCCTGGTAGAAGCGAATTTTGGGGTTTACAAAACGGATAGCGTCCAGCAGCCGAGTGACGCCTAAGGCGGTGACATCGCCGGTAAAAACGGGCTGGTTCCACGACGTTTGCACAAAGGATTGTGCCGCCAGGTTGTAAACCTCCTCTGGTTTATGTTCTTCCAGAATGTGGATAAGCGAAACCTGATCGCCCAGGTCGCCGGGAACGAGGGTGATTTTGTCCTGGATGTGTTCCAGGCGATGAAAGTTGATGGTGCTGGTGCGCCGCACCATACCGATGACGGTGTACCCCTTTTGCAACAAAAATTCGGCCAGATAAGAACCATCCTGGCCGGTGATGCCGGTAATTAAAGCAGTTGGCATATGGATTTCCTTCTTTGTTAATGGTTTGTGTGGGGATTATAGCGTAGGTGATGGGTAGCCGGTAATCGTTTATTGGTCACAGTCCCAGCCACAGCCGCAGAGAATCATCAATCAAAGTAAGCTGTGATTGAGTTAATGTGCCTAATTTTCTGATGAGCTTGGCGTATGGATTGGTAACGATATTTTGTGCATCGAAGGCGCCTGCGCGCAAGAATTTGACCGGAATAACGACTTCAAATCGGGAGCCTCTGACGCTGGTTGTATGCGGTACTAATGTTACTAAAGCCCGATGTTCATCCTGAACGGGAATGCTGCAAACGAGACACGGCCGTACCTTTGCCGTCATGCCTAAATCTACGAGCCACACTTCACCACGTCTGGGCAAGGCCATCGGCTACTTCCTGTTGGTCGAGTTCTAAGAAAACAGCTTCCGCGCTTAACAAAAGTTCCTCATCAGAGAGTGCGGCATAGTTCAGGTCAGAGATGCGCCGCAATACCTCAAAGGCAAACTGCTTCTTTTCTCTCTCGCTCAATCGCTCAAATGAATCAATTAGAAATTCTACAGCTATCGTCATGGTTTAGCCTCAATTTTCTTCAGTACAGCTCCCCAAGCGGTTAAAATTATAACACACCTCACAGCAGTAAAAGCGTCCCTATTATGCCTTATGGCTTGTCAAAATATAAATGATGTGCGATTTCTGGCGGCGCACGGCCGTTGGCAGCCATCGTTCTAACCGTGCAAAATAACCCAACCCCCACATCACCAGCGCCTCAAACGTGCCGCTCTCTGCCTGGGCACGCTGTTCCGCGCTGCGGCTGACGCCGGTGGGGAAGGGGGGCATGTCTATGTAGCCTGACCGGGTGACCAGGTGACCAGGTGACAGGGTGGGGAGGTCGGAGAGGTGGAGGGTGGACAGGCCACTGTGGGCGGCGTGGTCAGGGTTGGCGGCGTTAGGGCAGAAGAGGGCGACGGCCGTGGCCAGTTCCTGTTGTTTTTGTACATAGATTAACCGCTCCGCCGTCGCTAAACGCTGGATGACCTCGTTGGAAATTGCCAGGTCAAACGGGTCAGTCACCCCGGCCATTTCCGCCATGTTGGGGACGAGACACAGGTCAATGGACACGGCCGTCAGCCACCCCATTTGTTGCGCTTTTGCCCATGATGTCTGAAACTTGTCCATCGCTGCCGGGCGGTCGTCGGCGACAACGGCCGTGGCCCCTAACTCCTCTGCCAGCAGCAGATAATCCAGGCTGCAACCATACTTTTCCGGCAGCCCGGCGATGAGCAGCCGTTTTACCGGGGGGATGGTGGGCAGCCACGACCGTAATACCAATCGTTTGGCAAAATACTCGTAAGCTGTGCCCACACCTTCCCCTTCGGCCAGCGCCAGGGTATAAAGCGATTTGATAGAAGTGTGTGAAATTGTTTTTTTCATATAATTGGGTAATTGGGTAATTGAGTAATTGGGCGTGTCAATTACCCAATTACATTTTCTCCAGTAAGCCTTTCTCTTGGTACCATGCTACCGTCCGCACCACGCCGGTTGTCAGGCTGAAGCGGGGGGTGTAACCCAATTCGTGGTGTGCTTTTTGCCAGCTAAACCGGCGGTCGTCGCTGAAAAAGGCGACCCCGTCGCGGCTGAGCGGCGGCGTGGTTTTGAACAGTGCGCCGCCGATTTCTAGCGCCGTGGCCCCGGCCATGGCCAGCCAGTGGGGTAAATTGCGTGTGGGCGGCGGAACGCCTACGGCCGTCGCAATCGTATCAGCCAGCGCCCGAAACGTCACCGGTTCTGGCCCGGCGATGTGATAAACCTGGCCGTGCCGCCCCTGTTTCAGGCAACGCAGCATCCCGTCTACGGCGTCATCAATATAGGTGGGGTGGCAGGTGGCACGGCCGTGATCAATCGTAAAGAATCGCCCTTTTTGGATCGCCTGAAATAACCCCAGCACGTGCATATCTGTTGGCCCGTAGATAAATTCCGGCCGGGTGATCACCACCGGCGTACCCTGCCGGGCAAAAATCTGGGTCACCATTTCCGCCGCCGCCTTGCTGCGTTCATAGGCATTGGAAGGGGCAGGGGGGGCGTTTTCATCGGCCGGCGGGCCGTTGATTGGCCCTAAGACACCGGGGCTGCTGACGTACAGCACTTTGGGCGGGTTATCCAGCTTTTCAATTTCACCCAGGACGTTGCTGGTACCGTTGACGTGCAGTTGGTGATAGGCCGATTCAGGTACACCGGCCCGCCCCAACATGCCGGCGGCATGAATGACCCCATCCACCCAGTCAAATACCCCTGCCAGTGATTCGCGGACGGTAACATCCCCTTCCATCCAGGTAACAGGCAGTCCATCCAGGCGCGAACGGTCAGACGACGGCCGTACCAGCCCAAACAGTTCCGCCCCTTCCGCCGCCAATGCTCGCGCCAGCGCGCTGCCCACAAAGCCGGTGATACCGGTGATCAATACTTTGCTCATAGTTCCTTGATCGTGATGCGTGATGCGTGAGGGTCTGTCGGTCACGCATCACGCATCATGGCTAACGGCCCCACATACCGGGCGCGGGGCCGGATCATCTGGTCTTGTTCAACTTGCTCCAGGGCGTGGCCGAGCCAGCCGACGGTGCGGCCGAGGGCAAAGAGCGCCAGCGGCGCACCCGGTGGTAGATTGGCCGCCCAGGCCAGTGTTACCAACGCAAAGTCAATGTTTGGGTGGCGTCCAACGGCCGTTGCCATTTCCGCCACCACTTGCTGCGCCAACTGCCAGCCAGGGGGCGCCGGGTAAACGGCGGCAATCTTCGCCAGCAATGCCCGCCCGCGTGGGTCGCCCTCCAGGTAAAGCGGATGCCCGAAGCCGGGAATCTCCTCGCCGCGCCGCAGCCGGGCGGTAATGGCGGCCCGCGCATTATCCGGCGTGCCCACCTCCCGCAAAAAGGCGTCTACCCGTTCCGTTGCCCCGCCGTGCAGCGTACCTTGCAGCGCCGCCAGCCCGGCCATCACCACCGCATACGGCGTGGCCCGCGCTGATGCCACCACCCGCGCCGCAAAGGCGGAGACGTTCAATTCATGGTCGGCGCAGTAAATGAGGGCGCTTTCTAGCAAGGGTGTAACGACTGGGTCCGCTCCCCAGGCGCGTTGTAAAGCTGATGAAATGGAGCCAGAGATGGGTTGGCCGGTCACGGCCGTAGCCAGCAGCAGTAAAATGCGTTGCCCGGTCTGGTAGACGGTCGTAGGCTGCCAATCATACGCTGCCAGATCGTGGCCCATGGCCAACGGCAGCACCGTTTGCAGCCGCTCCATCAGCGCCAACTGGCGAATGTGCGGCCAGAGCGGGGCGATGGGCGCCCACTGCGAATTGATGTCCGCCGTGAACTGCGCCCCGGTGGTTAGCTCTTGCCGCCAGATCAGATTGGCGACGTCGGCAAAGGTATGGGCGTCTGGCAGGGTGAGGGTGTCGTACCCGCGATAGGTAAGATGGCCGTTGTCAATGAGCGTGATGGCCGATTCTAACACGGGTGCGCCCCAATGTAACGCGGTTTGCACGGCCGTCTTGACGGCCGTTTCCGCGGCCACTTCGGGGCGGCGGCGCATTTCCTTGCGCGTTTTCAGCGCGGCCACATCCTCGGCCCGGTAACGCCGGGCACGGCTTGGCCCTTCGCCCGCTTCCGAGCGAATCAGCCCCCTGCTGACGTAGGCATATAACGTCGGCAGGCTAATGCCTAATTCGGCGGCGGCTTGTTTGGCGGAAAGGTGGGTGGTCATTTGTAATTGGGTAATTGGGTAATTGGGTAATTGATCACCGTGTCACCCCTTCACCCGCTCACTGCATCACCCACCGGCAGTCCGGCCAACTGCATAATTTTCAGTGCATTGGTGGTGGGACAGGGGCCGGGGTGGAGGGTGTAGTCGAAGACCATACGGCCGTCGGCCACGTCATCCCGAAAATGATAGTTGTGGATACGGTCGTTTTCTTCGGCCAGGTGTACCAGTTCCAGGTCATGGGTGGCAATGAGTCCCAGGCCGCTGCTTTCGGCCAGGGCGCGGATGTAGGCGCGGCTGCCGATCAACCGTTCCCGGTTGTTGGTACCCCGGAAAATTTCGTCAATCAGGAAGAGTAACGGCCGTGCCTTATCCATTTGCAGCGCCGTCAACAATTGTTGCAGCCGCCGCACTTCAGCGTAAAAGAAGGAGAATCCGTCGGTGATGGAGTCGGCCACGCGGATGGAGGCAAAGAGGCGGAACAGTGACGTGTGCATCTCGGTTGCCAGCACCGGCCCACCGGCATAGGCCAGCGCCAGATTGACGCCGATGGTGCGCAAAAAGGTGCTTTTCCCGGCCATATTGGAGCCGGTAATGATGTAGACGGTTCCGGGGCCGCTGATGGTCATGTCGTTGCAGACGCGCGTTGGCGGTGAGACCAACGGATGCCCCATCTGCTGTGCTGCAAAATGGCTGCCACTTTCCGTAATGGTGGGAAAGGTGGCCGTATCCGGGTTGAGCCAGGCGAAAGTGGCTAAACTGTTGAGTGCTTCTAATTCGTGCCACACGTCTAACCAGGTAGGCATCCGTTCGGCTAAATCCTGGCGGCAGCGGGCAATGTGGTACGTAAAAAAGAGATTCCAGGGCACAAACACATTGAGAATGAAACCTGATATCGGATTCTGGGCCGCGCCTACCCCGGCGGAAAGGCGAATCACGCGCCGGATGAATTGCGACGGCCGTGCGGCTTCATCGTGAAATGGGGCGCACAGAGTTTGTAGATGAGGGGTATGGCCAATGCGGTCATTTTCCAAAAAGCCAAAGACCACTTGGGTCGTTTCCAGTGCGTCTTGCAGTGTCAGGGTGTCGCGCAGTAGCGTACTGGTCTGGCGAAAACCCCACAGCAGATAAAAGCCCAGGTAAAGCGGCCAGGTGATGAGCGAGAGGTCAGGTAATCCGATTGCCGGAAAGACAAAACCGGCCACGATGTTCAAAGCTGCCAGCCCCGATAGCACCAGGAGTGGGCGGCGATACCGCGTTGGGGGGATGGTTTTAGATAGCCAATTGGTTAGCGCCTGACCGGAAAAACGGCCGTTGCGGTTGACCAACATGTTTTGCAGCGCCAACCGGTCGCGGAAGCGAAACTGCGGCGTTAATTCGGCGACTAATGCCTGCCGTTGGGCGATGAGGGCCGGGTCGGGGTTTGTTTCTAGCAACCAATCACGCAGCCGCTCGCTACCTTGTTGGCTCACCGCCGTGTCCAACAACTGGTGCAGCGAGCGTGCGCCCACCAGGTCAAGGTCATGGGCAAAAGGGTGTTCCAGCCGTTCAGGGGGTGGCAGTGGTGGGGGCAGGTTGGCCCAATCCAACGCCAGGCGGGCCAGGTGGCTCTGTTTGATGACGTGGTAAAGGTGGAGGTGGGTCACGGCCGTGTCCACCCGGCGATGCCAGATGACCATCGCTATAAACGGGATAAAGGCGAGGGCCGTTACCGGTAGCCATACCATTGCCCCTCGCTCAAAAAAGGTGATCCCGCTGACCACGGCTGCCAGCACAAATGCCAATAACCGGAAATGGATGATCTGGCTCGCCCGTTCCTGTTTTTCTTTGTGAGCGGCCGCCAATCGCTGCGCCTGGTTTTCTAACGCTTTTTTCCTCTTTGCTGCCTTTGTCACTTTGCACCTTTGTGTTGAGATAATTACCCTGATTGTAGCCCATGATGTATTGATTGTAAAATCAACATTGACAACATAAAATCAACCTAATATCCTTGTGAGGCCAGACCCTAAGGGTTTCAAAAACCTTTAGGGTCTAGACCAACAAGGAGCAATTTGCTTATGAAGAACAGCACAAATTTTGTCCCTGGACTGGAAGGGGTGGTAGCCGCAGAGACGCGGTTGAGCCATGTGGATGGTCTGGCGGGTGAATTGGTCATCGGCGGTTTTCCGCTGGCGGAACTGGCGGCGAATGCCACCTTTGAGGAGACGGTGTACTTGTTGTGGTACGGCCGTCTCCCCACCGCCGTCGAACTCACCACTTTCCAGCCCAAATTGGCGGCCTACCGCACCATCCCCCCGGCCACCCTGGCTCTCTTACAATCCGTTGCCGCCGAAAACGCGCCAGCGATGGATGCCTTGCGCATTGGTGCGGGCACGCTCAGCCTGGGCGTGCCCAATGAGCAACTGGCGTTGGCTATTGTGGCCCGCTTCCCGACTATTGTGGCCGCCTATTGGCGTTTCCTGCAAGGGCAGTCGCCGATTGCGCCGCGCGCCGATCTGAGCCATGCTGCCAATTACCTCTATATGCTGACCGGCGAGGAGCCGAGTGCAGCACGGGTGCGGGGCCTGGAAACGTACCTGAATACGGTGGTGGATCATGGGCTGAACGCTTCCACCTTTGCCGCCAGGGTGATTATTGCTACCAATTCAGACCTGGTTTCGGCCGTGACCGGAGCGGTGGGGGCGCTGAAGGGGCCGCTGCATGGCGGCGCACCCGGCCCGGCGCTGGATACGGTGTTTGAAATTGGCACGCCGGAACGGGCGGAGCTAGTTTTGCGCGCCAAACTGGACGCGGGTGAACGGTTGATGGGCTTCGGCCACCGCATTTACAAGGTGCGCGACCCCCGCGCCGAAGTGTTGGCGGCAGCGGCGGAGCAAATGTTTGCCGCCGATGGTGACTTGGCGTTGTATGAGCTGGCGAAGGAGGTAGAGGCGACGGCCGTGACCCTTCTGGCCGAATACAAAGCGGGCCGCAATTTGCAAACGAACGTGGAATTTTATACCGCTCTGCTGCTGCACGGATTGGGGCTGGAGACCGACCTCTTTACACCCACCTTTGCTATCAGTCGCGCTGCCGGTTGGATTGCCCATTGTTTAGAGCAGCAGCGATACGGTCGTCTCATTCGCCCGCAGTCTGCCTACATTGGCGAGAAGGGGCTTGCCTGGCAGCCGATTTCGATGAGGGGCTGAGGGGACGATTTTGGCTCGCTCCTGTATACAAACGGCTGATCAAGCAAGCATCTCTGATCACCTTCTTCCTCGGTTCTCAGGCAGTTTTCACGGTAGTTGCCGCCATCGTTGGCGTTTACATTTATAAAGCTGTGGATTGGAATTATTGAGCAGGTAGGTGGGCCAGAAATTCGTCCAGGGTTACGGCCGTGACCGCCTGGCGGTGTAAGGTTTTAAGTGCATCGGGGTCAGTTAGAGATTCTACTTCTACCACCACATGCTTGGGCACGGCGCCAAATCGTATCTGGAGTGTGTCTAAAATCATAGCTTGCAGCCCTTGTTGCAGCCCTTGTTGCAACCCTTGTTCCATGCCTCGTCTCAGTCCCCGTTCAGTGGCCAGGCGTTCCACACTGCTGACATAAGGTTTCCGCTCGTGTTCTTCGTAAGTGGTTACATCGGTCATAAATTGTTCCTCCAACTCTGGTGGTAAGGTCATAAGCCAATCAATAAACCGGAAGAGGTCCAAAATTTCCTGGTGATGATAGCCCCGATGGTACAGCATTTTTGCCAGGTTCAGCTTTGCCGCATAGCGTTCTGTGGGATTTTGACGAGTAGCCAATGTCTGCAAATGGGTCATGGTGACTACCGCAAACGGATTGTTATTGGCTACCAATGCTTCCCAATCTACCTCATAGTCTAGCAGTTTTGCCGTGGGAAAGTCTAGCAACACATGGCAGCCAAAAAGCTCGTATTTGAATTGGTGTGGTCGCCAGGAGTGGTTGGTGTCGGTCAAAATTGCCATGCTGGCAACATGTCGTTGATAACGATCGAACAGACGGTAATTATAGATGTACATGCGTTCGGTAAAGGTAGTTTCTGGTTGGCCCTGTATCTCCACGTGAATCAATACCCAGGCTTCACGGCCGTCCCCTTTTTTTGTCACCTACACCAGTTTATCTACACGACGGACGCCGGTTTCTGCTTCGCGTACCACTTGTTGTAGCTCTTTGTCCAGGAATTTGTATCCTTGTGCCCAATCAATCATGTGATGAGCTTTGGGAAAATAGAAGGCCATGAATTCTGGGAAGAAGCGTTCGAGAACCTCTTTCTAGGGGGAATCATAATCGGCTGGCAGTATTTCCATGTCCACTATGATACCAAATCTTTGAAACGATAGTATTGCGCGGCGAAGGGGAGGAACCAGGGGCGGTTGCGGTAGAAAAAGCGCACATCTTCGGGGATTTCCTGGAAGGGGCTATGGCGGATCTGCCCGGCAAGCAGCTTGCCCACTTCCGTGCCCACGTAGGTGGCAATGGAAAGGCCGTGCCCGCAATAACCGAAGGCATAATGAATGCCCTCAACGCGGCCAATGTGCGGCATCAAATCGAACGTAAGGCCTAATTGCCCCGTCCAGGTGTGGGTGATGGGCACATCGGCCAGTTCGGGAAAGGCGTGGTTCATGCTGGCGCGCAGCCGCCGGGCGCTTTCCTGCGGATCCAGGTCTACACTGAGGTTGTTACGGCCACCCCAGAGCATACGGCCGTCGGGCGTCAGCCGAAAATAGTGCAAAAAGTTCTGCGTGGTGTAAAACATGCGCCCTTTTGGACTTAGTTTCACTTGTTGGTCGGCAGGCAGTGGTTTGGTGACGATGATATAGCTGCCGACGGGGAAGATTTTGGGTTTCAGTTGTGGTACCAGCCGGTCGGTGTAGCCGTTGGTGGCGATAAGGACTTCTTTGGCGTTCACACTGCCATTTTTTGTGTGAACCAGGAAACGGGTGGGTAGCCTTTCGATACGCTGCACGTCAGCGTTTTCGCAGAGGTGGGCGCCATACTTAGCGGCGACCTGTGCCAGGCCATAGACGTATCGGGCCGGTTGCAGGCCGCCGCTGTAGGGATCGGCCAGGCCGCCAAAATAGACGCCGGAGCCAATTTCATTGCGTAAATCGCTGGGAGCCACCAGGGCGGTTTCGTGGCCGAATTCTTCTTTAAGCCACTGGCTGGATTGTTTCTGGTTTTCAAAGTGGCTGGCTTTGGCCGCCAGGGCAATGTGGCCGTTGCGCTGCCAATCGCAATCAATCCCTTCCTCGCGCACGAGCTGGTCAATCAGGTCAATGGCGTCCAGAGAGGCTTGCCAGAACTGGTGGGCGTAGTCACGGCCGTAAGCCTGATAAATTTGTTTTAACGGTCGTTTGATGCCTGGTGTGGCCATGCCGCCATTGCGCGAACTGGCCCCCCAGCCGATGGTGTGCCGCTCCAAGACGGCCACTGTTGCTCCCGCCTTTGCCAGCACCCGCGCTGCATTTAGCCCGGTATAGCCGCTGCCAACAATGGCTACATCTACCTGATCAGGCAAGTTTGCCGCCACCGGCAAATCGGCCGGGCGGGGGAATTGGTCTGTCCAGAAGGGGGTGGTTTTCATGGGGTAATTGGGTAATTGAGTAATTTGGAAGGCGGGCTAATTACCCAATTACTTAATTACGTAATTACTTCCCTAACACATGCTTCAACCCATCTTCAAATACTTGCAAGGTGGTAGCTGCGTTTTCTTCGGTGTGGTCGGAGCAGAGGAAATAGGGTTCCAGGCCATCTGCTTCGGGTAAGACGCCATGCTCGATCATGTACCGGGTAATTTCCTCGTACATGTCCCAATCCGCCTTGTGCAGATCGCGCCAGTCGTACATCGGTTCGTCGGTCATCAGGGCATAGCCGAACATGGCGGGTACGCCGTTGATGACGTGAGGCACGTTGTGGCGGGTGAGGATTTCATGGTAGCCATCCATGATCATGCGGCCGACTTTCTCGATTTTGGGGAATACCTGGCCGGTTTGCATATATTCCAGCACGGCATCGGCCGCGGCGGTAGAGACTGTGTTGCCGGTGTATGTGCCCCCCTGGAATACTTTGCCAGGGGCGATGTTCATCATAATTTCCCGTTTGCCGCCAATGGCGGCGATAGGATAGCCGTTGCCTAACGCTTTGGCATAGGTGGAGATGTCTGGGATGACGCCGAATGTTTCCCGCGCACCGCCGGCAGCGATGCGGAAACCGGTTTTTACTTCGTCAAAGATGAGGAGGATGCCGTATTGATCACATTGTTCGCGCACAAATTCCAGGAAGCCGGGGCGGGGCATGATGGCGTTGCCGTTGCCCAGGATGGGTTCCATAATAATGGTAGCCACCTGGTCGCCCTTTTCTTGCAGGAAATCGCCCAGGATTTCTACGTCGTTGAAGGGAAGCACCTGAATGAGATCGCGCATGACTTCAGGGATGCCCCAACTCATTTTGTAGGCGGTGGGGCGCTGGCGGTTGCCTACTTTTTCGGGGTTGCCGCCGGCCGTTGACCAGAGGGTGTAATCGTGCGCGCCGTGGTAGCTGCCTTCAAATTTAACTACCAGGTCACGGCCAGTGTACCCTCGCGCCAGGCGCAGGGCGTGCATGGTACATTCGGAGCCGGTGTTGGTCAGGCGCACCATTTCCACGCCGGGCGCCATGTCAATAATGCGTTCGGCTACTCTGACTTCCAGTTCTTGGGTGGAGGCAAAGCTGATGCCGTGATCAATGGCGGCTTTGACACGGCCGTTTACAAACGGATCGGTGTGCCCCAGGATGATGGGGCCAAAACCCAGGCGGTAATCTATGTATTTACGGCCGTCAAAGTCGAACACATATTGATCTTGCGCGTCCGCTACGACGGGCGTATTGTAATCGTCGTGGTAGCGAAAGTTGGAGTTGACGCCATAAGGTAGCACCTTTTTGGCGCGTTCAAAAAATTCGTGGGATTTGGGGCCTTGGTAGGGCATGGGATTTCTCCGTACTCCGTTATCGGTGATTGCTTAGCCGATGGCGGATGTGATCTGGTAAATTACGAGATTCGTAATAAAATAAGAGTTGACTCCGAATATCGTAGGAATTTGGGGAATCATACCGAAAAATCGTAATGGTGGCAAGAGGTGATATGGATAATCTGGATTTGGCGATTATTGAACAGTTGCAGCGAGACGGCCGTAAACCGTTTACCGAGATTGCCAAAGAACTAAATGTAACGGAGGGGACGGTGCGTAATCGAGTGGGGCGTCTGCTAGAAAGTCAGGCTTTGCAAATTATTGGCGTCATTGACCCCCACAAAATTGGGTATGATGCGCCGGCCTGGATCGGGGTGACCGTGCAGGCGCCTTATCTGGAACAGGCGGCCGTGAGCATTGCCACCCTGCCGGAAGTCAGCTATCT
Source organism: Chloroflexota bacterium (assembly GCA_013112725.1). Taxonomy (GTDB): domain Bacteria; phylum Chloroflexota; class Anaerolineae; order Promineifilales; family Promineifilaceae; genus CAADGU01. Next base: position 32,727 of record JABFFZ010000016.1, read on the forward strand.
TATTATGGTCTCCGGTGAGTATGATTTGATCGTTGAAGTTCTTTGCAGAAATCGGGAACATCTGGCATTATTCTTGCGTGACAACTTGCAGAATGTGGTGGGCGTGCAGCGCACCCAAACCTTTTTTATTTTGCATACTTACAAAATGGCGCACGGGGCGCGGCCTGTGGTTCCGGCAGTCGGTAATCAGTAAACGATATTCGGCAGTGGTTCTCGACCGATAACCGATTACCGATAACCGATTACCGGTCTATGGAGGAGAGGAATTGGGAAAAACACCTGAGCATCATGGTTCGGTAGCGGTGGGGGTAGTTGATGTCACGAAGCGGTTTGGGGAGTTTACGGCCGTAGATAACATTTCATTAGATATACGCGACGGCGAGTTCTTTTCGATGCTGGGGCCAAGCGGCTGTGGCAAGACGACGACGCTGCGCATGATTGCCGGTTTTGAGCAGCCGTCATTGGGCGAGATTTTCATTCATGGGCAGCCGGTAGCCGGGATTCCCGCTTATAAACGACCGGTAAATACCGTCTTCCAAAACTATGCGCTTTTTCCACACATGACGGTGGCCCAAAATGTGGCTTTTGGCTTGGAAATGAAAAAGACACCGAAAGCGGAGATTGAACGTCGCGTAGGTGATGTGCTGGATCTGGTGCGGCTGCCCCATTTGCGCGACCGCCGCCCAAAGCAGCTCTCCGGCGGACAGCAACAGCGTATTGCTCTGGCGCGGGCGCTGGTGAACAAACCAGAGGTGCTGCTGCTGGATGAGCCGTTGGGGGCGCTGGACTTGAAACTGCGCAAAGCGATGCAGCTAGAACTGAAACAAATCCAGGCGGAAGTGGGCATTACCTTTATTTATGTGACACATGATCAGGAAGAGGCTTTGACGATGTCGGATCGCATAGCGGTGATGGATGCGGGTATTGTGCAGCAGGTGGGCGCGCCGCGCGAGATTTATGAGTACCCCCAGAACCGGTTTGTGGCTGATTTTATCGGTGAGACGAATTTTGTAACTGGCAAGATAGCGGAATTGGGTGAATTTGCGTCCATTGATTTGGGGGGATTGGCGGTGTTGGGGAATGCGGGCGGCCGTGACGTTGCCCCAGGCGAAGAAATTACCCTGGCGATCCGCCCGGAGAAGATCAACCTTTACCCGCAGGGGGAAGTGGATATTATGAAGGCGGGTGTAGATGCCGATGAGTTGGAACAGCTTTTTGGCAGCCAATTACCGGAAGGTAAGGTGGACATGCGCAAGTGGTTGGCGACGGAGAAGAATAATGTGGTGATTGACGGCCGTATCCAGGAAGCAATCTACATTGGCACCGATACCCGTTACCGCGTGGCGCTGGATAACAACGCCAGCATCTTTGTGCGTGTACAAAACTTTGGTTCCCGCTATGACCAATTTTTTGACATTGGCAGCACCGTTTACGTCCATTGGGCAGCGGAAAATGCCCAGGTACTGACGGAGTAATTGGTTATCGGTCAATCATTCACCGATTACTGTTTACCGATTACCAAAACAGAGGGATTATGGCACTCTCACCTACAGAAGAACAAGTTGCAACACAGCCCCGTGTGATCATGGAAGCGGGCGTAGATCCGCTCTGGCGTATGGCGGCATATGTGTCATTAGGCGGGGCAGCTTTGTGGACTTTTTTGCTATTTCGTTGGATGACGTTTAGCTCGTTTGGCTGGACGCCGTTGGGGGCGGAACTGGCGTTAACTAACTGGCCGCCTGTTTTGCCCTATGTTATCTACAGCGGGTTGTTGGCGGCTGATCTGGTGGTGGGTATAGGGCTGCTGTGGAGGATGAAGTGGGCGCGCGTGGTGGGGTTAGCTACGGCCGTGTTTGCCATTCTCCTTGCCTTTACCTATTTTGCCTTGCTGCGTGAATTTTGGGGTGCGACGGCCATTCTGGCTTTGTCGCTTTTTAAGGTGCTGCTGCTCACCCGCCAGGTGGGTTGGTCCTTAGCCTACCCGGCCGCGTTTTGGTTGGGCATCTTTTTTATCACACCTATGATCATCGTTTTCATCGTTAGTTTGGGGGAACGCAGCCGTTTAGGTACCGTCAACTACCCGCCATTTGAACTGGACAATATCGGCATTTATTTCAACGACTATGTCCGTTTTTTCAGCCGAGTCAGTGGTGAGTTTATTTACCTGCGTATCTTTGCCCGGTCGGTGTGGATTGCCATTCTCAACACCCTCCTTTGCCTGCTAGTTGGTTATCCCTTTGCCTATTGGATTGCCCGCCAACCCAAACAGTATCGCGGGATGCTCATTTTCCTGGTGATGATCCCCTTCTGGACAAACTTTCTGGTGCGCACCTATGCCTGGATATTGATTTTGCGCGATTCCGGTCCCATTAACAATTTTTGGAGCATCACCCTGCACCAACAGGCCCTCTTGCTGGCTGACAACTCTGCCTTTTTTACCTGGCTGGCTGAAGCTACCTCTCGCAAACTACCGCTGTTGTTCAACCAACCGGCGGTGATGATGGGACTCTTTTATGGCTTTTTGCCGTTTATGATCCTGCCACTATACAGCAATCTGGAGCAGTTAGATTGGAATTTGTTGGAGGCGGCGGCCGATCTGGGCGCCAATGCCCGGCAAAGCTTTATGCGTATCTTGTTGCCGCTTTCCATGCCGGGTATTGTGGCCGGTTCGGTCATTGTGTTTATCCCCTCACTAGGGGCCTACGTAACACCAGACCTGATGGGCGGCGCTAAGGTTTCGTTGTTGGGCAACCTGCTGCAACAGCAATTTATGACGGTGCGCAACTGGCCTTTTGGTTCGGCCATTGGGTTTATTATGATGGCTATTATGCTGGCGGCGACGCTGGTTTATTTCCGCACGCTGGCGAAGAATCAGCAGATGATGTGAACCGTGAGCCGTAGACCGTAAGCCATATGTCGAGATCTTCGGATTTTGGATAGCAAATAATGAGTACACTTGTAACCTCTCCCCCCAAACCGACTAATCTGGTAAAGCCGCGACCAGGACGGGAATGGGGCACGGCCGTGCGCGGCCGTTTGCTCACCTGGTTTGCCTACAGCATCTTTTTATTTCTCTACTTGCCCATCCTCATCCTGGTCATTTACTCCTTTAATGCCAACAAAGTAGTGGGTGTATGGACCGGCTTCACCGCTGATTGGTATCGGGTACTTTTCAATAACCAGGCGATGATCAGCGCCTTCAAGGTGAGCATGTGGGTAGCCACCTGGTCTACACTTATCAGCACCATACTGGGAACGCTGGCAGCCCTGTCGCTAGAGCGGTATCGTTATCGTGGCAAACTGCCTTTTGACGCTGTTATGTATCTGCCCATCATCATCCCGGACATTGTCATGGCACTGTCGGCGCTGCTCTTTTTTGTGATTGTGGCCATCCCCCTCAGCCGGTACACCATCCTCATTGCCCATGTCGCTTTCAATATCTCTTTTGTGGCCGTCATTGTGCGGTCGCGCTTGGCCGATATGGATCACAATTTGGAAGAAGCGGCGGCCGATTTGGGTGCGAATGAGTGGACGGCTTTTCGTCGTATCACGCTGCCCCTGCTCATGCCGGCTATCGTTTCCGGGGCGCTGCTGGCTTTTACGCTGTCGCTGGATGATTTTGTGATCACCTTTTTTGTGTCTGGGCCGGGGTCAACTACGCTCCCGGTGCGGGTTTACTCTATGATAAAATTTGGCGTGACGCCGGAGGTTAACGCCATCTCTACGCTCATGCTGTTGGGTTCGACATTTTTAGTGGTCTTGTCGCTGGTATTACAGCGTAGATCGTAACGGAGGAAAAAGATGAAGAGTAAATTTGCTATTTTATTGTTGGTAATGGCCGTATTGCTTTTAGTGGCGTGTGGTGGCGGCCCAGGTGGCGGTCCCGGTTCGGAGAGTGGTGGGCCGACTGCCGATACCGATTCCGATGCTGCCCCTCAACTTGCTTCCGAACTTAGCGTCTATAACTGGGCGGACTACATTGATGAAGATCTGCTCACCCAATACGAAGAGGAATATGGCGTTAAAATCATTTATGACACGTTCGCTTCAAATGAAGATTTGCTGGCCAAGTTGCAGGCTGGCGCTACCGGTTATGATGTCATTGTCCCTTCAGATTATATGGTGGCTCAGATGATCGAACTGGGGTTACTGGCGGAAATTGATCCCAATGTTATTCCCAACTTTGCCAACATTGATGAGGATTTCAAAAATGCCCCCTTTGACCCCGGCAACAAACATTGCCTGCCATATCAGTGGGGCACAACCGGCATTGCCTACCGTGCCGGGCATCCCTATTTTGAGGAAAACCCACCCGATAGTTGGGCTTATCTGTTTGACCCAGAATTATTAGCAGAATATAGCAGCGGGGGCATCAACGTCTTGAATGATCAGCGGGAATTGATAGCAGCAGCACTGTTTTACCTGGGTTATTCCCCCAACTCTACTGACCGCACCCAACTAGAAGAGGCCCGCGACCTGATTGTGCGCGCCAAACCTTACTGGAAAACGTTTAACAGTGAAGATTATGATGATTCGTTACTGATTGCTGATGAAGTCGTCTTGTCGCAATCCTGGAGTGGGGATGCGGCCAATGCCTACTGGTCAACCTACAGCGACGAAACCGGAGATGGCAACTGGTATTACGCCATACCCCAAGAGGGCGCGGTGAAGTGGATGGATAATATCTGTATAACCGCTTCCAGCTCCAAACGCGACACGGCTCTCCACTTCATCAATTACTTGCTAGACGCGGAAAATGGGGCGGCTATTACCAATTTCACCTATTACGCCAGCCCCAACGAAGCGGCCAAAGCATATATTGAGCCGGACATCCTGTCCGATCCGGGCATTTATCCTCCACCTGAAGTAGAGGCCAAACTGCAATGGTTAATTGAATTAGGGGAGGGTTTGTTTGTCTGGGATGAAATGTGGACGGCAATTAAGGGTCAGTAGGTAGAATGTAGGGCGATTTGAAAAAATCGCCCTATTCCAGATTAAACTCAAAGGGGCTTGTCACCAGGCGGGTCAAAGGGGGAATAAAGGCGTCAATAAATGGCGTCAGGTCTCCGGGAGGCAGGGTGGGCTGCAAAAATTCGGCGATGCGGGTGGCTAACGGCCGTAACTGCTCCTGCCATTGTGGTTCACCGGTGTCGGGCGCATTGACCATTTCCAGATGTTCGTCTCGCCAGCGCATGACCCATTTTCCCATGAGTGCGGCCACATCGTGTAGACCATCCATCTGCACTTGAATGTAAGCGGCCGTTTTCTCAATGGAGGCTATATAAATCGGTTTGGCCGTTTCTTGCAGGCAAGCCGTCCGCACTTCCTCCAACTGCTCCAACGCCCGTAAATAGGGGGCTATCTCTGCCAACAATAGCCCAGGCGATATCAGGCGTGGGGGCGCCGCCAGTGTATTTACCAACCGTAACGAAAAAACGACCCGTTCGCTTGCATGTGCAGAGCCTTTACAAAAAAGCAGCTTAAGCGGGCCAAGCCATACCTGGTCATCGCTGCGCAGTGGATACGTCTGACCGGGCGTTAGACGGCTGCGATTCAGCCAGGTACCGTTTGTGCTGCCCAGGTCTTCAATCGAATAATCGCCATTCGCATATTGAATTTGGGCATGTTGCCGCGAAATGCCCTGAGCCAGGTCCCCATAGCGGGACATATCCAACACGGTCTCCTTATTCGGTTCCGGATTATCCCGGCCAATCACCAATACCGGCTGGTTTTTCAGGATGATAGGTTCGGCAAAATCGAGAATAAAAAGGGCAAATGAATCAGGCGGCAAATGCTCAATGCGCCCGGCGCAGTCCTTTTCCTCCTGATTCTGCAGGGCAGCAGGCGAAGAAACACTCATGGTGGTGAATGCACCGGGCTGATGAGCAATCAGCAGCACACCACAGTGAGCGCAGCGGATGGCGTCTGGTTTATTTTTGCGTTGACAAAAAGGGCAAAATTTTGCTTCCATAAACAAATAAATACAGGATGCAGTTGGGTTACAGGATAAATAACATAATCGAATTTTCCTGTATAATCAAATTATGACGCTTTATTCTTGCGAGTACAATAAATCGGGCGTGTAGGTTTAGTGAATGTTCACCACGCGCGATCTTACCAATAACAATTTAGAGCGTGGTTGCCAGATAGGTGATTATTCGCTACTGGAATTGATTGGCCGGGGTGGAGAGGGGGTTGTCTGGTCTGCCTGGGATAACCTTCGCCAGCGCGTAGTAGCCATGAAAATGGTGTCTACCGAGGGTAATGACCCGACCATGATGGTTATGGTCTCCCGTGACTTTGAGCGTCAGGTTCATTTGTTAGCCAGTCTGGAACACCCAGGGATTTTGCCCCTTTATGAGTTTGGTTCCAATGAAACACATTACTATTTTGTCATGCGTTATAACGCGACGGGATCCCTGGCTACCCGGTTGTTAGGCGGGCCGCTGCCTTTGGCTGAAGCGCTGCCCATTATCGCCCAAATGGCCCATGCGTTAGGGTATTTGCATAGCCAGGGCATTGTTCACCGGGATTTGAAACCGACTAATGTGTTGTTGAGCAGTCAGGATGATGTATTTCTGTCTGATTTTGGTCTGGCCCGGCAACTTTCACAAGAAACGCTGCCATTTCATACCGGACGGGGTACCGGGCCATACGCTCCGTATGAGCAGCATGTTCATTTTGCCATGTCGCCCCAGTCGGATATTTTCAGCCTGGGTATTGTGGTGTATGAGATTCTTACCGGGCATTTACCCTGGGAGGGAGCGGCTTTTCTGGCCATTCAGCAAAAGCAGGAGGGTGCAGAACTTCCGGATTTGCGGGAATCTGGTCCCTCTCTACCGGCCAGTTTAACGGCCGTGCTGCGCCGCCTGACTGCATTTAATCATCGTGACCGCCCGGCAACGGCTGTGGATGCCCTCAATCTGCTGCTAACGGCCGTGCCTGGCCTATCGCCCTCTACCGTTACCGCGCTGCGTGTGCCGCCACGCTCGATCAATGAGGCAGAATTAGCCACAAAAGATGCGGTATTTTTGCTTAATCTTTTCATGTTTGATTGGCAAAGCGACACTGAGCCTTACCCGGCGCGGCTGTCACATCTGGCTTTGATGGATGCCGCCGCTACTACCAGGCTCAAACCGCTGAACATCTCGCAAAAACAGGCTGCCTTTATGCTACGCGGTGCTATAACCCATGATTACCATCTGGATGATTGGTGGCAGCGGACGGTAGACCCGGCGGAGCGGGCGCGGGTGTGTGTCGAGACGGTCATCAATGAAAACAACACGGCCGTTTCCCTGGCCCTCTCTCGTTTAGTTGATCTGGTCAATCAGCAACCCCCCATTTCCCTGGAACCGGCAGCACAAGAGCGGCTGCTGCAGATCACCCTGGAAACCGATAACGAGGCCATACGCCAAAACGGGATGCAAATCCTGGCAGCTACCATGTCTCCGGCTGTCCATTGGCGACAGGTGGTCTTTTCGGCTGCCGGTGATGCCCGGTTAGCCGAAATGGCTCTGGGCGGTTCTGCCCATGCGGCCCAGGCAGCGGCGCTCATCGGACAGGTGCGCAGTCTCACGGCCGTGCAAACAATCCTGGCAGCGGCCCCCGAGCGCGATATTCAAAAGATATTGCAGCAAATTCGGGCGGCGGCGGGGAGTCTGCCTGCTACTGTGCCCGCCGGCATGCGGGTCAAAGTGGCGGCTGCGCGGCTGCGGCAGCGCTTTTTTAGTGATACCGAACTGCTTTCTGTACCGCGCGCTGCCTTTGGGCTGCTGGCCGGTATTGTGATGAGTATCTTGATGGTGTGGGGGCTGTTTTCGCAGCCGGCGGCGCAAATGCAAGATGTGTTGCTGGCGCCTTATCCGGTGAGTGGTATCGTCACACTGGTGACGGTGGATGATGCCAGCCTGGTGCGCTACGGTCGTTGGGATAGCTGGTCACGCTCACTTCATGCCGATATGGTGGAACACCTGGCAGCAGCCGGCGCCCGTGCAATCGCCTTTGACATGATGTTTGATGCGGCTTCGGCGGACAGGGAGGCAGACGGCCGTCTGGCAGCCGCCATGGCCGAGGCCGGCAATGTGGTACAGCCGGTATTGGGACAGGGTGATGGCTTCCACGGCGTCCCCGGCGCACTTCGATTTGAAGAACGCATTTTGCCGTATGCGCCATTTTTGGCCGTGTCTGCCGCTGTTGGTCATACCAATGTCTTGCATGATGGTGATGGTTATGTGCGGCGACTGCCCACGATCATGGCAGTTGGCGAAGAACGTTACCTGAGCCTGCCAATGGCGGCGCTGATGGTCTTTATTAGCGGCGGAAAATCTACAATGGATATACCAACTATGGAAAACAGGGTGCTGCCGTTTTTGGGGCGCCGAATTCCGGTAGGTTCGGCAGGGGAGATGAGCATTTATTATGCCGGCCCACCGGCCACCCCTGAAGAGCAAACGTTTACCATGGTCAGTTATGCCGATGTGTTGGACGGCCGTGTGCCCGATGATTTGTTCAAGGACAAAATTGTTTTGCTCGGTATCACGGCTACCTCCGAACCGGATAGGAATCTCACCCCGGTTAGTCGCGGACGGCCCATGTATGGCGTGGAAATTTTGGCTAACGTCATTGAGTCCATCTGGTCAGAGCATTTCATCGTCCAGCCGGCTATGTTGGTCCGAATGGCCACTCTACTGATTTTAGCTGTAGTCACCGGGTTAATTTGTGTGCGTCCCTGGTCTGGCTTGTTATTTGCCGCTGGTCTGGCTGTCATTTATTTTGGGGTGGCTATGCTTCTCTTTGATCTGCGTGCGCTTATGCTAGATTTGCTCTACCCTTTTCTGACTATTGCTCTGAGTTATGCACTGGTGACATCCTATCGTTTTTCGGCCGAAATACGCCGCCGCCGCGAAATGATAGCAGCAGCGGTTTCTTGACGGGCTGGTGTGCCTGGGTTAGAATTTCTCGTCTTGTAGTATGACCATGCATATCTGGCAAAAACATATTATAAAATTTACAGGTTGATAAACGGGTTTGATGGGTTCCATCAGCCCGTTTCATTTTCTGAGTAAGATACCTTGTTTGAGACATTAGGCGAACGCCTGCAAACTATTTTTGATGGCCTGCAACGCCGCGGCAAACTGACCGAAGCGGACGTGGATAAAGCCATGCGTGAAGTGCGCCTGGCTTTGTTGGAAGCGGATGTGAACTACAAAGTGGTGAAGAGCTTTGTGGAACGGGTGCGCGAACGGGCAGTGGGGCAGGAGGTCATGCGTAGCCTGACGCCAGACCAGCAGGTCGTCAAAATCGTTCACGAGGAACTGATCAACACGCTAGGTGAACCGGGGCGTCTGAATCTGGGTATGCAGTCACCGGCGGTGATTATGCTGGTGGGGTTGCAGGGTGCGGGCAAGACGACTATGGCCGGTAAGCTGGCCTTATATTTGCGTAAACAGGGGCGACGGCCGTTGCTGGTAGCCGCCGATGTGTACCGCCCCGCCGCCATTAACCAACTGCAAACCTTAGGCCGCCAGCTAGACATCCCTGTTTATGACGAAGGGCCGCAGGCAAACCCGGTTAAAGTTTGCACCAACGGCGTTAACCGCGCCAAAAACGACGGCCTGACGACCGTGATTTTGGACACGGCCGGCCGCCTGAACATTGACGAAATGATGATGGATGAGATTCGCGCCATCAAACAATCCGTCAATCCGGTTGAAATTTTGTTGGTGGCCGATGCCATGACCGGCCAGGAAGCGGTGCGTGTAGCCACCGATTTCAACCAGGCGGTGCAGATTACCGGCCTGATTATGACCAAGGTGGATGGTGATGCGCGCGGCGGTGCGGCCATCTCCATGCGTGAAGTAACCGGCGTCCCCATTAAGTTCCTGGGTACCGGCGAAAAGCTGACGGCCGTTGAGCCGTTTCATCCTGACCGTTTGGCTAGCCGTATTTTGGGCATGGGGGACGTACTGACGCTGATTGAAAAAGCGCAGACAGAGATGGATCAGGAAGAGGCTGCCAGAGCAGGTGAGCGGCTGATGAAAGGGGAGTTTAACCTGGATGATTTCTTGAAGCAGATGCAGCAACTGCGCAAATTAGGTCCGCTGACGCAATTGATGGAGATGATTCCGGGTATTGGCAAGATGACGCAGGGGGTGGACATGAGTACGGCCGAGCAAGATTTGAAGCGCATCGAAGCCATCATTCAGTCCATGACACCCCAAGAGCGCCGTGACCCTAAGCTCCTGAAGGCAAGTCGTAAACGGCGCATTGCTACAGGGTCAGGCACATCGGTGCAAGAAGTGAACCTGCTTTTGAAGCAGTTCCGTGATATGCAAGATATGATGAAACAAATGCGCAAAGGGCGCGGCCGTGGGCTGGCTAATTTATTGGGTGGCCGGTTTCCTGGTATGTAATAGCAGTTTCGGGCAATTTCCCAAATTGCCCTACAAAATGTTTGGAGAAAAAATATGCTTAAAATTCGTTTGGCTCGAACTGGAAAGAAAAAGCAACCCAGCTACCGGGTGGTAGTGGCAAACAAAGATGCAAGACGCGACGGCCGTGTGGTCGAACGTATTGGTCATTACAATCCGTTGGTTAATCCGGCGGAGTACCGCATTCAGGAAGACCGCGCTTTGTACTGGTTGAGCGTGGGCGCGCAACCGACCGACGCCGTGCGCCGTTTGCTGGAGAAGCAGGGCACCATTGCCCGTTTGCAGCGTTTTCATGCCGGTGAACCCATGGATGCATTGGTGGCTGAGTTTACTGGAATGTCGGTGACGGCCGTTGCTGCTGCAGAACCTGTGGCGGCAGTTGTGGCTGAGGAAACGGAAACGGCCGTGGTTGAAGTAGTTGAATTTGAAGACGCCGTTGCTGAAGAAGCCGTTGCCGAAGAAATGTCTCAAGAAGAAGCAGTGGGGGAAGAGGCAACTGAGGAAGAGGTGGTTGTTGAAGATGTAGCGGAAGAAGCTGCTGATGATGAAACCACCGAGACGGAAAGCGAGTAAAACGTGATGGCCGAAGACACAAGCGGCAGTAAGGCGTTGTTAGAATACATTGTCAAAAGCGTGGTGGATAACCCCGATGAAGTTCAGGTAACAGAAGCGGGTTATGCCAGAGAGAAAATCTTGCAATTGCAGGTGGCCGCGTCAGATATGGGCCGCGTTATTGGCAAAGGTGGCCGCGTCATCAACGCCATTCGCGCATTAGTGCAGGTAGCCGCGGCTAAAGAAGGCGCTCAGGTTACGGTAGAAATTTTGGAATAATGGCATTGTCGGACGATTTGCCAAGTTGCCCTACAATCTGTGTAAACCTTTGAGCCAAGAGCAACCCCATCCACACTTTGATCAAGGCTCGGTGGCAAAAGCCGCTGAGCCTTCTTTTTTGACCATTGGGCAGGTGAGTAAACCCCATGGTGTGCATGGCGAAGTGCGCGTGATCTTGCACACTGATGTGCCGGAGCGTTTTACCTGGCTGAAAGAAGTGTACGTCGGTCAGAATTCATCCCGGTTGGTGGCAGTAGAAGGCGCGCGTTTGCACCAAAATATGGTGCTGCTCAAATTGGCCGGCTATGATGACCGTGAGGCCGCGGAGACGCTGCGTGGCGCCTGGCTGCAAGTGCCGGAAGCGGAAGCCATCCCCCTGGCCGAGGGCGAGTATTTCTTGTACCAGATCGAGGGGTTAACTGTGGTCACAGATACCGGTGAGTTGTTGGGTACGCTGCTTGAGGTGATCGAAACCGGTGCAAACAATGTCTTCCGGGTGGTTGGGCCACGTGGCGAAGTGCTGTTGCCAGACACCAGAGAAGTGATCCTGGACATTGATTTTGATAACGGCCGTGTCACCGTTCATTTGCTGCCAGGACTGTTGCCTGAGTGAGCCGGCGGTTCGCAATCGGTTCACGGATTACGGATTACGCCCTCGTTTGCCTTGCGTCTATCGTGATGATATGCTCATAAAATGCCCGATGTGAAGTATTGGTTAGGCTTCAACCTGGTGAATGGCGTCGGTCCGGCTAAAGTGCAGGCACTGCTGGATTATTTCGGCTCCCTGGCAGCGGCCTGGCAGGCTACGGAACTGCAACTGGCGCAAATTGGCTTTGATCGGCGTACGATTAAAAACTTGCAGGAAACGCGCACGGCCGTAGACCTGGATCGCGCCTGGGAACAGGTGCAGGCTGCCGGTCTTCATTTGCTTACCTGGGAATCGCCAGACTACCCCGCTTATTTGAAGGAGATACCGGCGCCACCGCCGCTGCTCTACGTGCAGGGTGAATTACAGGAAGTGGACCAATGGGCGGTGGCGGTGGTGGGTACCAGGCGGTTAACGAGTTACGGCCGTCAGGTGACGCAAGACATTGTGTCCGGACTGGTGCACCATAACATTACCATTGTTAGTGGGTTGGCGCGCGGTATTGATGCGGTGGCGCATAAAACGGCCGTCGAGATGGGTGGGCGTACCATTGCCGTATTGGGTTCTGGTTTAGACACCATATACCCCACCGAACATCGCCAACTGGCACACAGCATTGCCCAGGGGCATGGTGCGCTCATTTCTGAATACGGGCTGGGCGTACAGCCAGAAGCCAAAAATTTCCCACCGCGCAATCGCATTATCAGTGGGTTGTCATTGGGAGTTCTGGTGGTAGAGGCGGCCGAACGCAGCGGTGCGCTGATTACGGCTAACTTTGCCGCCGAGCAAAACCGGGATGTTTTTGCCGTGCCTGGCAATATCAACAGCCCCGCCAGTAGAGGGCCTAACCAGTTGATTCAGCAAGGGGCCAGGTTAGTCACTGGCGTCGAAGACATTTTGGAAGAGTTGAACATTCACATGGTAGCAGAGCATACGGCCGTGCAAATGGCATTGCCTGAAACCGCCGAGGAAATCGCCCTTTATGCCCATCTTTCCAGCCAGCCGGTGCATATTGATGACCTCAGCCGGGCCAGCGGCCTGCCTACCGGCATGGTCAGCAGCACCCTGACTATCATGGAACTCAAAGGCATGGTGCGGCAGGTAGGTGGCATGAATTACATCCTTTGCCGTGAGCCAGACCCGGTATATGAAGTCAAAGAGTAAGAGTAGACCTTCGATTTTTCTCAAGAATCGGATGTCTGGGACAACCACTACATGAAAATTATCATTTTTGCTGGCGGCTCAGGCCGCCGATTATGGCCCATTAGCCGCCAGAAATCCCCCAAGCAGTTTGAGCAAATTATTGGCGATCAATCTACTTTGCAACTGGCAGTAGCGCGGGTACGCGATACCTATGGCGCGGCCAATATCTTTGTTTCCACCAATGAAAAGTATGCGGATATTGTGCGCGGGCAACTGCCAGAGATTCCGCCGGAGCAAATTATCGGCGAACCAACCCGGCGCGATCTGGCGGCAGCCGTAGGGCTGGCGCTGGCGCATCTGTCCCGCCATACCAGCAATGCCGACGAACCGGTTGCTATTTTATGGGGCGACAATTACATGGATCAGGTGGACAATTTTCGGGCTGTGCTGCAAGCGGCGGAAACATTGCTGCTACAAAAACAGGCCAACATTCTCTTTATTGGCGAAACGCCCCGTTTCGCCAATGAGAATTTGGGGTGGATTGGGTTGGGAGCGGAGAAGGGGCGTCTGAATGGACGGCCGTATTACGGATTTGAGTCACTCACTTACCGCCCGCCGCTGGCGGAATGTCGCCGCATGTTTGCCGAGGGTACCCATGTGTGGAATACTGGTTATTTTGTGACCACAATAGGTTTTGTGCAGTCGCTTTACCAACAACAGCAGCCGCAAATGTGGGCGCAGCTAACACAAATTCAGGCCACTATTGGCCGCGATACCTATCAGAAGACATTGCAAGCCGTTTATCCACAACTGGGTGTGATGAGTTTTGATGACGCCATTTTGCAGCACATTCCGGCGGAAAAGGCGCTAGTGCTGCATAGCGAAATGGGATGGAGTGATCCCGGCACCTTATATGCATTGAAAGAGGCCATTAACCCTGACCCGATTGCCAACGTGACGAAGGGTCTGGTGCAGTTGGCCGAAACTCAGGATTGCCTGGTTTACAACTATGAGCCGGAAAAGTTAGTGGCGGTCATTGGTCTGGATGGGGTCATTGTGGTAAATACGGCTGATGCCCTTTTAGTGGTGCATAAAGACAAGATCCCTTTGGTGAAGAAATTGGTAGATGGTTTGGAAGGGACGGAATTGGAGAGCTACAGCTAAAGATTAGAGATTAAAGATTGGAGATTGGGCCTTGGCGTAATCTCCAATCCCTAATCTCCAATCTCTTTGATACTCATGGAAGAAATTATTGGTTATTGTTTTAAGTGTAAAGAAAAGCATCCAATGGTGAACCCGCAGGCGGAGTGGTCGGCGCATGGGGCGCCAGGGGTGCGGGGAACGTGTGCGAACTGCGGCGGCGCTATGTACAAGGCGATGCGGACGCCGGAACATGAATCCTTGGCGAAGCCGGAAAATATCAAACGAACACGCAAACCGGTTGCCAAAAAGGGCGCAATCAAAAAGGGGGGGAAGTCTGCCAGGACGAAGGTGGTTAAGGCTAAGAAACCGGCAGCTAAAGACACGGCCGTTTCTGCCAAACTCGCCCCCCGCCGCAGTGGTAAATTGGTTGTTGTCGAATCACCCGCCAAGGCCAAAACCATTAGCCGTTACCTGGGCAAAGGGTACGTTGTCAAATCCAGCGTGGGCCATGTGCGTGACCTGTTGAAATCCCGCCTCAGCGTGGATGTGGATAATAACTTTGAGCCAGAGTACCGTGTCTCTAATGACAAACGTGATGTGGTCAAAGAGCTAAAAGAAGCAGCGGCCCGTGCCACCGAAATTTACCTGGCAACTGATCCTGACCGTGAAGGGGAAGCTATTGCCTGGCACGTGCGCGAAGCGGCGGAGATGGACCCGGCGCGCACCCGGCGGGTGGAGTTTCACGAAATTACCAAACCGGCCATCCAAAAGGCGTTTGAGCAGCCACGTGAGATTGACATAGATCGGGTGAATGCGCAGCAGGCGCGGCGCATTTTAGACCGGCTGGTGGGGTATAAGCTCAGTCCATTATTGTGGCGCAAGGTTCACGGCCGTCTCTCCGCCGGGCGGGTGCAGTCGGTGGCGGTGCGGCTGGTGGTAGACCGGGAGCGAGAAATCCAGCAGTTTGTCATTGAAGAGTATTGGACATTGGCCGCCGAATTGAGCCAGCAAACAACAGCCGGGGAGCGGTTACGGCCGTCCTTTACGGCCAAATTATTCAAACTGAATGGCGAGGACCCGGTGTTTCGGCAGCAGGCCGAGGTACAGCCCCATCTGGATGTTTTGGTAGACGCCCACTGGGTGGTAGGGGAAGTACGTCTGGGCAAACGGACACGCCGCCCGGCAGCGCCTTTTACCACCAGCACTTTGCAGCAAGAAGCGTCACGCCGCCTTAGCTTCAACACCGATAAAACAATGCGCATTGCGCAGCAGTTGTACGAAGGTATTGATCTGGGTGACAGCGATGGCGCGGTAGGTTTAATTACTTACATGCGTACCGACAGCGTGACTGTTTCAGCGGAGGCGCAAACTGAGGCGCGGGCTTATATTGGCAAACGGTTTGGGGCGACCTATGTGCCGGTAAAACCGCCTGAATATACGACAAAAACGAAAGCGGCGCAGGAGGCGCACGAAGCGGTTCGGCCTACTTCGGTGATTCGCACACCACAAGAAATGAAGGAGCATCTCAGCCGCGATCAATACCGGTTGTATACCTTGATTTGGGATCGTTTTGTGGCCAGCCAGATGGCGCCGGCCCGGTATGACACGGTGTCGGCCGATGTATGGGCGGGGAATCAAGCGGTGGTGGCTGAGAAACGGCCGTACCTTTTCCGCGCCACCGGCTCTACTTTGGAATTTCCCGGCTTTCTGGCGCTGTATGAAGAAAGCCGCCCCGAAGACAAGCCTGATGACGGTGAAAACCAGGTGCCGTCGTCATTGAAGACGCAGGAACAGTTAGATTTGCGGCGCTTATTGCCGGAACAGCATTTTACACAGCCACCGCCTCGTTACAGTGAGGCAACGTTGGTCAAAGCGTTAGAGGAAAATGGGATTGGCCGGCCCAGTACCTATGCCAGTATCATCTCCACCATTCAGCAGCGGGGTTATGTAGATCGGGAAGAGCGACGGCTGATCCCCACGGAAACGGGCCAGGTGGTTAACGATTTGTTGGTGGAATACTTCCCCGATATTGTCTCGGTAGATTTTACGGCCCGCCTGGAAGATGAGTTAGACAAAATTGCCGAAGGTAATCCCTGGACGCCGGTAGTTGGTAGTTTTTATAGGCAGTTTGTAGAAAAGCTGGAAATTGCCGATGAGTCTATTCCCAAAATTGAGGTGCAGCGCGAACAGGAACTGGTTGGGCGGGATTGCCCTGCTTGTGGTAATCCGTTGGTGTACCGGGAGGGGCGGTACGGCCGTTTCATCGGTTGTAGCACTTTCCCCAAATGCCGCTTTACAGAACAAATTGTAAAAGTGTTAACCACGTGTCCACGTGGCGGTCAGATTGTGGAACGGCGCACGAAACGGGGTAAAGTTTTTTATGGCTGTAACCGTTATCCAGATTGTGAATGGCGCAGTTGGTATAAACCGGTGGCTGATACGAACAGCCACTGTGATGGCGTTTTGGTGCAGGTGAACCAAACAAAAACGGATTGTGTGGCCTGTGCTTTGAAGGAAAGCGCACCCGCTTTACATGATCAGGTGACAGAGTAATGGGATGATAAAGTGACTGGATGGAAAGGGTCGTTCTGTGCCTTTTGCCGGCGGGAAGGAATGGTCACGCTGGCGCTGAGTAGAGTCGAGGTGGCCGTTGCTCTTTTCTGGCTGGTGGTGCTGGCTGCCTGCCAGCAAGCGGAGCCAACGGCTACCCCAGCCCCGGCTGCAGCGACTATGCAAACAGAAACGGCCGTGTTGCCCACCGTAGACCTGGCTGCCATTTTGCCTACCCAAACGCCTACACCCGCGCCGTTACCCGTTGTGCCGAACGCGCCTGCCCCGGACATGCCCGAACCGGCTGTGCCCACCATGCCCTCTGAGCCACGCGCAACCGAACCGAGCGAAACGACGTCGGCGGTGCCGGTTTTTACCGCTCCCACTTGTTTTTCCACTTATACTCTGGTGGGGAGTTTTACCACGCTCGGCGCCGATCTATTGCCCGGTGTCCCTTTTTTGCAGACATGGCGGGTGCGGAATGATGGCACGTGTGCCTGGGATGTAGGTGCGGTGTGGTTGTTTACCGGCGGCGAGCAGTTGGGTGGGCCTGACCTGGTGGCTTTACCACCTGCCGGGCTAGGGCAAACGGTGGATGTCAATGTGGCGTTGGTGGCGCCGGCAGCGCCCGGTGTGTATATCGGCTTTTGGCAGCCACAAATGGCGGATGGATTGCTTTTGCAGCCGCCATCGGCCGTAACTATCAACGTTGTACAACCGCAAATAACCAATACACCGGTAGCGACGGCCGTGATACCGGTGGCCACGGCGACGGCCGTGCCCCCCACTGCCACTGCTGCTCCTACCTTTACCGGCTGGCGCGGTGAATACTTCAACAATCAAACGCTTTCCGGCCAACCTGTATTGATACGGGATGATCCGGAAATCAATTTTAACTGGGGTACCAGTTCACCGGGCAGTGGGCTGCAAAATGGCAATTTTTCGGTGCGCTGGACACGGTCCATTATTGTACCGGGTGGCGAGTATCGCTTTTTGGCTCGCAGTAATGATGGTGTGCGTGTGTGGGTGAATGGCGCACTGCTATTTGATGAATGGCAAAGCGGCCAGAATGCCACTTTCCAGAGCGAAATCAGCTTGCAGCCCGGCCAATTGCTCAATGTGCGGGTAGAGTATTACCATGCCACCGGTCTGGCCGGTGTCCATGTGTGGGCAGAACCACAGGCCAAATACCCGCAATGGCGGGGTTCTTACCTTGCTGATCCCAATTTACAGGGACAGCCGGTTCTCATCCGCAATGACCAGGATATCAATTTCGATTGGAGCACAGGCGCGCCAGCATCCGGTATGCCGGCCAATAATTTTTCCGTTATCTGGATTCGCACATTGCCCTTCAATTCCAGTGGCTATCGCTTTAATGCGCTGGTGGATGATGGCATGCGCTTGTATGTGGATGGGGCGTTGGTGATTGACGCTTGGCAAGATGGTACAGTACGCCAGGTTTCTGGCACAATTACCCTGGTGGCAGGGCAGCATGATGTTACGGTGGTTTATTACGAACGGTTGGATGTAGCCCAAATTCGGATATGGTGGGAACAGGTTAATGGATTCGAGTAGAGTTGTGGTCAGAATCTCGCAAGTAAGCGTTCAGACTTGACAAGTTTATTACCAGAGGCGGTTGCTGCAATTCCGGCGCAAAAACTTGTCAAGTCTCCAGACAAAACCGAGATTTTTTTGAGATGATTACTTAGTTTAATTTGGAGGCATGATGAAACTGAAGTTGATGAATGAAGAAACCGGGAAGGTTATTGGGGAGGTAAATGAGGTGGAAATGCGTTTTCTGATAGATATGTTGGAAGAAGAGTCGGCGGAAGATGCCGACTATTTTATCAACCAGGATACGATTGATATGCTAGAAGTGCGGGGTGGGGATCCAGAGTTGATAGCCTTTCTGCGTCAGGCTGTTGGTGACTCTGAGGGGATTGAGATCACTTGGGAACCGGCGTAGCAGCGCAACTCGATGCTCTTAATCTGTAATCTGAAGCCCGTAATTCGTAAACCGAAGTGCAAGGTCAGTCGCCGGACTTAGAATTACCGATAACGGATTACCGACAACCGAACCCTATGCGTTTCCAGGCTATTCTACGGCTCAAGTGTTCCCACTGCTGCCAGGGCGCCGTCTTCCGCCGGCCATTTGTGATGCACCGTACCTGCGGGCATTGTGGTATTGTGTTTGAGCGGGAACGCGGCTATTTTATGATGTCGGTGTTTGTGGGGTACGTGATGTGTTTTTTTGTGGTGATACCGGTAATGGTGGGGCTGTATCTCACGATACGGCCGTCTATGAACGGTTATCTCATCGGCGCAGTCGTAGCCCTGGTGCTGGCGATTCCCCTAATTTTCCATTACGCGCGCGTGGTCTGGCTGCACCTGGATGAGTTGATGGATCCGCGGCCGAATCCACCAACGTAAATTTTGTTTTATGTTGGTGAATTCGGCCATTTGTCATCTGGGAAACGGCCGTTTGTCACTTCCCCTGTGCTTTCATTTTCGGCATACTGCATGGTAGGTGGATTGGTTCTGTTTATCCATGAAGGAGGTCAGATATGTCCGAAAAACATCAATTCTCTCCTTTAGAACGAGCGCCTTATATGGCTTATTTTGGTGATGGCCTGTGGGATGTATGGCTTGGTTTATTCTTGCTGGCCATGGGGTTTGGCTTTTTGTCCAAGGAGTTTACCATGTTGGTTATTCTCCTGGCGTTGACTGCGCCGTTTATGTGGGAAGCCAAATGGCGCATTACAGTCCCCCGGTTAGCCCCGATGCGGTATAGCGCTGCCCAATTTATGGCCGAAGAGCGGCGCAAGGGCATCCTGCTGACGGTTTTTAGTGCTGTTTTGTTTGTGGGCATTCTCCTATTTATTGCGGCCAGTTACAGGCCACAACTGGCCGCCTGGTTTGCGCAGTTCAATGGTTATCCGCTGGGCATCCTCATGTCGCTGGAGGTGGGACTGGTGGGTTATTTGTATCGGGCGCTCAATTGGGCTGTTTATGCCTTTTTGCTTATGGCGTTAACGTTCGCTTCTGCCTGGTTTGGGCTGGTATTTGTCGGGTGTATCTTGCTGGCCGGCGTGTTGATTTTGGTATCGGGCTTGGGGCTGTTGCTCCATTTTTGGCAAGAGCATGTGCCTTTGGCTTTTTCTTAGCCTGCCAGGGCGAGCTGATGGATCATCTCACCTGTTTTATTGGATAGCTTCCGGCTGGCGTACCCACGGCCGTGACGACAGCGCGTAAAAAGCAACAAACCCCAATAAACTGGCCGAAAACAGAAAGCCCACAGTGCTTACGGCCGTCATGCCGGCCTGATCAAACAGCACCCCTGTAGCTAACCCAGCGATGCCGGCGGCCAATGCGACTAACATTTCGCTGGCGCCCTGGGTGCGGGGCCGTTCATTCGCCGCCAATGAATCGGAGAGCAGTGACGACCCGGCAATAAAACAAAAGTTCCAACCCAAACCCAAAAGGAATAGAGCCACCGCCAGGGGCATGACGGCCGTAGACAGCGGCGTCAGAATGCTGGCCAGGATTAGCACAAAGGCACCGGCCACAATCAGGGGGACACGGCCGTAATGGTCAATTAACCAGCCGGTGACGCCAGACAAAGCAAACATGCCAAAGGTATGGGCGCTAATGACAAAAGAAATAGAACTCGCCCCATGCGCATGGTGGTTCATATACAGCGGTGTAATCACCATCAACATCGCCATCACCAACTGGCTAATGGACAGAGCGGCAACTGACAGGATGATGGCCGGCTGCCGGAAGATGGTGATTAACGGCCGTGCCGGTGCCTGGATAAACAATTGTTGCTCTTCAATTTCAATGGCCGCGCTGATTTCCTTCGGGTCGGGACGCAAAAACAACATCGTCACCAGCAACCCCAACGCATAAAGGCCAATGCCCACCAAAAAAGGCCCGGTTACGGCTGCAAAGCCATTTGCCAGTGCAAATGATTGCGAAGGAGCGACCAGTGCCGGCCCTATCACGGCCCCAATCGTCCCGGCAAACACCAGCAAGCCAATGACTTTGGCCCGTTTGTCGGCCACGTGTATTTCAGCGGCAATATAACGGCTTTGGTCACTACCGGCGCGCCCCATGCCCATCAGCACCGCTCCCACACAGAATACCGCGAAAGAGCCAATGCTAATGGCATATACGGCCATGATGCTACCCACAACACCCAGGCCAAAACCGGCCGACAAACCCATCCGCCGCCCGGCTTTGTCCAGCAGCAGCCCAATGGGGTAGGCGGCAACAGCACGTCCCAGCAGGGTTAAGGTGCTGGGTATACCGGCCATCGCATCGCTGCCGCTCAGATCGGCAGCTACAATTGCCATGAGTGTAAACGTGGCAATCATGGCGGCCGCAAACAGGCTTTGCCCCACAAAAAGCGTAATGGTCAAACGTTGGCGTATGGACTCTTGCACGGGGTTCTGGTTCATCATCGGCGTAATCTAACAAACATAGTCACAGTAAGCAAAAAAATAGCCCTATCGTCCGATAGGGCTATTTTTACAAATGAGTGCGTCTCAGGTTTAGTTCAGGCCGTTGGTGATGCGGCTGAAAACGTTACCGATTTGCGGGCCAAGCAGGGTCAGGATGGCAATAACAACCACAGCTACCAGCACCAGGACCAGTGCGTATTCTACCAAACCTTGTCCGTCTTCACGGTGTAAAAACAACATTTCTAAATACCTCCATTCATAAATAGATTGATAAGATACGCATAGTTTAGCTTCGTCCGTTTCACGAATCAATAGCACTAAAGTCGTACCCCAAACAACAAACTGTCATTTAGATTGTAAGTTTTGGTGCTAAGCAGACAAACAAAAAAGCCCTATCATGTGATAGGGCTTTTTGCACTAATGAGTTCGTCTTTGGTTTAGCTCAGGCCGTTGGTGATGCGGCTGAAGACGTTACCAATCTGTGGGCCGAGCAGGGTCAGGATCGCAATCACAACCACAGCCACCAGCACCAAGACCAGCGCGTATTCTACCAAACCTTGTCCATCTTCACGGTGTAAGAACAACATTGCTAAATACCTCCATTTATGAATAGATTGATAAGATGACCACAGTTTAACATGGAAGTAAGCCGGAATCAATAGCACTAAGGTCGTGTTTTGTTAATAGGCATGGATTTCCCAACCTTTCTTTGTTATCTTTGGTGTCTTCTACGCGATTCACTTAGGAATCATCTAAGGATTACCGTCGGTTTTGAGATTGAGCGATTAGGAGATTGAGAGATTGCGGTATTGGTTATTTTGGCTCATTTTGGTTTGTTTGTTCCTGGTGGCTGGTGACAAGGCCGGCCCCACCCCGGCGCCTACGGCCGTCAGCCAAACCACCCTTTCTCCACCAACCCCCACCCTCGCCCTGTCACTACCCACGCCTACCTCGCTGCCCGTCCTCCTGCCAACCTACGCATCTACTCCCTTACCCGCCGATGCCCCTATTGCCACCTCCACCACCCCATCACCTACTCCCACGGTCAGCCCCACCGTCACCCCATTGCCGACACATCCGCTGATGATTGGCGTGATGCGCCAGCAAAGCTACCCCGGCAGTGAATTGATCTTTGAACAGACGCTGGATGATGGCATCAACTATGATCGCTACATTGTTTCTTACCTCTCTGAAAGTAACAAAATCTATCAGCAGCAACGCCGCCGGGCCGCCGCTAACTTCGGCCACGCCTGGTGTGCTTGGTGGCCGCAGCCGTTGGCGATTGGAGATGTACGAAACGTATGACTCGCCGGAGGAAAACCCAGCTTTTTGGGCCTCCATTTCCGCCAACAGTTACCTGATTGACATGGTCGGGCCGCGGCAACTGCATCATGGCACGCCGATAGCTCCGTCCCCGTGGCCGCCTCGGAACCACCGCCATGTTCCGCTCCGTCGCCTTTTTTGATACCTGCATGAAGGGGCTATGAGGGGTGACCAGTTAGCAGTAGGCAGATAGAGGATCTGGTCGCCGGGAGTCTATTGGTGAAAGTAACGTTTGCAGCGTGAAGAGGGTGTCTGTCCAGAGGAAAACAGCGCAGACACCTTGCTGATGTGGCCCATAAGGAGCAGTGGGGACGGCCGTAGCTCCCTTGCCCCCTAACAAACAGGTAACACCGTTTGTGGTGGGCATCCCTATCTCCGCAAAAAAGAGATTGGAGACCCTTCGATCTCCAATCTCTCAAACTCTAATCTCCCAATCTCCCGCCCCCTAATTCTGCCAATTCACCGTCACCAACCCCGGCGCGGGAGAACCGCAGGCGGGCGTGGTGTAGCTGTGGTTGCTGCCGCCCTCCCAGGTGACGCCACCGCTGCCAGAAATTTTCAGGAATTTGAACTGCACGGCCGTGCCGCAGGGTACACTCGCCGTCACTTTCCAACTGGGGTAAAAGCCGCTGGCTGTCACCGCCGGCCCCACCGGCCCGCCAAATTTGGGCAAATTCGTACCCGTCACCGTTGTTGTGGCCCAGTTCGAGAGTTCATAGACGTTGCCCGTCAGGTATACCTGGTCGCCCCAGTTCGTGGTGGCGTTGTTCACCTGGAACGTCACCGGCACTTGCTGGTTGGTCAGCACTTGCACATCATACAAATTGCTGCTGCTGGCGCCGCGCACCACCTTCACCTGGCGCAGCCCGGCAGGTACACCCGATGGCACAGTGGCGACGATGCGATTGGTTGTCCAGGAAACGATGCTGGCCTGGTATTGGTTGCCGCCGTTGACGAAGTATACTTTGTTGTTGGCATTGGGGGCGCCAAAACCCTGGCCTTCCAGCGTTACCTTGTGCCCGGCGCGGGTAAGAGTGGGGGAGACCGCGCCCAATTGGGGTGTACCCGGATCGGCGGCGTTATATGACCAGACCATGGCCCGCCCCGGCCCTAGCCACCATGTGCCAATGGGATTGTTGCCGCCGCTGCCACTGTTCACGGTAATGTTATGGCCGCCGACCAAGCCGTTTAACTGGTCACTGTAAGTTCCCGCAGGCAAAGCGGTGTTTAGCCCGGTGATTTCATACCAGGTGTTGGGGTTTTTGTTGATGGCTACTAACACGACGTCATCGTAAAATTTGCGCTCGTAGATGTAAACGTCGTTGTTGATCCAGCGCTGCTGGTGGTTGCCAAATTGCAGCGCCGGCTGCGTTTGTTTGAGTGTGGACAGTTTGTTGATCACCTGGTAGGCGGTGGTGGATTGGTTCCAACTGTTCATCATGGGGCGGTTATAGGGGTCGCCGCCGCCGTTGGTGTTGTTGAACAGGTATTGCTCGGTGCCGTAGTAGATGCAGGGGGTGCCACGCACCGTCAGCAGGAAGGCCAGCGCCAGGTGAAGCTGGGTATTGTTGTTGTTGATGCTGAGGAAGCGGGACATGTCGTGGTTATCTATGAATGTGACCAGGTTTTCTTTGTATTTATAGTCGGCGTTGGTCTGGCTGATGGCGCTGTCCAGGGTGCTCATGGGTTGGCCGTAGCCAAAGGTGCTGCGGATAGCGTGGTTGAGGTAGAAGTCCAGCACGGCCGTACCGCTGTCATCACTAAAACGCACATTGTCCCGGTACAGGGGGTCGCTGGTGCTGCCCAGATACCATTCGCCAAAGATATACAGGTCTTTGTCATGCAAAATGTCGTCGTTATACGCCCGCTGCCAGCCGGAGGTCATATGTTTGACGGCATCAATGCGTAGGCCATCAATGTCCTTCGCCAGCCACAGCGCCAGGGCATCTTGCATGTATTGGTTCACAAAAGAGTTGGTTTGTTCAAAATCGGCCAGGTCGGCCAGATTCAGATATTGCGCTTCGTAGCGGTCATCCCAATTGGTGATGCCACCATTGTGGTGGAAATAGCCATTGGGGTCATTGCTATAGCGGGCCACATAGGTACCGGCGTTGTAGAGCGCGCCATCTTCGGCAAAACTGGGATTGTTCACATCTGCGGGACTGGTGTGGTTGGGCGCCCAGTCTACCACCACCTTGATGCCGTTGGCATGGGCAGCATTAACCAGATTTTGGAAATCTGTCCAGGTGCCAAAATGCTCTTCTGGCGTTTTGAAGTCCCGCGCCCAGTAGCCATGATAGCCGGCATTGGGCACACCACCGTAAACGGCCGCGACGTTGATGTTGTCTACCGGTGGGGAAATCCAGATTGCCGTCACCCCCATATCCTTCAAGTAGCTCATCTTGGCTTGAATACCGGCCCAATCGCCGCCCCAATACAATTTCCAGTTTGCTTTGCTGGCGTCATACAATCCGGGGCTTTGCGCCGGGTTGTTGTTGCCGCTGTTCCCATCGTAAAAGCGGTCGGTGATGATCTGGTAACAGACATCACTTTTATACGAGGCGTCGCTGGTCACCGGCCCGGCCTCGGTGCGCGGCGCGGACAAAGCCATTGGCGCTAACAGGGCCGCCAGCAGAATAAACAAGAGCAAAATACGGGTTCTCGTCTTCATAATTTTATCCTTATGTAAACTTCAAGAGAAATAAAAAAAGGAGCGTATGCCAAACACGCTCCTTTGGTTACGAAGTGGGAAAGGTGGGCGGCAAAGCCGGCTGCGAGAGCTGTTGACGCAGGCCATCGCCCAATTTTTGCAGCAGCGCCCGCAGATCGGTTTGTTCCTGTTCGGTCAATAGGGCCAGCCGGTCGCGGGTGTAGGCGTTGTGAGCCAGGTGTAGTTGGCTGATGAGTGATTGGCCAACGGCCGTGATCTGCAACCGGATCACCCGCCGGTCATTTTCGTCACGCTGCCGGGTAATGAACCCTTTGCGCTCTAAAATACCGGCGACGCGGGTGATATTGCTGGGATCGCAGAGCATAGCCTGACTTAACGCACTCATCGTCTTTGGCCCCTCGGCCAACCAGAGCAGGGCATAAAATTGAACCTGTGTCAGATTGTGACGGTTGAGGAATTGCTGATCGCCATCATCTAACAGCAGGTATACGGTTTTGATCAATTCGTAGTTTTCCAACAACAAGGTAGATGTCCAAATTAGTTGACACATCAATAATTGATGCGTCAAGCATATGGGATTGCAGCCAAAATGTCAATGATGTGTGTAAATGCAATGGGTCGATCTTTGAGAGCTTGTGAGGGTAACGCGATGCGAGAGGCGTGAGGTATGATCGGAAGCCTTTCCGCATTGCACATCACAGGTCATGTCTCACGGCCGTTACGCCGTCCCGTCACATCACGCCAGAAGCCGCGCACAATTGGCCCTGGGGTAGGGCTAAATGAAAAGGTAGTGGGGTCAATGGCGCGGGCCAGATAACGCAGGAATTGTTGCTGGTATACCGGGTCCGTGAGCATCCAGCGAATGAGCGTATTGACCACAAAATCAGGGGGTGGACTGGTGTATAACTCTTGCTTGACGCGCTTCACCGTTTGTTTGAGCATGGCTATGCTGCTGTCGTAAAAACGTTGCTGATAGGTTGCGCCCGCCTCAAGCCACGATTTGCCAGCCTGCCATTCGGCGATAGCTTCGGCCAGGAATTGGGAGGCCAGTAGGGCATTATAGATGCCCTGTCCATCAAGCGGGGATTCGTAATGGAAGGCGTCGCCAACCAGCGCCCAGCCATCGCCATACGCCTGGCGGTAGCCGTTGTCAATGCGGCGCACGCCGACAACGGGGGTGACGCGGCGCGCATTTTTGAGCTGCTCGCGCAGGCGCGGCGCTTTTTGCAAGTTTTCCAGATAAGTCTCTTCTGCCTTTTTGCCGTCGGCGTTAACGTCGGCGGTGCGCAGGTAGTTGGCGATAATGTATTTGCCATTGCCCAGAGGGATGCAAAGCAGGGAGTAACCGTTACCCACTTGAAAGAGAGCGGCCGGGTACTGCATGGTTTCGGAGTAGCGGCCCACATTTTCCCATTCGGCGTGGAAGGAGGCGCTGGGGTAGTCGTTGAGTTCTTCAAACGGCCGTGACCCAAATTTCCGCGCCGCCTGGCTAAACCGGCCATCGGCCCCCACCACCAGTCTGGCCTGGAACCGTTCTTCTGCCCGCATTCCTGTGCGCCGCTCTCCTGTGCGCCCGACGATGCCAGTGACACGGCCGTTGTCATCCTTGATCACATCGGTCATGCCAAAGTTGTCACGCGCTGTCACCAGAGGCAGAGAGGCCGCACGTTCCCATAAAACCGTATCAAACTTGTGGCGATCAATGCCATAGATATAATTCCGATCAAGCTGCATCAACTCGGTGGAAAAAGTGGCCTGGAATTTACCCATCATGTCCATCACCACATGTGTCACTTTGGCTTCGGGACAGGCATATTCTGTTTCGGCAAACCCTAACGCCTCCAACATCTGCATGGCGCTGGGATAAATAATAGGGCTGCTGGGCACGGCCGGCCAACTGGGAAAGGTGGCCCGGTCTATCAGCAGAACCTTCAAGTTTTGCCGGGACAGGCGCATAGCCAGACTGGCCCCGGCAATCCGGCCGCCCACAATGATCACATCATACCGATTGTCCATACGACAAGACCCTCGAAGTCTTGCCCCCAGGCGCCAGCACGGATTATTGATAAGGCGATGAATTTTATATCTGAAACGCTAACAAAATGCTAACACGAGATAGATATGATCACGGCCGTGATTTTCCCAAACGACCAGTTTGCGGGAAAATAGCGATAATTTATCATCAATCTGAAGAGAGGGAAGACAAATGACGACAGAAGAACAAACCACAAGTGATGCTTACCATTTCAAAGCGGAAATCAAGCAAGTGCTGCATATCCTGGTACATTCGTTGTATCAGGATCGGGAGATTTTCTTGCGCGAACTGATCTCCAATGCCTCAGACGCCATGACGCGGATGCAGTTTGAAATGCTGACCAACCATGACGTATTAGACCCAGACGCGGAACTGGCGATACACATTGATGTGCCGGAAGTGGCCGAAGATGAACCTAAGAAGATTATCATCTGTGACAGCGGCATTGGTATGACCAAAGATGAACTGGTGCAAAACCTGGGCACCATTGCCCAATCCGGGGCGCGTGAATTTTTGGCGAAGATAGCCGAGGGAGCCACGTTTGATGCCAATGATTTGATCGGGCAGTTTGGTGTGGGCTTTTACTCTGTGTTTATGGTGGCAGACGAAGTACGCGTAGTCTCACGTAGCCACAAGAAGCGGGCCAAAGCGGCGGCGTGGCTGTGTGATGGCAGCGATACGTTCCGGGTGGAAGCGGCTGAAAAGGAAGACCGGGGCACGGAGATTCACATCACGTTGCGCCCAGATGCAGCCGAGTTTGCCAACGAATGGAAACTGAAGCAGATCGTCAAGAAACATTCGGATTTTGTGCGTTATCCGATTTATGTGGGGGAGGCGCAGGCGAATCAACAAACGTCGTTGTGGCGGCAACGACCATCGGACATTCAACCAGACGCTTACCGCGACTTTTACCGTCAGATGACGATGGAGTTTGAAGAGCCGCTGCTGACGGTGCATTTTGCTACCGATGTGCCTGTTAGCGTCCACGCTTTGCTATTTGTGCCCGGTAAACGGGAGCCGGGTATTTTGGCTTCACGCAAAGAGCCAGGCGTGATGCTCTATTCTCACAATGTGCTGATTCAAGAGTATTGCACCGATTTGCTGCCCGTCTGGCTGCAATTTGTGGATGGTGTGGTAGATTCCGAAGATTTGCCGCTGAATGTCAGCCGGGAAACGGTGCAAAACAACCGTCTCATGGCCCAATTGGGTAAAACGATTCGGGGGCGACTGCTGCGCGACCTGAAAAAGATGGGTCAGGATGACGCTGAAAAATACGAAAAGTTTTGGAATGAATTCGGCCGTTATTTCAAAGAAGCCGTAGCGATTGACCCGGCGGCTAAAGAGGATGTGCTGCCGCTATACCGCTACCAATCCTCCAAATCAGACGGCAAGTTGATTTCGCTAGACGATTATGTGGCGCGGATGGCGGAGGAACAGGAGGCGATCTATTTTGTGCTGTCAGACACGGTCGCTGCCGCCGCTAACAGCCCCCATCTGGACCCCTTCAAGGCGCGTGGCCTGGAAGTACTGTACTGGGTTGATCCCCTGGATGCGCTCATCAGCCCCCTGTTGGCCGAATACAAGGGCAAACCATTTCAGAATGTGGATGAAGCGGATATGGAACTGCCGAATACGGCGGCCACCGAAACAGAAACCGACGAAGCCACGCCTATTGCTGAACCGGACTTGAACCGTTTCATCGGCGCTTGCGTGACTACCCTGGGTGAGCGGGTGACGGAAGTGCGAGTTTCCAAAGTCCTTAAGGATAGTCCGGTGCGGCTGGTCTCCCCCAAAGACGCCCAGAACAGAGAGATGCACCGCATCCAACGATTATTGGATAAAGAGTATGAGATACCGCGTAAAATTTTGGAGGTGAACGGCCGTCACCCCCTCATTGCCAATCTGGCCCAATTAGCCACCCAACAGCCGGATGCGCCGTTGTTGACCATGAGCATCGAGCAGCTCTACGCCAACGCGCTGGTGCAGGAGGGGCTGCACCCCAACCCGGCTGACATGTTGCCCCAAATTCAAAGTATATTGGAGGTGGCAGCCGCCCAGGCAGTGCAGTAAACTTAAGCAGTAGGGTAGGCATCCTTGCCTGCCTTACTGGATTAAGTATGTCTGGGCAAGAATCCCCCCAACAGCAAATTAACGTTCTTCGCCGCCAGATCAACCAGGTGCAGGCTAAAATTGACGACGCCGAAGGCGAATTGGTGCGCCTGGAAGAAGATTTGCGCGCTTTTGAGTACGAATTTGAAGCCACTGTGGGTTACTTGCTGGATCTGTTGGCGCGCCTGGAAGAAGAAGTCAACGATTATTTGCAGCAAATCAAAATCATGCGCACCGAACAAACATTTGGGGAGGGATACCGCACGGTTGAAGACCAATATAACGCCACCTGGAATATCCCCCGCCAGGAAACGCCGGCCAAACAACCGCCTAAACCACCCCCTCTGACGGCTGCGCAGTTAAAGAAACTGTACCGGCAGTTAGCCCGCCGCTACCACCCTGACCTGGCCGTAGACGAGGCGGACCGCGCCTACCGCACCGGCAAAATGAGCGCCATCAATGACGCTTATAAAGCGGGCAGCCTGGTGGAGATGATGGCGCTGGCAGAAGAGACAGAGAACGTGATCCCGGTGGGGGTGGGAAAGATGGCCGGGGGTACGGCCGTACCTACCCCCCAAACCGAAGACGACCTTATCAAAACCCTCTCCCAGGAATTAGATAACCGCCGCCGTCATCTCTTCCGCGTACAAGACGCTCTGCGCAATTTCCACAACCGGCCAATGGTTGAATTGGCGCTGGAAGTGCGTTTTGCCCGCCAGCAGGGGCGCGATTTACTGGCGGAAATGGTCGCCGAGACCCAACGTAAAATTGCCCGCAAAGAAGTGGAGCGGGATATGATCAAGTCACAGTTTGGCAATATGCGTTAGGTGGTTGGTGGTTGGTTGCGGGTACAAGCCACCGGCCGCCAGCCACTATTTTCAGGACAGGAAACAACTATGAACGGTCTAAAACAACACGTGATCAAAACCGGAGCAGTAGGAGAGCACGTCCCCCGGCGCGGCAACCGGATCACACGGGCGCTGGCTATCCTGTTTATGGGCGCCATTGGCTGGCGCATAACCGGTGGGCTGCCCGATTTGCATAAATTCATCATTGTGGGCGCACCCCACACATCCAATTGGGACTTTGTATTGGTCATTGCCACGGCGACAGCCCTGGGTGTGCGCATCTCCTGGATGGGTAAACACTCACTCTTTCGGGGGCCAATGGGGGCTGTTTTCCGTTGGATGGGCGGCATTCCGATTGATCGCCGGGCGAAACAAGGCATAGTGGGCGAAAATGTAAGAGCATTTCAACAAATGGAAAACCTCATCCTATGTATTACCCCGGAAGGCACCCGGCAGCGAGTGCATGAGTGGCGTTCCGGTTTCTACCAGATTGCCATGCAGGCCAATATACCGGTGCTGCTGGCTGCCTTTGATTATGGCCATAAAGTGGTTGATTTGGGGCCGGTTATTCAGCCTTCTGGCAACTATGAAGCAGACCTGGCGCGGATTAAAGCGCATTATGCGCCCATCCGTGCCCGATTTCCCCAACAGACCTGGCATCAATGAATGAGCATGAGAAAGAGCTAATCCGTGTCCCGTTTTCTAGCCGGAATAATAGCTGGCCCGTACAATCTCCTTGTTTAACATGGTGGTGAAAGACCTGACGAATTTTTCTGACCTGTCAGGTCTGTTTGAAATAAAACCAGCCGGGACGGCCGTGTCCGCTCCGGCTTTTATTTTGTCTACATTGAAGGAGTAAAAATAAATGAACCTAATGAGAAAAAATTGGTGGTTGGGATTGTTACTGGTGGTCAGTCTGGCGCTGGTAGCTTGTGGCCCGGCGGCCAGCAGCGGCGTTGCCCAGCCCAATATGCCCGGCCTGGAACACAGCGAGGCAGATGAGGTTGACCACACGTCTGGCAGCAGCACGGCGGGCACAACCACCACCGGCTCCACCACGACGGCCAGCGGCCTGCAATATGTGGAAATTGAGGCGGGAACCGGCCCCATGCCCCAACCGGGTGACATGGTGTCGGTGCATTACACCGGCACCCTGGAAGATGGCACCGAGTTTGATAGCTCTATCGGCCGTGATCCTTTTCGTTTTACGTTGGGGCAAGGGCAGGTCATTCCTGGTTGGGATGAGGGTATTGCCTTGATGCATGAAGGTGGCAAAGCAACGCTCATTATTCCATCAGAATTGGGTTATGGCGCGGCCGGCGCCGGGCCAATTCCGCCAGATGCCACGCTGATTTTTGAAGTGGAGTTGGTGGATGTGCAGCCGACGCCTAAACCTGCCACCATTGATGCCGCCGATTACACCACAACGGACAGCGGTTTGAAATATTACATATTTGAGGAAGGGGATGGGGATGCGCCGCAACTGGGCGACATGCTTACGGTAGATTTCTCGTTGTGGTTGGAAGATGGTACTTTCCTGGATTCTACTGTTGATCGCGGGATGCCATATACGTTTGTGATGGGCAGCGATAGTTCATTGCCGGGTTTGGATGAAGGGTTGGCACTGCTGAAGGAAGGTGGTCGGGCGCAGTTGACACTACCACCGCAGTTGGCCGATGGCAGCGGCGCGACCTATGTGTTTGAGATTACACTTTTGGAAGCAGCAGAACCGCCCACACCAACGGCCGTAGCCGACGAGGACTTTACGGTCACAGAGAGCGGCCTGAAGTATTACGTCATCCGTGAAGGCAGTGGCGCTACTCCGCAGGCCGGTGATACCGTTTCCCTACATTACACCCTGTGGTTGGAAGATGGCGCCATGATTGACTCTTCCGTGCAGCGTGGTACGCCGTTGGATATGTTCATCGGCTCAAGCAGCACCATCCCCGGTTTTGAGGAAGGGGTCATGCTGACCCAACAAGGTGGCAAAGCCCAGTTTATCGTGCCCCCAGAACTGGGTTATGGCGCAACTGGCGGCGGCCCCATCCCCCCCAACGCCAACCTGATTTTTGAAATTGAAGTGCTGGATATAACGTCCGGCCAGTAAGAAGTAATAGGGGTAATGGGGTAATGGCTCCCATTACCCCATTGCCCCTATATCTTTCCTCGCGCCAATACCCCTTTCACCTCGGCAATCGCTTTAGTGACTTCAATTTCACGAGGGCAGGCGTTGGTGCAGTTGAAGTTGGTACGGCAGCGCCAGACGCCAAACGAGTCCCCCACCACCTTCAGCCGTTCTTCGGCCGCCTGATCGCGGCTATCGAAGATGAAACGGTGCGCCTGCACAATGGCTGCCGGGCCAACGTACTTCTCATTGGCCCAGAAGCTAGGACAGGAGGTGGTGCAGGCTGCGCAGAGGATACATTTGGTGGTGTCGTCAAAACGGGCGCGGTCTTCGGGGGATTGCCGGAATTCACGGCCGTCGGCCGGCACATTGTCGTTCACAAAATATGGCAGCACCGAGCGGTAGTGGTCAAAAAACGGGTCCATGTCCACGACCAAATCCTTGATGACCCGCAGCCCTAAAATCGGTTCCACCTGAATTTTGGCCTGATCGCTGCCCGGTTTGGCGATGCGTGAAACCAGCGTTTTGCAGGCCAGCATATTGGCGCCGTTAATGCGCATGGCATCCGAGCCGCAAACGCCGTGCGCACAGGAGCGGCGCAGCGTTAGCGTACCATCTTGTTCCCACTTGACGCGGTGCAGCACATCCAACACTGAATCAGTCGGATTCACATCATTGACGGTGTATTCTCCCCAACGGGGTTTGTTGTCAGTTTCCGGGTTAAAGCGGCGAATGCGTATGTGTACTTGCATGATCTCCCTCATCTCGGTAATCGGTAATCAGTCAACGGTAATCGGTGACTCTCACCGATTACCGATAACCGATTACGAATCAATAAACCCGTTCCTTAGGTTCATAACGGCCCAACGTAACCGGGCGGTAAGCCAGGCGGTATTGGCCATCGGCCTCACGGTAACAAAAGGTGTGTTTGAGCCAGTTGACGTCATCTCGTTTGGGAAAATCTTCACGGGCATGGCCGCCGCGGCTTTCGGTGCGGGCCAGAGCAGACACGGCCGTGACTTCAGCCAGTTCCAATAAACATCCCAATTCCCACGCTTCCAGGAGGTCAGTGTTGAACCGCTTGCCCTTGTCATCTATCTGAATGTTGCGGTCATACTGCTCGCGCAGTTCTTTCAGGTCGTTCACCGCTTCCTGGATCAACTCGGCAGTGCGGAAGACGCCTACGTTTTTAGTCATGGATTTTTGCATACGGGTGCGCAAGTCAGTCGATTTAATGCCGCCGCTGCCATTTCGGATACGCTCAAACTCCGCCATCACTTCGGCTGCCGGGTTTTCTGGTAGAGGTAGCAGCTCGGCTTTTTGGCAATACGCGGCCATGTGCATCCCGGAACGTTTGCCAAATACCACCAGGTCTAATAATGAATTGGTGCCCAGACGGTTGGCGCCATGCACAGAGACACAGGCGGCTTCGCCGGCAGCATAGAGACCTTGCACAATGCCATCTGCTTCGTTCGCGCGGACACGGCCGTCTACATCCGTCGGAATCCCCCCCATGGCATAGTGCGCCGTCGGTTGGATGGGCATGGGTTCACTGACCGGGTCAACCCCCAGATACGTGCGGGTGAAGTCGGCAATATCGGGTAGTTTGCTTTCGATATACTCCCGATCAATCCGGCGACTTTCGCCGGCCTGTTCCAGGTAATAATTCACCGTTTCTGGGCGCACATCCAGGTGTACGTAATTCTTGCCGTTAATGCCGCGCCCGGCTTGAATTTCCAGATAAATGGCCCGGCTAACCACATCGCGGCTGGCCAGGTCTTTAATGGAAGGCGCATACCGCTCCATAAATCGCTCCCCCTCGTTGTTAATCAACACGCCCCCCTCGCCGCGCACCCCTTCGGTAATGAGAATGCCCAGCCGGAAGATGCCGGTGGGGTGAAACTGGAAAAATTCCATATCTTCCAACGGCACACCGCGGCGCAGGCACACGGCCGTGCCATCCCCTGTGAGCGAATGCGCATTCGAGGTCACTTCCCAACAGCGTCCCCAGCCACCGGTGGCAAATAACACTGCTTTGGCATGAAAAATGTGGTAATCGCCGGTAGCAATTTCGATGGCGACAATGCCGCGCACCGTATCATCCACGCGAATCAAGTCCACCACATGATATTCATCAAAAAAATTCACATCGTGTTTGATGCACTGCTGGTAAAGGGTTTGCAAAATCATATGACCGGTGCGGTCAGCCGCATGGCAGGCCCGCTGTACCGGTTTCCCTGTTTCATTGTTGGTATGGCCGCCAAAACGGCGCTGTGAAATTTTGCCGCTGGGAAAACGGTCAAATGGCAGCCCCATGTGTTCCAATTCAATAATGGTGTCAATGGCGTCTTTGCACATCACATCCACCGCATCCTGGTCTGCCAGATAATCAGAACCCTTCACGGTATCATAGGCGTGCCATTCCCACTTATCTTCTTCGGCATTCCCTAATGCCGCGCCCACGCCGCCTTGAGCCGCGCCTGTGTGCGAGCGGGTAGGGTACAACTTTGAAATGACGGCCACATTCGCGCTTTTGCTGGCGTACAGGGCGGCCATCAAACCGGCGCCACCCGCGCCCACAATAACGGCGTCAAATGTGTGTGTTTTCAGTTCTGCCATGTTTATTGCCTCTTTTTCAAGGTTCGTAGTAGGCGATTTATCGCCGTCAATGGGCGATGAATCGCCCACTACAAACGATACTAAAACGTTGCAATGGCAATGCCCGCCCAAATGATGGTCAGGATTGCAAAAACAAATAGAAAACGGTTAATCCACTTCACTGCATTCCGGTTGTGGACGTAATCTTCCAGCACATTGCGCAGGCCGTTGAAGCCGTGTGTAATGGCAAAAAAGAGCAGCAACATGTCATAGACGCGCCAGCCCCAGGAACTCCACTGCTGCGCCACAAATTGCAGGGTGAGATTTTGGCTGCTGTTCAGCACATGTTGGATCATCATATGGCCTACAGCCAGAAGAAGCAGCGCGGCCCCAGACAGCCGCATGAACAAAAAAGCGCGCCGTTCCAGGTTAGAGGGCACGGCCACTTTGCGATAGGTAATACCGGTTGGTGTAGTCATGTCTATCTCTCTTATTCGTTCGTAGTAGGCGATTTATCGCCATTTGACGGCGATAAATCGCCTACTACGAACGGTTGTATTAGTTCAAAAAGTCGGACAGGCTGGGGATTTGCCAACAGGCTGCCCCCCGTGCCGCGCAGCCGTGCATGAGTTCCCTAAACATCAGGATGGCGATGGGGATGAACACAACAAAAAACAGCGCCCAAACAATGGTGGCGCTGCGTGTCTGGTGTTTCCACAATTCCGGTTTGAAGTCCATAATGGTGATGCGGATACCATTGAAGGCGTGGTAAAGCACGGCGGCCATCAAGGCAATTTCGCCCAGGGCAAAGAGGGGATGTTTGAAAAGCTCGATGGACCATTCGTACAGGGCCGGGTAAAAGTTGGCGTTGGCGGTATCCCAGACGTGCATGACCAGAAAAGCGAGGATGGCTAAGCCGGAGATGCGATGGGCGATCCAACTGAGGTGACCGCTGCGCCCGCGATAGCGGATGCTTTCGCGTATGGTGAGTACAAGTGTTGACATTGTTCTCCTTCCTCCTGAGTGGAAATTGGGTGATTACGCAATTGAGTAATTGAGGCCACTAATTACCCAATTACCTAATTACTTAATTACTTAATTACTTAATTACTTAATTACTTAATTACTTAATTACTTAATGCCCTGATTATAACAATCTTCTAGGGAGCGGGTAGGTTTTGGCGCAAATAGGGGGCGGTTAATTTTTGGTGTATAATCCGGGCATGAAGTTGCGCCGGTAAGTGGCGCTTGTTACACTCTCGAACGACATGATACGCCCTTTCCATTTACGTGATGTAGCCCTGGTTCACCGGCTTAGTGAACATGGTGTTTCGCTCCATACGGAGTCTGCCTTGACCAAGAACATTAATCCGGTCCGGGGGGCGTTGTTTGGCATTGTGGGGGGTGATTTTCCTACCTATGTGTGGAAATCGGAAAATCGAGCGACAGCCGGGTTTATCCAGCTAGGTCTGGTGGAAGGCAGCCCGGTGGCCCAAGTTTTGTTTGTGGGGGCGACTGGGGACACGGCCGTATCCGACGAAAATGGTGAGTTACCTATCACATCGCTGCCGGCGTCTCCGGCCATAAACGAACAGGTCTGGCTGCCGTTGTTAGACCAGGCTGTGATTGAAGCCGGCCGCCGCGGTATTGTCAGCCTGGTGGCCGAAGTGGATGAGTTGGGGCCGGAACTGCCGATTTTGCGGCGGGCGGGATTTGTGGTGTATACCCGCCAGGACATCTGGACGATTTCTGAGTTTGTCCCCTATAATGGCGCTGAACTGTTACGGCCGCGCCAGGAAAGTGATGATTGGGACGTGCATTTATTATATGCCAATACGGTGCCGCGCCTGGTGCAAATGGTGGAACCCCAACCGCCGCCGGGCGAGGGCACAGGATGGGTGCTGCGTGAAGATGGTGAATTAGCTGCGTATATTCATGTTCATGATGGCCCGGCGGCCACCTGGATGCGCCTGTTTGTGCATCCCAACGCTGAGGCCAGAGTAGAGGAAATTTTGACGGCCGTGTTGCACCTGAAACCACCCCGGCTGGCACATCCCGTGTACTGTTGCGTGCGCCGTTACCAGAGCTGGATTCAAAATGCTCTGGCGCGCACCAACTTTACCCTGTGGGGCAGCCAGGCAGTGATGGTGAAACATACCGTTCATCATGTGCAAAAATCGGCGGCTGACCTCTCGAAGTTGTTAGACATACAGCCTGTATCACCGACCACGCCGATGATACGAAACTGGCAGCCACCGATTACCAAAGAAAAAATCAGGTAGGGGTGGGTTTTAGCCCCCGCCCCTGTCATCCAGCCAATTATGAGTACATTGCCGGAACAACAAACCAAAGAAGATTTACAACTCCTGTTAGCTATTTTGCCGGAGACGATCCGCGAACCAATTGAACAAAACGGCCGTGAAGCCGACCTTTTAGAGGTCGTGATGGATTTGGGTCGCCAGCCCACTGCCCGTTACGTGGACGGCGAAATCATCTTGCGCCAGGCTGAAGTCACGGCGGGGGAAATTGCCCAGGTGGTGAATGGCATTGGTGATTTTGACGATGATAACCGTGCCGGCATCACCCGCACCTTGCACCGTATTTCCGGTATTCGTAACCGGCGCAGCGATGTGGTGGGGTTAACTTGCCGCGTAGGGCGAGCCGTATATGGCACCATTGACATTGTTACCGATATTATTGAAGAAGGGCACAGTGTCTTGCTGCTGGGGCGGCCCGGTGTGGGCAAAACGACCATGCTGCGCGAGATGGCGCGGGTGCTGGCCGAAAAACGGCGCGTGGTCATTGTAGACACCTCCAACGAGATTGGCGGCGATGGTGACATTCCCCACCCGGCGGTGGGGCGGGCGCGGCGAATGCAGGTGGCACGGCCGTCACGCCAGCACGAGACCATGATTGAAGCCGTGGAAAACCACAACCCGGAAGTGATCATCATTGACGAAATTGGCCGCGAGCAGGAAGCGGCAGCCGCCCGCACCATCAACGAACGGGGCGTGCAGTTGATCGGTACGGCGCATGGCAAGACGCTGGAAAATTTGTTGCTGAATCCTACCTTGTCTGACCTGGTGGGGGGCATTGAAAGCGTCACCCTCTCCGACGAAGAGGCGCGGCGGCGCGGGACGCAAAAGACGGTGCTGGAACGGCGCGCCCCGCCCACCTTTGATGTGTTGATTGAGATTCAAGACCGGGAAAAATTGTTGGTTCACCCGGATGTGACCAGTTCGGTTGATGCCATGCTGCGCGGTGAGCCGCTGCACGTACAGTTCCGTTCACGGGATGACCATCAGGGCATACGGGTGGAAGATAAGAGCATGGTGGTGTCGTCTACGGCCGTGACCGGGCGTCGTGATGGGCGTGAGGCGCGTGGCCGCCGCGACGGGAATGGACAGGCGCGCATTTTTAGTGACGAACGGCCGCCTGGGAAACAAATAGAGGCGGTAAGGATTTCAGAACCAGACACAGAAGCCCCCTCCACGGCCGAACCGGGCATGTTGAATGTCTATGCCTATGGCGTGGCCCGCAACCGGTTGTTGCAGGCATCCCGGCGGCTGCGGGCGCGCATTAACCTGGTCAATACCCTCGCAGACGCCGATGTGCTGGTAACGCTGAAAAGCTACTACCGCAAACGCAGCCAACTCATCCGTGATGCCGAGCGACGGCGTACGCCCGTTTACGTGTTGCGCGCCAACACTGTTACCCAAATGGAGAGTTTTTTAGCGCAGGCGCTCAAGCTGGATGAACAGGAAGGTGAAGACCCGTTTGAGACGGGCATTGCCGATGTGGAGCGGGGTATCCAGATGATTCACGCTGGCCAACCGAGCGTAGATTTGCGCCCTGTCAGCCGCGCCATTCGCGCCTATCAGCACCAATTGGTGCGCCAGGCCAACCTGGTCTCCCACAGCTATGGCAAAGAGCCAAACCGCTATGTGCGTATCTTTAATACACCCCGGTTAGAGAACTAAACGTGATGCATGATGTGTGCCTTGTGGGAGGTCACGCATTACACATCACGCATTACGCCCCCATGTTTATCACCCTCGAAGGACCCGAAGGCGGCGGCAAATCCAGCCAGATTCGACTGTTATATGACTTTTTGCAGGCGCAGGGCATAGCCGTGCGGCTGACTCGTGAACCGGGCGGCACGTCCATTGGCGATGAAATTCGGGCCTGTGTTCACAATGTGCAAAATACGGCGATGTGCCCAGAGGCGGAATTGCTGCTGTATTCGGCGTCGCGGGCGCAGTTGG
This sequence comes from Chloroflexota bacterium, assembly GCA_013112725.1. Lineage (GTDB taxonomy): Bacteria > Chloroflexota > Anaerolineae > Promineifilales > Promineifilaceae > CAADGU01. The sequence goes on from JABFFZ010000016.1 coordinate 71,907, forward strand.
TGTGGGAGGTGATACGGCCGTCACTTGCCGCCGGCAGCGTGGTGTTGTGTGACCGTTATTATGACAGCACGTTAGCCTACCAGGGATACGGCCGTGGCCTTGACCTGACCGCCCTACGCCAGATCACCCATTTTGCCACCGGTGGCCTCAAACCAGATTTGACCATCTTGCTGGATATTGACGTGACGGTAGGGCTGGCGCGGCGCACCAACGGCGGCGTGGAAATGAACCGGCTAGACCTGGAAACGGTCGCCTTTCACCAACGAGTACGCCAGGGCTACCACCAATTAGCGGTACAAGAACCGGCCCGTTGGGTCATCATAGATGCCGGCCGCCCCTCCGAAGTGGTGCAAGCCGATCTGCGCGCCATTGTTGTTGCCAGGTTTTCAAGCGTTCCCGATGCCTAGAAATCCATTCCGCCGTCTGCTGCCCCCAAATCCGGCATGGACTTTTCAATGGATTCCGGCGATTCGCCGCTTTCCAAACGCTCTACCACTTCGCTAAATTCATCGCCCAGGTCCTCGTCCATCTCCCGGCTCATTTTGCGCATAAACTGGCCCAGCGCTTTCGGGTCATTTTCATCCAGGTTAGCCAGGGCGCTGTCATCCATCATCGCGTCCAGGCGGGCATCTTCGGATTTTGCTAATGCGATGCGGCCAATACGCCGTTTGAGGGCGGTGCTGTGGCAGTGGGGGCAGGTGGGAGTGTTACGGCCGTATTCCGCATACGACATAAACAATCGCACCCGCCGCCGGCAATCCTGACATTGATAATCATAATACGGCATAAATTTTTACACCCTTTTTCGGGAAGAGCCTGAGGGTTTTCTGAAACCCTCAGGCTCTGTAGTCTTCAAATCAAATTCTTGTTATAAATGGGAAACTCATTATACGGAGACAGAGCGCAGGTGCAAATCCTATGGTAGATGCCTTATTATACGAACGCCGAAATTACCCTTTACTGATTGTTATATCTGGCCCTTCTGGGGTGGGCAAAGATACCATTGCCCGCCTGGTGATTGAAAGCCGGGCGGAAGCCTTCTATTTTGTGGTTACAGCTACTACGCGACCGCCGCGCCCCGGTGAAGTGGATGGGCAGGATTATATCTTCCTCAGCAGTGACCAGTTTGCCGAAATGATTGAAAATAACGAACTGTTGGAATACGCCATTGTCTACAACGACTACAAAGGCATCCCCAAACAGCAAATTCGGGATGCGTTAGCCAGCGGACGCGATGTGATTATGCGTGTAGATGTACAGGGTGCGGCGACCATTCGCAAACTCATTCCCAATGCCATTACCATCTTTTTGACGACCAATTCAGAAGAAGAGTTGGTTGCCCGTCTGCGCGAGCGCAAATCCGAAACGTCTGAGGGGCTCAATTTGCGCATTGCTACCGCCCGCCAGGAGATGAAACGCATCCACGAATTTGATTACTGGATTGTCAATGCGGAAGAACAGCAGGAAACGGCCGTGCACCAGATTCTCAGCATCATCACTGCCGCCCATTGCCGTGTCAACCAGCGGCCTATTGTGCTCTAAATTTTGCCAAAAATCAGGCCCGCATCAAAAATATACTGTCAAAGGCCATAAAGTGTCATTTTGCCCGGCGAATGGAATTCGCGGCAACACGTGCAAAGACCGCCTGCGCGGTCTGGGGCCCAGTCGTCGAAGGCCGACTTTGCACGTGTAGGCGCGATTTTAACCGCCGGCTAAAATGTCAGATTATGCCCTTCGTTGGTATAGAATTTGACGAAAGGCGGAAAACACCTAAAATAGCGTGGCTACTATTAAACAATTCTGTTTCTGATTCCTGCATTATCATCAGCATCTGATGATGGTCACATAGGTGATTGTCTACAAGCAAAATGGGACAGAGAATTGTAGATAACCCTTCTCCCAAATCCTGTGATATTGTATCCTTATGGTTTCCCAAACTGAGAAAACAATCTGAATAGAATTGTTTGTGTTTTACCGTTCCCTGAGTAAGGCGGAATTGAGTCCGCAAGGAGGTGACATCCCGAAATAATTATCTGACTTAACCAATAATGTGGGTTTACTCTTGCTGGATGTTCGTTTTCCATTAACCATGCTTCAGCAAACCTGAGAGGAGGAAAAATGTGAAGCTACCTGAGAGACATGCTCTCAAGCTGATCTCTTTCGTTTACATAAGACCTCCAAAAACAAGAAGGAAATGAAATGATGCGAAAAGTAATGAAGATACTCCTTTGTTTAGCTTTTGTGGCCCTGTTTACGGCCACTGTGGCTGCTGAACCGGCCCCCCAAGCCGATGGTAGCCTTGTGGCTGCTGCTGGTAACGGCCGTGTTTATAACGAAGCCGCAGGCGAAACAGAGCCCGCAATTTATATTATTCAATTAACAGGCGAGCCTGTCGCTACTTACACCGGCGGCATCGCCGGCCTGGCGGCTACCAGCCCCCTGGCAACCGGCGCCCATAAGTTGGACAGCAAGAGCCAGGAAAGTCTGGCCTACGAGCAATATCTGGCTGATAAACAAAACCAGTTTGTGTCCGATATGAACAACCTGTTGGGACGCAACGTAGACATCAGCTTCTACTACCGCCATGCTTATAATGGGGTAGCCGCTTTCCTTTCCCCGGCTGAAGCCGCTCAAGTGGCGGGAATGAATGGCGTCAATCTCCTTTACCGTGAAAGTTTTGAAGAGATATTAACCGATGCCGGGCCGGCCTTCATTGGTGCGGAAACAATCTGGAACGCCAGCGGCGGCAACAAAGGTGAGGGGATCATTGTGGGTATCATTGATACCGGCATCAACTCTGGCCATCCTTCCTTTGCCGATGTTGGCGGCGATGGATATGATCATACCAACCCCTTCGGTTCCGGGAACTATGTTGGTTACTGTGTAGCCAACCCTGGTTTCTGTAACGACAAATTGATTGGCGCCTGGGCATTCCATCCATCGTCAAGCGACCCTGAAGATGCCGATGGTCATGGCAGCCACACCGCCAGCACCGTAGCCGGTAACTATCTGGAAGATCCCGTTTTGTATGCGCCCACCGCCAACTACACTTTTGCCTCTGTCTCTGGTGTAGCCCCCCACGCCAACATCATTGCCTACCAGGTTTGTGTGCCTTCCTGCCCCACCTCGGCCACTACGGCCGCGGTCAATCAGGCCGTGATTGATGGTGTGGATGTGACCAACTACTCCATCAGCGGTGGTACTAATCCTTATGTGGAGACAACGGCCGTGGCCTTCCGCAACGCTGTCGCTGCTGGCGTCTTCCCCGCTAACTCGGCCGGCAACTCTGGCCCAACCCCAGGTACCGTTGGACACCAGGGACCCTGGATCATGACCGTTGCCGCCAGCACCCATAACCGGGCTGTTCTCAATTCGGTAGTGGACCTGAACAACAGTAGCGGCCCCCTGCCTGACATTCTGGGTGAAAGCGCCGCCACTGGTTACGGCCCCGCCACCCTGGTATATGCCGGTGACGCGCCCTATAACAACCCGCTTTGTAATCCTTTCCCTCCAGGCACGTTTAGCGGTGAAATTGTCGTCTGTGATCGTGGCACCATTGGCCGTGTGGAAAAAGGCCAAAATGTGTTGAATGCAGGCGGCGGCGGTATGATCCTGGCCAATAATGCCAGCAGCGCCGCCAGTCTAAACGCCGACACCCACGTTTTACCCGCTACCCACATTAGCTATGCTGATGGCGTTGCCTTAAAAGCGTGGATGGCTGCCGGCACCAACGATGTGGGCCGCATCACCGGTGGCACCGTAGATTACGATGCCATGTATGGCGACAATATGGCCAGCTTTAGCTCGCGTGGCCCGGCCGGCGGTACTGTGCCCGGCCTGGCGAACTTGATCAAGCCTGACGTGACTGCGCCTGGCCTCAATATCCTGGCGGCATTCAACGCTGGCTTTAGCACACCACCTGAGTTCAATATCATCAGTGGTACTTCCATGTCCAGCCCGCACGCGGCCGGAGCGGCAGCCCTGATTCGGGCCATGCATCCCACCTGGACGCCGGCTGAAGTGAAATCCGCCCTGATGATGACGGGTATCACTGCCCTGGAAAAAGAAGACAACAGCACACCAACCGATCCCTTTGACCTCGGTTCTGGCCGCGTGAACCTGACGGCTGCTGGTGATGTTGGGTTTGTCCTCAACATTACCGATGCCGAGTATGTAGCGGCCAACCCGGCCACGGGCGGTGACCCCAAACTGCTCAACCTACCCAGCCTGGCCAACAATAATTGCGCCGGTACTTGCACCTGGACGCGCACCCTGCGCAGTGTCTTGACTACAGATCAGGAATACAATGCTTCCGTGTCTGGCCCCACCGGTGTTACCGGTACAGTGACCCCGTCCAACTTCACGCTCGCTGCCGGCGGCACCCAAGTCATTACCATTGAGTTGGACGTTACCGGCGCTGTCCTGGGTTCCTGGGCATTTGCTCAGGTAAACATTGAACCGGCTCCTTTGGCTGCCCCGATGGTCGATCTGCTGAATGAGCAATTCAGCGGCGCCACCTTCCCGCCTGCGGGTTGGGCAGTCTATAAACTGGCGGGCACTGGTACAACCACATGGATCCGTGATACGGCGCAGTCCTACAGTCCTCCTGCTTCTGCACGCCGCATTTTTGGTGGCTCAGGTGATGGCAACCAGGATGATTGGCTGGTAACACCGCCGCTTGCCCTGGATGGTTCCACCTTGACCTATTATGATCGCGGTGACTGGATGGGTGATTATGGCTATAGCGGTGTATGGATTTCTACAGCAAGTTGTAACCCGGCCGATGGACAATTTGTGGAACTGCTAGAAACGGCAGATATTCTCGAAGATGCCTGGCGCGCCACACCGGTTTCTATTAACCTGTCTGCTTACAATGGGCAGACGGCCTGCCTGGCGTTCCGCTATGGTGGCGTGTTTGCCCACACCTGGTGGATTGACGACGTTGTAGTAACATCTGGCGGTGGCGGCGGCGTTCCGGCAGCGCATATGCCCATCGCTGTCATTCCGGCGCAAGCGCCTGTTGGCCCGGTGATTGATGTTAGCCCGGATAGCCTGGAGAGCTTACAGGCCCCGGATAGCGTCGTTGTTCAGCAATTGACCATTAGCAACCAGGGTGACCAGACTTTGACCTGGACGATAGACGAAGAATCTCCTGTGTTTAGAGGAACAGATGGTGGCGATAACGCCGTCGCCGCTGAAAATGCCGTCGGAATGCAGGCTGGCCCGGTTATCATTAACCCGCTCACCGGGTATCGGTATCCAACAGGGGGTGTGTTATATGACAATGGCCCGTTGGTGAATTGTGCTGGTTGTGGCGTTGGCGGGGCAGATGAAAGCGTGTTGCAAAATGTTTCGCTGGGAATGAGTACACTTGGCTTTGGCCACCAGTTTTCCGTTGGCAATCGTATGGCCGATGATTTTACTGTTTCCGATCCGGAAGGGTGGAGTATTGACAGCATTGATTTCTTTGCTTACCAGAGTTTTGCTGGTCCGCCTTCAACCATAACCGGTGTATATTTCCAGATTTGGGATGGCCCGCCAAATGATGCAGGCAGCAGCGTAATTTTTGGCGATACGACCACCAACCGGATGAGTAGCACCACCTGGGCAAATATCTATCGAGTCACCGAAACCACAACAGGCGCCAATACAGACAGACCGGTCATGGTCAGCACGGCGACAGCAGGCATTTGGTTAGCTCCAGGTACCTATTGGTTAGACTGGATGTCAGATGGTAGTGCTGCTTCTGGCCCTTGGGCGCCGCCTGTTACGATCACTGGCCAGACGACAACCGGAAACGCTTTGCAGTTTACCGGAACCTGGGGTCCGGCCAATGATACTGGAACCTCGACGCAACAGGATTTACCCTTCATTTTGATGGGAACTGTTGGCGGCGGCGGTGGTGGTTGTACACCTAGCGACATTCCCTGGGCCAGTGTATCCCCGACCAGTGGTTCTACATCTGCCGGCGGCAGCAGCACTGTTGACGTTACCTTCGACTCAACCGGTCTTGGAGCCGGTACTTACACCGGGGATCTGTGCATCAGCAGCAATGACTCGACCACGCCGGAGGTGTTTGTTCCGTTGACCCTGACAGTTACGTCCGATCTGCCGGATATTGTTGTGGCGCCGGCCAGCCTGAGCAGCAGCCAGCCGCCTGATAGTACCAGCAGCGAAGATCTGACCATCAGCAATGTTGGGACGGCCGATCTGACCTGGACGGTTACGGAAGCAGCCGGCGCTGGCCCGCTAGGAGGCAACTGGTCTGACGACTTCGATAGCTATGCCACAGACAGCCAGATTCATGGTCAAGGTGGGTGGAAAGGATGGTTCAATGATCCTGGCGCCGGCGCCTTTGTGCGCGACACCTACGCCGTTAGCGCCCCCAACTCGGTGGAGATCTTAGGCGGTAGTGATCTGGTACATGAGTACAGTGGTTACACCAGCGGTTTCTGGACCTATACTGCCTGGCAGTATGTGCCCACGGACTTTGTTGGTGAGAGCTACTTCATTATGCTCAACCAGTATAACGACGCCGGTACCACGATGAACTGGTCTACCCAGGTCATGTTCAGCTCTGTAGGCGACATGGTCATCAACGATGGCGTGTCCGGGGGTACGCTACCGCTGGTCAAGGGTGAATGGGTTGAAATCCGGGTGGAGATAGACCTGGATAACAATACCCAGACGTTCTACTATGACGGACAGATGCTCTTTGCCGGCACGTGGACCAACGAAGTAAGTGGTGGCGGTATCGCCAACATTGCCGCGGTTGATCTCTTTGCCAATGGCGCTTCGGCCGTTTACTATGACAACATCTCCCTGATGGCGCCGCCGCCACCACCTTGCGATGCTCCTACCGACCTGCCCTGGTTGAGTGTGGCGCCGGATAACGGGACAACAGTAGGTGGTGATAGCTCCACGGTGACGGTTACCTTCGACTCTACCGGTCTGAGCGCGGGCGATTACACCGGCTTGTTGTGCGTGGATAGCAACGACCCGGATACGCCGCGTGTGGAAGTGCCGGTGACGTTGACAGTTTTGCCGGCGGTTTATGGTGTGGAAGTGGCGGCCGAAGATGCTGATCTGTCTGGCAACGTTGGGACAACGGTGATGTATATGGTTTGGATTACCAACACCGGCAACGTGGAGGATACCTTTGACCTGACGGCCGTTGGTATCTGGGATGCAGCCCCCTCTGTACCCAGCGTCACTTTGGCGGCCGGCGCCAGTACGTCCGTGATGGTTCATGTGGACGTACCGGCCGGCGCGAATGATGGCGACACGGATGTGACCACCTTTACGGCCACGTCACAGTCGGCTGCCACCGCCACAGCGTCGGTTGATCTGACGACAACGGCCGTGGTCGAGATCGTAGATACGAACACCTACATCTATCTGCCAATTATTCTCAAGCCCTAACGGCGGGAACAATTGTCGGCAAGGGTGAATGAGTTGTCTGTCAGCCCGTTCACCTGAACAAGAAGGGTGGTCTCAACCGAGGCCACCCTTTTTTGTTTCCATGCGGCACGGCCGTCACTCCTTTGTTATAATCACGCGCAACCACGATGAAATAGACCTGTCTCTGAAACATAACGATGCAAAACATCACTGCCTGGCGACCTGACACACCTTCTCTTCTCCTGGGATTGTTCCTGGGCCTGGGGCTGGCGGCTCTGGTTATCTGGTTGTGGCCCCGGCTGCGGCAGCAAGGGCGGCGCGCGCGTGGCTGGATGGAAGGGCACATTGGCCAGATGCGTTCGGGGGTGGAGGCGCGGTTTCGGGCAGAAACGGCCGTCTACGCCCAAAATTATCACCTGGGAGCCGATTGGGCCACGCTGGATCAGGTATTTGTGCCACCGCATTTGACCGCGCCGCTGGACGATGAGGCCGTTCTGGCCGGGCAGCGGCGCGGTC
>JABFFZ010000017.1 GCA_013112725.1 Chloroflexota bacterium
TTTCTGGACGCACTGGCCGCCGCCAGGGGTTGGTTTGGTGGCGGCCAGTGCGTCCAGAAAGGGGTGGGGTGTGTAGTCGCTGTCCTCTGCTTCTGACAGCAGGCGATATTCCAGCACCTGGCTGTCTTGCATCTCGTCAAGTTGTAAATAATACTTTGCCGATTCCATGAGCGCCTGCTGCGGGATGAGGCCCACCAGTTCAGCTCTGGTGACGGTGAGACCGTAGCGGGCGGCTTCCCGTTTGACCATCTCTTGCACGCGGTAGATGGGGGTTTTGTCGAAGTTGGTCAGGTTCATGCTTACCTGGGCCAGCCCTTCCACCAGGAAGCCTTTGGCCTGCACAAACCGCAGGCCGCCGCCGGTGAAGCGGATGGCGCGGGCGATCTGTTCAGCAATCTCCACGTTGTCTGTGTTCAGGTAGAGGTTATAGGCGATGAGGAACGGCCGTACTCCGATCACCGTCGCCCCCCATTTGGCCGGAACGGCCGGGCCGTAGTCCGGTTCGCGGGCTGGTTCCTGGCCGATCTCCTCTTTCCACTTCTCATACTGTCCCTTGCGAATGTCGGCCAATTTTTCGCGTTCGGGGCGGGTGGCGGCGTCTCCGTAGAGGTAGACGCAAATGCCCAGTTCTTCACCCACTCGTTGGCCCAGGCGGTGCGCCATTTCCACGCACTCTTTGATGGTAGTGTTTTTAATGGGGATGAAAGGGCAAACATCCGTGGCGCCAATGCGCGGGTGTTCACCCTGGTGGGCATCCAGGTCAATCAGTCTGGCGGCGGCAGCGATGGCCCGGTAGGCGGCTTCTTCTACATCGGTGGGGGCGCCGACGAAGGTAATGACGGTGCGGTTATGGTCCGGGTCGGCGCTGATGTCCAGCAGGCGGATGCTGGCGCGCACGCTGCGGATGGCGTCGGCGATGGCGTTGTAGATGGCTGGGTCACGGCCGTTGCTGAAGTTAGGTACACATTCAACCAGTTGGTGCATGGGTGGAAACTCTCCTTAGTTAATAGCGGCTGGTGGCCAGGGGCTGGTTGCTTGTGCCAGCCCCTGGCCACCAACCACCCGCGTTTTTTATCACGAATGGGGGTAATGGGCGAGTGGGAACGGGATGTTCTAGGGAAGGGTTCAGGTTTTGCGGCGGCGGCGCAGCCGGTTTTTTACCTGCCGCCATTGTTGTTTGACCGGGCTGACGTCTTCTTTCACGATGGTTTCTCGGCTGTAGCGGGCGCGCAAGAAGGCTTCGGTCAGTTCCTCAATTTCCGTTTCGGCGCCGGGCCAGCCAGTTTTCAAATCATCGGCAAATTCCAGCGGCGTTTCGTTGGGGTCGCGCGGTTGGCCTTGTTCGGCGGCACGTTTGACGGTGGATAGGTAGAAGTAGCGAATCTGGTCGCGGGGCGAGAGAGCGTTGACACGGATGAAACGCCAGGGTGGTGTGGGTGGGGTGGTCTCATCGGGTTTTACGGCCGTTTGCCATCTATGGCGCGCTGCCTCGGCAAAATCACCGGCATAGTCGGCCATATCCTGCCACAGGCTGCGTAGCCAGGCCAGCAGCCCGCCGCCGGCCCGCGTAAAGAGCCTGACATTTACCCGAAAACCCCGGTCACGCAGAAAAAAGGTAATCGCCATGATGCTCATCACAATGGCAACTGCCCAAAATGCAGAACTGACCAACATTTGCGCCGTCTCGTCTGGCGGCAGGGTGACGGGAGGCAAGGGGGTGGGTGCGGGCGTAGGGGGGGGTAAGGTGGGTTCGGGTGTTAACAATGGTTCTGGCAGCGCCTGGTCTGTCAGGGGCGCAAAAAACATCGTCAAGAAGATGGTAAGCAGATAGGTAAGAAAAACGAAAATCTGCACAATAAAACTGACCATAAAGGCCAGCACCCGGCCAATAGCAAAGGTGGACCCCAGGGGTAAAAAGAGGGCGACGATGGCCATAGCCAGTAGCAACCAGGTGGTCATGCGGTGCCAGCTTCGTTCAATTTCCGGCGATTTGCTGGCGCCGTCGTGCAGCCAGCGGGCGTTGAGCGCCCCCAGCCGCGCCTGGCTGAGCAGCAGCAGCCCGGCCACAAAGTAAACGAACAATGCCCAGACCAGCGCGGGTGGCAGAGGCAGACGCTGCAAGGAGATAAGGCTTTCGGTGGAAATGGAGACGGAGCGAGTATCTACGCCGGCCACGGCCGTGCCCATGGCCAGCATCACGCCACCCCATAACCACTGGTGAAACAACCCGGCGACAATCTCCATGCGGTTGGAAAAGGCCGGTTTCAGGTTGGCGTCTTGTTCGCCGCGCGGCAGGGTAAAGTAATACACTTCGGCTTCGTCAATGGCCAGATCATTAAAGGCATCGGCGGCGCTGATGGCGCGCACCCAGGTCAGTAGCAGCAGAATGGCGCTGATGACAAAATAGCCGTCAGCTACCAGCAGCCAGGGGAAGCGCAGATAGCTGGTTAATTGGTTCAGGGCAGGCAGGCTGCCGGCTGCCAGCCAGGTATAGAGACGCAAAATGAGGAGGAAAACCACAAATTCAGCCGCCCGATAAGCCAGCCGATTGAACTGGCGGCGGTCGGGTTGGTTGAGCCAGATGGTAGTGTAGACGCCTTCCAGCGAAATGAGGAAAAAGAGGGGGATCAAAGCCCGGAACAGGGTGATTTGCAGCACCACATCCAGGACGGTGGCCAGGACGGCGAAAAAAGCAGTGGTGACGAGGGCGATCAGCAGCGGCTGTACGGCCGTGCGTGACCATTTGTTGGTCATGTAGGCGTACTCTTCGCTGTCCGGCGTTACCACCGGGCGCGGCGCACGCTTGGGGGGGGCGATTACTTTTCTGCCTCGACTTTTCATGGGAATTATGAATTATGAATTATGAATTATGAAATATGAAAACCGTCATACCTGCACACCTCATCACCCCATCACCTGCTCATCCATATAACTCTGGCCGGCGGTCTTGGAAGATGGGGATTTTGGCGCGCACGGCCGTGACCTGTTCCATCTCTATGGTAGCCGTGAGCAGTTCGGCCGTTTCGCCGCCTTCAATCACCGTTTCGCCCCAGGGGTCAATGATGCAGGAGTGGCCGAAGAAGTGTGTGCCTTTGCTTTCGCCCACGCGGTTGCAGGCGACCAGGAACATCTGGTTTTCGATGGCGCGGGCGCGCAGCAACGTTTGCCAGTGCGCCAGCCGGGGATGGGGCCATTCTGAGGGTAAAAAGACGAGGGACGCACCGTCCAGGGCGTAGGCGCGGAAGAGTTCGGGAAAGCGCAGGTCATAACAAATGGCCAGACCCAGACTGCCCCACGAGGTTTCGATCAGGGTACGGCCGTCACCCGCTGCCAGGTATTGGTCTTCATCCATCAGCCGGAAGAGGTGGGTTTTGCTGTAAACGCCCAGCGCATGGCCGGTGTGGTCGAAGTAAACGGCCGTATTGCCAATATGCCCATTGCCCAAATCGGACAGGCACGAGCCTAAAATAGCGATGCCATGCGCCTGCGCCAACGCCGCCACGGTGGCAAACATGCCGGTGTCGGTGGGTGTAGCGTATTTCGCACCGTTTTCCAGGTCATAGCCGGTTGACCACAGTTCAGGGAAGACGATTACATCAGTGCCCTGGCTGACAGCGCGGGCGGTCATGGCTTGCACGGCCGTCAGGTTCGCTGCCGGATCTCCCAGTTTCACATCAATCTGGCCTAGCGATATGGTGAGTTTCATGTTGTGCCCATCCTTATGGTGGCTGGTAGCTTGAACCGGCCGCCGCTTTTTGACAAGTTTATCACAGAGGCGGGTAGAGGGGGATGGGGTGGGTGAAACGTGATGCGTAAACGTAACCGTTCAGTTCCTCTGGAGACTTGACAAGTTTTTGTGCCGAATAGCGGCAACTGCCTCTGGTAATAAACTTGTCAAGTCTGAACGCTTACTGCCGCATTGCGGAATATGCGATTGCCCTGATTGAGTACGAAAATCACTTGACAAAAGCCGCCTTTTAGCGCCACAATCTGCTACGAGCAGGTCACAATTTTCCCAAGAGCCGGGCCCTACAGGCTCACTTTGACTGTTTTATCCGCACCAGGGTCTACCACTCAAAACAATCCACATCCTGGCCAGACCCAACCCTAAACGAGGAGGAAAACATGCGTCTCAAATACATTCTCTTTAGTCTGGCAGCAGTACCTGGGCTGATGGCGCTGCTGTTAGTCAGTACCCTCTCTCCGGCTCAGGCGGACTTCAAAACGGCACATACGGCCGTCTCTCCCACTGCCCCTACCGATACAGAAGATTTTGTCTATACAGCCTGGCAGTTGGCCGCCAATGCGCCCTTCGCCTTCACCCGCTTTGATGCCGAGTATTCACCAACTACCGGCAAAGTTTACTTTTTGGGTGGCCGGTTAGGCAGTGGCAATACCGATGGCAGCATCTGGGAATTTGATCCTGTCACCGGTATTTATGCCGACACAGGTGTAGATATGCCGGTGCCTATTTCCAATTACCAGATTGTCCGTCTGGTGGAAAGCGGCGGCGATGAAGTTTTGCTTACGTTTGGTGGGCGGCCGGCAGCCGGCGGCACGGTTAATACGGTGCAGGGTTACAAACCCGCTTCCAACACCGTGGTAAATTATACAGCTACCGATCCCTACCCGGTCGTAACCGCGCCTGGCGGTGTGGTGGCCGTTAATAACATCGCCTACAGTTTCGGTGGGTTTGATGGGGCCGCCATGATCGCCAATACCTTTATCTTTGACATTACTGCTGCCCCCGGCAGCCGTTGGACAGTCGGCCCTAATTTGAACATGGCGCGTAGTTATATTGGGGCAACGGCCGTAGATGGTTACATCTATGCCATTGGCGGTGACACATTCGACGGTGCAGCCCTCATTGCCCAAACCATTGCCGAAAGGCTCGACACATCCAATCCCACCGCCTGGGATGACGTCGGCGTGGCTGACCTGCCCATCGCCTGCGATGAAAACCAGGCATACGGATTTGATACCGGCAGCGCCTACGATCTGGCCGGGGCCATTGTGTTGGGTGGCTGCGGGCAGTGGACAAATGAATTAGCCGAATCACTGCTGTATGACGTAGCCAATAACAGTTGGGATATAACCTTCCCGGACTTAAATGAAGCGCGCCGCAACCATGCCGGCGCATTTGTCCCTAATGGGATCGGTTTGAATGGGCAGCCGGGTCTGTGGGTTTGGGGTGGACGCCAGGGTTCCGACGCCAATGTATTGATCACGCCAGAATTCTATAATGTTACCCCACTGAGTGATTTCACACTTGTGCCGCGTGACCAGCTTATTGAAGGCTTCGGCACGGTCACGGTTAACGCCGGTGCGTCCAACCGCAGCGGCGCAGACGAAACCTTTGATCTCACTTATTCCAGTTCGCTGGGATGGGTAGTCAATGGGCCGGCCAGCATCTTTGTAGCCGATGGCGACCTGGTGGCGTTTGGTATTGACGTGACCATTCCCGCCAATGCGGGCTGCGCCGACGTGAACGTTGTAACTATTGATGGCGTTGGGCAGGCCAACACCAGCCTGACCGACTCTATCCAGGCGCAGGTAAAACTGCTTTGCCAGCCAGGCGTCGGCGGCGTTATTGACGACGCCAATACCGGCCTGCCTGTGCCCAATGCTTACATTTACATTGAAGATGTTACCAACCCTTCTAATGTCAGCGATGCCTTTGCCGATGAGGATGGCGAATACCTGATTTTGGGCGTGACGCCGGGTGATTATTATATGGCCGTCTCTGCTGAAGGGTACCAGTTCTCCATTTTGCCGAGCGGCTGGCCGACCGGGGCTATTCAATTGACCATATTGCCGGATGCGGTCACTCTCCAGGATGTCACCCTCAATGCGCCCATTATGGAATGGTCAGATACGGGGTACAGTGAAATGTTGACTCCCGGCGTGCAGGTGACGCACACTCTGGTGATCTCCAATAGTGGTACATCGGATTTGTACTTCTCACTTGGCGCCTATCAATCCGGCATTGACCCGCTGCCGCGTTCCACCGAGATGCCACGGCCGTCGTACCGCATTGATCCCCGCATCATGGCCGAACTGGAGATGTCGGAATCAGGCACAACCGATTTCATTGTCTTTATGGCTGAGCAGGCAGACCTGAGCGCGGCGTATGGAATCACGGATTGGGACGCGCGCGGCCAGTATGTGTATGAAACCCTGGTGGCTACGGCCGAACGTTCGCAGCAAGGCGCCCGTTTTTGGCTGGATGCGCAAGGGTTAACGTACCAGCCGTTTTTAGCCAGCAATGCCATTCTGGTTTATGGTGGCTCGTTGGAAGCGGTGAATGCGCTGGCGGCCCGGCCTGAGGTGGCTTATCTGCTGGCTAATGATGAAGTCCCATTGGAAACGCAGAAAACATCATGGTGGCAGAGGGTGGACACGGCCGTGCGCGCTGCCCTTTCACCTGATGCCCTGGAATGGGGTATTCTGGCGGTAAATGCCGATGATGTCTGGGTAAACGAAGCCAACACTGGCGAGAACATCATTGTGGCTAACATTGATACCGGCGTCCAGTGGGACCACCCGGCCCTGGTCAACCAGTACCGTGGCGGCCCTGGCAACCATGATTACAACTGGTATATGCCCACCTCTGGCTGCGCCGGGCAAACCGAACCGTGCGACAATAATGGGCATGGTACGCACACCATGGGCACGATGGTTGGCAGCGATAACCCGGCGGATCCCATCAATGCCACCAACGGCATTGGCGTGGCCCCCGGTGCGGAGTGGATCGCCTGTAAAGGGTGTGAAACAAACAGTTGCTCCTTCGAGGCGCTGTTGATGTGTGGCGACTGGATGGTGGCGCCTACTGACTTGAACGGCCAGAACCCTGATCCATCGCAGCGGCCGCATATTGTGAACAATTCCTGGGGCGGCGGCGGCGGCGACTTCTGGTATGGTGGTGTGGTTGGCGCCTGGCGGGCATCTGGCATGTTCCCGCAGTTCTCGGCCGGGAACAGTGGCCCCTCGTGCAGCACCACCGGTTCACCGGGAGATTATGTGCGCAGTTACAGCTCGGCGGCGGTGGATAGCAGCCTGAACGCGGCTGCTTTTTCCAGCCGTGGCCCGGCAGCCGTGACCGGCATAATGAAGCCGAACATCAGCGCGCCCGGTGTGGCCGTGCGTTCTAGTGTGCCCGGTAACGGGTATGCCCTCTTCAACGGCACCAGCATGGCCTCGCCACATGTGGCTGGGGTGACGGCCTTGTTGTGGTCGGCCAAACCGGAGTTGATCGGCCAGATTGAGGATACGATGTGGCTGCTCTCGCAAACGGCTTCGCCCTTGCTCACCGCGCAAACGTGTGGCAACCTGCCGCCCAACGTGCATCCGAACAACACCTTTGGTTGGGGGTTGGTGGATGCCTTGGCGGTGGTGACAGATGCGACGGAGATTGTGCCCCCTTGGGTGGAAGTAATTCCCGGCGGCGGCACGGTGTTACCGGGTGAATCTATGACGGTGCAGGTGGTCTTCACGGCACCGGGTACGCTCGGCGTTTACAGCGGCACGTTGCAGTTGACGGCCGATGAACCGTACAATCCCGAAGTGTTGATCCCGCTAGAATTGACGGTAGAGGCGAATGCGCCGGTTGCCAGCTTTGACCACAATGGGCCGGTGACGTTGGGGGAAACGGCCGTCTTCACCAACACCACCACCGGCACCGAACCGCTGACCTATCTCTGGGACTTTGGTGATGGCAACACCAGCACGGACATTCATCCAACGCATGTGTATACAACTACCGGCACGTATACCGTCACCCTGACGGCTACCAATACGGCAGGCAGTAGCACGGCGACGGCCGTGTTGGTGGTCAATCCGGTGGGGCAGCCTGGTTATTGGATATACCTGCCGGTGATTCTGAAGCCATAGTTTTTTGTGGGTGAATTGTGACCTGTAAATGAAAGAAGGCCGGTGATCACCGGCCTTCTTTATTGGACACGGATGGGTGGGATTTGCGGGTTTACTGCTGTTTGCCGTAGTCGAGGATGCGGGCGGCGAGGGAGCGGGTGTCTTCTTTTTTGCCGATGCCGTGGGCTTCCTGCCACTTCTGGCGGGCCACTTCCAGATCGCGGCTGAGTTTCATCCAGTCATCTACCACCAGCAGCAAGCCAGGACGCTGCGGACTGAAAAGGAAACGGGAGAAGTGGCGGCGATTTTTCTTGAGTCCTGGTGGGACACTGATAAATTCAATGAACCCGCAGGTGTATTCATAGAGGGGATCTACCCGGAAATGGTCGCCCATTTTCAGGGATTGGGGGTCGTGGTGTTGGGCCATGTGGGTAGAGGTGATGGAGGCGATACGGCCGTAGCTGATTTTGACGGCCGTGAGCGGGCCTTGCAGCAGCACATACTGGGGCGTCACAATCAACGCCGCGCGCCGCACCAGATAAGCATAATACACCCACAGCGCCACCAGCACCGGAATCATCAGCCATACCACAAACCAAAAATCCCCCAGCACCTCTGTGATAAACCGGTCATACAGCGCCAGCGCCAGCAGCAGCAGCCACAGCAGCAGCAATTTTCCCCGCACGCGGCGGCTGGAAAATTCGTACAGGAGCAGGCGGTGTTTTTTCATGGTTTATAATTGAAATATCCCCCGATACGGCACCACCTTATAGCTGAAATCGGTAACGTAAGGGGCTAACTGCTCGTTGAGTGTGTCCCAGGTTTCGCTGGCCAGCAGGTCATCTAGCACGGTGCGGTCACGGCAGACGAAACCGATCAACCGGTTAGGGGCATCGCCATAGGCTGTGTGCCAGGCTTCGCTAATCTGGAAACCCATATTTTGCATCTCTGGGATATATCGCTGTAAAACAAATTGGCGGTATTCGTTGGCGCTTTCGGGCCGTACATCGTAACTGAGCAATAATTTCAAACCAGGATAATCTTCGTTCATAATGGCGTTTTGCCTCCGTTTTTATCCGTGACCCGTGAACCGTGACCCGTAATCCGTGAACCGTCGGATTACCGACTACGGGTCACGGATTACGTTTCTTTTGCCAGGGGAATAGTAAACGTAAACGTGCTGCCTTTGCCCAATTCACTGGTAAAACGGATTTGCCCACCCTGGGCTTCAACCATTTTGCGCACGATGGAAAGGCCCAGTCCCCAGCCGGGTTGTTCACGCACGGCATGGTCTTCGGCGCGGAAGAATTGGGTAAAGAGCTTCTTTTGATTTTCTTCGGAAATGCCGATGCCGGTGTCTCGCACGGAGACAGCCGCAAACCCTGGTTCACGCACCACCCGCACAAAAATTTGGCCGCCGTCTGGTGTGTATTTGTTGGCATTGCTGACCAGGTTGGTCAACACCTGGGCAATACGCACCGGGTCAGCGTAGACATCGGGCACCTCATCCTCTATGTTAATGTCTAACGTTTGCTGCCGGGCGTCTATGCGCTCGTGCAGACTGCCGGTGACGTCAGCCACCGTTTCCCGAATGTCAAATGCTTTGTTATTAAATGTCATTTTACCGCTTTCAATGCGGTTAATGTCAGACAGGTCGGTGATGAGCGTACTCATACGCTGCAAATTGCGGCGAATGACTTCCAGGAATTGTGTTTGCTGCTCATTGAGCGGCCCGGCTACGCCGCTGACAATGAGATCGGCGTACCCTTTGATGGAGGTCATGGGGACACGCAGTTCGTGGGCTACCAGGCTGACAAATTCACTTTTGGCCTGGTTGGCGGCGTTGATCTGTTCATACAGTTGGGCATTGTTGATGGCTACGGCCGCGCGGTCGGCCAGACGCTCTACAAAGGCAATATCTTCACGGTTAATTTCGCGGGCGTGCTGTGTTTCCAGGGTAATGAGGCCGGTGACGTGACCAGCTTGTTGGATGGGCACAGCCAACTGCACTGTAGCCGGTGTGCCGTCAATAGATTCGGCTTCACTAACGTTGTGGGTGAGGATGGCGCGATTTTCTACCAACACCTGGCGCACAATAGGATGGTCTACGGCTACATCACGGGTTTCATCTACCTCTTCCGCGCCGCGAAAAACCATCAGGCGTAGATAGGGTGGCGCTTCTTCTGGCTGCTCAAACAAGCCAATGGAGCCGCCGTCGGCGTTGATGAGGGCGATGGCCCAATTAAGCGCCAGGCTGAGGACGCGGTTGAGTTCCAATGATTTGTTGAGTTGCTGGTCAATGCGCTGGAAGATGGAGAGTTCTTCCACGCGGCGGGAGAGGGCGGCGTCGGTTTGGGTGAAGAGGCGGGCGTTTTCGATGGCGACGGAGGCCTGGTTGGCAAAGGTCATGAGCAGATCGAGATCGGCCGTTTCAAAAACGCCGCTGAAGAGGCGGTTGTCTACGTAGACCGCGCCGAGAGTGAAGCCACGCGCCTGCAAAGGGGCGCACATGATGGAGCGTAACTGATAGCCAACCACGCTTTGCTGCCCGGCAAAACGGGCATCTTCCTGGGCGTTGCTGGTGAGGATGCCCTCGCCACTGGCGACAGCGCGTTCGACGACGGTGCGGCTGATGTTCATGGCATCGCCTTCGATTGTTTTTTGGTCTACGTTGCGGGCGGCACGGGTGACGAGTTGGCCGGTGGTTTCGTCGTAGAGCATGAGGAAGCCACGTTCGGCGCCCGTGAGTTGAATGATAGCGTCCATAACCTCGTTGAGTACTTCGTCCAGGTCGAGGCTTTTGCCCAGTTGGGAACTGACTTCATAGAGGGCGGATAAACGGGCTTGCTGGCGTTCGAGGGTTGGTTGGGTCATGGTGAAAAGAGAAGATTGGGAGATTGGAGATTAGAGGTTGGTGATGCACCGATCTCTACCCTCTAATCTCAATGCTCACATAGTTTGATAATAATCACACCATTGCTGTAACACACAGATGTTACATTTTGGGTTGCGCGTCCGGCATGTGGTACGGCCGTGCCGGATGAGGTTGATGTGCATGGGATAGAAAGTTACGGCGTCCCCTCTATTTTGCAGGATATTGTGCGCTTTGTCAGCCGTGACTTTCTGGTCAATCAGTCCCAGACGGCGGGTGATCCGGTACACATGGGTGTCTACGGGGAAACACGGCCGTCCGAACGAAAAAAGCAGGATGATGGCCGCCGTTTTGGGGCCAATGCCGTTGATTTGCATGAGCCAGTGTTGGGCTTTGTCCAATGGCAGGTCGTTCAGAAAATCCAGTTCAATCGCGCCCCGCTCCTGGACGATGAAACGCAGCGCGGCTTGAATGCGCGGCCCTTTTTGGTTGGCTAAACCGGCGGAGTAGATGGTTTCAATCACCTCGGCTTCTGGGGCGATCATCACGCTTTCCCAGTTCGGGTAGCGGGCCTTAAGGGCGTTAAACCCCTTGTCACGGTTGGTGTCGGAGGTGGCCTGGGAGAGGATGGTGCAGACCAGTTCGTCTACCGGGGGGAGGGCCGGCTGCCATTGGGGTTCGCCGTAGATGCGAGCGAGGGATTGGTAGACGGCCGTGTACTTCTTTGTGAATTCGTTACTGCTTGCTTGAGTCATTGATGTTCCCAATTTCCTCAATTTGCGTAAGCGGCTCAGGAATTTTGTTTTTAACCACATCCCAAATAATGTTGTCATCCAGACCAAAATAGGCATGAATGACAACATCCCGCAGGCCAACAATCTTGCGCCATTCGATTTTGGGTAATTGTGTGTGGATAGAATCTGGGATGTGTTTGGCTGCTTCCCCAATGATTTCAATGTTTCGCAAGGTGGCATCATAAACAAGAGCATTGCTAAAAAACTCTTGACGTGACATTCCTTGGGTGTAACGGATGATCTTGTGACAGCCGTCACGCATATTATCGAGAAACATTTGCAAATCACGCGACATAGATGCCATCCTTCATAATCGAAGGTTTGATTTGTTCTCTAAGCGCATCAACTGTTACCAGATCAATGGGACATTCTAGCAAATCTTCTAAGAAAAATTTCAAATCCATGTACCTGTCAAATGTAGGCGGTGACTTGAAGGCAACGACAAAGGTAACCGTTCAGTTCCTCTAGAGACTTGACAAGTTTTTGTGCCTGAATAGCGGCAACTGCCTCTGGTAATAAACTTGTCAAGTCTGAACGCTTACCGACAAAGTCTACGTCGCTTGATTTTTTAGCTTCTGAGCGGGAAACCAAGCCAAAAAGCATTAAAGAATCAACCTCAAACGCATCCAGAGTTGCTTGATGTTGGTGAAGGCATTGGAGAACATTTTCTTTATCCATAGAAGGATTTTAGCACAAACGCAGGTAAAACAGGATTGTCGTTTTTGTAGGGACGGGGAAAATGAGGGACATGGAGACGCTTTCGCACCGCCAATTTATAGCCACGCTGCCGCCTGTGCTTGTGCCATGTTTGCCGCCCCATTTGCGCGGTGTTCAGGTGAAACAGCCCTGGCAGTGGTTGGTGCAGTTCCATTTTGGTGAGCCGCGTTTGCATTATGAGGTGTCCCGCGTAGCGCGGCGGCAGGGTTGGGAGTTGGGCTTTCACTGTGAGGCCACCGACCCGCGCCTGAACCGGTATTTGCTGGACGGGTTCCGCCGCCACCTGTTTGAGATTAAGGATGTGCTGGGCGAGAGCATGGAGGCGGAGATGTGGGACAAGGGATGGACGAAGATTTATGAGGTGTACCCGGACGCACCATTGACCAGGGGTTACCAAACGGCCGTTGCTCACCGTTTAGCCACCATCATCACCTGCCTGCACCCGATTTTTGTGGAGCTGCGCGGGGCGGTAGCGGCCGTTTACCGGTAATCGGTATGAATCTGGCGACGGCCGTCGGCGTCATGCAAAATGACTGATTGGCATGTTTCCGGCATGGCAGCCAGTACCGCCTCCATGCTGATGCCATCAGCTGCCATGCTGTGCTGTACCAACTGCCCCATCGCGTCCCGCCCAATGAGGGACAGCAGGCGTACCTGGTTGCCCAGGGTGGATAAAGCTTTGGCAATGTTGTATCCTACCCCAGCAGTAGTGCTGCGCACGCCAAAGAAAGGGTAACAGACCGGGAAATAGTTCAACGGGAACTGGTCAACCCGCAGCGTTGTTTCCAGATTGATATGCCCACAGATCAAAATGTTGCTCATGGATGTGACTGTAACGCAAGTGGGCAAAGGAGCAAAGTGCAGCGTGATGGTATTTGAGAATTCTGATGCATTGGCCATGTGGCTGGCGGCGTGGGGGGTGGATATGTCTTTGTGGGGCAAAGATGGTAACAAAACGGCCGTTGACCTGTGGCTGGAATTGCAACATGGAGACTGCATCCTGCAAGGGCCGCCACCCCTGCGGGTGGTGCGGGTGGTGCAGGTTGTCATTCAGCAAGAGGGGAAAGTGCTGATCGAGGGAGCGCAGGAGATGGGCGACGGCCGTTTGCGCTCCCGCCGCTTTTTCCCCGCCGAAAAGATGAAGCCGGGCGAGCCGCCTGCTGCCGCTGCCTTGCGCTGCCTGCGCGAAGAATTAGGGGTAGCCCTGGAGCAGGTGGTGATCCTGTCCGAAGGCGGGGCGCAAACGGAAAAAGGCGATTCCCCTTCCTACCCAGGATTGCAGACGGAATATCATTTTGTGGAAGTGGCTGCCCGCATTCGGGGCTTGTCAGACCAGGATTTCTGGCATGAAAATCTGGCGCACACCCTGAATGACCCGGTGAAACGGCATCATTGGACGTGGGTGCAGGCGGACCGTAATGCGTAATCCGTAAATCGTAATAGGGGGTAGGGTAAAGGAAACGGAACGGCCTACTGAAACGGCCGTACCGTTTTTTATGGGAAGAGGATTGGAGGGCTTTGGGGAAAGCACCTGGCAAGAGTCTGACAAACTGGCGAATGGGGGCTTTTGCTAGGTAAACAACTGGAACTGCTGCGGATTCACGTGCTGCGATTGGCGCCAGAGGACGGCGTTGAGCAGTTCAATAGCCAGGCGTGACTCCAACGTCACCCCCGCTCGCACGCCTACACAGGGGTCATGCCGCCCCGCTTCCAGTTCAAACGCCATCTCTTCCAGATTTTTACGCACCGACTGCTGCGGTTTGTGAATGGTGGAAGTGGGCTTGAAACCGACGCGGCATACCAGTGGCATCCCGGTGGTGACACCGCCAATCAGCCCGCCATGGCTGTTTGATTGGTAGCCGCTGCGCCGGATAGGGTCATTGTTTTCGCTGCCACGCCGGGAGACCACCTGAATGCCGTCGCCAATTTCGCAGGATTGTACGGCGTGCAGGCCGCCTAACGCACCCATCAGCCGTACCTTCAGGCTGTGGTAAAGCGGCTCGCCCACCAGCGCGGGCACATTCACGGCTACCACCTCCACGGCCGCGCCCAGCGAATCCCCCTCAATGCGCGTCTTTTTAATCAGTTCACCGGCGGCATGAGCAAAGTCGGCATCCAGGGAATGGATTTCGGCGGCAGTGAGCCGGTCTTGAAGCTGTTTGATTGCGTCGGTGGGGATGGTCTGACGGCCGTGTATTCGCATCCATTCCGCCACCGTATCACCCAGCCGGACGCCAGCTTGCAGCGGCCCCACCTGGCTGATAGATGAAAGAATGACTGTGCCAAACGCCTCTTGCAAATAAATCCGGGCAATGGAACCGCCAATCACATCGGAAATGGTGCTGCGGTAGCTGGAGCGGCCGCCGCCACGCACATCCACAAACCCTTTAGATTGATGGTACTTCACCAGGTCAGTATGGCCGGGCCGCACTGCCCCGGTTGGCCCCATAAACTGGGCATAATGCCCCGATTTGGTACCGGCGGACAGCACCATGGCGCTGATTGGTTCACCAGTGGTAAAGCCTTCTTCGTAGCCGGTGGTCTGAAATTCGGCATTATCCACCGTCAGGTGAATGGCCGGGCCGGCGGTAAGGGCGGCGTGGTCATCCTGGTAAAGGCCGGAGAGCAGCACCACCTTGTCTTTTTCATTGCGGGGCGTGCCATGCCGGCTGCTGCCGGGCCGCCGCCGGTCCAGGTATTGCTGGACGGCCGTCCGTGACAATCTCAGGCCGGGCGGGCAGCCAAAAACAATGGTGGTAATGGCCGGGCCGTGTGATTCGCCAGCGCCGGCTACAGCAAAGAGGGGCCCGCCAAGGATTTCCATATTTATTCCTTTAGATTAAATGATCTGGGCAAACTGCTCGATGGCTTGCAGGTGTTTCTCGGCCGTGTCCAATCCTGCGTCCATGGTATTGAATGTAAGATGCGTGGCGCCTGTTTGCTGCCAGCTTTCCAGGGCATTTCGCCAACTTTCCGGTGTGCCGTTTTTGTAGGCCAGACGCGCTTCCAGGCCGATGTCGGCGCGGCGGCGGCCGTTGGCTGCCAGGTAGCCGTCCAATTTTTCCAATGACGGCCGTGCCAGTTCCGGCGTGCGGTAGTTGGGAAACCAGCCATCTCCCAGGCGGGCCACGCGCTCCAGGACAGCGTCAGCATGGCCGCCTAACCAGAGGGGAATAGGGCGCTGCACGGGTAGGGGGTTCAAGCCCACGTCATCCAGTTGGTGGTAACGGCCGTCAAACCGCACCAGTGGTTGTGTCCAGAGCAGGCGCAGTACCATCATCTGTTCTTCAATGCGTTTGCCGCGATTGTGGAAAGGGTACCCAACGCTTTCCATCTCCACCCGGTTCCAGCCAACGCCGACGCCCATACGGAAACGGCCGTTACTCAGCACATCCAGGCAGGACGCTTGTTTGGCGACAACAGCCGTGTTCCGCTGTGGCAAAATAAGGATGCCGGTGACAAAATGGATTGTGGTGGTGACGGCAGCCATGTAGCTAAACAGCACAAAGGGGTCAAAAAATGGGTTTTCGTGGGTGTAAGGCCCTTGCCAGCCGCCCGGCCGATCCGGGTTAGCACCCAACACATGGTCATAAGCCAGGATGTGGCTGAAGCCCAATGCCTCGACCTTTTGCGCATAATCGCGAACGGCAATGGGGTCAGCCGGGAACTCAGTTTGAGGGAAAATAACGCCAACCTTCATGTTTTTCTCCTGGTTAAGCGATTTTCTAAATGGCATTGCAACAGATTATACCGCGGAACACGGCCGTTGGCAGTAGGCGTGGCGGAGTCAAATGTTGTTGTATCTGGATGTTGGGATTATGAACAAAGTTAAAAACCAGCCCTGTTTTTAGTGCGCAGTCTGGTATAATGACGGCCGTAAAAGAACTAGAGATTAGAGGCTAGAGGTTAAAGATT
This sequence comes from Chloroflexota bacterium, assembly GCA_013112725.1. Lineage (GTDB taxonomy): Bacteria > Chloroflexota > Anaerolineae > Promineifilales > Promineifilaceae > CAADGU01. The sequence goes on from JABFFZ010000017.1 coordinate 16,168, forward strand.
GCAGATGGTTCAATCTCCCAATCTCCAGCCTCCCAACTTCTGTTGCTATTTGAGGAGATTTTCCATGGGATCTTTAGGTTTACCTGAACTGTTGATTATTTTAGCCGTGGTATTGATTCTGTTTGGCGTAGGCCGCATTAGTAAAATTGGCGGCGAATTGGGCAAAGGCATCAAGGCATTTCGGGAAGGTGTGCGGGAAGGCCAGGCCGAGCCTACGGAAAAGAACGACCAGACAGAACGTTAGAATCGGTAATCCGTAATCGGGCTTCAGATTACGGTTCACGCTTCAAAAAATGGACAACATTTTTGGCATTGGCATGCCGGAACTGATTCTCATTCTGATTATTGCCGGGGTGGTGATGGGGCCGGAGCGCATCGGCAAGGTGGCGCGTTGGTTGGGCAAAACATCAGCGCAACTTCAACTGATTTCCCGTAGTTTTATGCGCCAGTTGAATAATGAACTGGATGGGTTGGATGACGGCCGTGCCCTGCGTGATGCCATGGATGAAGTAAAAGCCCTGCGCCAGGAACTACAATCCCTGCGCCAGGAGTTCACTTCCGTTACCACTACCGTTACCGAGGAAGGAAAAAGGGCATTGGATGAGATTGAAAACTCAATCCAGCCTCCCTCTCTCAAGTCCATCAATGGTGAAGCCCCGGCTGCCGGAATCAACAATGGCGCCCACACCAAACCCTCGCCACCGGCGTCAGCTTTGCCAAAACCAATTGATGTGCCGGGAGATTCCGAAGTATGACCATAGCTGACCCTTTGCCAGAAAGCGAGTCAGACGGCGCACACATGACCCTGTTGGGACACCTGAATGATTTGCGGGTGCGCATCACCTACGCAGCAGGGGCATTGTTCATTGGTACCTTACTAGGGTTTGCTATGGCCCAACCCTTGTTAGCCTACCTTATGCAGCCCTATGTAAACAGCGTGCCGGACAGCGCAGCGGCTTTGCAGACATTACGCCCCACCGAAGGTATTGAAACCTTCTTCAAAGTCGCCTTGCTTTTTGGCGCGGTCATAGCGATGCCCTTCATCTTATATCAGATATGGCTTTTCATTTCTCCAGGGTTGACCCCTTCTGAAAAAAAATACATCTATATTTTTATCCCCGGTTCATTGGCGCTCTTTCTTTTAGGTATTTTGTTTTCCTGGTTTATTTTGGTACCGGCAGCCATTAATTTTCTGGCAAATTTCATGCAAGATGTGTTCCGTACCGAATGGACGAGCCAGGACTACATCAGTTTTGTGGTACGCATGGTCTTTTGGATTGGCGTCAGCTTTCAGATGCCTATTATCGTTTATGTGCTGGCGCGGGTGGGTATGGTGACGGCGCAAATGCTGCGCGAACAATGGCGTTACGCGGTGGTGATTGTGGCCATTTTGGCCGCCGTCATCACGCCTTCCATTGACCCGGTGACGATGATGTTGACCATGGCGCCGCTGATTGTGCTGTATGCCTTTAGTATCTTGTTAGCTAGGGTGGGGCAGCGGCAGTTTGAGCGGTCGGTAGCGCTAGATGCGGCCTGAACCACGTGAGCAATTGTTATCTAAATGTCATAGCTATCATGTATGACAATGTTATCCTCCATAGGCGGTTCACCGGTTGGCGTTACTGATGGATCTAGCTGGTTCTTGCCCATTAAATACGCCGCCAGAAAGCCCCCCACCAGGCCGAACAAATGAGACTGCCAGGAAATACCGTCGCCATGTGGCAGAATCCCCCAAATTAGCCCGCCATACACAAAAAATACGACCCCTGCCACCACAATCGCCCGGCAGCTTCGCTCAAAATAAGCCATGAGCAGCAAAAAGCCAAAATAGCCAAAAACCAACCCGCTGGCGCCAATATGTACGGAAAAACTTGGCCCAATCAGCCATGTGCCCAACCCGCTCACGATCATGACCAGGCCGGTAACAATAAAAAAATCTCTTAACCCCCGAGAGATAAGTATCAGCCCGCCCAAAATGAGAATGGGCATGGTGTTGGCCATCAGATGCCCAAAGCCGCCGTGCAAAAATGGCGCATAAAAAATGCCTAACAAGCCATTGGTCGTGCGTGGTTTGATGCCATACCCATCCAGCGCCCCATTAAAAACCAACCAATCTACAAACTCTAAAAACCAGAGGAGAAAGATAAACCCGCCCAATACCGCCAGCGGTGTTTTGGCTCGTTCCCAGAGGCCGGTCATTTGTTTGTTTGCCCGCATACAGTTGCTCCTTTATTTACAGGATGCCTACAATACGTTGGTACGGCCGTAATGTTTTACTACAGGCCTGCCAGGTTTATACCAACGAAGGGCATAATCTGACATTTTAGCCGGCGGTTAAAACCGCGCCTACACGTGCAAAGTCGGCCTTTGCCGACTGGGCCCCAGACCGCGCAGGCGGTCTTTGCACGTGTTGCCGCGAATTCCATTCGCCGGGCAAAATGACACTTTATGGCCTTTGACAGTATAAAAAACCCGGCGGGTCTGAATATGAAAATTAGTCATTTATCTATTCAGCATTATAATTCCTGTCATCTTAACTTGTCCCACTCATCCCCTGTGGGCACCTTCACTGATTGTTGGTTGATTGCAAGGAGAATAAACATATGGAGTCCAAACTTGCCCGCTTACTTACTGTACTCATGTTGGTAGCCTTATTGCTGGCCGGGTTCACCGCCCTGGTGCGCCCTGTTATGCCCCTCCCCGAAGGAGTAACAGCCCGGCAAGCTCAGATTCAGCTATTAATGGCCAAAGGCGTACCGCCAGAACGATATGCCGCCGAAGCCGGCGAAACCCCGGAAATGGAAGGCGAATTCCTGAACAGCGTGGGTGACTTCTTTGCCGTGCGCGCCTCTTATCCCACCGGCGTCTTTGACCAGCAATGGCTGGTAGCGGCCGCCGAGACTGACAAACTCATTCAAGCTGGCTTGCCAGAAGGCACACTGGCTGCCTCTCGAATAGCTGGTAACGGCAACTTAGACCCCACGCAATTCACCGCCCTTGGCCCCCAACCGTTGCAATCGAATGGCTGCCAGGGTTGTTTTGCCTATGGCATTGTTGCCGGCCGCACCAACGTCGTCGTCAGCGATCCCATCTCTCCCAATATCGCCTATGTTGGCTCCGATGGCGGCGGCGTCTGGAAAACCACCAACTGCTGCGACCAAAATACCGTCTGGACCGTTGTTACCGATGACCCGCTCATTGCCAACACCACCATTGGCGACCTTACACTTGACCCCAATGATCACAACACCATTTACGCCGGTACCGGCGATTTGCGTTACGGCTCCTGGTCATTTGGCAGCGCCGGTGTCCTGAAAAGCACCGATGCCGGCGCCACCTGGGAAGTGTTAGGCGCCGATGTTTTTGGCCCGGTCTATCCGCAAAACCCCGGTGTATTCCCCCAATACCAGGCCATCGGCAAAGTGCGGGTTGACCCCCGGAACAGCAATACACTGGTTGTTACGGCCAAGACCGGCGTTTACTTTTCTTATGACGCCGGGCAGAATTGGGACGGCCCCTGCCTGACCAACCCTCACACCAGCCAGCGACAAGACGGCACTGGCCTTATTCTCCATGACAATGGCACGACCACCGACATCTATGTGGCTATTGGTACACGTGGCGCGCCCACGCCCGTGCAGCCAGACCTGGATCAAAATGGGGCGAACGGCGTTTACAAAACCACCATGCCCACCAGCGGCTGCCCGGCTGTAGGCGACTGGACGCTGCTCACCAGAGAAGATAACGGCTTCCCGGCAGGCACGGGCAATGGTACGCCCAACAATCCCAGTGCTGTTGGTCGTATTGACATTGCCATGGCTCCCAGCAACCCCAATGTGATTTATGCCGTGGTAGCCGATACCAATCTGAATAATGGGCTGCTGGCTGTTTTTCGTACCGATAATGGTGGTATAACCTGGATTCAAGGAACCAGTACCGATGGCGGCAGCACCCAAAACTGGTATGACCAGAATGTGGTCGTAGACCCCACCAACCCCATGGTCATTTTTGTAGACATGATTGATATCTGGCGTTCGACTAATGGCGGCGCTACGTTGACCAACATTACCCTGGGCTATTCTGGTGGGAACGTCGTTCACGTAGATCATCACGGGCTGGCCTATGTGAATGATGACCCCGACCGTCTGCTGGCAACCAGTGATGGCGGCGCTTACTATACCGATGTCGCCACCTCGCCGACGCTCAGCTTCAATAACTTTGTGCGCTTAAACCAGACGTTCAACACCATCGAATTTTACTCTGGTGACATCACCGGTAACTTCAACACGTCCGGCGCTCCTGGCATCAATGGCGGTGCGCAGGACAATGGTTCAATGGTCAAAGTGTGGGATGTGGCCGGCGGCGAACCGGTGGGCGTAGCCCAATGGCAAATGACCACTGGCGGTGATGGTATGTTTGCCCGTATTGAACCAAAACAAGGGATGAACTGGTATCAGGAAAGTCAGAATGGCGGCCTCAAACGTTCTACCACCGGCCCCTACGGAACATACAATACTCTGGCAAGACCCTGGACAGGCGACCGCCTCAGTTTTATTATGCCCTATGAATTGGATAAATATAATTGCCCCGGTGCGATATGTAACCATATGCTCGTGGGCACCCATCGCGTTTGGGAATCTATTAACGCAGGCACGAATTTTCTGGTAAATAGCCCCGACCTGACTAAAGGCACATTAGGAGCGCGCTCGTTTATCCAGCAGTTGAGTTATGGCGTGAATGATGGCTCCATTGCCATTGTAGGGACGCTGGATGGCAATGTACAGTATGGCTTTGGCCTGGGGCAGGGGGTGGCGAACAGCGCGACATGGGTGGATGTGACCGGCGGTAATGCGGTGCTGCCCAACCGGCCCATTATGGATGTGACCACGCATCCGACTATTGCTACCACCGGTTTTGTGGCGGTGGGCGGTTTTGACGAGAACACACCGACCACACCGGGCCATGTGTTCCAGGTGACGTGTAACGCCAACTGCTCTTCCTTCACCTGGGAAAACAAAACGGGTAATCTGCCCAACATCCCGGTGAACAGTATCATTGCTAATCCCTGGATTCCGAACCAGGTGTTTGCCGGGACGGATTGGGGGCTTTATTTCACCGATGATATTAGTGTGCCTTCACCGACCTGGAATCTCTTTACGGCCGGGCTGCCACGGGTGATGATCTGGGACATGGCGATTGATCGTGGTTTTACCACGTTGGCGCTGTTCACGCGGGCGCGGGGGGCTTATGTGTGGCCGCTGCCGCGACCGGATCAACCGGTTATTGAGGTGGACCCGGCCAGCCTGAGCAGTGTGCAAGCAATGGACACGGCCGTCACCCAAACCCTTACCATCAGCAACACCGGTACGCAGCCGTTGACCTGGAGCCTGAGCGAAGCGACAGACGACAACTGCGCCATCCCTGGCGACCTGCCCTGGTTGAGCGCCGCGCCTGACGCCGGCAGCATTAACCCGGATGAGGCTACGGCCGTAGCGGTGGTTTTTGACAGCACGGGGCTGGCGGCCGATATGTACACGGGCGCCTTGTGCCTGGACAGCAATGACCCGGCCACGCCGCTGGTGATTGTGCCTGTCATGCTGACGGTAGAAGCGCCGCCGCTACCGGTGTATGGTGTGGAACTCACGGCCGTCACCCAGGCCATCACCGGTACCGCGGGCGCTGTGGTTACCTACACCCTCAACATCACCAACACCGGCGACATCACCGACAGCTTTAGCTTTGAGATGGCTGGTAATGCCTGGATGACCCATGCGTCCCCGGTGACGGTGACGCTGGCCTCCGGCGCCGGCGAGGTGGCAGCGGTGGCGGTGCATGTGCCGCTTGCGGCGACCAATGGCCTGAGCGATACGGTGACGGTTACGGCCGTGTCCGGCGGTGATGACACGGTTTCGGCCAGCGTGGCGTTGACGACAACGGCCGTTGTCGAGGAACCACCGCCCCCGCCTGACTATTTCATCTACCTGCCCGTCATCGTCAAACCGGCAGACAGCAGCAGTGCCGCGCCCCAACCCGCCGGAAATACATTGGCGGTCACGGCCGTGTTGCCTCTGATTGGCCTCTTCTTCTGGCGGCGGAAGCAGTAAAAGATTAAAGATTGGGAGATTCAATCAATCTCCCAATCTCACTTTCGCCCCATCATCCGTGCCGCCCTTCCAGACCCTGAACTCCAACATTGTCTGGCAGTGCCCCTGGTATGCCGTGCGCCAGGACCAGATTTTGTTGCCGAATGGCGACCATGCTGAGTACAACGTCGTCGTCAAAAGCCAGGCGGTGTGGGTGCTGCCCGTCACGGCGCAGGGTGATATTGTCCTGGTGCGCCAATACCGCCACACCGTGCAAGATTGGTGCTGGGAGATTCCGGCTGGCAGCGTCAAACCAGGGCAAACGCTGGCAGAGGCGGCCCATGAAGAACTGCGTGAAGAGATCGGCGGTGTGACCGATAGGTTAACGTACCGGGGACAGTTTTACACCGCCAATGGCATTTGTAACGAAGTGGGGCATTACTTCCTGGCCGAAAACGTTATATTGGGCGAACCGGCTCACGAACCGGTGGAAGTGATGAGTATTCACCCAACCCCCATTGCCGAGGTGTACCGTCTGGCTCGCAGCGGTCAGATCAGTGACGCCACATCCCTCCTGGTGCTGCTCCTTTGTGAACCCCACCTGCAATAATTCTATCCCATTCAGCCATAGGGCGGGCTATAATCTGGATAAACCTGATGGATTAAGGATATGGATTTGACCATGCAATTACCGAAAATTGATGTACCGGATGAGCGGGGCAAATTTGGTCCGTATGGAGGCCAGTTTGTGCCGGAGACGCTAATGCCGGCCCTGGCGGAACTGATTGTCGCCTATGAACAGGCGCGGGCTGACCCCGCCTTTTTAGCCGAGTTTGATTACCTGCTCAAAACGTATGTGGGACGGCCGTCGCCCCTTTCCCACGCCCGCCGCCTTTCCCAACACCTGGGTGGCGCCCAAATTTACCTCAAGCGCGAAGACCTCAACCACAGCGGCGCGCACAAAATCAACAACGCCCTGGGGCAGGCATTACTTGCCCAACGCATGGGTAAACAACGTATTGTCGCCGAAACGGGCGCCGGGCAACATGGCGTTGGTTCGGCTACCGCCTGTGCCCTGCTGGGGTTGGAATGTATAGTCTACATGGGCGAAGTAGATATTGCCCGGCAGCAGCCCAACGTAGCCCGCATGAAGCTGCTCGGTGCGGAAGTGCGCCCCGTTAGCAGCGGCAGCCGCACCCTTAAAGACGCCATCAATGAAGCCATCCGCGACTGGGTAACCAATGTTGATACCACCCATTACCTGCTCGGCTCAGTGTTAGGCCCGCATCCCTATCCCATGATGGTGCGCGACTTTCAAAGTGTGATTGGCCTGGAAGCGCGAAAGCAGATTTTGGATATGGCCGGTCGCCTGCCCGATATGGTCATCGCCTGTGTCGGCGGCGGCAGCAACGCTATAGGCATCTTTCATGCCTTCCGCGATGACGAAAGTGTGCAGTTGATCGGCGTGGAAGCCGGCGGTGAAGGCATTGCCGGTGGCAAACATGCCGCTCGTTTTGCCAACCTGAACCTGGCCCGTGTGGGCGTGCTGCACGGCGCCAAGAGTTACGTGATGCAAACGGCCGACGGCCAGATTATGGAAACGCACAGCATCAGCGCCGGGCTGGATTACCCCAGTGTAGGCCCGGAACATGCCCTGCTGCGCGATCAGGAGCGGGCCGGTTATACCTACGCCACCGATGAGCAGGCATTGGCCGCTTTCCAAACCACCTGCCGCCTGGAAGGTATCATCCCCGCCCTGGAAAGCAGCCATGCCCTGGCTGAAGTGATCAAACAAGCTCCTAAAATGCGCCCTGACCAGATCATCATTGTCAACCTCAGCGGTCGCGGCGACAAAGATTTAGACACCGTGCTGGCGGTATTAGCGTAATTACTAACTAATACCGCCAGTACAGCGTTAAAACACACGCCCCCGACCGCCCAACCGTTCCACGTGAACGGGGTCGTAACAATCGCCAAAGCGCGTTTTGGGCATGGCGGCCTTTTTGCCCATTAGCCGCGCATATTCATCGTCCTCTACCATGGCTACAATGCGGGCAATGCTGGCCTCGCCATCTACAAAGCGCCAGGGAAAACAGCCCACCGGCACCCGCCGGTTCACCAACAAATCAATATCCCCGCCCACACATTCCGCATGGATAATGCCCTTGTCAAACAGCCATAGGTGCATCATCTGGTACATCTCTTTGGTGAAGTAGTCGGCCAGCGATTTGCCGTATTTCCGGCAAAAATGGCGGTCGGCGTCCTCTGCCTGCGCCGGCATCCATTCCCGGATTTTGGTGTTCATGGGGTGATCAGCGCTGCCACAATCCACGCCAATCCATTTGATTTTGCGGTCAATGCACCACTGGGCAAAACGGGCGTCTGGGCCAGGGTGCATCACCATGTAACGCACTTCGTTGCCGTAGGGCTGATCCCAGCCAAAGTGATGGTAGCCGGTGTGGATGATGAGAATGTCGCCATCACGCACTTCTACCCGTTCTTCAATCATTTCCGGCGTATACACATCGTAGTCGCCGCAGATGTCGCTCAGGTCAACGATAGCCGCTTCCCCTGCCAGAAAATTGAAGTCGAGTTGGGCAATATCTTTGCCCGGCGTGTAAAAATGGATTTCGCCGTCCAGGTGGGTGCCCACGTGATTGCTGTGAGTCACCAACTGTCCATTGGCGCCGTTAGGCGCCAACCGTTTGAAATACTTCACTTGCAGCGGTTCATAAGTCGGCCAGGCCGGTGTGCCAATGCCAAAGGGAATGGTGAGATCAATAAATTTCATCAAAAACCTCCAGATTCGTATGTTTGTAATAGGCGATTTATCGCCTCTTGACGGCGATAAATCGCCTCTTGACGGCGATAAATCGCCTACGACGAACATTAAAAGTCAAAGAATGAGCTAAGAACACCAAAAAAGACGAGATAACGGACCACTTTGCCCGTTAATACCCAAAATGTGAAGACGCGCAAATCGCAGTGCATGGCGCCGGCTACCACAGTCAAGGGGTCGCCGACGACGGGCAGCCAGGAGAAAAGCAGCGAGTAGACGCCCCATCTTTGAAAATACTTTTCGGCCTGCGCCCATTGCTCTGGTTTGATAGATACATAGCGGGCAAAGACAAAGTCGGTACCTTTTTTGCCTACATAGTAATTAACCAGGTTGCCCAAGAAACTACCGGTCATGGCCACAATGATAACCAGCCAGAGGTTATACCCCAGGGGTGGCATGGCAGTGACTACCAATTCGGAGGGGAAGGGGAAAATGGTAGAGGCGAGAAAGGTGATGAGAAAGAGACCCACATAACCCAACTGCAAGGCAAGGTCCGTCATAACAGAATTGTGCCCTTGCTTTGGGGATTGTCAATTAGACGAATGAACGCCCAACGGCCGTAGCCACCCCCTGCACCTCCGTTACAAACTGCGGCAGCATATCTAGCGGTAGCGATTGCTCCCCATCAGACAAGGCGGACGTCGGGTCAGGGTGAAACTCCACCAGAAGCCCGTCGGCTCCGGCAGCAATGGCTGCGCGCGCAGCGGGCAACACCAGCCCGGCGCGCCCGGTGGCGTGGCTGGGGTCGGCCATGACCGGGTAGGGGGACATCTGTTTGAGCAGGGCGATGGCGTTGGTGTCCAGCGTATTGCGTGTGGCCGTTTCAAAGGTGCGGATGCCCCGTTCACACAAGATGATGCGCCGGTTGCCCCGGCTGGCGATGTGTTCGGCGGCCTGTAACCATTCGGCAATAGTAGACATAAAACCGCGCTTGAGCAGTACCGGCTTGTCCAGTTCACCCACCCGCCACAGCAGCGGATAATGCTGCATATTCCGGCTGCCAATCTGGATGATGTCGGCGTATTCGGCCACCAGCGGCACATGCTCCACCGCCAGCGCCTCGGTGATGACCAGCAGACCGTGTTGGTCGGCCACGTCGCGCAAAATTTCCAGCCCCGCCGCGCCCAACCCCTGAAAGCTGTGCGGCGATGTGCGTGGCTTGAAAGCGCCGCCACGCATAATCTTGATGCCAGTAGTGGCTAGTACCTGGGCGATGACGGCCGTTTGCTCATAACTTTCCACCGAGCAAGGCCCGGCCATCAAATAAACGGTCTCGCCACCAATTGTCACGTCCGGCGAAATTATTACCGGTTGATAGTGGTTCATCTTTTACCTGATCCACAAACGACGCGATGAGGAAAAATTCGGGCAATTCGTGTCATTCATGGCTTCCATCATAAACTTTCAAAACATTTTGAACGAATTGTAGCAAAGAGGGACAGCTCGTGTCAATTTTCACAAATGAGGTGTTAAGTGATGCGTGATACGTGACGAGTGAAAGATGTGTCACATATCACGCATTATCTCCCTAGAATCCTTCGAGTTGAGATAAGTCTGCCAGACCGGCAGCCAGACCGGCAATGTGTTGCAGCAGGGCCAGGCGGTTATCCCGCACGGCCGTGTTCTCATCCATCACCAGCACCTCCTCAAAAAAGGCGGAGATGGCGGGCTGCATCTGCCGCAGATTCTCCACAAAGGTAGGCAGATCGCTATTGTGGGCTGCCGCTGATTGATACGCTGCCAGCAAGTTCTTCTCGGCGGGCAGCGCAAAATCGGCGGGGCGCAGCGGGAACGGCTCGGCGTAGCTGCGGGTGATGCGCACACAGCGGGCGTAAGCGTCTAACAACAGATGCCAGTCCTCCTGGCGGATGGCGGCGCTGAGGGCCACGGCCGTTTGTCCTGCCAGATATGGATTGTCCCCTTGTGCGGCCAGCACTGCCTTGACGACCGACGCGGCAAAACCCTGTTCACGCAGCACGCCTTCCAAACGGCCGTATACAAACCCCATCACCTCATCCAGCCCGGCATCTGATTGGGGGATGGGCAGGAATTGAGCCGCCGCCCGCATCCCGGCGCGCACGTCAAACGAAATCTGATTGGCCGTCAGGTTCTCGATGATATGCAGGGCCGCGCGGCGCAGGGCGAAGGGGTCATTGGAGCCTTTGGGGGCCAGCCCGGCGGCAAACAAGCCCGCCAGACTATCCAGCCGGTCGGCCAGAGCCAGCGCCAAGCCGGGGCGTGTCTGGCTGACGGCCTGGTACTGTTCGGCAATGGCCTGGCATACCGCTTCCGGTTCGCCGCTCAGTTGGGCGTAATGGCCGCCCATGATGCCTTGCAAGGAGGTCATTTCCACCACCATGTTGGTGGCTAAATCAGCTTTGGCTAAGGCGGCGGCGCGGGTGGCCACGGCCGTTTCCTCTTCGTCCAGCCCCAACATACCGGCGATAGCCGGCGCCAACTGTTCCAGACGGCGGCTTTTATCCAACATAGACCCCAGTTCGGCCTGGAAAGTCAGTGTGCCCAATTTGGGCAAAAAGTCGGCCAGCTTGTGTTTGCTGTCTTGCCCGTAAAAGAATTCAGCATCGGCAAAACGGGCGACGATGACATGCTCGTTGCCTTCCACCACGAGGTCCAAATGTTTTTCGTCGCCATTGCGCACACCAATGAAATAGGGCATGAGACGGCCGTGTTCGTTATAGACCGGGAAGTAGCGCTGGTGCTTTTTCATCACCGCTACCAGCACTTCGGCGGGCAATTTGAGGAAACGGTCGCTAAACGTACCGCGCAGCGGCGTCGGCCGTTCCACCAAATTGGCTACTTCGTCTAGCAAGTCGGGGTCGTCGGGGATGGCGCCCCCTTTTTCGGCAGCCAGTTTACTGGCCACCAGCACAATCTGTTCTTTGCGTTTGTCAGGATTCAGGTTGATCCCCTGTTTGCGCAGCAGGCCGCCAAAGTTAACGGCACTGTCAATTTCGATTTCGGGGGAGCCATACGGCCGTAAGCCCCGGCTCACCCGGCTACTTTCCACGCCGGCATAGCTGAAGGGCACCACTTCCGGCCCATAGAGCGCCACCAGCCAGCGTAACGGGCGGCTGTAGCTGATGTTGGTGCTGTTCCAGCGCATACTCTTTTCAAACTTAATGGCGGCAATGAGGCCAGGCAGCGCTTCGGCCAGCACCGGGATGGCGGGGCGGCCCTGTTCGCGGATGACGGCCGTGACGTACCGTTTCCCACCCTCTTCCTCAATGTGCAAATCGGACAGGTTGACCCCCTTACCTTTGGCAAAACCATAGGCGGCCTGGGTCGGTTTGCCCTCGGCGTCGAAGGCGCGGTCGGCGGGTGGCCCTTTCACCACCGTTTCCTGGTCAGGCTGGCGCGGCGCGCATTGAATTACCGTGATCACCAACCGGCGCGGCGTCCCTTCCACTTCCACCCGTTCATACGTCAGGCGCAGTTCGTCCAACAGTTCGGGTACCAGAACCCGCAGTTGGCGGATAGCACTGTTCAGGTCGCCGACGGGCAGTTCTTCGCTGCCAATTTCTAGCAGGAAGGTTTGGGGGACGTGAAATTCCTGGGCAGCGTCTGCTCCAGCCAGGGGACGCTGCAGCGCCACCCGTTCTTCCGACCAATCGGCGGGCAGGAAGGGGTATTCCAACCTTTCCCGCTGCGCCAGATACAGGTCAGACACCTGCCGGGCAATTCCCCGCATCCGTCGGAAAAATTGAGCGCGTTCGGTCACACCCACCGCGCCGCGCGTGTCCAGAATGTTAAACAAATGGGAGCATTTCAGGTTGTAATCGTGGGCGGGTATCACCAGACCGGCTTCAATGCAGCGCTGCGCTTCTCGTTCGTAAATGTCATACACTTGCTTGATGGCTTCCACGTCAGCCACATTGAAGTAATACTGGCAATGTTCAATCTCGCTTTGCAGCAGCACGTTTTCATAGCTGATGCCGGCGCCGTATTCCATTTCCCAAACGCTTTTGGTTCCTTGCAGCGCCAGGGCAATGCGGTCCAGGCCGTAGGTGATTTCTACGGAAACAGGGTCTAGCGGCGCGCCGCCCGCCTGCTGGAAATAGGTGAACTGGGTGATCTCCTGGCCGTCCAGCCACACTTCCCAGCCTAACCCCCACGCCCCCAGCGCCGGACTTTCCCAGTTATCTTCCACAAAACGAATGTCATGTTCACGGGGGTTGATGCCAATGGCTTCCAGGCTTTTCAGGTAAAGTTCTTGCGGATTACCAGGGTCGGGTTTGAGGATGACCTGTAATTGATGGTGCATTTGCATCCGGTTGGGGTTGTCCCCAAAACGGCCGTCGTCCGGCCGGATACTCGGTTCAATATAGGCCACATTCCAGGGTTCCGGCCCCAACACACGTAGTGAGGTTGCCGGGTTCATGGTACCTGCGCCCACCTGCACGTTATATGGTTGTTGAATCAGGCAGCCCTGCTCTTTCCAAAAATCGAGCAGGCGCAAAATAATCTCTTGAAAACTGAGTTTATTGCTCATACATATCCTTATGATCCGCGAAGAACGCGAGGTTTTTTGGTAACCGTTCAGTTCCTCTAGAGACTTGACAAGTTTTTGTGCCTGAATAGCGGCAACTGCCTCTGGTAATAAACTTGTCAAGTCTGAACGCTTCCGTTTTTTTGTTCCCCGATTATTGTTCACCGGTAACCGATAACCGATTCAGGCGCAGGATTATAACATGGGGCGGTGGGGGAATCGAATGAGGGATGTTGAAACTATGGTGAAAACTGCTCTGGGGCGATGGGTTGGCGGTTGGGCAGCAGGGGGGCGGGGAAATAGTTTTGCAGCGCATACACCATGACCGGGTAAATGAGCGGTTGGGCTTCGTTGGCAATATCGGCGAAGCCGCTGCCCAAATACCAGATAGCCGCCCCTTTCACTTCCGGGTACGGTGCATATAGCCGGGAAGCCCAGGCTATATCGGCCATCGCCTGCTCAGGCGGCGGCACGTGTTCGTGTGTCCAGCCCCATTCGGTAATGAGAACAGTGGGGCGGGGGATGCCGCGGGCGTCGGCAATACGGAACAGTTCCTGAAAACGGCCCACTTTGTATGGGTAAGCATCGCCAATATCATCCACCAGATAGCTGTATTCGTGCAGGGCAATCGCCAGCCGGTCGGGATTTTGCCCGGCCAGCCGCAGGAATTGCAGCATGGAAGGTGTCTGCCAATGTTCCGGCTCCGGTTCGCCAGATGCCCAACCAAAAGCGGCCCAGTTAAAACCATCCTGTAAGGCTAGTTCGGCCGTTTTCAGGGCAAACTGGCCCAGCCATTCTGCCTGGTTTTTGTCTATCTCATTGATGGTTTCAATCCAGACCAGGGAAGGGTCTAGTTCAGGCGGGAAGGCGTCGCGGTGCATTTGCCAGTGCAGAGTGGCGGCCTGGTCGGGGGGCAGGGCGTAGTTGGGCACATCCCAGTCATAGTCGCCGCCGGAAGTTTTGCGGTAGACCAGCACGTGGGGTACACCGCTGGCCCGTTTAAGTTCCTGGGCAAAGAGGATGGGCTGGGCGTTGTCTACGCTTTTGAGGAAGAAGGGCACGCCGGCTTCATCCAGGCGGCGCATCCACTCTTCCAGCCCGGCGGCATTGCCGCCCACGCTGACGTGAAAGCCGATCTTGACGGTTGCCATTTCTTGCCCCTGGGCGCGTAGTTCATTACGGATGGCGGCGAAGTCCAGGGTGGGAATGGGCGTTGGCGATGGCGTCGGTGTAGGTGTAGGGGTGAGTAGGGGAGCAGGTAAGGAGGTGACGGTGGGTTGGGCGGGGTCGGTGATGATGGGCAGGTAGACCTGGCCGGGATAGGCGGCTGGGGGCGTGGGGGGCGTGGGAGTGAGCAGGTGAGGGGGTGTGGGGGTGATGGGGACGATGGGGGTGACGGCCGTACCCGTTGGCGCGTTATATGGTTCCGGTGTGGGGGTGACGGCGGGTGGGTATGGGGAAGGTACGGCCGTACTCACAACCGCTGCCAGGCTGGTCGGTGGGGGCGGCAAGGGGGTGGGGGTTGGTGTAGGCGTGGGGCGGCAGGCAGCAACGGCCGTGACCAGCAAAAAGATGAGCAGGTGCAGGGGTGGGGGGGTGAGAGGGTGACGTTCTTTCACCCTCTCACCTCCCCACCTGTTCACCCCATCAAACTTAACCAACGGTGATCAACTCGCGGGTGAAGGAGGTCAGGCAGCGGTAGCCCGTTTCGGTGATGAAGATGTTGTCCTCAATGCGCACGCCGCCTTTGCCGGGGATGTAAATGCCCGGTTCCACCGTGAACAGGTTGCCAGGGCGCAGTGGCTCGGTATTACCCTGCATCATCGAAGGTGGTTCGTGCCCTTCAATGCCCAGGCCATGCCCGGTGCGGTGGATGAAATAGTCGCCATACCCGGCGTCATCAATCACATCGCGCGCGGCCGTGTCCACTTCTTCACACAACACATCCGGGCCGCTGGCCTCCACCCCCTGTTGGTTTGCCAGCTTCACCGTCTCATAAATGCGTCGGGATTCGGCGTCAATCTCGCCCACCGCAAAGGTGCGGGTAATGTCGGAGGAGTAACCATCCACAAGGCAGCCCCAATCAATGACCAGCAAATCCCCGGCGGCCAACGGCCGGTCAGTGGGCACGGCGTGGGGCGAGGCCCCATTTGGCCCGGTGGAGACAATGGGGCCAAAAGCGATGCCGTCCGCGCCGCCATCCAACTGGTATTGGCGCAGCCGGGCCGCCACCTGCTTTTCCGTCATGCCGATCTTGATTTCGGGGATGAGCCGTTCGATGGCGCGTTCGGCAATGGCGATGGCTTTTTCCACCAGGGCGATCTCGTCCGCATCTTTCACGCCGCGCAGGGCCATCAGGATTGGTTCGGCGTGGGTGGTTTGCAGGCCGGGGGCATACCGTTTGAGCGCTTCATATTCCAACACCCGCATGTGCAGCGATTCCACCGCCAGCAGATAGTCGGCCAGTTCCAGGTGGGCGCAGGCACGCTGGAACGCGCCGGTATACCCTTCCTCGTCCGTCCAATCAAAGATGCGGTCGGGGCGAATGCCGGCGTCTCTGGCTTTCATCGCTTCCAATACGGGGATGATGATGGCCGGGTCATCATCGGCGGGGAAAAAGAGGACAACGGGGCGCTCGCTGAGGTGGGAATGGATGCCGCTGAGGTATTCCATGTTGGGGCCAGGTACCACAGCCAGCCCATCCACACCGTGCGCCAACATCTCTTTGGTCAATTTTTGCAGGCGGTTTGTTTTCATATCTCTGTCCTGATTATAGTCGCTGGTGGCTGGTAGCTGGTAAGACCACTTACAACCAGCCACTAGCCACTAATCCCATCCAGTTCGATTAATTGTACACCGGCCGCGACGGATTCGCCCTGGGCGCAGTGTACGGCCGTGACCACCCCACCATACGGCGCTTGTATGGGGATGACCATTTTCATGGATTCCAGCAAAATGAGCCGGTCGCCTTCGGCCACCGTGTCGCCTACATTCACCAGGATTTCGGTGACGACGGCGGGGATGGCAGCGGCGAGGGAGGCGTTTTCCTGGCTGCCGTGCCCGCGTTCACGGATGCGCCCGGCGGTGAAGGCACGGCCGTTGACCCACAATTGCCGTTTATCCCCTTCTTTGTGCCCGGCCAACCGGATGCGCTGGCGTGTGCCGTCCGGCTGCGTCCATTCCAGCAGGGCGGTGTGGCTGTCGGTGTGTAGGAGATGGCAGACGGCCGTGAACCCCTCCGCCGCCAGGTGAATTTCATCCCCCTGCCGGGTGGCCTCAAATTCTCGTTCCACGCCGTCAATTGCCAGCTTAAACTTTGCCATGCCCTGGTTGTAGCAGAAAAACGCACCGTTTGCCAACCTGGAATTTTCCCCACCGCGTGTATTGATCGTGATTACACATCTGGCTCTTATTGGCGGCAATCGCCATCAGGGTATGGGGCGACAAAACGCCCAACAGCGAATCGAGTAGGCGCCAGAGCGGGTCGGTGGTATCGGTTGTAACTCCTTGCCAGTTGGCGCGACGGCCGTAGGGCACATCGGCTATGACAAGATCAATGGACTGCCCTGTCAGTTTTTGCTGCAACTCGTCTGGTCGTAGGGCATTGGCGGGAAACAGGTGTGTGGCAATGGGGTGATGCGCCAAATTTTGCTGCAACTGCTGTTGTAAACGAGCGGCACTCTGTAAAGCCTCGGCATGTGCCACCTTGCCGTAGTTTGTTTGCAGCGCCTCAATCTCGGCGATGCGGTTGTTCAGGCCCACGGCCGTCATCACTACCAGCACCAGATTGATAATAGCCGAAAAAAGCCGCCAACCGCCAGGGGCATCGTCCCGCTCAAAATAAGCGGTGAAGGTAGGGATGAAGGCGGCGCCAATGGCCCCACCGGCCAGGATGAGGAAAATCGCTTCGGGGAAGCGGTTGGCAATTTCAAAGGCGGTGGCGGCGGGGGTGTCAATGCCCAGCAGAGCGCGCACCACCACTTCGCGCAGCAGCCCCACCACTCGCGCCAGCAACACCAGCGCCCCCACCAATCCGGCAGCGCGTAAAACCTGGGTACGGCCTGTTACGGCCGTCTCTTTTTCGGTTACAGACATGGGCGGGAATTATATGCCGTTACGCAACGGATGGAGAATATATTTGGGGTCTTCAGTATTTCTATATTTTTATGCAATTTTCACCGTTGCTAGCGGCGCCACGAATCAGTACAATGTACCACAGTTGTGTGGAGCCACCGGTCAGCCAACCGGAGCCACCCAACCAATGACAATTATCAATTTTCAATTGACAATTAGCAATTGACATTTTCAGGAGGAAGTACCCATGTCGCGTCGTCAGTTTTTTGTCATTGGCCTGTTTTTGGCCTTGTTTGCTTTGTTCACCCCCCCCCAGATATGGGCATAAAAGCCCAGGAAACGCCACCAGAACCCATATCTAGCCCTGAACCGACCGCGCCGGAACAGCCGGATATGGCTTACCAGCCCCCGGCCGATGCTGATGACCTGGCGGATTTTATACCCCCCGCCACAGAAATCATCGAAGCGCCGCCAGCCGAACCCATCACCCCGACGTTGCCCGTTAGTCCCACCATTCCCTTTACGCCCACCGTTGGCATCACCGCCACCACGGCCGTCACCATCACCGAGCCCATTACCAAACTGGTGAGCTTTGAAGAGGGCAAAATCGCCGTTGTGTTTGAAGAAGATACCATCACGGATACGGCCGAAATTCAGTTAACCACCCTCCCCCTGCCCCAAAACCCACTGACGGCGACCAATACCGTTTCCAATCCACTGGAAAGTCTGGTCTTGCAAAAATTCCAGATAGAAGTGGTGCAGGAAGGGGAGATTGTCTCGGCGGAATTCAGCAAGCCGGTGCGCCTCATCGTAGACCTGCGGTCGTGGATGCAAGAGTTGGACGCCAGCTACCAGACGTGGACCTATTACCTGGCCTACCAGGACAAAAACGACCCGGGCATCTGGATTGAAGTGCCGCTGGATGTGTACCAGCCGGATGGTCTGCTCAGCGCCGAGGTGACGCACTTTTCCAACTGGGCGGCAGGGGTGCGGCCCGACCGCTGGAACCCGTCCTGGACGCCGCCGACCGTCTCCGCCTTTAGCGGTGCGGTCACTTACAACTACCCATTGGAACTACCACCGGGACGGCGTGGTTTACAGCCGGCCGTGTCGCTGAGCTACAGCAGCCGGGGATTGGACGGCCGTATCCGCGACGGTGAATCTGGCCCCCTTGGCGATGGCTGGTCGTTGGGCGGCATCAGCGTGGTGCGCGTGGGCGTCACCATGGACAGTTTCTACGGCGTGCCGCGCACCGTCCACCCGGACAAATTCCGGCTGGTGTTCAATGGCACGGGGCACGAACTATTCCCGGCAGCCGGGGCCAACACCACCACGGACGCCACCGTGCGCTACGCTGTCAAAGATGCGCCCGGTTATTACCTGGAACGTAACTACAGTGCGTCCACACCCAACACCGATGGCATCTACTGGATCCTCATCACGCCCGACGGCACGCGCTACCGGCTGGGTTACTTTGCCGACGCCGAAGAGTGGCAGCATGTGGGTTGGAGTGGTAACATGTCCATCGCTGGCCACCCCGGCCACACCCCAGGCGGCTATGCCTATTCGGCCATTGCCTGGCACGTAGACACCGTCACCGACGCTTTTGGCAACCAGATGACCTACCATTACCATACCTGGGAACACGCCGAAAACATCCAGTGGTGGAACACCGACCATTGGACCAGTTTCACCCTGACCACACGCAAAAACCGGATCAACGACATCAAGTACAACTACCCCACCCGTGTCACCAGCCTGCCCGCCGCCGACACGGTGGCTCGCCTGACCTCTACCCCGGCCACGCGCATCGAATTTCGCTCGTCCAACCCGACATACTTTCCCACCCTCATCAACAGCATCTTCATCTATCATGGCGGCGGCGCGCTGCCTACCAGCGAATACCGGATTGACACGGCCGGCGTCCTGGTGGACAGCCCCGGCTGTATCAATTATGACACCCAGCCCAATACCTATCGCCAGAGCCACACGCGCATTGTCAAATCTATCCGGCGCTGGGTGAATGTGGATGGCAACGCCGCCACCAATGACGCCAATGGTTATGGTCTGCCGCCGACCACCTTTTATTATGGCAATAATCTCGGTAACCAGAATGAATATAACCCCCTGGCGCACTTCATCAAGAACAGCCAGCCCTGTTTCCGTTTTCTTTATCTGCACGGCTACAAGAATGGGTATGGCGGCTCGGCCCGTTTCACCTACAGTGCCGATAATCGTTCGGTAGGCGAGTACCTCTATCACACCTACAACCGGTACACCTGGCCGACCATTGGGTACAGTTATGTGGTCCATGAGATGCGGCTCAACGACGGCCGTAATGCCGACCTGCTCACCACTTACATTTACACCAAACGCTGTTACGCCCAATGGGGCAGCGTACCTGCCGGCGCCGTCAACTGCGCCGAAGCCAACGCGCCGGAGGAGTATGGCCCGCTGGTGGGGCACGAAACCACCACCCAGACCAGCTACGACTATAACGGCACGACGATCCTGCATAAACAAATCACCACCTTTTCCCAAAACGCCAACAACAGCCTCGGCCGGCCGACGCAGATAGATGTGCAGAACGGGGCCGGTACCCTGCTCACCCGCACCGACCACACCTACGCCAGCCTGGCCATCAACGGCGTGGCCAACATGTTCACCTACACCAGCGAGACGAAAAATTACCAGTACAACAGTGGCGCTGGTTCCACCACCCTCTCTACCAAAACCACCTACGAATACAACACCGCCAATCAGGGCGGCAGCCAATACGGCAACCTGACCCACATCCGGGAGTTTGACAGCGCCAGCGCCGCCACCCCACACCGGGCCACCATCCGCGCCTATTTCCCCCGCGCCGACCTCAACGGCAGTGGGGTGTTGACCATCAACGGCCACTGGCTGGTGGGGCTGGCAGCGACGGAGGGGCTGTATGCCGGCAACTTCACCACCCTGATTCGTGGGTCATGGACTTATTTCGACGGCGCCAGCAGCCACAGCACGGCTCCGACACAAGGCGCGCCCAGCCGCAGCCGCGCCTTTATCGAGACCACCTGCGCCGCCGTGCCCGGCGGCGGCGGTGGCGGCTGCACCTATGCCTACCAGACCATAGACACGACCTATGCTTATGACCTGTATGGCAACCAGACGGGCATCACCACGCACAACGGCTATGGCTACCGCACCTTTAACAGCAGTTGGCAGGAGTTGGTGAGCGCGTATCCTGGCAACGGCCGTACCACCACCATCGCCTACGAAAATGGCTACAACCTTTACCCCGTCTCCACCACCTTTACGCCGCTGAACCAGACGACCACTTTCCAGATATATGGGTTCAACGGGGTGGGCGTCAGCGGCTTCCAGAAACAGCCCGGCCTGCTCAAACAGGTGACCGGGCCGGATAGCGTCACCACCAGGTATGAATATGACCCCTTCGGCCGGCTGCACGCCGTCTACGATGGCGATACGACCTACAATGGCACAGCGTTTGCCGGGTTTGAGGATACCGACCCCTGGAACGGCGACCCAGTGACGGTGTATCGCTATTGGGACACCAGTTGGAACAACGGCACTACCTTCCTTAACCCGGCCGGGAATGCTCCCTTTATCATCAGCCAGCAGCAGCGGCCGGGCAGTTTTCCCACGGCCAATTCCAGCAGCGGCTTTGCTTTTGCCGACCAGACCTTTTATGATGGTTTTGGCCGGCCGATCCAGACGCGCAGTCTTTGGCATTGGGTGGAAGGGCAGAGCCTAAGCCGGGAGATTATCAGCCACACTAACTATGGCGCGAATGGGCAGGTGAGCTGCCAGAGCACGCCTTATGATGTGCCCTACTATAGTGACCAGCCCAAGACCTGGCCCGCCTCCCCCTTCTACACTGCCAGCAACTGCGGCAACAAACCGCACACCACCAGCACCTATGACGCCCTGGGCCGGCCGCTCACTGTAACCGGCCCGGATGGCAACGCTACCAATTACTTCTACTACATCGTTAATACGGTAACGGTAGACGGCCGTAACCTGATGGCCCTGACCAACATCAAAGACGCCAACAACCACATCACCCAGCACTTCACCAACAGCCTGGGGCAGATGGCGATGGTGCGCGAAGTGTCGGGCACAGACCCTTACACCAATTATGCCGACACCCGCTATTATTACGACGAGGCCGGTAATTTGGACGAGGTGAGACAGAGCAATCCCAGCAGCGGCGACCCTGGTTCCTGGCTGGCGCGAACGACGATGACGTATGATGGCTTCGGTAGAAAGACCAGCATGAACGACCCGGACATGGGCGTCTGGACGTATGCCTACGATGCGGCTGGGAATCTGACCAAACAACTCGATGCCAATGGCGACCGTCTTTGTTTCTACTATGACAGTCTGAACCGGCTGACAGGCAAATACCATGATGCCGCCCAAAACGGCTGCGCCAACGGCGCCGTGCAACTGGCTGCCTACACCTACTACACCAGTGGTGCCGGTAAGGTCGGCAAACCTTACCAGATTTATTGGAGCAGCAGCAGTACGCAGAACAAAGAGACCTTTGACTATGACAGTCTCGGCCGGCTTATCATCCATGACCGGTGGGTAGACGGCCGTAACTACGAGATGAGCTACGCCGGCTTTGATGCCCTGCACCGGCCCACCAGCCGCACCATCATGTATCCCAACGGCAACACCGAACAACTCAACATCACCTACGACCATGAAGGGGAGAACAGTCTGGCCGTGCAGGGCGGTTCCACCCTGGTAGAGGCCATCGGCTACAACGACATGGGGCAGATCAAGCGCGTCGCTCTGGGCAACAACCTGACCACCTGGTACGGCTACCTGGGTTACTCCGCCTCCGGCAACAACGACGCCTACGACGCCACCTGGGGCCAGTTTGGCCAGCTGTGGCGCATCTGCACCGCTCCCGACGCCTCCAACCGCTGCACCTACACCAATCGGGACACCACCCCCCTTGAGCAGCGGCTCGATTTACGCTACACCTACGATAATGTGGGCAATGTCACCGCCATCCTGGACAAGCTAGACAGCGGCCAGATACAAAACTTTGGCTACGACCACCTCAACCGGCTCACTTCGGCCAGCACCAATGGCGTGGGTACCGCCCAATACAACCATACCTACGGCTACAACAAACTGGGCAACCTGACCAACTACGACGGCGCGGGCTACACTTACGGCAGTAGCCTGCACAAACATGCGGTCACCAATGCTAACGGTGTCAACTTCACCTATGACGCCAACGGCAACATGACCTTCCGCGACGCCGCCGGCGCCGCCAATGACTATACCCAGAATTTCAACGTGGAAAATGAACTGGTGAGCGTAGTCAACAACGGCAATACCACCACCTTTGCTTACGATGCGAATGGTATTCGCACCAAAGCCGTCGCCCCCTCTGGTGTGACCACCTACTACCCCTTCCCCGGTTATGAGGAGGAGGTCAACGGCAGCACCACCACCCGGCGCATCACCTACAGCACGGCCGGGCAGGCGGTGGCCCTGCGCGTACAGGTGGTCAGTGGCAGCAACACCCTCTACTACCTGCACACCGACCATTTAGGCAGCACCAGCCTGGCCACCACCACCAGTGGTAACGTGATTTCCGGCAGCACCGCCCGCTACTACCCCTTCGGCGACTGGCGCACCGAACCCACCGCCAACCTGACCGACCGGGGCTTCACCGGCCACCTGCACAACAACATCGGCAACGCCCCAGATGACATTGGCCTTGTCTACATGCAGGCCCGCTGGTATTTGCCCGGCCTGGGTCGCTTCGCCAGCGCCGACACCATTGTGCCCAACCCCGCCAACCCGCAGAGCTATAATCGCTACAGCTATGTAGAAAATCGGCCCCTCAACCGGATCGACCCAACAGGACACGTTGATTGTGGTCTGTTAGGTGACGCTGGCGATACACAAGCATGCCACAATGCTGCACCGCCTCAATTAGTGAATTTCACGGGAGGCAATTGGGCGGCCAAAGAAAAGGGTGTAATACAAACAGGCGCTTGGGACGTGGCAATGGCTCTTTATAAAGCCAGTGAGGGTCAATATGGATCACCTTCTGAAACATTCAAGGCAGTTTATGGTGGCGCTGTAACTTTTCATAAAACTGGCACAGATGGCTGCCCAGACAAAGTATGTTACGGGGAGTGGGTCGGAAATAACAAGATCAACGTCTACACAGATGTTTACGATAAAAACGATAATTCAAAAATACCCAGCGAATGGGCTGGCCCCAGATGGGCCGTTCACGAATTGGGGCATGGTTTTGAGGCCAAGGTGAATGACATATTAGGCATTGAACACGTTCGCAATAACTTGCCAGTAGATTTTGCAAATAGGGATGGTTTCGCTGGTGATTATCCTGGTTGGCAACAAAATGATTGCGAGGTTGCTTGCAACGGTGAAATCTATGCCGATATGTTTGTCGGTTGGACATATAATCGATGGGATACGGGTGAATATTTTCCGGAGGGGCAGGCAAAAGCCAATTATATGACAACCAATATGGCTGTTTGGATAGATATTGTTGCACAACGATAGGAGAACTGGAAAAGATGTTCAAGAATCAATTTAATCCAATAAAGATCATTTTGTCCGGTACTTGCATGTGTCTGTTGTTGATGGGCTGCCAACCAACAGTGAATCAGGGTATCGAAGTCGCGCTTACTACCGAAACAATCGTCAGCGAACAAGAGGCTGCATTGCAAAATGCTGTGACGATTGTCCCAACCCGCTCTATCCCACAAACTGCCACCTCAAATTCGATGCCAACTCCCACAGCTGCCAGTTCACCAACACCGCTACCCACACAAACGCCTTTCCCCACCGCAACAGTGACGCCAACTCCCTGGCCAACTCTGTCACCTGATGAAGCGGCTGATAAAGTGTTGGCTTTGCTAGCCGACAATCAAAATCCTGACTGTTTACTCCCCTGTTGGTGGGAGGCAACGCCTGGGCAAACATACTGGCAAGATATTGAGCCCTTTTTAAGCTCTTTTGTATTAGAGATAGAACCTGTTCCCGAACGATCCATGTACGTGGCTATGTTTCCAGTAGGAGAGAGCATTAACTACAGGGAAAAATTGAATGTGGCCTACAAAACAAATGCGGTTGGAGTTATTACTGATATAAATGTAGCCTCTGTTAATACCGCAGGATATGATCCCCGAACAATGATGACTCTCTACGGCGTTCCAGATGAAGTGTGGTTGAAGACATTTAGCGAGATGCTTCCGGGTGAAGTGTTGCCATTTCAACTAATTATCGTGTACCAGGAGCAAGGCATTAGCTTCCGTTACTATGTGGATGCCAGCGGCACAGATGAAACCGTTACGGCCTGTTTTGAGTCTGGTGTGGTTGAAATAGAAAGACCTGACCTGTTTCCTGCCGGGCCAAGAATTTATCTCTGGGAGCCTGGACAATATAAAACGATAGATGTAATAGCCAACATCCCTGGCGAACGGTATTTTCCATTGGAGGAAAAGACGGACCTGACGCCACAGGCGCTTTATGAAAAGTTCACCGATCCGAATAAGCAGCCTTGCATTGATACGCCTGCGGATTTATGGATAGATCCCTAAACCCCGTTTTCCGCCCGTTTTGGCACGGCTTTTAGTGGTTTTTTCGGTGTGGTGGTTTTATGATTTTCCGCGATACGGCCGATGACAACACCCACACCTTCAACGTGGAAAACGAACTGGTCAGCGTGAGCACCAACGGCACTTTTGCCTGCGATACGGCCGGAATCCGGGTGAAGACGGTAAGACCAGGCGGCAAAACCAGCTACTTCCCCTTCCCCGGCTATGAAGAGGAAGTCAACGGCAGCACCACCACCCGGCGCATCACCTACAGCATCGCCGGGCAGGCGGTGGCCCTGCGCGTACAGGTGGTCAGTGGCAGCAACACCCTCTACTACCTGCACACCGACCACCTGGGCAGCACCAGCCTGGCCACCACCACCGGCGGCGCGGTCATTTCCGGCAGCACATCCCGCTACTACCCCTTTGGCAACTGGCGTACCGAACCCACCGCCAACCTCACCGACCGGGGCTTCACCGGCCACCTGCACAACAACCTGGGCAACGCCCCAGATGACATTGGCCTTGTCTACATGCAGGCCCGCTGGTATTTGCCTTATATTAACCGCTTCATATCAGCCGATACGATTGTGCCGAACCCAACAAATCCACAACAATACAACCGGTACTCATACGCCCTGAACAATGCCCTAAAATATATTGATCCGTCAGGGCACAACGTGGATTGTTCACCGGTTGCTGGTGATTGCCCACCATCACCCCCAAAGCCAATCAAAGTTAAAAAGAATGCTCTTGATCGTCTTATACAAGTTAATACCTGGACGAATCAAATGCTGTTATGGCCTATTACTTCAGTTGGGGCCGGAACTATTCAAATCCATAACTCATTTTCTCATATGCTGGAGACAGTTCCCAAGCCTGCCGCACTAACTGCAAATAAAGTTAGTGCTGGCTTAGCTATTGCTACTGGAATGTTTAGCCAGGCCGAAATAGTTCAAAGAACGCAAAACGGTGAACTTACAAGTAATCAAGCATGGAAGCAAACTGGCGTAAACGGATTATCAACAGCAACAACTACTTATCTGGGGGCAGGAGGTATGGCGACAGGTGCAACTACACTTACAGGCACATTGCAGGGAACCACAATATTAGGGACTCCCGTGGTATCGGCTGCAAGCCCGGTTGTGCTGACAGTGGTTGGAGTTACATCTCTTGCCTATGTTGCACCGATTGCCCAAGGTACTGCCAACAACATGATAGAAGGACAATCCTTTTTACCAGCATTCCTTGATGCCAGGTCTAATTTCCATCATGCGGTAATTGGAGAAGAGCTTTCTGTTCGACTGGATGAGCAGATAGAATTTTTCGCTGGTCCCGTTATTAGAGGTATTGGCGATACCATTATTTGGGGTGGAAATAAATTGCAGAAAGTCGGGAGTCAAGGGCCATAATATGATAAAAAGAAAATATCAACAAAGAATACGACTAAGACGAATAATGGCGCATATCGGGGAATGGTCTTTTCTTGGAGGCTTCATAATGCTGATAATTGGGCTTGCCAGCCACCATTATACAATAGCTGCAGTCGGGCAGGCATTGCTTTATTTTGGAGGCACCTCAATTGTCATTTTTTCAAGAATAGGATGGTCTGAGTCACTCTGGAAAGACATTTTACTTAATCAGATCAGTATCGTTTTGACTATTATTGGTTTTGGAATATTGTTCCTTTATGCCGCATATGGGTTTTCGTTTCCTCAATTAGGAGTTTTTGCAGTGGTTACGGGCATAGTCTTAGCAGGTTTAGGAATAATTTTCCAATCCTCTATTCCAGAATAAGCTTTCCGCGCTAAGGTACGGCCTTCCGGTGGCCGCGGCAGCCTGAGCGTCAGCTTCACCACCCCCACTGGCGTTAGCAGTTTCCAGGTGGGCGCGAAAGTGGTGCTGGACAAAGGGCATCTCACTTTTAGCGACGTGACCCTGACGGCCGTAAGTGCGACCATCACCGCCCGGCCCGGCCAGTTGCATGACCTGACTGCCCAGGTAAGTGGGCAGCTAAACAGCGCCAACGGCGGCCGTTTGTTCGTCAAATACAGCAATGGTACGATTGGCTATGAGTGGCGGAACACGGCCGTCTTCAATGGCAGCCAGAATATAAGCGGCAATTTTACGACGCCCAGTGGCATCAGCAGTTTTCAGGTGGGGACAGAGGTGGTGCTGGACAAAGGCCACCTGACCTTCACCAATGTCACCCTGGCGGCTTACAGCGACCCGATTGCCGTGACGGCCGGTCAGGAGTACGAGATAGCCGCCCAGGTCAGCGGCAGTGTGCAGGCTGGACAGGGACAGGGCGGGCAGATGGTATTATTGTATGGCAGCACACCCCATACCTTCTGGCAAAACCCAGCCAACTTCAACGGCACGGCGCAGGCAGCCTATGCCTTCACAGCCGAACCCGGCATCAACACCGTGCGTCTGAAACTGATGATGAACCTGGATGCGGGTTATCTGGCGTTCAGCAACGTGGTGTTAGGGCAGCAGCTCACGCCGGCAACCACCGCCTACCGCAGCCTGTACAGCGTAGCCGGGCAGAACATCGGCCAGCGGCTAAAGGAAGAAAGCAGCACGCCACAACTGGTGGATACGTTTAGCGATGGGGACGCCGATGGCTGGACGGCGGCCGCCGGCACATGGAGCATACAAAACACCGGTCTCGGTTACGCCTACCAGCAGACGGACACCAGCAGCAGCGCCAGCAACAGTCACCACGCCCTGACGCAGAACGGCATGAGCCGCTACCGCTGGCGCATCACCTTCCAGAGCGCCAACCGCAAAGCCGGGCTGTACTTCTTTGCCAGCGACGCCGGTAACAGCCAGTATCACGGCTATGCCTACAGCGTGTGGCAGACAGAGACGCAGTTACAACTGTGCGAAAACACACCCACCGGCAACAATTGCAATGGCAGCACCGACTTCCCCGCCGCCAACGGGGGCACGCATCTGTACGACGTGATGTATGACCCGGCTACGGGGCGGCTGGACTTGTGGCGGGATGGGGTATATGCTCTCAGCCGCCAGGACAGCACCCCCCTGACCGGCGGCAACCACATCGCTTTCAAGACGCAAAACAGCAGCGTCCAGTTTGACGACGTGCGGGTGACGACCTTCAGCAACCAGCTACACTACTTCTTCAGCGACCACCTGGGCAGCACCAGCGCCATACGGTATCCGGACGGCAGCGTCACCCAGACAAAGTACCTGCCTTTTGGCGGCTACCGGGGCGGCAGCGGCGGCAACCCCATCACCGACCGGGGCTATACCGGCCACAAACACAACGACAGCCTGGGCCTCATCTACATGAACGCCCGCTATTACAGCCCTTATATTAACCGCTTCATATCAGCGGACAACCTGGTGCCGGATCCAACAAATCCACAGCAATACAACCGATACTCATACGCCCTAAACAATGCGCTTCGCTATACAGACCCGTCAGGCCATTGCATCGTTCAATATTCTGGCGAAGTGCGAATGAATGAGTACCCATATGGTACCGGCGGGATTTGCTCCTATACAGAACATTGGGAGATTGAAGCCAGTCATGCGCGACAAGAAATGTATTACTTTAATGATCGACCAGAACCAGATGGTTGGTCGCTGTATGTTTCTGTTGATCCTCTGCAAACACCAGCCATTGATGCCACCGGGGGGCTTGAACTCTTGGTCAACCACCATACAGGCGCTGCTACCCTGTTCGCTGTAGTTGGCGGTTCGGTAACGCTCGGCAATAGTGTATCGGGACGAGTCCTGGTTAACAATGTCTACAATATTGGTGATGACAACCTTAACTACGCCGGACTGTTTGTTCAAGTAAATGGGTTAGTTGTAAAGGGGGTGGGGTTGGCAGGTGGGATTGCTTATACCCCACAACAAGATGATGCTAACTTCTTCACTTACTGGAAGAATGACCCAAATAGTGCATACTCTAATGGTCTTGGACTTTCTGTAGGGCTTGGAGGAGCTATGGCTGGCGGCCCAGTTGAATATATCCCCCTGTTTACTTTTACACCTGGAGTTGGATTTGAGCCTCATGCTGGCTGGTATTTGTTTGAAAATGATGGGCAATGGTGGCTGTCAGCACAGTTTGCAGAACTCATTCAATTGTTGGCGCAGTATGCAGGTTTTGACCCTGAAAACTACAACTGGAACGGGGGGCCATAAGAAGATGAAAGATTTCAAGGTTAACAAAATAAGCCTTATTATTGTAGTTTTTATCGTTGGCCTGTTTCTAATCGAAATAGGCAAGCGGTATATTTCGATGATCCACTATCAAGGGGGGTGGTCTCAATACGATAGCCAGGAATACTCTCAGGCAAGCACCTTTCCTGATGGTTTTCGTCTTGATTATCCTACAAACTGGGAGGTTTCAAATCTTAGAAAAGGCGGTACGAAGAATTTAAGGGAGTTGCGAGTATCTTTTTATAAACCAAATTACATTTTTACGCCCTCAACTTACTTACAGGTATGGTGGCGCCGTGTCGAGGCTAACTGGTCTCTAGATGATGTGGAAGAATGGTATGTGAGCGATATCGCCTTTGGCGTGAACAGAGATGAGCTAGAACAGAAGCGGGATAGGTTTCTGAGAACCAAAGTGGGGGCATATGATTACCCCGCCCTGGTGCAAACCTTTAACCGATTTGAAGGGAAAAACCCCCGCAGGCAAGTTGTTTTGCTTGTGGTTGGTGATGAGGCATTTGCTTTTAGCTTTCATACCGATGACTACAACGAGGACATTGCAGCAACTTTTGAACGAATGATAACCTCATTGGACATTTACAGATAAAAAAATATGTCTGCTCTGGCGCAGTCTTCCGATGGCTGTGGCCGTCTCTCAGTCCATAAGAATGCTGTCTCCACCGGGGCACATTCGGGTCGGGCGTCACTATCTTCCAAGTGGGCACGGCCTTGGTGCTGGACAAAGGCCATCTGCCCTTCGCTGACGTCACCCTCAGCGCCCTGAGCGTCGCCATTGTGCCCGGCCAATCGCTGGACATCGCGGCCAACATCCGGGGTGTGCTGGACGGGCCAACGGGGGAAGTGAGCGGGCAGTTAGCTGCCCATTTCTATGACCACCAGGGCAATCTGCTGGCGGTAGTCCCCATCTGGCAGACGACGGATTACAACCAGCCGACCGCGCCGCAGGCACACAGCGGCACGGCCGTCCACGCCACGGCCACCCAGATGCGCGTCGGGCTGACGGCCGTGCTGGATGAGGGCTGGCTGGCGTTTGACACTATCAGGCTCACCAGCCTCAGCGATCCCATCGCCGCCAGAAGCAACCAGTACCACCAACTGACTGCCCAGGTGAGTGGACAGTTAAACAGCGCGGGCGACGGCCGTTTGTTCATCCAATACAGCAATGGTACGATTCCCGCCATGTGGCAAAACAGCGGCAGCTTCAACGGCAGCCAGAGTGTGACCGTCAACTCTCTGCTGGGGTGCGGTCTTCCCCAATGGGTGTGGCCGCCTCTCAGCCCGTAGGGATGCTGTCACCACCGGGCCACATGTGTTCGCCGGTCACCGGCCCTTTTTTCATCAGTCATTGCGCTATTGGGGGCACGGCCGTCATCCTCTTACCTACTCGCCCCCTCACCTACTCACCCCATCTCGGGCAATACGGCCGTGCCCTATCCCCCGCCCCTGTGGTAAAATCCGCCAAATTTGTGAAAGAGATGAGCAACCGAGTATTCATACTTCATCCTTCATAATTCATAATTCTCAGAGGAGTAACTTTATGGCGATCATTCGCATTGAAAACATCGCCCAATACGTTGGGCAGCAAGTTACCATTCAAGGCTGGCTCTATAACAGCACCCACAAAGGCAAGCTCATCTTCCTGCGGCTGCGCGACGGTAGCGGCATGACCCAGGGCGTCGCCTTCCGCCCCGAAGTCGGCGACGACCTCTTTGAGACCCTCAAACAACTGGGACAAGAAAGCTCCCTCATTGTCACCGGCCTGGTGCGTGAAAACGAACGCGCCCCTGGCGTGCCCAAAGGGTACGAGATCGGCATCGAGCAAGTCACCGTCTTACAGGAAACTCACGACTACCCCATCACCCCCAAAGAGCATGGCGTCGAATTCCTGATGGACAACCGCCATCTGTGGCTGCGTTCCAGCCAGCAGTGGGCCATCATGCGCATCCGCACCACCATCAAGCGGGCCATCATTGACTTTCTGGATAACGAAGGCTTCCTGAACATAGACACGCCCATCATCACCCCCTCCGCCGCCGAAGGCACCAGCACCTTGTTTGAAGTGGACTACTTCGAGGAACAGGCCTATCTGGCGCAAACAGGGCAGCTTTACAACGAGGCCAACATCGGCGCATTTGGCCGCGTCTACTGTTTTGGCCCCACCTTCCGCGCCGAAAAGTCCAAAACCCGCCGCCACCTGGCCGAATTCTGGATGGTGGAGCCGGAGATCGCCTTTTGTGACCTGGATGATTTGATGGCCTTTGAAGAACGTTTCGTCGAATATATTGTGCAAACCACGCTGGCCAAACGCGGCCCGGAACTGGAACTGCTGGAACGGGACACCACCGCCCTGGCGAACATCAGAGCGCCCTTCCCGCGCATCAGCTACGACGAAGCCATTGAGCGCATCCATGCCATCCGCGCCGCCACCGACAACCCGGAATTAAAGGAACTACTGCAAATTGAATGGGGCGACGATTTTGGCTCACCGCATGAGACGGAGTTAACAAAGCAGTTTGACCGCCCCGTCTTTGTGTATGGTTACCCCACCCAGGTGAAAGCGTTTTACATGGAACCGTGGCCCGGCCGGCCGGAAGTGTGTAAGAGCGTAGACCTGCTGGCCCCGGAAGGGTATGGCGAAATCATCGGCGGCAGCGAGCGCATGAGCAGCCCGGAACTGCTGGTAGCGGCCATTGAACAGCACGAACTACCGTTGGAGCATTACCGCTGGTATGTGGATTTGCGCAAATATGGCAGCGTGCCCCACAGCGGTTTTGGCCTGGGGCTGGAGCGCACGGTGGCCTGGATTTGTGGCATCGAACACATTCGTCAGACCAGCCCCTTCCCCCGCACCTTGAACCGGATGAATCCATAAAGAAAAGAGGAGATCAGGAGATTGGCAATCTCCTGATCTCAACCCCCACCCTACCATTATGCAATCAAAAAACCGCTCCTCCTGGCAAATGATTGGCCTGGGGATTGTGGTAGTGGCGTTGGTGGCGCTGGCGGTGGCGTTTGTGGATGTAGCGGCCATTTACCAGGAATTACGCCGCGCCCGGCCGGTTTACATGCTGGCCTCGTCGCTGTTTTTGCTGGCCGGGCTGGCCTGTTTTGCTTTCCGTTGGCGTTTTTTGCTGCAAAACAAACCCGGTTTCTGGCATACCTTTCACGCCTGCAACATCGGCCATGCGGGTAATATCTTGCTGCCGGGGCGGGTGGGCGAACCGGCGCGCATTGTGGTGATAGGGCAAGAGGAGACCGTCTCTTACACGGAAGCGACTTCCAGTTTTGTGGTGGAGCGGTTGTTTGAACAGATGATGCGGCTGCTGGCCCTGGCCACGGCCGTGACCCTCGGCAGCGGTATCAAACCCACGCCAGGCGCCATTGGCGGTGGGGTGCTGTTTCTGGCGGTCATGTTTAGCCTCATCTTCTAGCTGGTGCGCCGCCGGGAAAGGACGCTACGATGGGGCACGGCCGTGCTGCGCCGACTGCCGCGCGTCACCCCCGAAAAAGCGGATCATTGGCTCAATGACCTGTTGGACAATCTGCAATATGTCTCCTCCCTGTCCCACACGGCGCAAACCATCGGCTGGTCGTTCTTGAGTTGGTTTTGTTTCTGGGGCTTTTTTTACTTGGTGCTGCTGGCGCTGGGCGACCGGATTCCGGCGGCGGACCGGCTGCCGATTTCTATTGGCGCGTTGGCCCTATCGCCACCTTCGGCGGCTACCCAACCGGGCCTGTTTCACGGGTCGGTGATCATTCCGCTGACGGCCGTCGGCTTCGACCGCAACATCCTCACCGCCTATGCCATCCTCCTACACGCCATTGAAATGTTCTGGATTATCCTTCTGGCAATTGTGGGATTGTGGTGGACAGGGGTGTCGTTGACGGCCGTTAACCGTAAGCCATAAGGTTCTGTCATATTTCAAATTGCTGTTTTGGATCAGTAACCTTTGCCCATGTTGTAATTACAGTATATACTTTCTGAAATCAACTGACAGGTGAACCATGTTAGAAGCAAAACTAATCAAAATTGGTAATTCTCAGGGCATCCGCCTGCCGAAAAGGATTATCTCCAAATATGGGTTGGGAAACTCCGTTCTACTGGAAGAGACGGAAAATGGGATTTTGATAGTTGCAGCTAAAAGCGAAAAACTTAGCTGGGAAGATACCTATAAAGCCATGGCTAATGCGGAGCAAGATGAGTGGACAGATTGGCAAAATATGGATGCGGCTGAGGAAATGCATCTATGATCGTCAAGAGATATAGCATCTATTTAGCCAACCTCGACCCCACCATTGGCGCTGAAATCAGGAAAACCTGGCCTGTTGTCATTGTCAGTGATGACGGGATGAATAAATATCTGGAAACTGTCGTTGCCTGTCCCTTAACCGCCCAATTACATCCAGAATGGCGCAGCCGAATTCAAACGACCTGTGAAGGCAAACCAGCCGAAATCGCTGTTGACCAAATCCGTACCATCTCCAAGTTGCGCTTAATCAAAAAATTAGGCAAGCTCTCCCCCACTGACATTACCCTTTTACGTCAACTCATCAGTGAAATGTATGGTGAATGATAGGTTGATACCTTACGGCAGATCCGTCTCCCCCATCAACCAGCGATCCACTTCCCGCGCCGCGCCGCGCCCCTCGTTAATGGCCCAGACCACCAGGCTTTGGCCGCGCCGGGCGTCGCCGGCGGCAAACACGCCGGGCACATTGGTGTGGAACGTGCCATAAGCGGCCTTTGCATTACTGCGCTCGTCTGTATCCACGCTGAGTTGGGTCAGCAGACCACCTTCTGGCCCCAAGAAGCCCATGGCCAGCAGCACCAGCTGTGCGGCCCAGATGTGTTCCGTGCCCGGTATCTCCACCAGCTTCGGCCCATTGCCGTTACTTTCCCAGCGCACGTGAACCGTTTCCACCGCCTGCACGCGGCCATGCTCGTCGCCGATGAACCGTTTGGTGAGGATGTTGAATTCGCGGGGGTCACGGCCGTACACGGCCGTCGCCTCTTCCTGCCCATAATCCTGCTTAAACACCCGTGGCCACTGCGGCCAGGGATTGTCTGCCAACCGTTCGTCGGGCGGCCGTTCCATAATCTCAAACTGCGTCAGGCTGGCACAGTTATGCCGCAGCGCCGTGGCCACACAGTCCGTCCCCGTATCCCCACCGCCAATGACGATCACGTCTTTGCCTGCGGCAGAGATAAAGGGAGATTGGAGATTGGAGATTGGAGATTGGGCAATCTCCAATCTCCAATCTCCAATCTCCAATAACCTCTTCGTATTCGGCCCCAAAAAATCCATCGCAAAATGAATTCCCTGTAATTCGCGCCCCGGAACGGGCAAATCGCGCGGTTTGGTCGCCCCGGTGCAGAGGACAATGGCGTCAAACTCATGGCGCAAGTGTACGGCGGGCATGTCCCGGCCAATCTCCGTATTGGGCACAAAACGCACCCCAGCGGCGGCCATCAAACCAATGCGCCGCTGCACCAGGCTCTTTTCCAGCTTCATGTTAGGGATGCCATACATCAGCAGCCCACCAATGCGGTCGGCGCGCTCATACACCGTCACCTCATGCCCCACCAGGTTGAGCTGGTCGGCGCAGGCCAGCCCCGCCGGGCCAGAGCCAATGACGGCCACCTTCTTGCCGGTGCGTTTGCGGGGCATGTTGGGCGTCACCCACCCTTCCTCATACGCCTTTTCGATGATGGCGTATTCAATGCTCTTAATGGTCACCGCCGGTTCGGAAATGCCCAGAGTGCAAGCCGCTTCGCAGGGAGCGGGGCAGACCAGCCCGGTAAATTCAGGGAAATTATTCGTCTTGGTCAGCCGGTCATACGCCTCGCGCCACAGGCCGCGATAGACCAGATCGTTCCATTCGGGGATGAGGTTGTTGATGGGGCAGCCGGAGGTCATGCGGTTGAGGATGCGCCCCTTATGGCAGAAAGGGATGCCACAATCCATGCAGCGCGCCGCCTGCGTTTGCAGCCGTTCATCCGGCAGGTGCAAATGAATGGATTGCCAGTCGCGCAGCCGCGCCACCACATCCCGATCCGCCCCCACTTCTCGCGGAAATTCTAAAAATCCAGTTGGTTTCGCCATGGTTTGGGGAAATAATTGGGTCATTGGGTAATTAAGTAATTGCATAATTACCCAATGACCTAATTACCTAATTACACAATTACCTTTATACGCTGACTCTGCCGAAAAGCAGCCATGGCCAGTTCTTCGCCGGCGAGGGCGCCGGTGGTTTGCACTTCGGCGACCGCTTCCAAGACAGCTTTGTAGTCACGGGGCATGACCTTGACAAACATGGGCAGTGTCTCTTCCCAGCAGGCCAGGATGTCCCAGGCGCGTTTGCTGTCGGTGTATTGGGCATGGCAGAGGATGAGGTTGTACAGCGTTTCGATGTCGCCGTTGGTCACCGCTTCCAGGTCTACCATTTCCGGGTTGCAGCGTTGGTCAAAACGGCCGTCGCCATCCCACACATACGCCACCCCGCCAGACATCCCGGCGGCAAAGTTGCGCCCCGTCTGGCCCAGCACCACCACGCGCCCACCGGTCATATATTCGCAGCCATGGTCGCCCACGCCTTCGACAACGGCCGTGACCCCCGAATTACGCACACAGAACCGTTCACCCGCCATCCCCTTGATATACGCCTGCCCATCCGTCGCCCCATAAAAGGCCACGTTGCCCACAATGATGTTCTCTTCCGGCAGGAAGGTGGCGGCGGCAGGCGGTGTGACGATGATCTTGCCGCCGGAAAGCCCCTTGCCCAGGTAATCATTGGCGTCCCCTTCCAGTTGCAGGGTCATCCCTTTGGGCACAAAGGCGCCAAAACTTTGCCCCGCCGACCCCACAAAACGGAGCGAAATGCTGTCGGCGGGCAGCCCGTTAGCCCCATGTCGCCGGGTAATCGCGCTGCCAACCATCGTGCCCACCGCACGATGCACATTGCGGATGGCAAACGTGCCAGAAACGCGCTCGCCGTTTTCAATGGCCGGCTGGCAGAAATCGAGCAGGACGGTGGCGTCCAGGGTATCGTCAAGGCCGTGTTGTTGCGGGCGTTTACGGCCGTCCGCCTGCAAATGCTCCTTCTCGCCCTCTGGATTGGGCCGGTAGAGAATGGGCATCAGGTTCAGGCCGCGCAGTTTCCAATGGTTAACGGCCTCACTGATTTCCAGCAAATCGGCGCGGCCCACCAGTTCATCAATGGTACGCACGCCCAACTGCGCCATCATCTCGCGCATATCCTGGGCGATGAAGCGCATAAAGTTAATCACATGCTCCGGCTTCCCGGCGAATTTTTTACGTAGTTCGGGATTTTGCGTGGCCACCCCCACCGGGCAGGTATCCAGATGGCAAACGCGCATCATAATGCAGCCCAGCGCCACCAGCGGCGCAGTGGCAAAACCATACTCCTCCGCCCCCAACAGCGCGGCGATGATCACATCCCGCCCCGTTTTC
Source organism: Chloroflexota bacterium (assembly GCA_013112725.1). Classification (GTDB taxonomy): domain Bacteria; phylum Chloroflexota; class Anaerolineae; order Promineifilales; family Promineifilaceae; genus CAADGU01. Next base: position 52,962 of record JABFFZ010000017.1, read on the forward strand.
AGTTGGCCGTCCGTTTCCACCACCACCCGGTCACGCAGCCCGTTCATCAGCAACGTCTGATGCGCTTCAGCCACGCCCAATTCCCAGGGCAGACCGGCATGTTTGATGCTGGTCTGCGGCGATGCGCCCGTGCCGCCATCATGCCCGCTGATGAGGATGACATCGGCATGCCCTTTGGCAACGCCCGCCGCAATCGTGCCCACGCCCACTTCGGACACCAGCTTGACGTTGATGCGGGCGTTGGGGTTGGCGTTTTTCAGGTCAAAAATCAGTTGCGCCAGGTCTTCGATGCTGTAAATGTCGTGGTGCGGCGGCGGGGAGATGAGGCCCACGCCCGGTGTGGAGTGGCGTACTTTGGCGATCCAGGGATACACCTTGCGGCCGGGCAACTGCCCACCTTCGCCCGGTTTGGCCCCTTGCGCCATCTTGATCTGAATCTCCTCGGCGTTGACCAGATATTCGCTGGTGACGCCAAAACGGCCGCTGGCGACCTGCTTGATTTTGCTGATGCGGTCATCCTGGAAGCGGGCCGGGTCTTCGCCGCCTTCGCCGGTGTTCGATTTGCCGCCGATGGCGTTCATGGCGCGGGCTAACGATTCGTGCGCTTCCTGGCTGATGGAGCCATAGGACATGGCCCCGGATTTGAAGCGGCGGCAGATGGATTCCACCGATTCCACTTCGTCCAGGGGAATGGGTTGGGCGGCTAACTTCAATTTGAATAGGCCGCGCAGCGTCGCCAACTGCTGCGAATGGTCGTTCACGTCGCGGACATAGGCTTTGTAGGCATCATAATCGTTGCTGCGCACGGCGTGTTGCAGGCGATGGATGGTTGAAGGGTTGAACAAATGGTGTTCGCCATCTTCGCGCCATTGGTAGCGGCCGCCAGGAGGGAGCGCATGTCCGTTCGACGGCCGTTCCGGGAACGCCGCCTTGTGCCGCATCTCCACCTCTTTGGCAATCAGGTTCATATCCGCCCCCTGAATACGGGAAGGAGTGCCGGTGAAGTATTTGGTAACTACAGATTTATGTAAACCTAACGCTTCAAAAATTTGGGCGCCACGATAGCTCTGGATGGTGGAAATGCCCATCTTGGACATCGTTTTCACCACCCCCTTGCTGATCGCCTTGATGTAATGTTTCACGCCCTCTTTTACCGTCACACCGGTGAGCAGCCCCTTCTCGATGATGTCGCCAATTGAAGCGTAAGCCAGATAAGGGTTGATGACGTCCGCGCCATAACCAAACAGCACAGCAAAATGATGCACTTCGCGGGGTTCGCCTGACTCGATGATCAGGCTGACGCGGGTGCGTTGCCCGGTACGGATGAGGTGGTGATGCAGCCCGGCGGTAGCCAGCAGCGCCGGTATGCCTGCCCGGTAGCGGCTGACGTTGCGGTCAGACAGGATGAGCAAATTCGCCCCCGCCGTAATCGCTTCGTCGGCGTGGAAAAAGAGGTCGTCCAGCGCCTTTTCCAGCCCAGGGCCGCCTTTGTTGGGGTCATACAGGATGGGGAGCGTGGCCGCTTTGAAACCGGCTAGTTGAATGTGTTGTAGCTGTGCCAGTTGTTCGTTGGTGAGGATGGGATGGGGCAGACGGATGCGGCGGCAGTCAGACGGCTGGGCATCCAGCAAATTGCCTTCCGCGCCCAGCCAGGTGAGGGTGCTGGTAACCAGCTCTTCGCGGATGGCGTCCAGCGGCGGGTTTGTCACCTGGGCAAATAATTGCTTGAAGTAGTTGTAGAGCGGCTGCGGTTTATCGGAGAGGATCGCCAATGGGGTATCGTCGCCCATCGAGCCAATCGCTTCCTGGCCGTCGCGGGCCATGGGGGTCATCAACACACGCAGGTCTTCAAAGGTGTAGCCAAACGCCTGCTGCTGTTGAACGAGGGTGGCATCGCTATAGAAGCCGGGCTTTTCGGAAAAGCCCGGCTTCTGTTCCTGCGCAGGCAGGTCGGCCAGATCAACGGTGTGCCGATTGATCCAGTCGCGGTAGGGATGCTCTTCGGCCAGGGTGTGTTTCAGTTCTTCGTCGCTAATCAGGCGTCCCCGCGCCGTGTCTACCAGCAGCATCCGGCCCGGTTGCAGGCGGCCTTTGTAGGCCACGTTTTCCGGGGGGATGTCTACGACGCCGGTTTCAGAGGCCATGATCACCAGGCCGTCTTTGGTGACGGTGTAGCGCGACGGCCGTAGCCCATTCCGGTCCAACACCGCCCCCACTACCGACCCGTCGCTAAAGCCGATAGACGCGGGGCCGTCCCACGGTTCCATCAGGTGGCTGTGGAATTCATAGAATGCCTTTTTGGCGTCACACATCTCCTCGTTCTTTTCCCAGGGTTCGGGGATCATCATCATCACGGCATGGGGCAGGCTGCGACCGGTAAGCGCCAGAAATTCCAGGCAGTTGTCAAACATAGCCGTGTCGCTGCCGTTGGCGTCAATCAGGGGCAGCACTTTGGGCAGGTCATCGCCGAACGCTTCGGTGGCAAACAACTTTTCCCGCGCCCGCAGCCAGTTCACATTCCCCTGCACGGTGTTAATCTCGCCGTTGTGGATGACGTAGCGATACGGGTGGGCGCGTTCCCAACTGGGGAAGGTATTGGTGCTGAAGCGGGAGTGAACCAGGGCGATGGCGGAGTGAAAATCGGGGTCGTGCAAATCGGGGAAGTAGCCGCCTAACTGCTCGCCTAGCAGCATCCCTTTGTAAACCAAGGTGCGACTGGAGAGGGAGGCAATATAAAACGGTTTGCCTTCAATCTCCCGTTCGGCCCGTTTGCGGATAACAAACAGCTTGCGTTCAAACGCAAGCTGTTCTTCAGGCGCGGTCAGAGACCGGCCTGAGCTACTGTCTGCGTCTGCTGCGGCCGGTCTCCCGACCGTGCCGCTTTCACTATTCTTTTGGATAAAAAGTTGTTGGATAAATGGTTCCCCGGCCAATGCGCTGGCCCCTAAGCCTGAATTGTTCGTGGGCACGGCCCGCCACCCTAAAAGCTGCTGCCCTTCTTCGGCCACAATTTGGGCAAAGTGGCGTTGTTGGCGGCGGAGTTGGCGGTCATTGGGTGAGAGAAACACCATGCCCACGCCGTACTGCCCTGGTTCGGGGAGGGTAAACCCCTCCTGGGTACAGACCTTTTGCAAAAATTGGTGGGGGATTTGCACCATCATGCCCGCGCCGTCGCCGGTGGTGGCTTCGGCCCCTTTCGCGCCGCGATGCGTGAGGTGGTCTACAACGGTGAGCGCTTTTTGCACAATGTCGTGGCTGGCACGGCCGTACACATCCACCACAAAGCCCATGCCACAGGCGTCCCGTTCAAACTGCGGGTCATACAACCCCTGCGCCGCCGGATACCCGACGGTCAAACGCTGCTCGCCTTGCTGGTCAACTTCTTCCGGTTGTTGCTCTTCTCTCTCCATTCTTCCCATTCTCCTCGCATCAAACGCCAGCCGCGTGCTGACTTAAATTTTTGGTAACGAACAAGCTGCCACCCAGACTTTCAGGTAACAGAGACAATACGCACTTCTATTCCAGTTTAATTAGTATAAGTGATGGGGGTGAAGGCGAATACTGTGTATTGTGTACAAAATCACAAACCACAATTTCAACAGTTTTGAAAAATTGACGGCCGTCCCCCCCTTAGGATAGACTTAGCTGCGTGTGGCGGTTACGGCCGTGACACCACAATCAAATCATTCATGAAGGCCAGGACGCCTGCTGTGGAAATGAATTCCTCCCCATTTCTACACCAGGCGTCCTTTTTGTTTTGTTCGTCATAACCGTTTGTAGTAGGCACTTCAGTGCCGTTAACAGGCGATGAATCGCCTACTACAAACATATTTACAAAGGAGAAGAAACAGGATGGTACGCAATATCAGACTGATCAAAATAGGTTCTATGGCCCTGGCACTCGCCGCTTTGTTCATCCTTTTTAGCGACCGGGCCTTTGCCCAGGAAGAAGAAGTGGCCGCCGGTACCATCGCCATTCAGATTGATACCATCTGGCTCTTTTTAGGCGCCGTGTTGGTTTTCTGGATGCAGGCCGGTTTTGCCATGGTAGAAAGCGGCTTTTCCCGCGCCAAGAATGCCGCCAACCTGCTGATGAAGAACTTGATGGACTTTTGCATGGCCGCCATCCTCTTTTATGCCGTGGGTTTTGGCCTGATGTACGGCGCAGACAAAGCCGGTCTCATTGGCACCAGCAACTTTTTTCTGTCGGAACTCTCGTTGGGTGCAGAAGCCGGGTATGACTGGACTAACTACCTCTTTCAGCTGATGTTTGCCGGGGCGGCCGCCACCATCGTCTCCGGGGCGGTGGCCGAACGGCTAAAGTTCAAAAGCTATCTTATCTACAGCGCAGTGATGACCGCCCTCATTTACCCCATCTCCGGCCATTGGCTGTGGGGCGGCGGCTGGCTGGCCGAACGGGGGTTTGTGGACTTCGCCGGCTCAACCCTGGTTCATGCCTGCGGCGGTTTTGCGGCGCTGGCGGCGGCCTGGGTGCTTGGCCCGCGCATTGGCAAATACAACAAGGATGGCAGCAGCAACGCCATTCCCGGCCACAGCCTGACGCTGGCGGCGCTGGGTGTCTTTGTCCTGTGGATGGGTTGGTTTGGGTTTAATGCCGGTTCCACGCTGTCTGGCATGAATGCCAGCCTGGGTTACATTGCCGTCACCACCACCACCGCCGCCGCCGCTGGCGCGTTGTCTGCCCTGATCATCAACTGGTTTAAGGCGGGACATCCGTCCACCGAAATGGCGCTGAACGGCACGCTGGCCGGTCTGGTGGGCATTACTGCCGGTACCGCCAATGTGACAGTGATGGGTTCTATCATCGTTGGTCTAGTAGCCGGTGCGGTATTGGTCTTTGGCCTGGACTTTGTGGAGCGGGTGCTGAAAGTGGATGACCCGGTGGGCGCGGTAGCTGTGCATGGTCTGAACGGTATGTGGGGTACCATTGCTGTTGGTTTGCTGGCTGCGCCAGCGGTAGGTGAATTCACCGGCATGGGGCCAATTGCCGGTCTCTTTTATGGCGGTGGTTTTGCCCAGTTCGGGGTGCAGTTGTTGGGCACAGTGGTGATTTCACTGTGGGCCTTTGCCACCATGGGGGCGCTGTTTTACGCCATGAAAGTGACCATTGGCGTGCGCGTCTCCGAAAAAGAAGAGATCGAAGGGCTAGACATCTCCGAACATTTCACCACCAGCTACCCGGAATTTGGGCCAACGGCCGTAGGCACAGATGCGTTGGCCGCAGCCGGGGATTGAGTTACCAGGATATATTAAGATATTGGGATATGGGGATACAGCAAATATCCCCATGTCCCAATAACCAATGACCATGAAAATTACACTCGAACCCAACAGCAACGGAGACGAACAAACCGTGCCCTTTCATGTGCGTGTGGATATTGTGACGGCGACTATTGACGCCGGTTCAGCTTTTTATGTGCCGGTAGAAATGAAATACCAGGGGATGAAAAAGAGCTTTGCCGTCAACATTGCCGGTTGGGTGCTGGAAAGCGAACGGCCGGAGGCGCTGCCCGATAAAATCAGCCGCTTTTTGCCCCGCTTGATCAGCCTGGCGCGTTTGCCCACCTATCTCTTCATCGCCCGCCGCGCTGGCGGCATCTACCCGGTCTACACCATTGGCAGCGAGGTGTATGCCACCACACCCGGCGGCCCCGTGTTCCGGCACGTGGAACTGGCAAAGGTGCGCGAATATCTCACCGATTATCTGCACGCGGCCGGCGTTTTGGGTGAAAAAGGGTTAAGCGATAAATTGCATGTGCGCGGCCTGAACATGAAGACGCTGGGGTTGCGCCATCCCATTTTTTACCTGAAAAAACGTGTACCCGGTGAAGTGGACTTTTGGGCGCCTGTTTTTGAGGCCAGCGATGGCAACCATATTTACTGTTACGCGGCCGACGAGCGGCGCGAAGCAACCATCAATAGCGGCCTGGAAGTGCTGGAATTGCAGCAAACGGTGGCGGCGGCCTTGAAGACAGACCGGCGGCTGCGCGACACATTTGATTTACGCCCGGATCGCCTCTTCCCGGAAGTTTGGGAACAGTTGAAAGCTGGCCTGCGGGCAGGCGAACCAATTGTGGTAAATGGGTTGACGCTCCCGGCTTTTGCCATTGGTGACATTCAGCTTGCGTTGGAAGAGCGCCCCGACGAGGGGCGGTACAGCCTCTACCTGGGCCACGATGCCGACGACTTACGGACGCGGGTGGCGGTGGACTTGGAACGGCGGGGGATTTCGGTAATCAGTAATCGGTAATCGGTGGGATGTTACTGATAACTGATCACCGATTACCGATTACTGTTATTTTAGAAGGTGCAAATCAATTTATAAGGAGAGTTTTACCATGAGTGGAAATACAGCGCGATTAAGGGCGATTTCGGCGGTAATCAATTACAAGCCGATTTCGGAACCTTTGAATTTTGCGGAGACGCCTTCACAAGAGGTGTTTGCGCAGAATGTGTTTAGTCTGGAGGTAATGAAGCAGAGGTTGCCTAAAGCGGTATATAAGTCACTGCTGAAGACAATTGCTGAAGGCAAGCCGTTGGAAATGTCTACGGCCGATGTGGTAGCGGCGGCGATGAAGGATTGGGCGATTGAGAAGGGGGCGACCCATTATGCCCATGTTTTTTACCCGCTAACGGGGCTGACGGCCGAGAAACACGACAGCTTTTTGTCACCGAATGGCGGCGGCACGGCCGTGACCGAATTCAGCGGCGACCAGCTCATCCAGGGTGAACCGGATGGCTCCAGCTTCCCCACCGGGGGCATTCGCGCCACCTTTGAAGCGCGTGGTTACACCGCCTGGGACGTAACCAGCCCGGCCTACATCCTGGAAAACCCCAACGGCACCATCTTGTGCATCCCCACCGCCTTTGTCTCCTGGACAGGCGAGGCGCTGGACAAGAAAACGCCGCTGCTGCGCTCCATGAAGGCGCTCAATGAACAGGTGCAGCGCATCCTGAAGCTGTTTGGGCATGACGATGGGGCACTGGTGACGGCGACGGCCGGGCCAGAGCAGGAATACTTCCTGATTGACCGCAACTTTTATATGGCGCGGCCTGATTTGCTCAATGCCGGGCGCACCCTTTTTGGCGCGAAACCACCCAAAGGCCAGGAATTGGAAGATCATTACTTTGGCGCGATCACGGAGCGGGTGCTGGCCTGCATGTTGGAAGCAGAGCGGGAGCTGTACAAATTAGGCGTGCCTGTCAAGACCCGCCACAATGAAGTGGCCCCGGCGCAGTATGAAATAGCCCCGGTATATGAAAACGCCAACGTGGCCGCCGACCACCAGCAAATGATCATGGCCACGCTGAAGCGGGTGGCGGAGAAATATGGCATGGCCTGTATCTTGCACGAAAAGCCATTTGCCGGGGTGAATGGGTCGGGCAAACATCTAAACTTCTCCTTTGGCAATGCCAGCCAGGGCAACTTGCTGGAGCCGGGGGATACGCCGCATGAAAATGCCCGTTTCCTGGTCTTTTGCGCGGCCATCATCCGGGCGGTGGACAAATATGCCTCACTGCTGCGGGCTTCCATTGCTTCGGCCGGGAATGACCACCGGTTGGGAGCGAACGAAGCGCCGCCGGCCATCATCTCTATTTTCCTGGGCGACCAGTTGACCGATGTGTTTGAGCAGATTAAAGCGGGCGGGGCGAAATCGTCTAAATCAAAAGATGTGCTGACAGTAGGGGTAGACACGCTGCCGCCGCTGCCGAAACATGCCGGCGACCGCAACCGTACCAGCCCGTTTGCCTTTACGGGCAATAAGTTTGAGTTCCGGGCGGTGGGTTCTAGCCAGTCTATTGCCGGGCCGTTGGTGGTGTTGAATACGATTGTAGCCGAGTCGTTGGATTATATTGCCACGAAATTAGAAAAAGCGACCGGCGATTTCAGCACGGCCGTACAAACCGTCCTGCAAGAAATTATGGTGGCGCACGGCCGTGTCATCTTTAACGGCGATGGGTATTCGGAAGCGTGGCACAAAGAGGCCGAGGCGCGCGGCTTGCCCAATTTGCGCACGGCCGTAGACGCCCTGCCGGAACTGGCCTCCCCGGAAGCGATTGCCCTCTTTGAAAAGTACAACGTCCTCAGCGCCCGCGAATCGAAGAGCCGGCTGGATGTGAAGCTGGAGCAGTACATTAAAGAAGTGAAGGTGGAAGCGGCCATCACCGCTGAGGTAGCGCGGACGATGATCTACCCGGCGGCGGCGCGTTACCAGAATGAACTGGCGACGACGGCGGCCAATTTGAAAGCGGCGGGGGTGAAGGCGGATACGGCCGTGTTGCAAACCCTCACCGAACTGACCGACTGCCTGAACCAGAGCGTGGATGAATTGGAACTGGCGGCCACCCATGAAGCCGACGACGTGCTGGCCGAAGCCGAACACATCCGCGACGCCATCCTGCCCGCCATGAATGTGGTACGCAGTTATGTAGACAAGTTAGAAGGGTTGGTAGCGGATGATTTATGGCCGCTGCCCACATATCAGGAGATGTTGTTTATCAAGTAGGTGTGTAATCCGTGAGCCGTAATTCGTAATTCGTGCTGGAGTCTGGCGAATTCTAGAGTTGTTAAATTTTTGTCACGAGTAGCGAAGCAAGAAAACAACATGTGAAATTTGACAACTCTCTCTGGCGGTAAATGGGTGATTGGATTGCCGTTTACGGCTCACGGATTTGCACCTTTCTCTGCCGAAGCCTCCCGGTGTTTCTATGCTGGGAGGCTTTTTTTGTGTGGGTGGGGGGACACGACCGTATAATTTGAGCCTACACGTTGGGCAAAACAGGTGTGGCGCGGCGGGGACGCCGGCCACAGCAACCGGCGAAGACCATGCCGGAGCGGGTGTTTGCTCTGAGGCTTCGTAGTATAGAAGGCAATTGGCAACTTAACAAACGGACGCACCGATTACCGTTTACCGCTTACCGCCTCAACCAACACCATCACCTCATCCGCACAGCCCCAGGAGAGGGTGAAACCGGCGCCGCCATGCCCGTAGTTGTGGATGACGGTGCAGGCGGGGGAAAGGGGCTGCGCTTCCAGGCGCACGGCGGGACGACCGGGGCGCAGCCCGACGCAATGTTCCAAAATGGTGGCGTCACCCAGGCGAGGTTCTAATTGCAGGCAGTTCTGGCGAATGGTTACGGCCGTCTCCCTATCCACCGCCATATGCCAATCCCCCACTTGCACCGTGCCACCCAAAATGACGCCATCCCGCCGGGGAATGATGTAGGTCAGCCCCCGGTCGCTGTGTTCGTCAATCCAGGCGTGCAAACCGGGCACGGCCGTGACCCGCATAATCTGCCCGCGAATGGGATAGAGGGTGGCGTCGCCCAACAGTTCCCGCGCCCCCAGCCCGGCACAGTTGATGATCACCGGGTATTGGCCGGCAACGGCCGTCAGGTCAGCCACCTCTTGTTGTTCAATCAGCCCACCCAACGCCTGACACCAAGTCATCAAGTAGTTCATGTACAGGGGCGTCTCTATGAGCGGCACTTCGGCTACATAGCCATCCACATAACCGGGCGGCAGTTCGGCGGCAGCAGCGCGGCGGAAATGGTGTACGGCCGTGTGCCACCAGGGGTCAGCTACCGGCCATTGATACGGTTCCATCAGGGTGGTCAGGGAGATACCGGCGGCGGGCACGGCCGTGAGCCGCAAAAACTCCTGAAAGGAAGCCGCGCTCCAGGCCAACACCCGCTCTTCCGGGTAAGCGCGATACGGATACCAGATAGCCGCGGCCACATCCGAGGTCGTCTGCGGCGGCAGTTCCCGCGCCACAATCCGCACCCGAAGCCCCCGCTGCAACAACCGGATGCCACACGACAACCCGGACACGCCGCAGCCGATAATTAAAACTTCTTGATCGTTCATTCGACACTTGCAGGTGCGACGCACTTTTGAAGTGCGTCGCACCTGAACACCCACCTACTTCACCCCAATATACTTGTGCATCTGCACGCTCAGCCGCCAGCCGCGCTGCTGCACTACTTCCAGGCAGAGGGCGGTGGCTTTGGCGCTGGCACTGACGGGTTGCAGGCAAATGTGGACGTCCGGTTTCAGGTCAAGCCTCAACAATTCATCCAATTCATCAATATCCTGCTGACGGCCGACCACATGTTTGATTTCGTCGGCCACGGCCAGCGCCGCCGGTTGGATGGCCTTGCCGCCGGGCATATGCAATTTGGGCGAGACACACACCCAGTCAAACCCGGCATCCACGTGCCCTATTTCCGTGCCGCTGGTTTCGATAGCCGCTTTCAGGCCAATGTTGTGAATGGCGCTGACCAACGGCAGTAGCGCATATTGCGCCGGTTCACCCCCTGTCACCAACACCCATTTTGGCCCCGGATGGTGGGACTGGATGTGTTCGGCAACGGCCGTCGCCGGCAGGTAGACGTAGCACGGATTAGTCCCCAACGCCGCCGCCAATGTCTCCACCTGATGTTGCGCCTCAAACTCCCAGGTCTCTTTGGTATCACACCAGGGACAACCCACCGCGCAGCCATGCAGCCGCAGCAGCACCATGGCCACGCCCGTCTGCACCCCTTCGCCCTGGACGCAGGTGTATAGGTCATTCACCGGATACAGCAGGTCGCTCATGGCCGGTACTCCGCCCAGGTGCGCGGCGTTTCGCTGACGCGCACGGCCGTGACCTGCGGCCACTGCACCTTCGCCCACGCATACAAATGACGCGCCAGGTTTTCGGCCGTCGTGGGGAATGGCAGCACGTCGTTCAAATGGCGGTGATCCAGCGTCTCGTCCAGGTACGTCTTAAACGTCTTAAGCGCCAGATAATCCACCACAAAACCATATTCATCCAGCGTTTCTGACTGCAAGATCAGTTCGACCTCATAATTGTGCCCATGCAGTCGGGCGCACTGGTGCTCCGTCGGCAAACCATCCAACTGGTGGCTGGCGGAAAAGTGAAATTGTTTGCTAATGGTATACATAGGGTTGTTCTTGAGTTATCGGGACTGAATGATGCGTGATGCGTGATGCGTGACCAAAACGATCTCACGCATCACGGCTCACGTAAGCAATCGGATCCGCCACCCCCACTTCCGCAAACGCCTGCAACCGTTCGGCGCAGGTGGGGCAGCGGCCACAGGCCAGTTCCTGCCCTTCATAACAAGACCAGGTCTGGGCATAATCCACACCCAGTTCAAACCCCAGGCGCAAAATGTCGGCCTTGCTGTGCTGCACAAAGGGAGCGTGAATGTGAACGGCCGTCTGGCGATTCAGGCCATACACCGCATTCAGTGCCGCCAGAAATTGAGGGGTGGTGTCCCAATACCCATACATATCATGCCGCTGCGCCCCGTAGTAAATGTCGCCCACGCCATTCGTCTCGGCGTAGGCCGCCGCCAGCGCCAGAAAAATCATATTGCGATTGGGCACATAGGTGGCGGGCTGCGGGTCGCCCTGAACGTCTTGCATCAGGGGCACGGCCGTAGCCACATCTACCAGGGCCGAATGAGCAAATAACGGCCGCAACAACGCCAGGTCCAACACCAGATGCGGCGCGCACCCCGCCAGCTTTGCCTGCGCCTGAGCCAGCGCTACTTCCTTCTGGTGCTTCTGCCCATAAATGAAGGTAATCACCGCCGGACGGCGCTGCTCCTGTTTCACTAAATAATGCAGCAGCGTCACGCTGTCCATGCCGCCGCTGACGATAACGACTGAATCTACCATCTTATCCTCCACTCCATAACCGACAACCGATGAGCTTACTGAAAAATCCGCGAAGGACACAAAGAGCGCGAAGATTTCTCTCTGGAAACTCTGTGCCTCTGTGTCTCTGTGGTGACTTTTTTCAGGAGACTCACCGATTACCGATCACCGACTTCCGCAACGGCCGTCATCTGCAATCCACCCCGGATATTCTGATGCAGCGTCACCCGGCAAAAGTGCGGCTGTAGCTGGTCAAACAAATCCTGGGCAATGGTCGCCGCCAGCGATTCGCCAAAAATCGGCTCATCGCGGAACGTCCACAGGTACAGTTTCAGGCTCTTACTCTCCACGCACCACTGATCGGGCGCGTACTCAATTTCCACCGTGTTAAAGTCTGGCTGGCCCGTCACCGGGCAAAAGCTGGTCAGCTCATCCGACGTAAAACGCACCAGCGTCACAGTGGCCGGCGCCGGAAAACGGTCTAGCTCCTTACTGGGTTCATTCATCGGCCGGCCCAGTTTGGTGAAGTCGTATTCCATCGTGATTCTCCTTAAACCTGACAAGGTGACAAGGTGAAAGGGTGACACGGTGATTTCCACCTGCAACCTGCCACTTGCAACCTGCAACCAGGCTACTTCATGCCAGATATGGCATATAACAACTCAATTGTTCGCGTATCGCGGTATGGCCTGTTTTTGCCGCGGTTTTGTTTAGCCGGGTATTCAGTCCTCAGGCAAGAACCTTTTCCGCCACCGGCGTTGGCAAAGTATATCAGTGAGCAATGAGCAGTAAACAGTCACAAATAGTTACTCATAAAATTCTACAGTTTATCGCTCACTGCTCACTGCTTACCGCAAAACCACCCCCGTCCACGCCTCAATCCAGGCGTCGCGGTTAGCGTCAATGTCCGTGGGGGATAGGGTGGCGGGCTGTTCGGGAATTTGCGCCCAGGCGGTGAAGGCGGGCGGCAGGGCCGCATTCACGTTGGCAGGAAAGACAAACATATTGAGGGGGATGTCCTCCTGGAAGGGCTGGCTGAGCATATAATCCACAAAGGCTTCGGCCAGGTCGCGGTTTTGTGTACCCTGGAGGATGCCCACAAATTCAATCTGGCGGAAACAGGCCCCCGCGCCCACGACACTGGCCGTGGGCGCTTCCGTTACCGGCGGGTCAGCATAGATGAATTCGGCCGGCGGGCTGCTGGCGTAAGAGACCACCAACGGCCGTTCGCCTCCGGAGCGGGTGAAGTAGCCATAGTAAGCGTCATCCCAGCCGTTGGTGATTAGCACCCCATTGGCGCGTAAATCGGCCCAATAGTCGAGATAGGTGTAATCGCCCGTCTCGCCAAATTGGGCGATGGTGGCCAGCAGAAAGGCCAGACCGGGGCTGGAAGTGGCCGGATTTTGGGCTACCAGCAGCTCTTTGTAATCCGGGTCGGCCAGGTCGGTGAGCGTTTGCGGCGGTTCCAATCCTTGTTCCGCAAACCAGGCTTTGTCGTAATTTAGGCAAACATCACCATAATCTACGGGCAGCAGGTGGTAGGTATTGTCTAATTCCAGTTCATCCGGGATTTCAGCCAGCAACGGCGATTGATATGGTTCGAAGATGTCGGCGGCCAGGGCGCGGCCCATGAAGGTGTTGTCTACGCCAAAAAAGAGGTCGGCCAGGGGGTCGGCTTTGGTGAGAATGGCCTGGTTGAGCGCCGCGCCGGTATCACCCGCGGGTAATAGTTCAATGGTGACGTTGTACTCGGCCTCAAATGCCTGGATGATGGCCTCGCTGGCCGCAAAACTGCTGTGGCTCATCAGGGTGAGGGTGCGGGCAGGCAGGACGGTCACGCCTGCACTGAGCGCAGTCGAAATGACCGTACTCTCTGTCGCACGCTCTGAGCCAGAACAGGCTGCCAGCAAGATGGTCAGCAGCAGTAAAACGTTTGGTTTTTTCATAGTTGTCTCCTGTCCTTCCGTTTGTAGTAGGCGATTTATCGCCGTTTGATGGCGATAAATCGCCTACTACGAACTTGAACTTTTTGTATGGATGCAGAGAAGCAAGCCAGAATGGAGAGTGATGGTGGCAGTCACGGCCGCTCCGGCTGCGCTCGGGGCCGGCGTCAGCACATTGCTGACCCCCCGCGCCAGACCAAACGCCAGCACATCGTCTTGCAGCGGCCATTGCAGGCCGGTGGTAGAGGCGACATGCGCATCCCCGCCAAGGGGGATGAAGGACACCAGGTCGCCCATCTGCCCGTGAATCTCGGTATGGTCGCGCACCAGCCAGGCACGTTCGTACAACGTCACCAGGTAGACGGCACGGCCGTGCAGCCCCGGATGGGCCAGCAGCAGAATGTTGGCAATGGTCTGGTCTAGCCGCCCACCCAATGCGCCAAAGATGAGCAGCGGATCGGCATAGTTTTCAGCGGCGTAAAGCAGCGCCAGTTCCAGGTCGGTTTCGTCTTTGACCGGGGGGTAGACCAGCAGGCGCGTATGGACTGCTGCCGGCCAGGGGCGCACCTCGTCCGGCAGCGAATCCATGTCCCCTATCACGATGTCGGGCGGGTGGTTCAGCCGCAACAGATGGCGTGTGCCGCCGTCGGCGGCGATGACGGCCGTAGCAGTTTCCAGATACGGCCGTATCCATTCCACTTCATTGATTTCACCGTTGGCAAAAATTAAGACAGACATAAGGTTGCAACAAAAAAGCCACCCCTCCGGGTGGCCAATTGGTAAAGCAAAGCTGTTTTGCCATTCCTCCGCCGGCATTACCCGGATCAGGTTCGCAGGTCGGTGGTTAACGACCACCCTCTCAGCCGGGCATACCCAGCTCCCTGTGCTAAATTTTTAAATGATGTGGGGGATTATAGTGACGGCCGTTGGCAGATGCAAGAATTGGCGTGGTGCGTCAGCAATTCTCAATTTACCAAGAGCCAGCGATTAAAATCGCGCCTACAGAGAGCAAAGCCCACCCTTCAACAGGTTCAGGGCAGCCTCTGCGTGGGCTGGGCGCCAGTCGGCGCAGGCCGACTTTGCCTTTTGTAGGTGCAGATTTATCTGCCGCCGCCGGGCAAATTGAGAATTGCTGGTGGTGCGTGATGCATGAAATCACAGGTCACGCATCACATTTTTATAAACGCACCAACACGGCCGTAACATGGTCTTTACCGCAACCTCGTGAAAGGTAACAATATGCGCATGTTTCAAACTGGCAACCAGCGCCGCCTCCCGCCGGAAACAGGCCAACGCCATGTCATTATCGGACAGATGCGCGGCCATCAACTTGAGGGCTACCTACCGCCCATTGACCAGATCATAACAACGATACACCAGCCCTATGCCGCCGCGCCTCCACTTCCGCCTCCACTTCATACCGGCCAATCCGGTTGCCCACGTGTACCTGTTCACTCATATGCCCCATTATAACCCGGCAAGATAACACCTTGTTATCTTGCCGGGTTATAATTCATGCCCAAAGGAACAAACAGATGAGCGAACCCAACAACCAACCCGATTTTCTGAGCGAATTAGGCCGCGAATTGAAGCAGGTGTGGCAAGTTACCAAAGATGGCTTCACCAACGCTGGTGTTACTATACGCAACGGCTGGCGGCAGGTCAGCGGGGCCAAGGTGGATTATGTGGTGCTGCGTGTGGGCGGCCAAATGCCCGAACGGGCCGACCCACCGCGCAGCTTCGTGGAACGGCAGCTCCCCCTGCCGCCACCGCCCTACAGCATTGAGGTGTTCAATTATCACCTGCGCCGCGTGGCGGATGCGGATAATGTGAAAGGGGTAGTGATTGTCTTACACAGGTTCAATACCGGGCTGGCCTCGCTGCAAAACATCCGCCAATCTATTTTACGGCTGCGGGAACAGGGGAAAACGGCCGTTGTCTACACCCCATTTCTGGACGCCGCCCACTATTTCATCGCCTCTGCCGCCGACAAGATCATCATCCCCCCCAGTACCCAATTCAACGTGCTGGGGTTGCGTTCCGAGGTCATCTTCCTCAAAGACGCGCTGGCGCAGGTGGGGCTGCACTTCGACGCCGTGCAAATTTCCCCCTACAAATCCTCGCCCAACATGTTCACCCGCGCCGACATCACCCCCGAGCAGCAAGAACAACTCACCTGGCTGCTGGATGAGATGTATGAGATGTTGACGGCGGCGATGGCGGACGGCCGTCGCCAGACCCCGGCCGAGTTTCAGCAATTGGTCAACCGCGCCCCCTTGTTTGCCCCGGATGCCCTGGCCGCCGGGCTGGTAGACGCCATTGCCTATGAAGACGAACTGGCCTATTTGCTGGTGGAACCGGCGGCAACAGAACCGGCGGCAACAGAGCCGGCGGATGAAACGCTGGAAAAAGAACCCAAACAGGAAGAAACAGACGCCCCCCCGCCCCAACGCCCCAAAGCCAAACTGCTAGAACTGGCTAAAGCGTACAATATGCTGCTAGAAAAACCACGCCGCCACACCCCCCAATTCATCGGCGTCATTACCCTCAGCGGCGTCATCACCATGGGCAGCAGCCAGCGCCCCCCCATTGATATCCCCATCCCCTTCGTCGCCGAAGAAACGGCCGGGGAAGTGACCTTACTCGCCCTGCTGCGCCAGGCCCAAAAAATAGACAACATGGCCGCCCTTATCTTCCACGTGGACTCCCCTGGCGGCGACGCCCTGGCCTCCGACCTGATCGGCCGGGAAATCCAGCGTCTGGCCCAGAAAAAACCCGTTCTCGTTTACATGGGCAATACGGCTGCGTCCGGCGGCTACTACGTCAGCGCCGCCGCCAACCACATTATGAGCCAACCCCTCACCATTACCGGCTCCATCGGCGTTTTTATGATGCGCCTCAGCACCAGCAACCTCTACCAAAAGCTGCACGTCAACCGCGCCCATGTGCAGCGCGGCGAACGCGCTGGCCTTTACACCAGCCCGGAACCGATGACGGACACGGAACGGCAAATCTTTTGGGACGGCATCTCGGCTATGTACTGGCAGTTTAAGGAAGTGGTCGCACACGGCCGTGACCTGCCCATAGACGAACTAGACTCCATCTGCGAAGGGCGCGTCTGGAGCGGGCGGCAGGCGCTTAATTATAAGCTGGTGGACAGTCATGGGGATTTTGTGACGGCCGCGCAAAAAGCGGCCGAATTGGCAAACCTGCCCGCGGGCGATGGCGTGGAAGTCCCCGTTGTCAATCTCTACCCCAAAAGCAACCGGCACATCGTCCCCAAACCGTATGAAGCCGCCGAGGAGATCAGCCATGTCCTCTCAGGGGAATGGGCGAGACAGTGGAGCGGACGGCCGTTGTACCTCATGCCCTTTGATATTCGGCTAGAATAAACAATCAATCACCACTTTTTGTAACCGTTCAGTTCCTCTAGAGACTTGACAAGTTTTTGTGCCTGAATAGCGGCAACCGCCTCTGGTAATAAACTTGTCAAGTCTGAACGCTTACCACTTTTTGTTGTAATCTCGGCCACAAGTTGTGAAATGTTATTGGAGATTGATACCGTGTCTATTTATTCTACTCGTCTCTACCTGGAACCCAATCCTAACGGCGTTTATACCGTCACCAGTCCCAATGTGCCCGGTTTAGTAACTGAAGGGCAAACACCGGAGGAGATTCAGACCAATGTTCAGGAAGCTCTGGATGCACTAAGAATGGCCTGGGAAGCATTGGGCATGGCTTTACCACCTGTGTTAAGACCTACGTTGACAAACCGGCCACAAACTATCGAAATGTTGGTATCAGCCTGATGCATTACCGCGAACTGGCAAAGCGGCTGCAAAAACTTGGTTGTCGTGGACTTCGGCAAGGCAAGAGAAGCCATCGTGTATGGCATAACCCAGAAACGGGAGAGGTAACCGCCATACCTGATTGGGGAAATAAAGACCTGGCACCCGGTACTGTGCGGGCCATTATCCGGAATTGGGTATTGATCGAAAGGATTTTGGCCCCATCAAGTAGTTAGCCCCCCGTCATCACCACCCACTTGCTTTTTTCAGGCCCGGTACAACTTTTATTAAGGCACTTCCTGCGACCACGTCTCTTGAACACGAATGGCTGTGCGATGAGTAAACATGAAGCCGAACCACAGCAGCGCCATGACAAACCCCAAAACGCCAAAAGCCAGCGTCACCTGCTGCACTGCCCAACCCAGATTATCCAGGCCATAACCCGCCGCCAGAACCGAGATAGATTGCGTTAACGTCAACGCCGCAAACTCAAAGGCAAACACCCGCCCCCGAAACACATCCGGCGTCATCGTCTGTAACAGCGCCGCCGAAAAAACCCATATCGTGCCCGTCCCCACCGTTCGCACTAACGTCGCTGCCAAAAACAACAACAACGTCGGCGCCAATCCCAAACTAATAATGCCCATACCCGTCAGCACAAAACCGATGGCGATGCCGGCCAATATGCGGGGCGGCCTGTCCCCCAGGCGGCGGCGCATAAACAACGGTCCCAATCCAGTCCCCAGGCCACTGACCACGTAAATCATGCCCAACGTTGCCGTCGCCCCATCCTTCACAAAAGGAAGGGCCCGGTCGCTCAATGCAAAAATCTCATTAGCGTATTTGATTTCCAACACGTTGATGCCACCCCACACCAGCGAACCTGCGGCCTTTACCAACGCAATCACCAGCAAAAACGTATGCTGCCGCAGAAAACGAAAGCCATCGAGAAAATCGAGCCAGCCCGTTTGTGTGGTTACGGCCGTGCGCGCCTGCCCCGGCGTCACTATCCCGGCAATCACCACCGCCGACAAGACAAAGGTGACTGCATCCGCTATAAACGCCGTTTGCAAGCCAAACAAAGCCGCCACCACCCCCCCGGCAAAAGCGCCCAATGCCAGCATCGTACTCCACGTAAAGCTGTCCAGCGCATTGGCCGTCACCAAATCTTCACGCGCCACTATATTCGCCAACAAAGCCGACCGTGCCGGGGAAAAGAAGGCGCTGAGAGTGAATTGCACGGCTGTGAGTATATACAACAGCCACACTTGCTCCGGCGAACGCACCAACAAAAAGCCCAACACCGTCACCGCTCGCAACAAATCACTGGCGATCAAAATCCGCTTGCGGCTAAAACGGTCAGCTACCACTCCGGCAAAAGGGCTGACCACAAACAGTGGCACAAACCGAACCAAAAAGAGATAACTAATAGCTACCCCTGAATCCGTCAGGCTGGCAATCAAAGAAGCCGAGGCAATCAGGTTAAACCAATCACCCAACAGTGAGATAACATTGCCCCACCAGAGCAAGCGAAAATTACGATTACGTTGTAACAGCGCGAGATATTCAGTCATGGGGATGGGGTTATGATGAGGAAATAAAAAAGGCCTCTTGGCAATGACCTACTCTCCCAGGGGGTCGCCCCCCCAGTACCATCAGCGCTAGCGAACTTAACTGCCGGGTTCGGGATGGGACCGGGTGTACCCTCGCCGCTCAAATCACCAAGAGACCTTTTTCAGAAAACAATATTGTTAATCTTTACACAGCCAAATACTAGAAACAATTGCTACCCATATCACACTATGTCAAAGTGCCCAATTCTCCGTATCATGCTTAAAGTAAGCCCTCGACCATTAGTACGGCTTCGCTGAATACATTACTGCACTTACACGTGCCGCCTATCAAGCTAGTAGTCTCCTAGCGGTCTTACCTGATTAACTCAGTGAGGGATCTAATCTCAGGGCGAGCTTCCCGCTTAGATGCTTTCAGCGGTTATCCCTGCCAGACATAGCTACCCAGCAATGCCGTTGGCACGACAACTGGCACACTAGAGGTCTGTCCACCCCGGTCCTCTCGTACTAGGGGCAGCTCCCTTCAAATCCCTTACGCCCACAGCGGATAGAGACCGACCTGTCTCACGACGGTCTGAACCCAGCTCACGTACCGCTTTAATGGGCGAACAGCCCAACCCTTGGGACCCTATCCAGCCCCAGGATGCGATGAGCCGACATCGAGGTGCCGAGCCTTGTCGTCGATATGAACTCTTGGACAAGACTAGCCTGTTATCCCCGGAGTAGCTTTTATCCGGTAAGCCACGGCCCTTCCACTCGGAACCGTGGGATCACTAAGCCCGACTTTCGTCCCTGCTCGACTTGTTGGTCTCGCAGTCAAGCTCCCTTGTGCCTTTACACTCTACGGCTGGTTTCCATTCAGCCTGAGGGAACCTTTGGGCGCCTCCGTTACTCTTTCGGAGGCGACCGCCCCAGTCAAACTACCCACCAGGCACTGTTCCCACACCGGATTACGGTTGCAGGTTAGAGCCAAAACTTAACCAGGCTGGTATTTCAACGGCGGCTCCACCGAGACTAGCGTCCCAGCTTCATAGCCTCCCAGCTATCCTACACAAGTTAAGCCCTAACTCAATGCCAAGCTGTAGTAAAGCTTCACGGGGTCTTTTTGTCCAGCTGCGGGTAACGCGCATCTTTACACGTACTTCAATGTTCGCCGAGTCCCTCGTTGAGACAGTGCTTCTCTCATTACGCCATTCGTGCGGGTCGGAACTTACCCGACAAGGAATTTCGCTACCTTAGGACCGTTATAGTTACGGCCGCCGTTCACTGGGGCTTCGGTTCAAAGCTTCGCTTACGCTAACCTCTCCCCTTAACCTTCCAGCACTGGGCAGGCGTCAGCCCCTATACATCGTCTTTCGACTTTGCAGAGACCTGTGTTTTTGTTAAACAGTTGAAGAAGCCATTTCTCTGCGGCCTCCGCCAGCTCAACGAGTTGTATCACCAGCAGAGGCCCCCCTTCTCCCGAAGTTACGGGGGTATTTTGCCGAATTCCTTAACGAGGGTTCTCTCGATCCCCTTGGTATACTCTACCCACCTACCAGTGTCGGTTTGCGGTACGGGCACTTGAATATCAACACTTAGAGGTTTTTCTTGGCAGCCTGGCTCAATCACTTCTGGCTCTAAAGGCACCGCCATCGCGCCTCAGGCTCAGGATGCGGATTTACCTGCATCCTTCTTTGCCCTAATCGCTTGGCACCCCAATCCAATAAGGGGCTGACCTACCACACTACGTCCCCCCTTCGCTCCTTTCAAGTGGTTCCGGAATATTAACCGGATGTCCATCACCTACGCCTCTCGGCCTCGGCTAAGGCCCGACTAACCCGACGAGGATTAACCTTCCGTCGGAAACCTTAGGTTTACGGGGAACATGTTTCTCACATGTTTTTCGCTACTCATGCCAGCATTCTCACTTCTGTAGGCCGCACAACTCCTCACGATATTGCTTGTATCTCCTACAGAACGCTCTCCTACCATAGCAATGGTTTCCCATCACTATCCGCAGCTTCGGTATGATGCTTTAGCCCCGTTACATTTTCCGCGCAAAAGCGTTTGACCAGTGAGCTATTACGCACTCTTTAAAGGGTGGCTGCTTCTAAGCCAACCTCCTGGCTGTCTGAACACTCTCACATCGTTTCCCACTTAGCATCAATTTAAGGACCTTAGCTGGCGGTCTGGGTTGTTTCCCTTTCGACTATGAAACTCATCTCACATAGTCCGACTGCCACGTTTTAAAGTATGGGTATTCGGAGTTTGGTTGAGGTCGGTAAGCTTGCGCCCCCTAGCTCATCCAGTGCTCTACCCCCCATACTAAACACGTAACGCTAGCCCTAAAGCTATTTCGGAGAGAACAAGCTATCTCCAAGTTCGTTTGGCATATCACCCCTACCCACAGGTCATCCCCTAATTTTGCAACATTAGTGAGTTCGGCCCTCCACGAGGGTTTAGCCTCGCTTCAGCCTGCCCATGGGTAGCTCACCTGGTTTCGTGTCTAATCCCAGCGACTGCGCAATCCAAAGGATTGTCACGCCCTATTCAGACTCGCTTTCGCTGCGGCTCCGTCTGTTTCTGACTTAACCTCGCCACTGAGATTAACTCGCTGGCTCATTCTCCAAAAGGCACGCCGTCACACATTCCCTTCGCAGGGCATAGTGCTCCGACCGGTTGTAGGCACATGGTTTCAGGTTCTCTTTCACTCCCCTTGCTGGGGGTCTTTTCACCTTTCCCTCACGGTACTTGTTCACTATCGGTCATCAAACGTATTTAGCCTTGGGAAGTGGGCTTCCCAGCTTCCGACAGAGTTAGCGTGCTCCGTCGTACTCAGGAACATTGCAGGAGTTTTCCCAATTTCGCGTACGGGGCTGTCACCCGCTATGGCCTAACTTTCCAGAAAAGTTCTGCTATCAGAAAAATTTGTTACTCCTTGATGCAAGTCCTACAACCCCGCTACCATACAGATAACGGTTTGGGCTAATCCCCTTTCGCTCGCCACTACTCAGGGAATAATTTCTTTTCCTGGAGTTACTTAGATGTTTCAGTTCACTCCGTTCCCTCTATTACCCTATGTATTCAAGTAATAGTGCCAGGGCATTGACCCCTGGCGGGTTTCCCCATTCGGAAATCCCCGGATATAGCGTCTGCACACAACTCCCCGGGGCTTTTCGCAGTGTACCACGTCCTTCATCGGCGTTTGACGCCAAGGCATCCACCATGTGCCCTTAGTAGCTTACACACATGATACGGAGAATTCGACACTCTCACATACATGTAAATATGTACTACAATTTGTTTCTTCGTTATTTAGCTGTTAAAGAACTTTTCAGCAACTTGCTGCCCATGTGGGCAAGCTAAGCTACTAACAATTACCATCAATCAATTGGGAGTACAGATTAATGGCATTTGCCAGTCTCTTAACTCTACTTTGTAAAAGCGGGATTCCGGTTAGTGCAGTTGCAACATGAGCGGATGGTATACACAAACAGTGGAGATGAGGAGATTCGAACTCCTGGCCTCCGCCGTGCAAAGGCGGCGCTCTCCCATCTGAGCTACATCCCCCTGTGGAAATTACGAATTATGAAGGATGAATTATGAAGGGGTGCTTTCATAATTCATAATTCTACATTCATCCTTCCATATAAGGTGGGCCTGGTTGGACTCGAACCAACGGCCTCTCCCTTATCAGAGGAACGCTCTAACCGGCTGAGCTACAGGCCCTCAACTTTCCTGCTCTAGTTTTTAAATTCATCCCCTTGACAACTAAGAAGTGGTAAGAACATAAACCTTTCAGCAAAGCTGTTCTGGCAGATTGCCCGTACATCTTGCTGTTTAGCTAATTGGCTTTCGCCAAAAGCAAAAATCTTAAAAGGAGGTGATCCAGCCGCAGCTTCCGCTACAGCTACCTTGTTACGACTTCGTCCCAGTTACCGACCCCACCTTAGGCGGCTGCCTCCGTTAGGTTAGCCCACCGACTTCAGGCGTTGCCAACTTCCATGACGTGACGGGCGGTGTGTACAAGACCCGGGAACGTATTCACCGCACTATGGCTGACGCGCGGTTACTAGCAACTCCGACTTCATGTAGGCGAGTTGCAGCCTACAATCCGAACTGAGACCGGCTTTAGAGGATTGGCTCCGCCTCACGGCTTGGCTACCCATTGTACCGGCCATTGTAGCGTGTGTGTAGCCCAGGATATAAAGGCCATGCTGACTTGACGTCATCCACACCTTCCTCCGGCTTATCACCGGCAGTCTCGCTAGACACATATAACTAGCGACGTGGGTTGCGCTCGTTACAGGACTTAACCTAACACCTCACGGCACGAGCTGACGACAGCCATGCAGCACCTGTACACGCTCCCCGAAGGGTCGGTCGAATTTCATCTTCCTACCACGTGTATGTCAAACCCTGGTAAGGTTCTTCGCGTAGCCTCGAATTAAACCACACGCTCCGCTGCTTGTGCGGGTCCCCGTCAATTCCTTTGAGTTTTAGCCTTGCGGCCGTAGTCCCCAGGCGGTCAACTTAACGCGTTAGCTGCAGCACAGACGGGGTTTATAACCATCTACGCCTAGTTGACATCGTTTACGGCTAGGAATACCGGGGTTTCTAATCCCGTTCTCTCCCCTAGCTTTCGCATCTGAGCGTCAGGAATGGCCCAGCGAGCCGCCTTCGCCACTGGTGTTCCTCCCGATATCTACGCATTTCACCACTACACCGGGAATTCCACTCGCCTCTACCATCCTCAAGTCTTTTAGTTTCGAACGGCCTCTCCCAGTTGAGCCGGGAGCTTTTACGTCCGACTTAAAAAACCGCCTGCATGCGCTTTACGCCCAGTAATTCCGGATAACGCTCGCCTCCTACGTTTTACCGCGGCTGCTGGCACGTAGTTAGCCGAGACTTATTCCTGGGCTACCGTCCTTTCTCTTCACCCAGAAAAGGAGTTTACGACCCGAAGGCCTTCATCCTCCACGCGGTGTTGCTGCCTCAGACTTTCGTCCATTGGGCAATATTCCTTGCTGCTGCTACCCGCAGGTATCTGGTCCGTGTCTCAGTACCAGTGTGGGGGGTCACGCTCTCACGCCCCCTACCCGTCTTCGCCTTGGTAGGCCATTACCCTACCAACTAGCTGATGGGCCGCAGGCCCCTCCTGGAGCGCCGGAACTTTAGTCTATCGAACTCTAACCCGATAAACATCTGGGGTATTAGCCACCGTTTCCAGTGGTTGTCCCCCTCTCCAGGGCAGGTCACCTACGTGTTACTCACCCGTTCGCCACTCTCACCTCAGACGAATCCAAGGATCCCGTTCGACTTGCATGCATTAGGCACACCGCTAGCGTTCATCCTGAGCCAGGATCAAACTCTCCATAAAAAAGAGTTATATCCGTACTCAAACGGACTACTGTTCAAACAATTGATTAAGGTTTATTTTCGTTCTTACCACTTTTCAGTTGTCAAGGTTCTGGTTCTGCAATTATAACGGAGACAAAAAAGCGACTCGAAAGAGTCGACTTTCTTTACTACTCTGTTATTTGGTTTTATTGATGTGCTATTAATTGGGCGACATCCTCTATTGCAGTGACAGTCAGGGATTATAACGTTCCATTTGGGGGCTGTCAAGGGTTTTGGGGAGTTTTCGGGGTAAAATCGGATTTTTGGTCAGATGCGGCTTATTTTTTACTGGTATGAAAGGCATTGTTCTACTTATCTAAGTCTAAGCAGATGTTGTGAAGGGTGGATGGTAGAAAACAATGGGCTTTGCTACTTTTTTGTTCATGAATTATTTCCAGCCTGAGCTGGGTAAGGTAGTGAAGGATGAATTGTTTACGGCCGTACCCCTCTCGTCGCCCACTTTCTGTTTGCATTGTTTCAGCCAGGCTGAGCAGCTTGGTGTAGAAGTGATCCAGGCTTGATTCTTTGTCATCAGGTGTACGGCCGTCACAAAACGGGTCGGTTTCGGTGTATAACGACCGGGACATCATTCCCCCCAGGGCAAAACAACGGGCAATACCGATGGCGCCCAGGGCATCTATGCGGTCGGCATCTTGCACAACTTTGGCTTCGATGGTGGTGGGGGTGATGCCGGCGGAAAAGCTGTGGGCGGCAATGGCGTGGGCGATGCCGTCCAGATATGGCACTGGGTAGCCGTGCTGGCGCAGGAAGGCGACGGCCGTGTCCGCCGCCATCTGGCTGGCATACGGCCGTTGTGGGGAGTCTTTAGGCACGACAACACAATCATGCAACCAGGCAGCGGGGATGACGATGGCTAATGCGGCCCCTTCGGCCTGGGCAAAACGGCAGGCGTTGTGAACCACGCGGTGGACATGGGCCATGTCGTGAGCGGCATCATGGGCCATTTGCCCTTGCAAAAATATTTCAAACTCTCTCTGCCAATATGTCCAATCCATATTCTCTCCATCACCAACTCATTTACATTCGTCTCAGGCTGGCTTTACAATTTTTTTACCAGACGGCTTCAAAATCATCAGGGTAGTTCAATCTGTCCCCCATTTTACGTGATGGCAACCATGATAACAGACTGTGGCGCGCCCGACGCCTGTGGTTGGGCGCTGCCTGCCGGTTATCCTGTGTGCCGCACACAATATCAGGAGAATACATGAATATTTTGTCCCTCAAAACCGTCCCCTTTGTCGTTTTATTGATTGTGCTATTGTTGTTGTCTGGCTGTGCCGGTCTGAGCAGGGAGGCCAGACAATTTGAGGCATTAGACATGGCCGTGTCCATCCCCCTTCTCTCCCAGCCAGATACGGCAGAAATCATTATTGCCGCCACCCCACTACCTTCGCCCACACCGGTTATCGAACTGGAGCAAGTGATCGCGCCGGAGGATGTGTGGACGCAGGAGCAGGCGTTTATTGACCTGTATGAACGCATCAACCCGGCGGTGGTATACATCAATGTCGGTAACGGGCAGGGGTCGGGGTTTGTGTATGACGCGGATGGGCATATTGTAACGAACAACCATGTGGTGGCCGGGGCACAAACGCTGCAGGTGCGGTTTACTAACGGCCGTATCGTGCCCGCTGCTGTCATCGGCGCGGACGTCGCGTCAGATCTAGCCGTGATTCGCGTTGACCCCACCGGGCTGGCATTATCACCGGTGGAATTTGCCGACTCGTCAGCCTTAAAGGTAGGGCAAATTGTAGTGGCTATTGGCAGTCCTTTTGGACTGGAAAGTAGTATGACGACGGGGATCATTTCGGCGCTGAACCGGAGCTTTCCCCAGGGCACATTCCAGGTGCCGGACATTATTCAGACAGATGCAGCTATCAATCCGGGCAACTCGGGTGGGCCGCTGCTATACTGAAAAAGGTCATAAACTGACATTTTCCAAAGTCTGAAAATTAAGCGTAAGCAAGCTGGACAACTGCTCCTTGAACTTGCCTGACACCTCCGCCAAACAGTCTTCAATGGCCTGCTTGAAAT